>JBOHFK010000099.1:0-21477 GCA_050699635.1 Pseudonocardiaceae bacterium | reverse complement strand
CCCTGCTAGTCCGCCCAGAGATGCCAGCGGCCCAACGAGCGTACCTATCGTGGGGTTACCGGGCCATTGGTCAGATCCAACCATTCCCCCGCGCGCCGGTCTACAACGCAATGATCAAGCAGCTCGTGTGTTCCGCGACACAGCCGTAACGGACTTGAGCCCTCGCTTGACAAAAGGAACAGCCACGTAGTCACTGAGAGTGATAGATTGGGTCAGGGAGTTCATCGGGGAGGCGTTAGGGACCGCCGCTCATTGGGTCTAGCCACTGGTAAGCAGGTCTGCCACGGCGATCGTGATCGACATGTCCTACAGCTAGCTCATCGTCCCCCGCGTCGGCGTCGCTCAGGAAGGGGTTAGCGCACGGGTGGGGCGGCGGCCGATGCTGTGGACCTCGAAGCCGACCCGGCGTAGCACGTCGGCGTCGAGCAGGTTGCGGGTGTCGACCACGGTGCGGCGCTCGACCAGCTCGGCCAGCCGGCCCCAGTCGAGCAGCCGGAACTCGGGCCATTCGGTGAGCACCACCAGCGCGGCGGCACCGGAGGCGACCTTGATTGGGTCGTCGGTGACCTGGAGGTCGTCGGTCATGCCGGGCACCGAGGCGGGCACCCCGGGGTCGTAGCCGATCAGATCGGCGCCCTCGGCAGCGAGCAGTGCGGCCACCGTCAGGGCCGGGGAATCGCGCAGATCATCGGTGCCGGCTTTGAAGGTCAGCCCGAGTAACCCGATCCGCTGGCCGGCCAGCGAGCCACCGACGGCGTCGCGGACCTTGTTGACCATCCGGTGCTGCTGGCGGGTGTTGGTGTCCAGGCTGGCCTGGAGGAGCGGGAAGTCGAAATCCAGCGCGCCGCAGACCTGCAGCAGCGCGTGGGTGTCCTTGGGAAGGCAGGACCCGCCCCAGCCGGGACCGGGTTGCAGGAAGGCCTGCCCGATCCGCCGGTCATAGCCGATGCCCTCGGTGACGTCCAGCACGTCGGCCCCGGACCGCTCGCACAGTTCGGCGATGGCATTGACGTAGGACAGCTTCATCGCCAGGAAGCAGTTCGCCGCATATTTGACCATCTCGGCGCTGGCCGCGTCGGTGAGTACCGTCGGCGCGCCGAGCCGGGCATACAGCGCCGCGACCCGCTCGGCGGCGTCCTGCGCGTCGCAGCCCACCACGATGCGGTCCGGGTTGAGGAAGTCCGCCACCGCGGTACCTTCCCGCAGGAACTCTGGATTGCTGACCACCGCCACGTCCGGCCGGTCCAGCAACTGCGCGGTACGCGCTGCGGTACCTACCGGCACGGTCGACTTGTTGACCACAACACAGCCCGCCGGCAGCAGCGATCGCATCTCGGCGGCTACCGCTTCCACAGCCGAGAGATCGGCCGCGCCACCGGACCCCATCGGAGTGGGCACGCACAGGAACACCACCTCGGCCTCCGCGACCGCGGCGGCCGCCCCCACCACGAACTCCAAACGCCCGGCGGCTAGGCCTTGGGCGACGAGCCCGGGCAGTCCCGGCTCCAGGATTAACACCTCCCCAGCAGACAGCCGGGCCACCTTGCCGGCATCCACGTCGGCGCAGACCACCCGATGCCCTAACGAGGCCAGGCACGCGCCGGTGGTCAGGCCGACATACCCGGAGCCGACCACTGCGATACGCCGCACGAACATGCGCCTCTCCCCTCACGTTCTGTTGACACCCATGGTGACATACGGCAACCAGATTTACAGGTCACCGGCGTAGGGCACGTCGTTCACCCGCCCGGAACTCATCCACAGTCGCAGCGCATGGGTAGCGCGCACGTCGTCAGCGTTGTAGGTGAGCAGCCGGGTCCGCTGCGTCAGATCCGGTTCGCCGCCGCCCAACCCGACGGCATCGGAGTACCAGCGCATCGAGTTCTCCCCGCTGGCCTCCGGATCGTGCCAGGAGAATCCGGCCGCCGGAGCGATCGTCTTGAGCCCCTTGCCGTGCGCGCACAGGAACTCGACGCCCACCACCGCGTACAGGTCCACCCACTGACCGCCGGTGATGAACTGTTGCACCTCGGCGGTGGCCGGGATCCCGGGTGCACCGGCGAAGCGTGCCGCGGAGGAGAGCATCCAGCGGTTTTCGGCCTGCTCGTTGTAGCAGTAGGCAGAAAAGCTCAGCCCGCGCTCGGCGGCGCGGTGGCGGACATCGGTCAGCCACTGCCAGAAAGCCGCGAAGGACCGCGCCTCGTCAGCGGTCGGCACGGGTTCCCAGGTGGCGAAGGCGTAGTAATCGCGAGGCAGCCCGATATCGGAGCCGGACAGCAGGGCGCCCCAGAGGTAGGCGCCGGCCTCATCGAAGCTCTCCATGTCCACGTCGACTTCGACGTCGGCTCGGGGCACCACGATCTGCCGGTTACGCCGCACCAGCGTGAGGTCCCGCTGCCAGGCGCGGGCCAGCAGCACCGCGTCCCGAACGGATATGCCGGCCATCGGCGCCGGTGGCGGCCCCGCCGGATCCAGCGCGGCCAGTTCATCCACAGTGCACACCCCTACCGTGCGCAGCGCGACGGCGTCCTCCCCGCGTAACACCATGCTGACATCCCGGGACGCCCGCAACGCCGGGCCGCAAGTCGGCCACCACGGGCAGGATCGGCATTCGGTGATCCTGGACGGCTGGGCCAACGGCGGGCTTTCGCTGGCCGCGGCTCGCGCGATAGCCAGCCGGTCGGAGAAACGGGCGTCGTACTCGGCCATCGCAGTACGCCCACCCGGCCAGTTGGGTGCCTCCAGGTTGTGCCAGACCACGACGTCGGCATCGAGCCCGATCACCCCGCCGGTGGCCGCGCCGCGGGCCGCAAGCCCGGCTGCATGCAACAGCCGCACCGCGTGCGCCAGCCGCAGCTGGTCCCGGGACTGCGGACGGATCTTGCGATCCGGGTCGGTCCGGGCGCGGGACACCGTCGGCGCGTCCAGTGGGCTCGTGCGAGCCCCGCAGCCGGGATCGGTGACCTTGTGCCGCACCACTATCACCGGGAGATAGCCACCGCGGTGCCGTACCAGCAGCTCCACACCACCACGCCGCCCACCGGTCGAATCCGCCGGCAGCGACCCGCCCCAGATCAACGGTGCGCCCTGGCGCAACAGGGCCAGCGTGGCGGCGCAGCGCTGCTCGGCGGTGAGGTCGGGCGAGACCTCCGCCCAGTCAGCGGTGTGCAGCTCGGCCAGCTGGTCGGCGACGAGGCGACGGTGCGCGGCGGCGTCGGCGATTCGCCGCTGCGTGGTCGCATCCAGCGCCGCGCGCGGCTCATCGACCGCCGCGGGGTCGTGTTCCAGATGCACCCGGCGACGGCACCGGGTCACCACCGCCGCATCGAGCAGCACTGCCGAGTTCACACAGTCAGCCTATGTCTTAGCCCTGACAGTGTGATGGCCAGCCGCGAGCCTGGGCTCTTGTCGTGGCTGTGTTCGTGCGGTTGCCCTCCGGACGTTCGCGCCCACATGTCGTAATCTCAGCTGCATCATGGGGAGTCCGGGCGGGATGAATGAGCAGGAGACCTGCCGGACCTTCGTAATGCCGGGGCTCAGGGGCAGCGGGGTGGGAGAAGCGGCAGATCCGTGAGCAGTACCGCATCACCAACGGGAAGATCATCGCGTCCGTCCGGCGGCACCGGCCCGGCAACCCGCTAGTGGCGGACTACGTCCTCGAGTACCGCGACGATGTGCCGCTGGCCGTGGTCGAGGCCAAGCGCACCAAGATCGACGCTGATGCTGGCATCGAGCAGGCCAAGCGGTACGCCCAACGGCTCGAACTCCCGGTGGCGTACGCGACCAACGGGCTCGAGATCTGGGAGATCGAGACCGGAGGAGCGATCTGCCAGCGCCCCGACTTCCCTTCCCCGGATGAGCTATGGGCGCGGTTCTGTCAGAGCGAAGGCGTCGAGTCGCAGTTGGAGAAGGAGATGCTTCTCGCCCCCGGTTCCTCGCGCCCTACCGGGTGCGCCGGGTGCGCCTGAACATCGACATGACGGGCTTCCGCCCATCGGCAGGGCAGCGCGACGTAGCCGGAGACGTGATCCCGGACAAGCTGTACACACCGAAGCAGTACGAGAAGGTGCTCGCGGTGCTGGACCGCACTGCGGCAGCTGCCCGCTACCTGACGCAGTATCTGCACGACACCGACCGCATGGGCAAGACCATCGTCTTCTGCGAGAACAACGATCACGCCCACCGGATGCGGGTCGCGCTGAACAACGCCAACCTCGACATGGTCGCCCAGTACACAAACTACGTCTGCCGCATCACAGACGACGACGGGGATCCGGGCAAGGCCCTGCTCGACGAGTTCAGCAAGATCGACTCAGACGAGCCGGTGATCGTGACGACGAGCCAGCTCCTCACAACGGGCATCGATCTGCCTTCCGTCAAGAACATCGTCATCTTTCGGCGCATCGGCTCGATGCCACTCTTCAAGCAGATCATCGGACTGCCTGGAAGCCCACAAGGGTTCTTTCGACATCATCGACTTCGTCGAAGCGACCAGACTCTTCAACGACTCCGCCTTCGACGGACCACCGCTACGGGTCATCGATGACGAAGCCGACGAGCAGGGTCGCCGGGTGGCCAGCGAGGAGCAGGCCGGGGAGGACGACGCTGAGCAGGTCGCGGAGGCAGAAGCGGAGTACGAGACACAGGACGAAGGCCCACTCCCGGACAATCCCGCTCGCTCGCGGGTGCTGAGCACGGAGAACGACGACACCGCCGATCAGATCATGGCCCAGGGCAAGCGCATCTACGTCGACGGGGTGGAGGTGTACGTCTGGAACGACGTGCACTACCAGTTGGAGTCGGACGGCCGGACACTGCGCCTGGTGGAGTACCGCGAGTTCGTGCGCGACCGGGTGCTGTCCATGAATCTCTCGCCCACGGATCTGCGGACCCAGTGGGCGGTAGCCCGGAGCCGGGCGGCCCTGCGCGAGGAGCTGCAGAGCTGGGCCATCGAACCGGACGACCTGATGGTTAAGCTCGGCCATCCCGAGGCCGACCCCCTTGATCTGCTGATCAACGCGGCCTGGGAGCTCCCCTTGGTCTCCCGAGCCGAGCGGGCACTGCGAGTGCAGCGCAGCCTGTTCGGCGGGCGGGACGCCTTGCACGAGGCGATCGACGATCTCGGAAGGCACCTGTTCGACGTGGGATAACGGTTGGGGTCACCAGGCGATGATCAGTCGAGTGTCTGGTCGGATGATGTGGGCTGCGGACGGGGGCTGGTTATCGGACGTTTCGCCGCGACGATGAGCGGTGATGATGGGCTGGGTGGGCCGTTTCCGGTTCCATCGGTGCAGCAGGTCGGCGGTGTGGGCAGCGAGGTTTTTGCTGTCGGGGCCGTGCGCGATCACGCCCAGCTCGGTCGATTCACCGCTGAGCGGCCGTAGCGTGAGGTAGGCGAGGGTCCCGCTGTCGTGCAGGGCTGCGCCGGCCCACCGCTGCGCGGGGTCGACTAGGCCGCTTTCGCGGGCCTGGGATCCCACGGAGAGCCGGGCGAAGTTGCTAGCAGTCGTGGCCAGCCACAGGTCAAGGTGTTCGACGGGCTCGTCGTCGTGGATCTGCACGTCCGTCCACTGCTGGTGCGCGGGATAGGTGAGAGCCTGGCCGAACGCGGCCTGGTCCCCCAGGTCGTCGGCGTCGAAGTGTAGGAGGACGTCGTGGGCGAGTCGAAGAGAGCGTTCGGCGTGGGCGGCGGCGCCGCGCATGGTCACGAAGCCGCACACCTGTGCCGAGGTGCTAACCATACGGTCGGGCTGGTGAAGGTCGAACGCGATCGAACGGGTGAGGCCGCTGCCGTGCAGGCGCAGCGGTACTACCAGGCGGCCCCCGACGGCGAGTTGTCGCCACCAGGCTGAGGCAAGATCCCATGCTCCCGCGGTGACGATGATCCTGTCGTAGGGAGCGGTGGCCGGGTGGCCGTGCGCGCCGTCGGCGCAGACCACCTCGACCTGGTGGTATCCGGCCGCGGTCAGTCCCGCCCGGGCCCCGGCGGCGAGATCGTCATCGATCTCGATGGTGAGGACCTTGCCAGTGGGGCCGACTAGTTCTGCAAGTAGTGCGGCGTTGATGCCGGTGGCCGTGCCGATCTCGAGCACCCGGTGGCCGGGCTGGACGTCAAGTTGTTCCAGCATCGTGGCCACGAGGTTGGGGCTGGAGGCTGAGGAGAGGGCGGTTCCGTCCTCGGCGCGTTTGGTCACGACGACCCGGGGCGCGTAGGCCGTCTCGGGGTTCACGCCCGGCAGGAACAGGTGCCGTGGCACGGCCCGGAAGGCAGCCTCAACCTGCGGAGTTCGGAACGTGCCGCGGCGACTGATGTAGTCGGCCAGGGCCGTGCGCAACTGCCCGGGGTCCGAAGTCGTGGTGTTGATGGTCACCGCGGGCACTGTAGCCGGGAGGGGACCGCGCAGCCGCAGGCCAGGCCCGGGTCGGGCGCGAGTTCCCGCTGGAAGACGGCCTTGCTGGCGGCAGCGGCTAGGAGGTGCTGTTGCTGGGCCGAGATACCCAGGCGGTTCCAGGCGAACAGGACGTGATGAGTCAGGACGGCCCGCAGGCCGCGCGTGAGGCTGCCCTGCCCGGCCAGGTCGGCAAGCTCTCGGCCGGCGTATCGGAATGCGGCCGGCCAGGCGGGCGCGGATCGCAGGGGGCTGTCGTCGGTGTCGGCGGCCGCGATGAGGAGCTGGTGCGCGGCTGTCACCGCTATCGGGGATGGATCAGGCTGGTGGTGATCGGCGACTCGGTGGGCGGCGACGTTTGACCAGATGTCGCCCTGCTCGTACCAGTCCTGCCTGGCGGCGCGCATCAGCCGGGTGCCCAGGAGCAGTCCCAGCTCGCGACGGTGATCCTTGCGGGACCGCGCGAGGTGGCGCAGGAGAAGGCGGCTGTCGGCGTGAAACAGTGCGTGAGCGACGCCCATTGCGTCAGCGCCGCCGAACGCGTGGATCTCAGGCTCGTAGATGGCCCGGGTCCACCGGCGGATCGCGCCTTGGTCGGTCAGTGTTCCGGTCAGCTGCGCCACGAATGTGGTGCCAGTCCCGTCACGGCTGTCGATGGGCAGGAAGCGAAGCCGCCAGGAGGCGCCTTTGCGGACGAACCACCAGCAGGTGATGTATTCGGTGTGATCGGCTTCGGTCAGCAACGGTCCCAGGTGGGTGAAGGCCATCTGCTCCGCCGCCTGCCAGTCATCGCACCACAGGTTCACCTGACGCCATCTGGTGGCGGAGTTCTGGCTGTTCATCACCCTGTCCCTTCGCGTCGTCGTTGATCAGTTGAGCAGCAGGCAGGTCTGCCAGCTGGGATCCGTCGGGGTTGTCACGCTGTGCAGGGTCAGGGCGACTCCCGCGCTGCCCTCGATCAGGCCCGGCACTCGCCGGGGCGGCGAACCATCGGCGTGGATGTGCCTGAGCAACATGTCGATCAGACGTGGCAGGTGGACACCGATATCGGGGGAACGGGCGTCGGCGGCGGCGCACCACGCTGTTGCGATCAGGCCCGCCCAGCCGTGGCAGAGTGCGGGGTCGGTGATGCGGCCGAGTTGGGCGGGATCGGACAGGCAGCTGGCCAAGGCGTGTTCGGCCATCTGTTGGCGGATGGGGTCGTCCAGGGCCTGGCCGGCAAGTTGCTGCGCGCGTGCCAGGCCGGGGGTTCCGTAGCACCAGGAGGGCCGTGCCGGGCCGTGGTGGATTGACCGGCCGGTGCGCAGCTCGACGAGGCTGACCCGTTCGGGCCACCACGATCCTGTAGGTGCCTCGTGGCGCCAGGCGTTCAACCACTGGCAGATCCGGCCGATGGCACCGGCGTGACCTTCCACGATGATCCCCTGTTTCATCGCCAGGGCCAGCAGCGCGAGCGGGCCACTGATGCCGTGAGCCATTCCGAAGTCTGCGTGCCCGCCGCGGAAGGCGTCGGCTGGTTGCCCGGAGGGCACATCGCTGGTCCACCAGCCCGGCGCACTCAGCCCTGCCTCATCGTCGGCCGGAAGCGGTTCGGTGAGCTGCACCAGGTAGGCCAGCACGCGGCGAACCAGTTCGCCGTGCGGATCACGGCGCAACAGGTATGCGCCCAGTCCGGTCAGGCCGCGGACCAGGTCGAACTCCGACAGTGACGGCCGGACGGCTGCGACCAGCCGGGCGAAGGCAACTTCCAGACGTGCGCGCACGAGCGTGGTGACGGCGGCGTCCAGGCTCTTCGTTGCCCGCGGGTACTGCCCGGGCGTGGCGGTGGCCACGGAGAAGGCGACCGCGGGGGCTCCGAACCACAGACCTGCCCCCGGCCCGCAGCTGAGATCCTCGCGGGTGGCGCAGGCTAGCCACGCATGCACCGGATCCCCCCTGCCTGGTTCGCCCTGCGCGCGCACACCGTGCAGGACCGCGACGCCCGCGGCACCTTTGGACAGCGACTGGCCCCTCCAGCGAGGGCTGCTCGGGCTGCGGTCCTCGTCGCGCTCTGGCGGTGGGGGCACCGCCAGAGCGTCGCTCAGGTCGGTAGCGACCTCTTGGGCGGTGCGCAACTGCCGGTCATGCAGGCTGTCGGCGAGCAGGATCATCTCGGGGTTCCTCGATCGTGTTCTGGCGGGTGTTCCAGGCCAGGGCGACGGCTCGCGCCAGCCGGTGGGACAGCCCTTCGGAGTCGGGGTCGATCCCGTGGACGCGCACGTGGTGCAGGTGCAGCAGCGACACCAACACCGAGGCCGGCTTCACATGGGTGGCGGCGCCGGCGAGACAGTCGACATAGCTGGCCACCGCCTGGCGCCGTAGGTGCCAGGCGGTCGCGATCTGCGGACCGCCCGGGATGGCCTGCAGTGCCGCCCTATTCCCGGAGAGGTCAGCCAGGCTGACCGCCTGGCTGAGCATGGCGCGGTCACGAACGCGAACGTGACCCGCGATCTCGGCGTGATCGATGAACCACCGCATCCCCGCGGGCTGGCTTCCAGTCATCGTGCACGCCAGGTCGACCAGGCTCGCCGCGGTGAGCGCGTGCGGGTGCACCTCCCGCGCGGCGGCCAGGGCCGTGAGTTGAGCCAGCACCGCTGCGGAGTCGGTGGCGAACACCGCTTCGGCGGCGGCCATGGCCGCGCCGGATCCATACCGTGCCGTTTCCGGGTGATAGGTGTCCAGGACCAGGTCACCGATCAGGCCACGTCGCCTCATGTCGGCTGCCCACACCCCGACGCGGACAGCGGCCTGCCCGTAGTCGTGCAGGTGTAGGCGCAGCCGCAGGTGCGGTGCTGGATCGCGGTAGCGCACGAACCAGCACTTCGGCGGGTCATCCCACGCCGACAGCAGAGCGGGCAGATGGTCGGTGAGGATGGTGTCGAACACGTCCGGGTGCCCGTACACCTTGGCGAACAGGACCTGCGACCCTGGCAGAATGCCGTGCTCACGACCGATCAGCGGCAGCGGCCCTGAGCTGGCCACGATGGCAGCGGTGCGGGCGGGTGGCGCAGTGGCGGCCAGCGGGATGACGATCTCGTGGACGCGGCCGGCGAACCATCCGTGATCTGAGGCGGTGGACGCCTCCGACACCGTGGCGGAATCGCCGGCCCCATCCAGGTAAGCCCGCAGGAGCGTCAGGTCCATGGGATCGTCCAGGTTCAACCGCAGACGACGATCCGCTCTACCCACAGACACGCTGGCGGGCAGCCGCAGATGGTCGCGCGTTGCCTCCATGGCCGCCGCCCACTCGCGCCGCGGCGCGAGTGGGCCGGGCAGCGCACCTGCGGGGACACGCCACCGCGCGGGTGCAAGAATGCTCCGGCCGTAGCGGACCCGCGGCAGGAACGGCAGGCAGGCCCCAGCTCCCCAGCTGAACAGCGAGACCGCCGCGCTGCGGGCCCGCGGAATCTCGAACAACAGCCGCGCGATCGCGGGCATGGTGTGCCACGCGGCTGCGTGCGTCAGGATCGGCTCCACCACCCGCCGCCGGGACAGCGACACCACAAACAGCCGGTCACTGTCGGCGGTGACCGCCAAGTCCTGCACCGGGATGCGTCCGGCCACGCCGTCGCGATACTCGGCCAGGGAGATCACATCGGGCAACAGTAGCGGTGCGCGGGCGACGTTCTCCACGCGCGGATGCTGCGGCGGGAACGACAACTGAGCGGGCAGTGCGCCCTCCACGCCGACCGGCAATTGACCGTACAGGCTGATCATCCGCTGGCGATCGTCGTCAGGCACGATGTCGAGGAACCGGCCCGTCGTGGCGATCGCCGTACGGCCGATCCCGCTCACCACCAACGTGAACCCACCTTCGGTCAACGCGTCCAACGTGGGCGCGCGAACCTCGACGCACAAGTCCACATGCGGCGCGGGCCGCGCCTCGTCCATCCCGTCGGCTGCCAGGTCGTCCAGACCGTCATCGTCGAACACGATTTCCTGCGCGCCGTTCAGAGCCGCCTGCTGGGCCATCACAAGCAGGCGTTCATCGCGCCGCGACATCTCCGCATGCCGGGCCGGACGCCCCGACTCCCGATAGTGCCTGGGGAACCCGAGCCCGGCCGTGGGATCAACGAGTTGGTCAAGCGGGACCAGAGCGCCGGCCCCGTATCGGTCGAGGAACCTGGTGTGATACTCGCGCCATGCCGGATGTCCGGCCGGGGCTGGGGTCAGCGTTAGCAACGCCCCCGCAGCGGATTCGGCCTCGCCCGCCACCTGCGGGGGCAACACCACAGCGCAGCCGAGCCGTAGATCCATCATCAGCGGCTGCTCGGCAGCAGTCGACAGCGCCCGCATCCGCCCTGCTGTCGCCCGCCTGGCCTGCCCATCGACCCAGCCCGTCGTGCAGTCCGTGGCCTGCGACTGCGCATGGATCACCCGCAGTTGGCCTACCAGCGACTCCACCCCCTCCAGCGCGTCCGCGTCCACTTCATGGAGCTGGCGCAGTACATGGGCGAGTCCATCAGTGCTGGTCGAGGGAGGACGCAGGCTGGTGATCAGGACACCTCGCGCCACCAGCTCCGCCACCATGTCGTCGATCGCCGAGACGGGAGCATCGGGGAACTCGGTGGCCAGTCTGTCGATCAGGTCTCCAACCTGGATGGGCGATCGGGCTATGTGCATGATCGTTCGGACGGCCGGGCTGTACCGCACCGACAGCTCTACCGAGGTGGTCCGGCCTGGGTCTCCGGCGTGTGGTTGCCAGGGCACCACCAGCCGCTCGCCCCGCACGAACACGAGATCGTTCACGATGACCGGGAGACGGCGCCGCAGCGCAGAACATGACTCGAGCCGGGCGATCACCCCAGCCAACCACGCCGTGTCGGCTCTGGTCTGCGCCTGCTGATTTTCGGTCCAGAGCGCCGACACCTGTGGGCCGAACCGCAGTGCAGCCACACCCGCGAACGCGCCGAAAGGGGTGGCCCTGCCGCGCATCCGCACCAGATACCGGGCCAGCGACATCACCATGCGCCGCACCTGACCAGCACGCGGCCGCAGCCCCCCGCGCACCGCCTCAATGCGACCCGCCAACACCGGGCTGGCCACGGCGACAGCCTCCGCGACGGGCGCCTGCGCCCAGACTTGAGCAAGCCAGGTGCACCACTGCTCGATCTCGGCATCGTCGTCCAGCTCAGGCCATGGCCAGGCAACGACGTCGCCGGTATGCACGCTCGCTCGGACCAGTGCCGCATCAACGTACCGATACCAACGCTCCCGCACCCTGATCCTCCGCGCCGTCCAGATAGCCGTCGTGAAGCCCTGCGGCCATCTCCGCCGGGCAACCACTCCGGAGATGGCCGCAGGTGACCGTCAGCAGTCACCTTGCTTCTGAGTGTCACAACCGTTATCCGTGCTACCCAGCAGCGCCGCGGCTGCGTCGCCGGACTCCACGATGCTGACGTCAAGGTCGAAGTCACCGGCGTTCACGGCGACCGGGTTATCCAGCATCTCGGTGTTCTCTGTCAGGCTCATCGGGGCTTCCTTCCAAAATTCGTTGAGTAGGTGATTTCTCAGAACCGGCGCGCACGAACGCTTCCGCGACGTCGGCGACATGGATGAAGAAGTTGCGGCACATGACTCGCCCCCTTCTGATGGGGTGTGACGAACAGCAACGAGCACACCAGTCCAGGCGCGCCGAAACGACCACCGCCAACGCCCACCGGTGGCCCAGATCAGGGACATTGACGGGACATCCGTGAACCACCGCTCCCAGATGATCTACCGTGGCCAAGTGCCCGCCACCGAAACGCGTGTGCCGAACACCGCATTGATCGCCCTGCGGGAGAACGCCGGACTGTCGCAGCAGGACCTCGCCGACGAGCTGAACGATCACGCGGCCAAGCGACACGGCAAGCACCCGCAAGTGACCCGCAAGACCATCGGCCGGTGGGAACGCGGCGAGGTCATGTGGCCTCAACCCTTTTACCGCCGACTGCTGGCCGAGCGGTTCCACTGCTCAGCCGACGAACTCGGGTTCCGGCGCCCCTATCGCTTCCGATCAACCGACACAGACCTCCCCAAGGTCCCGCTCGCGTCGCTGACCGTGGCCGACACTCCCGCCGAGAACGACCCCCACGTCGAACGAGACCAGCAGCACTGGCGTGACGTTCGCGCCGCCCTCGGCCGCCGGCGCCGCGAACTCGCGGTGCTCGCCGAGACCCTCTACCGCGACCATCGCCTTCCCGGACTGCACGGCACCGGGGTCATCAGTGCGCCCACCTGGATCCCCGACACACCCGTGCCAATTGACGAGATCACCCTGGAACTGGACTCGGCCGCCGCCGAACCCACGATCACCGGAGCCGAGCCCGACAGCGCTACTGTCCGCCCGCTCACCAGCGTCGATGCCCGCTACCGCTGTTACCACAACGCGGTCCGCGACCTCGCCGCGCCCCGCCTGTTCGAAAACCGGCTGTGCTTCCGCCTGCTCGACGCAGACTGGACTTCGCCCACATTGCGCATGACCTTCGGGCAGATGGGCTTTTTCGACGCCGTCGACACCAATGAGGCGCTGGCACACGAGTTCGCCGCGCATCACCTCGCCATCCACGACGACGAGACCGTCCTGCCCCGGGCGTCCTGGCGGCGACTCGCGTTCCGGAAACTCATCGCCGACCCGTTCGACCTGAACCGTCGTCCCCTCATGGGCGCGATCGGCACCCTCACCATCCGCGCCGGAGAGAGCCCCAGCGTGGTGCTCCACCAACGCGATTCCACCCGGGTGGCAGGTGGTGGCGGCATGGTGCACCTACTCCCGGCAGGCATCTTCCAGCCCTCGTCGGTAATCCCGGCCGCGGTAGTCAACGACTTCTCCCTGTGGCGAAACATCCAACGCGAATACGCCGAGGAACTCCTGGGCTACGACGAATACGACGGCAGCGGCCGACCCATCCGCTACGAGCAACTGGCGCCGTTCACCACTATGGACCAAGCGGCGGCGAACGGTCACATCCGCGTGTATTGCCTCGGCATCACCCTCGACGCGCTCACCCTCGCCGGAGACATCCTCACCGCGGCCGTCATCCATCCAGACCTCTACGACGAGCTGTTCGCCAACGCCGTCGACACAAACGCCGAAGGCACAGTGCCGGTCCGGGCGATCCCGTTCGAGGAGAACACCCTGGCCTGGCTTCGCGAGTCCGGGCGACTGTCACCCGGAGCGGCGGCTGCGCTCCACCTGGCCTGGACCCACCGGCAAGCCCTGATTGGCTAGGACCTTCACCGGGATGGGAAACGTGATCGAGCTGGCGGCCTGTTCGGCGGGCGGGAAGCCTTGCACGAGGCGATCGACGATCTCGGAAGACACCTGTTCGACGTGGGATAACTTCAGTGGAGTTTTAGTTTTGCGTACAACTTGTGCACGAAACTAAAACTTAGTTTGAGTACGTTGTTTCTGGTAAGGTGCCGACGTGCTCACCGAGAAAGGCCGACGGGACCAGCTCTCGCGTGTCGCCAGCCAGCAACGCGGCTTATTTCACCGCCGCCGAGGCTCTCTGGGGCCGTAGCGTTCGAGCCTGCTGGCCTTCAGGGCGTGGCTACAGTTGGTGCCGCGGTGGCCGCAGCCAGCCACTGGCCGCAAGAGAGGTCGTAGCAACCCAGCTTCGGGGTCATCGAGGTCCTGGCCGGGTTCGAGCCGGCAACAGAGGGCAAGGCCTCGCTCTAGACCCGCCCGAACTCCCCGTCTACCGCACCAGAGATGAACGCCTGCCACGCGCCAGCAGCGCACACGAGGATGGGGCCGCTACCCCGGTCCTTGGAGTCACGGAGCCCGACAACCGTATCCAGGAACGCTGCTTCCACGCACTGGCCGCCGTTGTCCCCGCTCCGGGTGCTCTTCCGCCACGCTGCGTGGGTGAAGTCTGGGGGGTTCATGATCGCGCTTTCTTCTCGTCAGCCAGGCGGATGATCAGGTTCCGGGACTCGACCTGACCCATCGCTGCTGCGGACAGGCGGTTCCATAGCGCAGTATACGCCTGCACGTCGTCCTGGCTGTCCAGGTACTCCCCATCCGTGTAGGTCTCCACGTAGATCACGTCCGAGGTGGCGTCGTGATCGAACCGGAGGATGGTGAAGCCGATCCAGGCTGCACCGTAGGTCTGGGCGTCGAAGGGCAGGACCTGCAGATCGACGTTGGGCCGCTCGGCTACCTCAGCCAGGTGGGTGAGCTGCGCTTGCATGATCGCGGCGTCGCCGATGTTCCGCCGCAGCGCTGACTCGCTCAGGATGAAGCTGAGCGTGGTACCCGGCTGGTCCACGACAGCTTGGCGCTCCAGCCGTACCTTGACCTGCCGGTTCACCTCCTCGTCGGTGATGCGCGGGTGGGCCGTGGCGTTCATGGCGTGGATGTAGGCCTCGGTCTGGAGGATGCCGGGTACCACCTCGGGCTGGTACCAGCGGATCTCGCTGGCATCGGCTTCGAGATCGACGTAAGCCCGGAACCAGTCCGGGATAACGGTGCGGTAGCCGCTCCACCGGCCACGCTGCCTTCCGGCCCGGGCGAGGTCGCGCATCCACTCGGCTTGCTCACCACCCACGCCGTACAGGTCGAGCAGCAGCGCCAGGTCGGTCAGCTTGATCCCGCTCTGGCCCAGTTCGAGCCGGCTGATCTTGCTGGCCGCGGCGTCGATGACGGTCGCTGCCTCATCCTGCGTCTTGCCGGCTTGATCACGCGCGCGCTTGAGCGCGTTGCCCAGCCTCCGGCGCTGGATCGTCGGGGTTGCCATCCGTCAGCGCCTCTCTCAGTGGGCTGGGGCGCTCATCTTGGACCACCGCGTGGCGAGTCCGGAGAGCAGGCCAGGCCATCAGAACAGGTTTGCAAAACAGGAGTCCATTGATATGGTGTCAAGCATCCAACATGAGTACTCAATATAGAAGTCCATCTTGAGATGCCGAACCGTGAGGTGGCTTCGTGCAGAGCTGGCCGGACCGGCGACGCTGGACTCCCCGGACCCGTCGCTGGTCTGGCCTACCACAGCGGTACGGAGGAACCATCCGGTGAAGCCCCTGATCCACGGCTACCTGCGGATCACGGAAAACCTTGACGACGATCTCCAGCAGCTGGAGCGTGGCCTTGCGAAGCTGGTTGAGCCGTGAATGAGGAAGACCGCGAACTCCTGATGCTCCTCGGCAGTATCGGTATCCGGGTCGGCGAGATCGTCACGGGCCTGTTCGAAGACAGCTTGAACCCTGACGAGCAGCTTGCCTTGAGCGACCAACTCATGGAGCTTGCCGAGGGTTTTCGTCGGCGGGTACTGAGGACTCCCCTCGTTCTCGACGGGGAGGCCACATGAGGTACCGCGCACCGTTCCCCGGTGGTCTGTGGTGAGCACTCCGGACGAGGTGTTCAGAGAGGCGCTGCCGACCGTCACGCCTGACGGGGAGCAAGCCACGGTGATCGTCACCCGGCAGGGCCACGGCTCTGCGGGGCGTGTGTGGGTCACGTTCTCCGGGGCCTGGGTGACCACGGCTGTGCTGACTGATCAAGAAGCCGAACGTCTTGGACAACTTGTCAGTGATGCCAGAGGGCGCGAACGTGACTCCCATACCGCGTCAGGCCTGGTCAGTCAGCACGGTGCGGGACGGCGGCGGCCCCGGCGGGCACCTGGCCGAGGGCGTCGAGGCTGGCGAGTGCTTGATCGGTACGGCGGCGCAGTTCCCGGCGGCTGATCCACCGCCGCCCGTAGTACCGGTGGTCCGCAGCGAGCATCGCCAGGACCGCGAGCGCCTCAGCGAGTTCGTCGCGCTGGTCCATCGGCAGCTGGCGGACGAACTCCAGCTGGGCGTCCACCACGCTGTCCAGGAACTCGGCTTCCCGCACGACGTTGGAGTGGCGCCGCCACCGCACGCCGTCCTGCTTTGCCGCCATTTGCACCACCTGTGGTCGTCCAGTTGCCCCAACCATCGTCAGAAGGCAGGCCGGTGTTAGCTGCTCGGGTGCACCCATCAGGGTCCACTTTGTCAGCGAGACCGCAGCCGGGCGTTGGCCAGCAGTTCGGGGTCCACCTCCCGGCGGCCACGGGCGAACCGGGTCCGGGCAAAGGGCACCATCAGCAACGGTTGTTCGTCGCCGAGGAGGTCGCAGTACACTGGCAGGAAGCCGCGATGATCCAGGCTCACCAGGAACTCGGCGCACAGCACCCCCCGCCCATCCAGGCACCCCGTGCCGTGCCAGGGCAGCAGCGTCGAGCCACCGAGGTAGGAGAAACCACTGCAGCCAGGTCGCGAGGCGACGGTGGCCAGCCGGACGTGCGGTGGAAATTGCTGGGAGACCCCGGCAGCCGCGTCGGCCAGCGACGCCGCCAGGTAGTTCACCGAGTCCTGCCACGCAGCGGCAACCACCTCCCGCCGGGCGGCGCTCAGCTCAGCTGGCAGGCCCGGAGCGGTGAACCCGTCGGGCCAGGCGAGCACCTCGCAGGCCCACCGCCGTGAGTCAGTTCCCGCCCGAGGCGGCACCCGGACCGAGTACACCAGCGAGGACAGGATGTCGCAGAACGAGGGCACGCCGGCCAGCAGCACGCGGGGCAACGTCTCGGCCAGTCGCTGGTCGATGCGGGGTGCGCTGTGCAGTTCCCGGGGTACGCCGGCAAACAGAGAGATCAGGTCCCGGAACGTGCGACGGTACTTCTCGCGGGTGCTCCAACCCCGCGGCCCGAGCAACTTGGCGACGAACCGGGACTGATCGCAAAACCGCACCGAGTCACCCAGCTCGACCAGCTGCGCGTAGCGCTTGAGCTGGCGCCGGTAGCGCCGCATCTCGGGCCACCCGCGGGGCCGTGAGTAACCACCGTCGTTGAGCACGACCACTCGCAGACCGGGCGGGTACACCGCGGTGACGGCGCCCTCGAGCTCCTTGAGCCGCAGCAGCGCACCGAGCTCGGCCAGGTCGGGCCAGGGACCGGCGGCCTTGAGCCCATTGTCGTGCTGCTTGAACGGGAAACCGATGGTCAGGATCGTGATCGGCTGCTGGGACCGGATGAACGGAATCATCTGCAGCGTCGCGGTCTCCAGCGGAAAGCACGATCGCGAGCCCTTGAGGAACCGGGAGCGGGTCAGAATCCGATGCAGCGCCACGACGACGTCCCGCGGATCCGGCGGTGGCCGATCATCAGTCACCTCGCCGCCGGCCACCCCGCCGACGGTTCCACCCTGCAACCTCAGGTGCCTTACCGCGTTGTCGGCCAGCCGGGCCGATGCGGCCGCGGAGCTGGCTAGCAGGGTCGTGAGCAGCGTCCCGAACTCACCGGCGTCCAGCCGGACCGGCCATTGATCCGCCCAGTTCGAGGTTTGCAACATGTGTAACGGCAGCGCGCGCAACGACCGGGCATGTGAAATAGTGAGAGTTGGGCCGTTGATGTGGGTCGCATCCAGAACGTGCGCCGGTGCACCGGAGCAAGGCGGCCCGCTTCTCGCGAATGGGGACGGGGTCAACGCTCCCGCCACCGAGGTGCGGGCCGGCGACACAACGTCTCACAGTAGACGTCAGGCCGGGGCGGCGCACTACCTCAGCGCCGGACGGTCCGCCAACGCTCACACCGCCGACCAGCCCGCAGACTGGCCATCCGACGATCGAACTCGGCCTGCACGGTCGGCGATGACCCGGTCCTGGGGAAGACCCCGGCAATCAGCTTGAGATCACGAATCCCCTGCATTATCTCGAAGCCGTCCCAATCCCGCACATCGAAGCCGTAGGCCGTGACGAAGTCACGCTGATGGGAGGCGGGCCTGCTGAACCGCACGTTGCCCACCGCCACCGGGGTGAGATCCCATTCGGGTGGCCCGACGGCGCACGAATCGAAGTCGCACAGCACGGGCCGATCCGGCCCGGGTATGACGTTGCCCAGATGCGCGTCACCGTGCAACACAGCCGTCGGGAGCGCAAAGGTCAGGTCAGCGACCGCAACGCTCAGCTCGGCGCTGCGGCACAGCAGGAAATCGCGATCGGCGCCGGCCATCCCAGTGGTGTGCCGCACCCGGTTATCGAAATCAGTCAGTGGATCCCAGCGCGGCAAAGCCCGGCAGGGTAACGGCACCGCATGCACCGCCCGGAGCAGGTTGGCAAGATCCAACCCGCCTGGCGCAGGACCAGTTGGCGCAACCGCCTGCCATACCGTGGCGACGTGGTGGTCGACCTGCACTGGCTGCGAGACCCCAGGCAACAACCGGATGGCCGGCACGTCGTGCTCGGCGAAGACCGTTGCTGCGGTCACCGCCAGCCTGGCCCGCGGGATGTAGGAGGGCAACGTGACCAGCCGGATCACCACCGGATCCTGGGCAAGCTGGAAAACCGCATTGTTGACGTTGCGGAGTAACCGGGCGCCGGCTGGATTCAACCCGAGCTCAGCGCACACCGCCCGCAGACCGGACACGAGTTGATCATCGCAGCGACCTGAGGCAAGCCCCACTGCCGGCACCGTCCCGGCACCTCGTTTCACCAGACGTTGCGTTTCATCAGGCACTGGGTTTCATCAGACGCTGCGGTCGCTTCGAAGCTGGTTGATCAGGTGCGCAAGGTCCCGGGAGTCCGGGTTGGTGGACCGGCGGGCCGCCTCGACCATCAGCGGCTTGAGCCGGTCGGTCACCCGGGTGGATTTCACGGTGGCAGCCGCCATCAAGGCCTTTCGCCCGACCTGGACGCCATGGTCGACATCGCCCTGCCGCAGGTGGCTGGTGGCCAGCATGGTGAGGGCGAATGCCTGGCTACGGCCCATCAGGTCGTCGTAGCTGGCCAGTGCCTGACCAAATGCGGGAATCGCGACGGCGGCGTGGCGTGGATCGAATGCGGCCAGTTCATTGTGGACCGTCCCGATCATCGCGTACATGTCGGTGTCGTTGTAGAATCTGGCCCAGTCGGGCGCCTCGTTCATATTCGCCCTCGCCAGCTCGTCCCGGGATCGGCCGAGCAGCTTCTTGGCCTGCACGTCATCGCCCATCAGGGCGTAGGCCCACGCCTCGTTGCCGCACAGCACCGCGACCGCCAGCTCCGACCCGGAGTCCTGGGCGGCGATCTGCCCCAGCTGGAACCACTTGAGAGCGTCGTTGGCGTCGCCACGGTGCAGGTAGACCCGGCCGATCCGGTACATGATGTTGGACATCAGGCCCGAATCGCCGGACTGCTTGGCGAACTCCAAGGCAGTCGCGAAATGGTCGCGTGAGGAGTCCAGCAGGCCTACGTCGAAAGTGGTCCACCCGGCCAGATTCTGCAGATCGCCGAGCGCCCGGAACAGCCGCAGCCGGACGTCTTCGGTGCCCGAGGCGCCCAGCAGGCGCTGTGCCCAGGACAGCTGGGCGACGACCGCGTCCCGACACGCTCCGCCGCCGAATTGATAATCCAGAGCGCGCATGGCCCTGGTGGCTGCTTCCACCTGCTTGACGTCCGTCATGCCGATCTTGCTCGGCGCCGGCGTCTGGGCAGGGCTGGGCAACCATTGCCCGCGGTCGGCCCCCAGGACTGCGGTGCCGAACATCACGGCAGCTCCATGCGCCAGGAGCTTCCGGCGCTTCACGAACTCGTCCTCCTCAGCCGCTGCATCGTCGGAGGGTCCGACCATGCTCGTTGCCGTCGCCGGGTCGTAGGCCAGACCCATGTACCCCCGCGGGATACTCAGGCCGTCGGAGATCCGAACCAGCACGTCGTAGGCCATGACCTGGCGCCCCTTGAGGATCTCTGAGACCTCGGACTGGGACTGCCCGGTCAACGCTGCGATGTGCCGTTGCGAGATGCCTACTTTGCGTAACAAGCGGTAAACCGAGCTGATGTCGCGATCAGCCAACGCTCGCTTCATCTCTGGGTCGTTCCAGCGCTCCAGAGACAGCCGGTTGTCCTGTTGGCCGGTCGTGTTCATCTCGCCCCCTTGCCGTCCGACGGGCGACGTGTGCAGAGTATGCATACGCGTCGCCGCTGGTGAAGAGCAGTTCGGTCAAGCTGATCGGCGCTACCTATCAATTTGTGCCGCTCACCGTCATAGCACGGCCGATCAGCGCAGCGCACCCCTAGACCGGTTTAATCCGGCCCCGCCAACTGTCTAGTTTCAGTTGGCGCCCACTTGGACCCTGTGCGGCGGTGCAGTTCCAAGGAGAGTCAGATTCGGCTCTGGGCAGCGGAAAGGTGGAGCAACGCAGTGGACCAGGTTCTGGGCCAGATCCTCAGGCAGGCCGTGTGGGAGCGACTCGACATGCTCGACGAGCTGGCCAGCAGCGCCGATAACGGGTCCCTGTTGTCAGTCGCACGCAGTGAGCTGCCCCGCTTGACTCACGGGTGGCGCGCGCTGCTCGCCTCGCATGCGCCAGATCCTCGGGGGCGTTGCCCCGAGTGCTCAGGCTCCTGGCGAGACCGGGCCGCAGCATGCAGCGTGTGGCGGGCCGCACACGAGCACTTGGTGTCTGCGGACTCGGCGCCGCCGGGCGCCCCATATTGGATATCCGGCACTGCTTCGAGGCCCGACGTCGCGAGCTCGAAGATCCCCGGATCGTTGTTTTCCAGATTGCGGGGTGCGTGGCAGGCGCGCCAGTCGACGTCCCTGTTTCGTGCCTCAATCCCGGTTGGAGCAGTCCCTGCTGCTGCGGTTCCTGCTGGGGCGGGCGCGGCGCGCTAACGGCACAAGTTTCACCCCAATTCCATAGAGCTGGCGGCCTCGCCACTGTTCGTGGGACTCCCCCCACCCACGAAGGCTGAGCATCCGCCATGTGGCCGGTGATCCGGCGAACGTCCGTGCCCCCGACCGAGATGTCGAAGGATCACCGGCCACGCCACACAACTCTCCTGCCGGCGGTGTTGCCCGCCCCGGCACGCCGTCGGCAGGAGCGCCACCCCACAACTAAACAAGCTGGACCCATTTCGCTCATCACTGAGTGGAGTGCCGCGCCGGTGCACTGTCGTCCGCCTGACCGACCGTCACCGTCAACGTTGGTCTGATGACTGCCGGATCCCACGCCCGGTGCTTGGTTGTGACTCAACCAGAGCGCCGCAGGTCTGGGAGATCCCCCGTCCGGCGCCAGACGCGTGTAGCGCAGGCACCCTCACCTGGGGCGGGGTCGTTCGAGAGGAACGACC
>JBOHFK010000098.1:0-21484 GCA_050699635.1 Pseudonocardiaceae bacterium | reverse complement strand
AGTCACGGGTGACCAGGACAAGGTAGCCGGGTCGGGTTGTCTCATCCAATCCACACCGAGCGCCGGAGTACGCGGCAACTTCGAGGTCGTTGTACCCTTGCGGCTGGCCACCGGCGCCGTGGAACTGCGCCATTTCTACCGCGATAACAACGCCACCGACCTGCCGTGGATCCGCGGGCAACGAGTCACGGGTGACCAGGACGACGTAGCCGGGTCGGGTTGTCTCATCCAATCCACACCGAGCGCCGGAGTACGCGGCAACTTCGAGGTCGTTGTACCCTTGCGGCTGGCCACCGGCGCCGTGGAACTGCGCCATTTCTACCGCGATAACCGCGACGAACACCTGCCCTCTCCACTGCGTCAACGGTTGACGATGACCGTGCACGTGCCCTGGATGAGGGGACAAGGAATCACGACCGAACGGGACAACGTGGCCGGTTCCGGCTGTCTCATCCAGTCCGCTTTCAGCTCAGGTGAGCGCGCCAGATTCGACGTCGTTGTGCCCCTCCATCTTCACGACGGATCGATAGAGCTTCGTCATTTTTTCCGGGCCAAAAGCGCTGTCCCCGGAACTTGGACCAGGGCTCAGTTCATTACCCAGTCCTGCGCGGGGCTTGGTGGCATCATCCAGTCCAGCTTCAGCACGGCTGGCAACGGCGATTTCGAGGTCATCGTCGATGAGCGTCGCGGCTCAGTCGTTCATTACTGGCATCCGAATGATGGCGTCGAACAGGTATGGGTTCGCACTAATCGCTTCGCCATCCTTGAGTCGCACCCCGTCCTTACCCACCGCGCCGAGAAGATCGTTCAGCTGACCGGCGAGTTCGACCGCGAAGGCTGGGACGGAACGGGAACACCAGAATTCGCTTTCAATCAGACCGAGAGCAGATTCAAAATCATCGGCACGGATCTCGGTGTCTCCTTTGTCTACCAGGACCGCCTCTACTTCTTGTTCGGTGACACCTGGCGAGTAGGCCACGGCACTCCGAACGATGATCTCGACGCCATCGCTTTCTGTACGGACAAGAATGCCGACGATGGCCTTGAGTTGACGTTTCTCGCCCAGCCGCCGATAGTCCCCGGCATCACCCAGAGCTCCTTCGAGGTGCCCCTCGACGGGGTCAGCTGGAACGGTATCATGTACGTCTTTTTCAGCACCGATCACCGGCAAGTGGGAAAGTACGCCCAGATGGGCAGATCAATACTTGCCCGGTCAGGAAACAATGCTTCCGAATTCACGCTTCTTTACGAGGTGTCCGGCTACAAGTTTATCAATGTGTCCACAATGATCGTGGACGCGCAAGAGCATGGACTTCCGGGATACGGGCCACAGCTCGTCGTCTTCGGCAGCGGTCGCTATCGGTCCAGCGATGTTTACCTTGCGGTCAAGCCGGCAGCGAAAATCGAGCAACCGGGTGGTTTCCTGTTCTATGCCGGCGGGCTCGACCAACCGTACTGGAGTCGCGACGAGGAAGACGCTGTTCCACTCTTTGGCGAGGGTTGTGTCGGTGAGTTGTCGGTCCGCTGGAATCCACTGCTGGGTGCCTGGATGTGCCTTTATAACGCAGACTGGCCGGCGGATAGATCAGCTGCGGGTGGGATAGTGATGCGCTGGGCGAGGCGACCTTACGGGCCCTGGTCCCAGGGCGACCTCGTCTTCTCGGTGAACGACGGGCTCGGGAAATTCATCCATCGCCCGGGCGCTGATCATACCCAAGAAGGCTTCGGTGTTGATCGCAGTGCCGACTTGGGAGGGATGTACGGTCCCTATCAGATCCCGCAATACGCCCATCGGTCGAGCAATGGAGTGCAGATCTACTTCACCCTGTCCACCGCCAATCCATATCAGACGATGCTGATGACCGTCAACATACCGGCATTGCCCGAGTAGACCTGAGGTCCATGCGGCCGGCGCAAGCCTCAAATGCAGCGCACAGCCCTCCTGTCGCCGAGTTCGACACCAGGGCTGCCGGTGGTTGGCCGAACAGCCCTGGTGCCGAACTCGGCGACATCAGGGTGAATAAGCCGATCCGGTGCACTACGCGGCGCTTGCGGGACGCAAGGGAAACCTCCCATGGGCGTAACCAGAAGTGGCGGGACGGCGTTGTACCGGTGCGGGCAGCATGCTCCCCATCGGGCTGGTTGAAGGCAGGTCATGGCATTCACGACGAGTCGACGCTCTGCCCTGATGCTGCTGATGACTCCAGGCCTGGCGTTTCTCTACGGCGGCACGGCCCGCGCTTCGGCAAGAAACACGATCATGGCCGGAGGGCGCCCTGCCGAGAATTCCGCATGGGCGCAGCTGGGACGGTGGGATCCGATCTTCGAGTTACCGAACGTCGCTATCCATACACACGTGTTGCCGAACGGAAAGGTGCTGTTCTGGGGACGGCGTGATCATCGTGCCGGCTCGATGCATGAGCAGGAGTGCACGCCTTACATCTGGGATCCCAGCACCGGGGAATCGACCCCGACGCCCCAGCCCAAACGCGCGGACGGCACAGGGATCAACTTGTTCTGCGCAGGACATGCCTTTCTACCTGATGGCCGGCTGCTGGTGGTGGGAGGACACGTCACCGATGGCGACGGTCTCGACCAGGCGTGCCGCTACGACTACCGCACCAACAGCTGGACAGCTCTTCCCGTGATGAACGAGCGCCGCTGGTATCCGACCGTCACCACGCTTCCGGACGGGACCGCGCTGGTGTCATCGGGCAGTTACAAGGACAACGGTAGGGTCACCATCAACGATGTACCGCAAATCTGGGATGGGAACCGGTGGACTCCGGCCGCCCGCTTCGCAGATCTCCCGCTGTATCCCACCGTGCACATCGCTCCGAACGGGCAGGTGTTCGCATCCGGATCGCATGCCATCACGTCCACGTACAACGCCGATGGCCAGGGCGCCTGGACCGCATTGCCTTGGCCGTGGAGAGTACGACACAACGGGGAGCCACAGTACGGTCCTTCGGTGATGTACGACGCCGGAAAGGTCATTAACATCGGTGGCGGAAACGACGCGACCACCGTTGTCCCCACCGCCGCAGTTGAGGTCATCGATCTCTGTGATGGTCGCCCGACGTGGCGCGAGATCGCACCGATGCACTTCCCGCGCCGCCAGCATAACGCGACGATTCTCGCAGACGGGAGTATCCTCGTAACAGGAGGAAGCAGAGGTCCTGGCTTCAACGATCTAACACCAGGAAAACCTGTCCATGTCGCCGAACGATGGAATCCGGCGACGAAAGAATGGAATAATCTCGCTGCCGAAGATGTCGATCGCTGCTACCACGCGACGGCCGTGCTGCTTCCGGACGCGACGGTGCTCAGCGCGGGCGGCGGCGAGTTCACCGTTGGCGGTGAGCCGAACGACCCGCAACGCAGCCATCGCAACGCGCAGATTTTCCATCCACCCTATTTGTTCCACGGCGCACGCCCACAGATCGCGTCAGCCCCGGAAGAAGTCGCTTATGGCGAGACATTCTCGCTCGAGACCTCCGGACCCGACGTCGGAAAGGTCACCTGGATACGGCTCCCCTCGCTGACTCACACCGCCGACCAGAACCAGCGCATCAACATCCTCACGTTTCGCGGCGATGGCGGTCACGTGACCATTACTGCGCCCGAACGGCCGCAGAGCTGCCCTCCAGGTCACTACATGCTCTTCGCCCTCAGCAAGGCCGGAGTCCCCTCACTCGCACGGATCATGCGGATCGGCCCGCGAGGTTGACGAGGTGCGCGGGTGGCGGAGGCCCGGTGCGCCGGAAGGGTGCCGGCCACGGCGGGTACGGTCCGTCACGCGATCGCATGGTCCGATGGCGCTGTCGGTAAGGAGACGAGGATGACGAGTTGGGCACCCGCCGACGTGACCGCTGCCGCTGGGGAGGCCGCCATGGTCGGTCAGGTCGTCGACTTCGTCAGGTGGGTCGGGGACGGACGCAAGCTCACCCAGAAGGCAGCGATCACCCTGGCTGATGCCCGGGTTCTCGTCGACCGGTTGGGTACCGGGGACGAGATCGATCCCGTGATCGGCGAGCGGATGTTCAAGACCAAGTCGAGTGTGGAGTTGCTGGGTCTGGGCCTGATCGTGGAGTGGGCCAAGGCGGCCGGGCTGGTGCGGGTCGTCCGGGGGCGGTTGGTACCGGTGAAGAAGGCCGCCGCGCTACTCGACCGTCCAGCGCAACTGTGGATGGCATTGTTCGAGTCATTCAGGGGGAAGCTGGGCACCGCGTTCCTGCCCGCGGGGTGGTTCGAGTCGTTCCTGCGCCGGGAGTTCGCCGCCGGTACCGGCGCGGTGCTCAACGCACTACATGGCCGGGGCGGCATAGTCGGCCTGGACGAGTTGTGCGATCTGGCGTGGGACGCGGTGACGGCACGCTACCGGCTCGATGACGCCACCGAGGAGCAGCTGTCCACGGCCCGCCGGATGAACGACCGCGACGTCCGGCGCACGCTCGCGGCGCTGGCCAGGCTGGATGCCGTGACGCTGACCGAGGACTCCGCCGAGCTGACCGCGATCGGCCGGTTCGGGACTCGCCGGATGCGGGGGGAGCCCGAACCCGGTGATCCCGTCCACCGGATCACCGTCACGCTGGCCGAGGTCGCGCAGCCATGGGTGTGGCGGCGGCTGCTGATCCCGGCCGCGATGCCGCTGAGCCGGCTGCACACCGTGATCCAGACGGCGATGGGATGGCAGGACCACCACCTGCACAGCTTCACTGTCGGCAGCCGCACCTATGGGCTCCCCGACATGGAACTCGAGTTCATCGACGAGCGCTGCGTGCAGTTCGGCGACCTGGGCGTCGAGGATGGCCTCATCGGCTACACCTACGACTTCGGCGACGCCTGGGAGCACGAGATCGTCATCGAGGCGGTCGGCGTGGCCGAGTCGGGCGAGTGCTATCCCCGGTGCATCGGTGGTGGGGGCGCCTGCCCGCCGGAGGACTGTGGCGGCGCGCCCGGCTACCAGCATCTTCGCGAGGTCCTGGCCGACCCGAGCGACGCCGAGCACGACGACATGGTGACGTGGCTGGGTCTTGACCACGCCTCGCAGTTCGATCCGGCCGCGTTCGACATCGAGGCAGTCAACCGCGGACTCGCCGTGATCAGCTCGCCGCGGTGACGGCAACCGGGCGAACTCTGATGTACGGGCCCGAACTGTGGCGCGCGGACGCCGGCGTCGAGTGGTCGCACTGGGATCTGTGGTTTGCCCTGCTGTGTGAGGCGATCAGCGAAAGGGGGTGATCACCCGCGCCCGCACCAGGGTGTTCAAACAGGAGGTGTCTGGGCGGGACATGACACCCGCGATGCGCAACCCACCGTCGGTCCGGTTGGAGACTCGTGCCCGCTACGGCTGGTGGCCGCCTTTCCCGAACTCCCCGCAGGAGCCGCACGACCGGCTGGTCGCGCTCCTGGGCCTCGACGGGCACTGCCGATCGAGGGCGGCTGCCGATGGCTGGGCGACCCATGGTCTGGCCTATGACCTGGCCGAGGCCGCCCGATTACTGGAGACCGGCGACGGCCCGGCGACGCTGACGGTGCGTCGCGCGATGCTGACGATCGGCCTGGACTTAATGGAGTGCTGTGACGACTCTTACGGCGCCCTCGGTGACGTGATCGGCGAGGCTCTGGAGGCCTATGCCGGCACCGACTGGCGTTCGGTCGGCGTGCCGCCGGCAGTGTTCTGGCCGGACTTCCTGGAGATCACCGTCATGCTGGCCAACTACGGCGTCGTGCACCGCCGGGAGGCGCAGCTGTTCCGCCTCTGCGGTGTCGCACCGGATCTC
The DNA here is from genome assembly GCA_050699635.1 of Pseudonocardiaceae bacterium. GTDB lineage: Bacteria > Actinomycetota > Actinomycetes > Mycobacteriales > Pseudonocardiaceae. The sequence continues at coordinate 15,698 of JBOHFK010000098.1, read as the reverse complement.
GACGCCGTCTGCGAAGTCGCCGCCGGGTTGCAGGCGGAATACCTGACTTATGCCCTCGTGGCACTCATGCGCTGGCGCGTGGCCGGATCTGGTCGAGGACGGATGCGAGGCGGTCGCGTTCGACTTCGAGGTCGTAGCGGCCTTGGAGGTTCATCCAGAAGCGCTCGGAGGTTGCGAAGTACCGTGCCAGGCGCAGCGCCGTGTCGGCGCTGATCCGCCGTTTGCCGTGCACGATCTCGTTGATCCGGCGCGGCGGTACACGAATGGCGACGGCTAGTCCGTGTTGGGTGATGCCCAGCGGAGCGAGGTACTCCTCGGCGAGAATCTCGCCAGGATGGATAGGGGCCATCGACGCCGCGGTGCTCATGAGGTTCCTCCTTCAATGGTAGTCGGTGATCTCGACGTCTTCCGGTCCCGCCACTGTCCAGCGAAAGCAGATGCGCCACTGCTGGTTCACCCTGACGCTGTACTGCCCGGATCGGTCTCCCCGTAGCTTCTCCAGTCGGTTGCCCGGCGGGATCCTCGCGTCGTCGAGGGCGTCCGCCGCGTCGAGGATCAACAGCTTGCGCAGCGCAGCGCGTTGGGTGTGCTGATCGAGCCGACGTGAGCGCTCCCGTCGCCAGACTCGTTCGGTGTCCTTGTCGGCGAAGGAACGCAGCACGAGCCAGTGTAACGCGACGCGTTATTACCGCGCCACGTTATGGGCGTGTTCGGTGGGTGAGCTGGCCGCGCAGTCGTGCGGCGGGTTGGGAGCCCCGGGGTTGACGAGGTGGAGCTTGTCGAGTGCCCGGAAAGTGTCGGAAACCCGCCAGGCGGGTGCTCCAGGCGCGAGTCGCCACTCCGTCAGGAGCGGCAGCAGTTGGCGCAGGGCCTCCTGGGCCTCTGCGCGAGACAGCGCAGCACCGAGGCAGAAGTGCGGTCCCGCACCGAAAGCGAGGTGCGGAGTAGGAGTTCGGGTGATGTCGAAGCACTCGGGATCGCGGAACTGCGCCGGATCCCGGTTCACGGCGCCGAGCAGCACGAGCACGCGCTGGCCGGCGCGGATGGTCTGCCCGCCTAGTTCCCGGTCGATGAGGCTGGTCCGGCCGACGATCTTGGCGGGGCACTCGAACCGGAGCATCTCCTCGATCGCCGGGGTGATCAGCGCGGGATCACGCTGGAGCAGGTGAAGCTGGTTGGGGTGTTGCATCAGGGTCAGGACGCCGTTGCCGATCAGGCTGGCGGTGGTTTCGTGCCCGGCGGTTAGCAGCAGGATGCAGGTGGCGAGCACTTCGTCGAGGCCCAGTGCGTAGTCGGGTGACAGGGCGTCGCCGCCGTCGTCTCCGAGGCGCAGCAGCTGACTGACGAAATCCTGGCCAGGCCGGTGACGGCGGTCGCCGAGGATGGGCAGCAGGTGCAGCGCGAGGCTGGCGGTGGCCTCCTCGGCCGCGAGGACCGCCTCCTCTCCGGGGTCGAACTCGAGTATTCCCACCAGCTTGGGGGTCTCGGTACGCAGCAGCTGCGCGCCCTCGATGTCGACGTCGAGCAGCTCGCACATCACGGCGAGCGGGATCGGATAGCCGATGTCGGCGATGACGTCGACCTCCCCCGCCGTGTCGAACTCCGCGAGGGCGGACTTGACCACTGCGGTGATCCGGGGGTGCAGTGCGTCGATGGACCGGGGGGTGAAAGCCGGGGCGAGCAGCCGCCGCAGCCGGGTGTGCTCGGGTGGGTCCATCGTCAGCAGCGTTGTGCCCAGCGCTTGGGTTCCGACTTCGGCGCGATCGAACCGGGCGGCCAGCGCGGGGTTGCGGTTCGGGTCGCTGCTCCACCCCGGACCGCGCAGCACGGTGCTCGCCTCGGCGTAGGAGCTGACCAGGAACGCGTCCAGGTCACCGTCCCAGCACACCGGGTGCTGTTCCCGCAGTGCGCGGTAGGCCGGGTACGGGTCACCGGTGGGAATATTCACGGTCGCGGTCCTCATGGTCGCGGTCCTTAGGGTCGCAGTCCTTGCCGCGCCCAATGTTCGGCGTCGAGCTTGCCGATCTCGGTGGCGGGGGGTCCGTTGCAGTCCCATTCGCTGCGGATCGCCGCCCACGGACCGGTGGCGTGCAGTTCGGCCAGCAGGGCGGTGAGTCCGAGGTCGATCCGGGTGAGGAACACGTACTCGCGGGGCAGCTCGACGCGGCGGGTCACCGACCCGGCCGCGCCCCGGCGGTCGAAGTAGCCCTGCACCACCGACGCGGCGAACGCCGGGGTGTAGGTGAACGGCTGTTCGGCCACCAGTGGTTGCAGCTTGTCGCGGTACCACTCGAGCAGTTCCGCCGGGGTGGGCGCGTCGGAGGCAGTCAGGAAGCCGATCTCGACGAAGGTGTCCCACAACTCTGTGGCGTCATCGGCGATCGCGGCGGCGACGATCCGTTGCATCAGCGCGATCTGTTCTTCGGAAAAGCGGTTGACGCACCCGAAATCCAGGAACGTCACCGCACCGTCGTCGTGGAACAAGTAATTGCCCGGATGGGGGTCGGCGTGGAACATCCGCACCAGTCGCAGGCTGCCCAGCGCGAACCGGTAGATCACCTCGCCCCACTTGTCCCGCAACTGCTGATCCGCCTGAACCGCCTCCGACCAGCGCATACCGTCCACGAGGTCCATAACGAGCACCCGGCGGGTCGACAGCCCCGCTACCACCTCGGGGATGCGGATGAACGGATGATCCCGGTACGCGTCGGCGAAGGCGGTCTGGTGGCCGGCCTCGATGCGGTAGTCGATCTCCTCACCGATCCGGGCGGCCACTTCCTGGGCGACCGCGCGCACATCGAGCCGGTTGGAGCCGGGCACGATTGCCCCGACCAGCTGCAGGAAGGTGGCGAGCAGCTCGGTGTTGTCCAGATCCGCCCGGATGGCCTGATCGACCCCGGGATACTGCACCTTGACCGCCACGGGCCGCCCGTCGTCCAGCCGGGCCGCGTGGACCTGCCCGATCGACGCGGCCGCGAACGCATGCGGGTCGAACTCCGCGAAAACCTCCTCCGGTGGTGCGCCCAACTCGGCCTCCACCACTGCCGCGGCCAGTTCGGGAGCCATCGGCGGCGCGTCGGCCTGCAGCCGGGCCATCGCCGCCTGGTAGACGCGCTGGCGCTCCGGGGGCACCAGCGCCCCGAGCGCGACGAAGGACAGCACCTGCCCGGCCTTCATCAGCACACCCTTCGAGTGGCCGAGCACGGCCGCGTAACGCTCACTGGTCCGCTCGTGGAACTCGGCGCTGTCCTGGCCGGTCAAGCGCTTGCGCAGGGCGGCGACCACCGCCTCACCGGCGGTCCGGCCGGCCAGCCCGGCCAGGGGCATCGTGCGGGCCAGCCGACTTCGACCATGCTCGTTGAACACTGCCATCGCTACTCTCTCAGTTGACGCTTGACATGCCTAAGTACATACTTTGGTGCCATGGGCGATCTGTCAACCGTGACGACCCGGGATCGCATCATCGACGCGGCGATGGAGCTGTTCAGCGAGCACGGCTACCGCGGCACCAGCATCACCCGGATCGAGCAAGCCGCGGGGCTCAGCCCCGGCGCCGGCGGCATCTACCACCACTTCCCGTCCAAGGAAGCACTCCTGACCGCCGGAGTGCAACGGCAGCTGAGCCGGCTCACCGCCCTGCGCGACATCCGCCGGCTGTTCGCCGACCTCGGAGATCTGCACACCGACCTCATCATCGCCGCGCGATACGTCCTTGCCGAGCTCGACCAGGAAGCCCCACTGCTGCGGCTGCTCGCCAGCGAGGCCCGGCACGGACCGCGCATCCTCACCGACGCCGTCGCCCAGGTCGTTGACCTGACCTACCGCGAGTTCGCAGAGTGGATCATCGACCGATCCGGTTCGGTGGTCTCCACCCAGCAAGCTGATGCCATCGCGACGATCGGGCTCGGCGCCCTGATCTCCGCGCGACTACTCCCCAACCTCCTGGGCACCGCGCGCAGCAAGGTTGACGACAACACCCTCGTCGAAACTTGGGTACGTGCGCTCGAGCACCTGCTCTCAACCACTCAACCCAACGTCAGAGCGTGACCAGCAGGTACGAGCCGATGCACTGACAGACTGGCCGTCGTGACGGTGCACCGCCGACTTCCCGCGATCGGGGCCATTCGAGCACCTCAGCGAGGGTGGCGAGGGTTACTGTGCCTCACGCTGGTGGCGCTGACCTCATGCGGGGCGTTGTTCTCGAGCCCGACGACGGCGTCGAGGACCCCGACGACGACGGCCCCGGACGCGGTGACCACGAGCACGACGAGTTCGGTGCGTTTCCTGGCCGTCGGCGGGACACAGCGCTCGTACCTGGTGGTGGCCCCTGCCCGCCAACACACGGCTTTGCCGTTGCTGGCGATCTTGCACGGCAGGGCGGTTACCGTGCAACAGGAGGAGGTCAGGACAGACTTCGTGCCGCTGGCGCAACAGGGAAAGGCCGTGCTGGTCTACCCGATCGGCTACGGACAGTCCTGGAACTCCGGCGGCGAGTGCTGCGGTGAGGCCGGGGCGGCTCATATCGACGACTCCGCGTTCCTCGCCGCCGTGATCGGTGACATGGCGAGTCATTTCTCGATCGACGGCGCGCGAGTTTATCTGGTCGGTTACAGCAACGGTGCGCGCATGGCCTTCACCGAGGTCTGCGCCCATCCCTCGCTGTTCGCCGCCTTCGCCATCTACGCTGGTGTGCCGACGGAGACCTGTGGGGACACCAGCATCGCGGTGCCGATCTGGGTCGGCGCCGGAACCGCCGACCCAGAACTAACCACCACCAACCCGGCCCGGACCACAACCCAGGTGATCGAGTCGGTGGCCGCGCGCTGGCGTGTCCGCGACGGCTGCGGGGCAACGTCGACCAGCGCGACCATTAGACCGGCACAACTAACCCTGTGGGCAGAGTGCCGGAATGGATCGGCCGTGGAATCCGTGTTGTACAACGGGGTGAACCACTACTGGCCACGGGCCACCCAGGCAGCGATACCATTCAACACCGCCGTTGGCACGCGCGCCGACGCCGCCACCCTGATGTGGGCCTTTCTGTCCGCACATCAGGCTCCCCGGGGTTGATCAGTGACATTCTGTCTTACGAGTAACTGGTCAGGTGGCGTCTGTTGGTGTGTGATCAGGCCGGAGCAGGTATCCAGGGCCGGTGAGGGTGCGCAGGCATCCGGATACCTTCTGCCTGAGTTTATCGACGACCTCAGCCCGAAGCACCTCGACCATCGCCCGAAGCTCCGCATTCTCCGCGGCAAGCTCCTCATAGGACGCGGATCAGCAGGCACCGCACCATAATCAACGAATGCTGGCCGAGATCAACTCAACACGCTGAGCAAGACCTGACCCGTTACGCCTGGCTTAATGTCGCGATGCGCGATTCCAAAGTCGCGCTGCAACTGCCATACCGTGTCCGCGATAGCGCCTACCGCGACGATGGGCACTGTTGCGTTGACGGAGCGCATGTCGGGCAGGGTGGTCTGATGCGAGACGTGAGTGACAGCCACACCCGGGTCCCGGTCGGCAGCAGATGCCGCAAGCCGACTACTGCGCCTCACCGATCAGCATTCGGACGTTCAGCGTCGGGTCCCCACAGGCCGACAGCGGGAACCGCGGGCTCATTCCCTCTGGTGTGCCCACTACTTCCAGGTCAACTGTCAGATCCCGGCCCCTGATTGCGGCCGCGTCAACCAGGAAGTCGAGATCGACGACTGCGTTCTCGCGGCAGTTCTCACATCGATTCGGATCCGTCGCCTGAAAGAAACCCCGGCGACCGATGGGCTCGCCATCGGCCTTCAGAATCGCCTGGAAGCTGCCGGGGATCGCCAGCCTGTCGATCCCCTTCAGCCGGACCGACACGAGAGGATCCTCCTGGACCCGCATGCGTCGGGCAGCGGTGAAGTTGCCGAAGCCAGGGCGTGCCGACCACCGGGTACCCAACCGTTGTCCAACTCCATGAGGGGCGGCATAGGCAACATTCGTCGCTGACAGGTCGATCGTGCCCGCGGCCTTCTCTGACCACGGTTCTAATGCGTCGGAGCCAGACTTCAAGAAACGAACAGCAGTGCCGAGCGCAGCACCGGTCTCGGTAATGCTTACGACTGTGCTGCGGAAGGTCCAGAAGGTCGTTGCCTGCATGATCTGCTGCCAGTCCCACCACAGCCGATCCCAGTTTGCGTGGAAGAACCAGAAGAGTGGGTCGAACGCCGCAATCTCCTGCTTTGGCATCGTGCCGCCGATGGCGAGATGCCCGTCGTCGTGCGCGGCTACGATGCTGTTGGCACCCTGAACCTGGTTGAAGTCGTGCCAAATCGGTTGCTGCAACGCGGCTACGATTGTATTCGGGATATTCGAGGCAACTATGTTCGCTTCGATTGTCGCGGCAGGTAAACGACTGGTGGGATGTCCAGGAAAGAGGAACGGAGAGCCGATGTCAATCGGGACATCATACGAATCGAAAGGTGGCTGAAAAAGGAAATTCGGCAGTGGTGAGGTGATGTCCCAATACGGCAACGTAACACCCGCGCAGCCTTCGATCGTCCGGAGTGCATCCTCGAATTTCCTGAGATAGACGCGATGCCAGGGGTTGTAGAGGTTCTGATGGTGCTTGCAGTAAGCGGTGTCCGGAAGTCCGTGGATACCGGCCAGGTCGAAGTAGCTCGTAGGGTTACCTGGTGGCCGATCCATCAGACCACGAAAAGCGCGCGTCAGCGTCGTTAACTCTTCCTTGGAGAGATCCCGGACGTCCTTCCGAACACGGTCCGCAGTGTCGGGTTGTGGTTCCTGGAGCGTCGGCACCCCGACGAGGAAGCCGTTCTTCTTCCAGTTCACAAACGATTGATTGCGTTCTTGGCTCCAGGCGCGGCCGGTCTCTGGCGGTGGCATGGTCGCCTCTGGCGGGGCAGTCAGTTCGACGACGTTTCCGGCGTCATTCTTGAGCCCTTGATACGTGCTCAGGTCGTGACCCCGCTGGATCATGTGGTCCAGATCCTCGTCGACGAAGAAGTGCCGGACATGCTCCAAGTAGGTGGGATTCTCGATAACAGTATCGGCCATCCGAATCTCCTTTGTCTGCTTGGCTCAAACGGTCGTAGCGACAGGCTTTTATTCTAGCAGATTTCGATCTGCTAAGGTACCTCCTTTCCGGGGATCTTCTGGGGGAATGGTTGATGAGTGGGGCTGAGCCGTTGTGCGCCCAGGAACGGGATATGATCTCCGCGAGTGTCGGACAAGGCAGAGAGCCCGCTGAGTGTTCTGGATTCCCTCCCGAACCTCGCCCGCCCGCATGTTTGTCGTGGTTAAGATGATGGTATCCAATGCGTTGCACCATGAATCATACTTGGGGCGCTTCTGTAGGGCCAGAAGCGCTTCCCTCCGAGCGCCATCGAAGTTTCCTAATTTCAGTTCAGCAGACTGTGGGCGAGAGGTTGCCGTCAGTGACACCCGCGCGCAACAGCGATAGTCCATTCCCCGACCTCGCTGACCGTGACTTAATCGTGGTTCTGGGTTGATGTGTCGTCAAGTCGGGGCCACCGTGCCGCTCTAGGTCCCAGCCTCGGCGAGCCCCGTAACCCTCACTACACATTCGGGTGACATTGAGGCAACATGGGCCACTTAAGGTCGCCAAAACGAGCTGTTCTGGTACTCCGATCCATACCTCGTGGTGCACGAAGGAGCGAACGACGATGTTCTCCGACTCCGATGAGGTCCTGCGCTTCATCGCCGACGAGGGCGTCGAGTTCGTCGACGTCCGGTTCTGCGACCTGCCGGGTGTCATGCAGCACTTCACCGTCCCTGCCGCCTTCTTCGACGCCGAGATCGTCGAGGAAGGCCTGGCCTTTGACGGATCGTCGGTGCGTGGGTTCCAGTCGATCCACGAGTCGGACATGCAGCTACTGCCTGATCCCGCGACGGCGCGCATTGATCCGTTCCGGGTGCAGAAGACACTGAACATCAACTTCTTCGTGCACGACCCGTTCACCCGGGAGGCCTACAGCCGCGACCCGCGCAACGTGGCGCGCAAGGCCGAGGAGTTCCTGGCTTCGACCGGCATCGCCGACACGTGCTACTTCGGTCCCGAGGCCGAGTTCTACTGCTTTGACTCGGTGCGCTTCGACACCACACCCAACAGCGCATTCCACGAGGTCGACTCGGTCGCCGGCTGGTGGAACACCGGTGCCGAAGAGGGCGGCCGCAACCTGGGCTACAAGGTCCCCTACAAGGGCGGCTATTTCCCGGTGCCGCCGACCGACCACTTCGCCGACCTGCGCAACACGATGACCACGAACCTCATCAGGTGCGGGTTCACCGTCGAGAAGGCCCACCACGAGGTGGGGACCGGCGGCCAAGCGGAGATCAACTACAAGTACAACACCCTGCTGCACGCGGCCGATGACCTGCAGCTGTTCAAGTACGTCATCAAGAACACCGCATGGGCGGCCGGCAAGACCGTGACGTTTATGCCTAAGCCGCTGTTCGGGGACAACGGCTCCGGGATGCATTGCCATCAGTCGCTGTTCATGGACGGGGTGCCGCTGTTCTATGACGAATCCGGCTACGCCGGGCTCTCAGATGTGGGGCGGTTCTACATCGGCGGTCTGCTGCACCACGCGCCGTCGCTGCTGGCGTTCACCAACCCGACGGTCAACTCCTACCATCGCCTGGTGCCCGGCTACGAGGCGCCGGTGAACCTGGTGTATTCGCAGCGCAACCGGTCTGCCTGCATCCGCATCCCGATCACCGGTGACAACCCGAAGGCCAAGCGCATCGAGTTCCGCTGCCCGGATGCGTCCGGGAACCCCTACCTGGCCTTTGCCGCGATGATGATGGCGGGTCTGGACGGGATCAAGAACGCTCACGAGCCGGCCGCGCCGATCGACAAGGACCTCTACGAGCTGCCGCCCGAGCAGGCCAAGGAGGTTGCGCAGGTGCCGGCGACCCTGGGCGCGGTGATCGACAGCCTGGAGGCCGACCACGACTACCTGCTCGAAGGCGGCGTGTTCACCCCGGACCTCATCGAAACTTGGATCGCGCTCAAGCGGCAGAACGAGATCGACCCACTGCGGCTGCGCCCCCACCCCTTCGAGTTCGCCCTCTACTACGACGTCTGATCACCAGATCCGCCCGGCTCCGCGGTTCTCGACCGTGATCTTCTCGGCCTTCATCGAAGGGACTGCTGAGCAAGGCTCCGGTGGTGGTGGTTAATGTTGTCAAGGTGTTGGGCCACTACTCGGCCGATGTGCAAGCTAGGACTCGACCCGCTGCATCGGGCGGCGCGCGAAGGCGGGGGCGTGCTCGGGCCGCAACCCCAGGCCGAGTAGCCGGGCCGGGAAGTACGACAGCCGCGGGAACCGCGCGAACAGTGTGATCATCGCCGCGGGCGGGCCGTTGCGCTTGCCCGCCATCACCGGGCGCATCACGGCTCGGTGCAGTATCCGCTGCAGGCCCTGCACCATCATCGTGGGCAGCAGGCGGCGCGACCGGATCTTCGCCAAGTCGGCCAGGGTCGGGCGACCACGGCGCAGCGGCGCCGCCAGCAGCGTTGCGGCGGCGACGGCGTCCTGCACGGCCAGGTTGATGCCCACCCCGCCGACCGGCGACATGGCGTGCGCCGCGTCGCCGATGCAGAGCAGGCCGTCGATGTGCCACTGGCCCAGCAAGTTCAGCCGCACATCGAGGAACTTGACGTCGTCCATCGTCTCCAGCTCGGACACCCGGTCGGCGAACTCGGGACAGACCTCGGTCACGTTGGCGCGGAACGCTGCGATGCCTTCCTTGCGGAGGTCGGCGCCCTTGGGCGCGAGGTAGGCGACCTGGAAGTAGCCGGTGCGTGGCAGCGGCACGGCGAAGCGGCGGTTGCGCATCCGTGGGGTGAGCAGGCCTTCGCCTTCGTCGTCGCGGCGCGAAAGGTGGAACCACCAGACGTCGAAGGGGCAGTCGTACTCCTTGGGCTCCAAGCCCGCGTCGCGCCGGGCGAGCGACCAACGACCGTCGGCGGCGATGACCAGGTCCGCGCGCAGCTCGCCCTCGGTGCCCTCGGCGGTCTTGTAGCAGATCCCGGCGACCCGGCCGCCTTCGCGGATCAGGCCGGTCATCTCGGTCTCCATCCGCAGCGTGAACGTCTTTTCTTCGCCGGCGCTGTCGGCGAGCAGGTCGAGGAGGTCCCACTGCGGCACCAACGCGATGTAGGGGTGCGGCACCTTCAGCCGGGTCAGGTCGGCCAGCTTCATCATGCCGCCGTCGTCGGTGGGGAACCCAGCCGCGGTGACCTCGCTGTGCGGCATAGCGTCGAACTTCTCGCCCAGCCCCAACTCGTCGAGCAGAGTCAGCGTCGAAGGGTGCACCGTGTCGCCGCGGAAGTCCCGCAGGAAGTCGGGGTGTTTCTCCAGCACCGTCACCTCGACCCCGGCCCTGGCCAGCAGCAGCCCTGCCACCATCCCGGCCGGGCCGCCACCGACGACCACGCAGCCCGTGCGCCCAGTCATCTCGATCACCTGTTTCATCGTCCGTTGAATATATCACGAGTGCCCTCGGGCCGACCGGTGCGTCAAGCACTGTCATCTCGTGCTAGTTCCTGTCAATATCGGCTGATTCACGATCGGGTGAATGCACTGGATATGTCTGACGTGTTGTGAGTTAGCGCGGAGACCGGTGGATTTGTTGCAGAGTTGCCACTGCGGGCAACTTCACGACCAAGTTGCCGGTAGCGGCACCTTGGCGCGCAGCAACGCCGCCCCTTCGGCGATACCGACAGAAGGCTATTTGTCAACCCTCGGCGTGTACTGCTATCCGGAGTGTGGCGGCGCGCGATCGTGCCCCCAAGCGGGTAAGCGACTTGTCAGGTGCCGTCCCGCAGATCACGTGGGGGGTAGTCGACGATCCGGCAGGGGATGTCGGTGTTCTCGTCCAAGTGGTAGCTGGCGCAGATCCGGTGGTATCCGTCGGCGATGTGCAGGGGCACTCCGGTGCGCAGGCCACCACGTACCAGCAGCACCGGCGACAGTGCACGGTTTTTCTGGACCTTGGTCAAGTCGGCCGCGACGTGCGGGTTGTCCACCGAGAGTAGCGGGAGGGTGGCCGCTCGCAGGATGTCCTTGGCCTTGTAGTGCTCGATCTGCTCGTTGCGCAGCCGCTGGATCAGCTCCTCAACCAGCGACGCCGGCGCCAGCAACGACAGGTAGGAGCCGGCGGTCGGGTAATCGTGCTCGTCGGGTTCTGCCTTCCAGGACACATTCCCCACAACGTCACCTCCGAGTCGACTGGTAGTCCTCCAGCACCTGACCGGAGGTGTCGAAGTATCCCTCTGGCCCGATCGCAGCGCTGAGCCCGTAACGGTCCAGCTGTGCGCGAACCGGGTCGATCATGTTGGACAGCACCACCCGGATCCCGCTGCTGCGAAGGTGTTCGTGCACCCGAGTGAGCACGGCGGCCGCAGAGTAGTCGACATCGCCGATCGCGGCGCCGTCCAGGCAGAACCAGGTCACCGGCGCTCCGGAGCCGACCAGCGCGGTGACGTCCTCAGCGAGCCGGGAGGCGTTGGCGAAGTACAGGCTGGACCCGAAGCGGTAGACCACCAGCCCGTCGGTGGTCCGCGCGCCTGGGGTCACTGGGAGCGAGCGCCAGTGCCCTGCGGGCGACTTCGCCAGCACGCTACTGCGTGGGTCGTAGCTGTGGCGCAGGTGGTCCACAATGGACGCTGCGAGGGCCACCACGATGCCCGACTCCACCCCGAGGAACACCACCGCAGCGGCGGTGAGCAGCGCGACCACGAACTCCCCACGGCGCAGCGTGTAGATCCGCCGCATCCCGGCCACATCGATCAGCTCGATACCAATGAGGAAGACCACCGCGGCCAGCGCGGCCAGCGGCAACGCATCCAGCTGGCCAGTCAGGGCAAGCAGCACAACGAGCACCACCAGGCCGGCGCTGAGCTGCGACAGCTGGCTGCGGCCCCCGGCGCTGTCCACCATCTGCGTCTTGGTCGGGCTGCCGTTGACCACGAACGTGCCGGTCACCGCTGCGGCCAGGTTCGCCCCGCTCAGCGCCACCAGGTCGGCGTCAGTGTCCACCTGCTCGTCATATCGTGCCGCGTAGGCGCGGGAGGTCGCAGTACTTTGGGCCAGGATCACCACGAACATTGACACCGCCGTCGGCAGCAGGGTGCCGAAGTCATGGGGAGACAGGCTCGGCACAGCGAAGTGCGGCAGACCGGCCGGAACCGGACCCAGCACCGCCAGACCGCGCTGGGCCAGGTGGGCGACCTGGCTGACCACGATCGCCCCGACCACCGCGAGCAAGGCGCTGGGAACCTGGCGGGTGAACAGCCGGACACCGATCACCATGACGATCACCGCGAGCGACACCAGCACCGTGCTCGGCTGGGCCAGCGGCAGCTCGCGCAGCACGTGAAGCACTCTCGCCGGCGTGGTCCCGCCCTCCGAAGGCACCCCGAACAGGTCTCCCAGTTGGGTAGCGGCCACTTCGATCCCCACCCCGGTGAGGAAGCCCACCAGTACCGTTCGGGACAGGAAGTTCGCCAGAAAGCCCAGCCGGATCACCCGGGCGAGCAGCAACAGACCGGCCAGTAGCAGAGCTGCGGTGCCGGCCAAGTGCACGTACCGGGGTGAACCGGGGACCGCTATCCCGGCCAGCCCAGCGGCCAGGATCGCCGCCGTGGCCGAGTCGGCTCCGACGACAAGATGGCGGGACGAGCCGAGCAGCGCGAACACCGCCATCGGCGCCAGCATCGTGTACAGCCCGGTGACCACCGGCATCCCGGCGATCCGGGCGTAGCCCAGCACCTCGGGCACGGCCAGCGCGGCCAATGTCACCCCGGCCACCACATCCGGCGCCACCCGCGCCCGCTCGATCGGCAGCACGCCGCCCAACAGCGGGATTCCACGGAACCACCGGCCGGTCATCATCCCACCCGATCGACAGGGGGCTGGAACGCCCGCCCTCGGCAACTCTGTTGTCGAACTCGGCGACAGTAGGGCTGGTTACCAGTCCCCCGAGCCCTGATCGCCACCGCCGGCATCGCCGAAGTCACTGTCCTGGCCGACGACCCAGTTGCCCTGGTCTCCCCCGCTGCGATCGTGGTCGTACATCATGTCGTCGCGCCGGAACTGCTGATCCTCGCCCTGCATCTTGCCCAGCTCATAGCCCAGCAACCCGCCACCCACCGCACCAATGGCACCGGCGGTCCCCGCACCCATCCCGGAGCGGTACCCAGGGCCACCATAAGAAGGGCCAGAGTCCGGGTACGAGCCCATCGGGGGCGGGCCCGTACCTGATCGCCCCGGTCCGAAGCCGGACCGACGGCGCCGGCGACCCAGGATCATCACGGCCGCGATCACACCGACTAGCAGCACGATGACCAGCAGCACGCCCGCACCGGAACCGGCATGCTGGGCTGGAACGCGCTGCACCGGTGCGCCGCCTCGACGCGCGGCGGCGAAGCCATTGCGCAGGTTGTCCAGCGCGGCGGTGACCGCCTTGGTGTAGTCGTGGCTGCTCTGGATGGTGCTGAGGAACGCGCCATTCGCGCTGGACTCCGCGGCCAGCGCGGCGCGTTGCGACAGTCCAGCTTGCGAGCTGACCTGGATCAACTCGTGATGGGACTGGGTATTGATCCCGATCACGATCGGGAAGGTGGTGTTGACCTTGTTCTTGACGTCGGTGTCGAAGGCCGACTTGCTGTCAGCGTCCTGAGTGGTGGCCCAGATGTAGACGCCGACGGGCAGCGTGGCCGCGTCATTCTGCACTGCGGTCGCATTCAACACGTGGGCGTCGTCCTGTATCTGCACCGTGCCCGCCCACGCCGGTGCCGCCATGACCAGTACCGCGACCAGTGCCGCGATCGGTGCTACGAGACGAAGCTGCATACCGGCAATGATGCCCGCCCGGGCGGTCGGCCGCCGCACTGCGCTCCAGTGTCGTGGTCGCGTTCGAGCAGCCCTTAGGGTTTCCAGCTCGTCACGCACGTCGCTTCAAGGTAGCTGATCAGGGTCTCGGTGGCCCTGTCGACGCTGTGCGCGTCCTTCAGGTGTTCGGCTACCTGGCGCATCAGGTAGCGCTTGTCGGAGGCGGTGGGCTGGCTGCCACACTCCTGGTGCGCGCAGTGAAACTCGTGCATCAACCCGTCGCGAATCTTGAGTTCTCTGCTGGCGGCGGCGGTCATCCAGCTCGACACGCTGAGGCCCTCAGCCCCCGCGGCCTCGACAATCTGACGGTGAATCACGGGATCAACCGTGATCGCAAGCTTCGGTGCCGGGTTCTCGCTGGTCACAGCCACCAGCATACGACCGCAGTTGCCGAACAATCAATGGTTTAATGCCGCAATTGCGGCATCATGCGCCGAGCCGCCCGCTGGGCGACGGAGCGGTTGGCCAGGCTGAGTGCGGGCTGATGCTGCCAGTGGCCCAGCGGCGGGTACGCCCTGGTGGCGGCCGAGGAGGCGGGAACGGCGCGGACACCTTCGGAGGCTTGAACCGGCGCTGGTACGGGTAGTCTGCGTGTCGGGGAACGTTGCCAGGGGGTCTGACGTGCGTTATCGCCAGCTGGGTGAGTCTGGCCTCACGGTGTCGGTGATCGGGCTCGGAGGGAACAACTTCGGCGGTCGTATTGGTCTGGAGGAGACGCGCGGCGTGGTCGATGCTGCCATCGACTGCGGTGTGACGCTCGTTGACACCGCTGATATCTACGGGAACCGGGGAGGATCAGAAGAGCTGCTGGGTCAGGTGCTGGTTGGTCGGCGCGAGCACGTCGTGCTGGCGACGAAGTTCGGTATGGACATGGGTGACGGGACAGTCGCGCGCGGGTCGCGAATGTACATAAAGCGAGCTGTGGAGGCCAGTCTCCGCCGTTTGCGGACCGACTACATCGACCTTTACCAGTATCACGCGCCTGATGACCGCACTCCGCTAGAAGAGACCCTGACGACGCTCGATGATCTCGTTACGGAGGGCAAAGTGCGTTACATCGGGTCGTCCAATCTCGCCGGATGGCAGATTGCCGATGCCGATTGGATCGCCAGAACTCAGCATCAAGCCCGGTTCGTCTCAGCGCAAAATCATTACAGCCTCCTGCAACGTGATGCCGAACGGGAAGTCATACCGTCGTGTGTGAATCACGGTGTTGGTGTGTTGCCCTATTTCCCGCTGGCAAATGGGCTGCTCACCGGCAAATACTCTCGCGGGCAGGCATCACCTCGAGGGACGCGCCTGGCCGGGCGCGAGTCGGAACTGACCGACGACGTGTTCGACCAGCTCGAAGCACTGGGGCGATTCGGTGAGAAACATGGGCACTCGCTCCTGGAGGTGGCCCTCGCCGGCTTGGCGGCCATGCCGGCGGTTGCTTCGGTCATCGCCGGGGCGACGAAACCCGAACAGATAAGAGCCAATGCCACAGCCGGTGAGTGGGAATTGTCATCGGAAGAACTCGCCAGCCTTCGGTCGACATTTGTCTGAGTTCAGCTTGCCTGAGTTCAGCTGGGCGGGAGCGCCAGGTGATCGCGCGTCATCACCACCGCACCGGGCAATCAGAACGGGGGAGGGTCATCGTTGGGGTCGTTCGGTGGTAAACATTCAGCCCGTTTTGGATGGCAGGCGTGATGGCCGGTCGGCCGGTTGGGCGTCCGGTGGTGTGCGCTGTGGGAGGCTGGGTCAGGTCGGCGCGGATTGCGGGGGCGTCCAGGGGTGGCC
>JBOHFK010000097.1:0-21491 GCA_050699635.1 Pseudonocardiaceae bacterium | reverse complement strand
TGGTCACCCTGGCCGCGGCCTCGACGATCCCCCGGGTCACCGATTCCGGAGCCCCGTTCCCCGGCCGATCTGAGATCATCTTTCTGGCGTTCTGCCTCACCATCGCAACCCTGCTGCTGCAGGGCCTGACCCTGCCCTGGGTGATCCGGCGCCTCGGCGTGGAGGGCCGCGAGGCGTTCGATGACGCACTGGCCGAAGCCGATGCGATCCAGGCCGCGACCCAGGCCGCCCTGGAACGGCTGGAGAGCGCCTCCGACGGTGCCCCGGACTCGGTGACCCGCCGGTTGCGCAAGCTCGCCGAGCACCGCAGCCACACTGTGTGGGAACGGCTCGGGCGTCCAGAAACCGAATTGGGCGAGGCTCCCAGTGTCATCTACCGCCGGTTGCGGCTGGAGATGCTCAGCGCCGAGCGCGAAACACTGGTCGGCTTACGCGATGCCGGACGCATCGACGACGAAGTGCTCTCCCGCACGCTGCACGAACTGGATCTGGAGGAAGCCATGCTCAGCCGCCCGGGGTGATCAGGCCGCTAGCCGGCAAAGGCTTACTTGTGGACCCAGTTGTGCAGCGGCGTGCCGTTGCACTGGCTGGTCTCGACGGGTATCAGCGAGGGGCCCGGCACGGGAGGACTGTCCAGGCAGCGCCCGGTCACGGTGTCAATCACTGGTCCGCCGGATTGGGTGACAAACCATTGATGGGGTTCGGGAAGGGGAGATGCGCCCAGGCATGAAACATCGAACACGTCCCCGGTGGCGTTGCTGGTCAGGCAGAGCCCGGTCGCCAGGTCGTGAATGGTTGTGGTGGTATTCGACCCTGCGAACACCCACTGCTGTGACCGCGAACGCGGACTGCATGCCACGGTGAAGACCTTCCGGACGGCACTGCCGTCGGTGTCCAGGCAGAAGCCGGTGCCGAGGTTCTGGAACGAGGAGACGGTGCACGGCCGGATGATCGGGCTACCACCCGATGTGGCCGGCTGCGGGCAGACGATGGGGTCGGACGGCAGCGGTGGGCACGGCGGGGGGCACGGCGGCGGGCAGATCGGGTAGGCGTCGGTGACGGCCGCCGGGGCCAAGGGACAGACGATGGCGTCGGAGGGCTGCGTGGTGGGCGAGGGCGGGCACGGCGGCGGGCAGGGCGGGCAGGTCGGCACGGGGCCGGGGTCCTGCGGGATGTCCGCCAGCGGGCAGGGGATGACAGCGATTGTTGCCGCGCCGGCGGCGGTGGGTGCCGCACTGGCCGCGGCCGGCAGCGCGATCGCGAAGACAAGGGACGCGACGACCGCCAGTATCGCCAGCATTCCTCGCGCAATGCTCGCCGTTCTTACCATGATCGGGATCTCCGTTTCTCCGAGGACACGAGTAACCCCAGATCTGGGGAGACTGGTGCCCGAAGGTGAACGGCACCGGTCCGGCAGTCGAGGGCAGGACAGCGGTAAAGCCCACAAGGGACAGCTATTCGTCGGAGCTACCCGAGAACTGCGCTCAGGGCGTGCGGGGGGTAATGAGACCCGTTTTCATTGGCGAGGAGGACGAGTTGGGCAGGGTCACAGACGACCGAGTCAAAGGCCACGCCGGACCAGAAACCTAGACTGAGCCATAGACCGACATAGGAGTACACGACGGTGAGACTCTCCAGCGCAAGCAAACTCACGGTGATCACCATTGCCGTCGCAGCCGCCGGGATCGCGGTGGTCCGGTCTGCATTCGCTTCGACCCCCGCCGCTTTCCCCCCAGACACCGGCACAACAGCGAGCCCGGCCCAGCAATCTCACCCGAATACCGAGTACTGGACGCCCGAGCGCATGCGCAACGCCAAGCCGATGCCCATGCCACGATTGTCCGGCGATGGGACCTCGACAGCAGCCGGGTTACCGCCGCCATCATCGGGACGGACCGTCCCGCACAATGGACCAGGCTCGTCCCCGAGCGCCCCTCCTAACAGCCAACCTGGCACTGAAACCCGATGAAACGGCCACTGCGCGTCGACGGCCTCCGAGATGGGTCGGTTCGGTCTGCGATGACGGCTCCCGCCCGTCAGGGCAGGCGAAGGGTGATCGTCTGGTCCCGGCCGGGGCCGACTCCGATGGCGGAGATCTGGGCTCCGCAGAGTTCTTCGAGTCGTGTCACATAGGCACGTGCATTGGGCGGCAGCTCGGCGAGCGCGCGGCACTGGGAAAGGTCCTCCCACCAGCCCGGCAGCTCCTCGTACACTGGGACGGCGTGGTGCACATCGGTTTGGGTCATCGGCATCTCCCCGGTGCGCCGGCCGTTGACTTCGTAGGCCACGCAGATCGGCACGGTGTCCAGACCGGAGAGCACGTCGAGCTTGGTCAGGAACAAGTCCGTGATCCCGTTCACCCGCACCGCGTAACGCCCGATCACTGCGTCGAACCAGCCGACCCGCCGGGCTCGCCCGGTGGTGACCCCGACCTCTCCCCCGGCCTTGCGCAACCGCTCGCCCATGGCGTCGTGCAACTCAGTGGGGAACGGACCCGAGCCGACCCTCGTGGTGTAGGCCTTGAGGATGCCCACCACGGCGGTGATCTTCGTGGGGCCGATACCCGAGCCGGCGCAGGCACCACCCGCGGTCGGGCTGGACGAGGTGACGAAGGGGTAGGTGCCGTGATCGACGTCGAGCAGGGTGCCCTGGCTGCCCTCCAGCAGCACCGTCTCACCGCGCCGCAGCGCCTCGTCGAGCAGCAGCCGGGTGTCGGCGATCCGGTGCGCGAAGTGCCCGCCCTGTTCGAGCACGGTGTCCACCACCTGGTCGGCGTCCAGTGCGCGCCGGTTGTAGACCTTGACCAGGACCTGGTTCTTGAACTCCAGCGCGGCCTCGACCTTCTGCCGCAGGATCTTCTCATCCAGCAGGTCCTGGGCCCGGACCCCGACCCGGGCCACCTTGTCCTGGTAGGCGGGCCCGATGCCACGCCCAGTGGTGCCGATCTTGGCCTTGCCGAGGTAGCGCTCGGTGACCCGGTCGATCGCCACGTGGTAGGGCATGATCAGATGTGCGTCAGCGGAGATCAGCAGCCGGGTGGTGTCGACGTTCCTGGACTCCAGTCCAGCCAGCTCGTCGAGCAGGACGCCGGGGTCCACCACCACGCCGTTGCCGATGACGTTGGTCACGCCCGGAGTGAGGATGCCCGAGGGGATGAGATGCAGCGCGAAGTCCTGCCCGTCGGGCAGCACCACGGTGTGGCCCGCGTTGTTGCCTCCCTGGTAGCGCACCACCCACTGGACCCGCTCGCCGAGCAGATCGGTGGCCTTACCTTTGCCCTCGTCGCCCCACTGGGCACCGATCAGCACGATCGCCGGCATGTGGTACTCCAAATGGGGTCGGTTCGGGGCACGCCGAGGCGAGCGTAAACCTTCACGAGGCGGCGGATGTGGTCGAGGCGCTGGTGTTGACCTGCGGGTCTGCCCGATGGCCCGGTACCGGGACAGCGACGGCGGTGCCGGCCCGTCCTGGGCGCGAGGAACTCGACCCGCTCCTGGCCGCACTGACCGGTCGGCGTGTGGTGGTCTGCGGCACGGACGCCGACCTGGCCGCGGTGGTGCTGCGGCTGTTGCGTACCGAGATCCTGCCCACGGTAGCGGTGGGTTACGTGCCGGTTGAGGTGTCCTCGGCAGTGGCCCGGCTCTGGGACCTGCCGACAGTCCCCGCAGCGGCGGCCTCGCTTGCGCTGCACGGCGATCCCGATCCGGTGCCCCTGGTGCGGGATGACGCCGGTGGCGTGCTGGTCGGGCGCGGTGTCGTTGCGCCACTGGACGGGGTGGCCTACTGCGACGACGAGGTGGTGCTGCGCGGCTGCGCCTCCCGGTTGGAGGTCACGCCAGACCGCGAGTTCGGGCTCGAGGTACGGGTGGTGCGCCGTGGGCTGATCACGCGCCGGGCGCGTTCGGCCACCGGGCGCGCCATGCAACTGGGGTGCGCGCCGACCGATGTGTGGTGTGACGGGGTCGCCGGCCGCATCACTGATCGCTGGACCTGGTACCGCCACACCGAAGACTGGCAGCTCATCCGGAGCCCCTCCTAGCCGCCGCGTGTCGCGTTCCCATTCCCGGTGTGTTGCATCCTCTTGCCCTGCCGGTCCTGACCGTTTTCAGTCACCGGGATAGAGCCGTTCGAGGTCGGCCAGCTCGGCATCCTGCTGGTACACCAATGCGCGCTGGACGGCCGAAGTGAATCCGGCGTGGGAGACCACTAGCCCCGGGAGGCCCCGGCGCCTGGGAATCCGGTACCAGCTCCCCGAGGTGGTCCAGACGTGCGGAGGGGGTTCGACGCGAAGGGTGTAGCTCAAACGAGCCCTCATGGCTGCGGAACGCAGGACCTACACGCGCTCCAGGATCGGCACGCGACCACGCTCCTGCTGTATTACCTCGCCCAGCCTGTCGATCAAAGGCTTGATGGTGCGGTGGGCACGTTCCCTCAGGCCGTTCGCGGCCTCCCAAACATACGTGATCCCTGCCGCCCACTCCTGAAGCTGGGCTTGCAGGGCTCCGACACCCTTCACCCGGCTGGCCTTGACGAACTCCTTGTAAGCGGAGTCCCATAGCGTCGTCAACCCTGCTATCCGCTTGTCCCAGTGGGCGTCTTTGCCCGTCCACCAGGTGTCGACTTTTGCCCACTCGCCGGCCAGCTCTTCGGCCTGGGTACCCAGTGTGTCCAGGAAGGCGTCGCGCTGCCGGCGGGGCTCGGCGAGCTCGGCGTCGATTGCACCAGCGAGACGTTCCCGATCGCCGATGTACCGGTAGAGGTCGGTCAGTTGCCGCCCGATCTCCTCGCGGGAGCCGGAAAGGGTCTCCTTAATGACGGCTGCACCGGCGAGGCCGATCTGACCGGCCACCTCTTGAGCGAACTCGGGCAATTCGGCCTGCTTCTGGGCAAGCTGGTGAGGTTTCAGGGCCGCTACGGCGTCGATGCCTTCCAGGGCACCGCGCTCGAACTGCAGAACGAAAACCCCTTCCAGGGCGGCGAAGTCGGGTCCAAGGTGTCGGCTCAGGCTCTGGAAGGTCTCCTGCGCCCATTTGCGGCGCCGGCCAGGGTCGAGTGCGGTCCTGAGCTTCGACATTGCCTCGTCACCGGCGAACCCGGCTCCCGCGTTGGAGGCAACCAGCCCGATCATCTGGTCGATGCCGACCACGCTGCCCCGGGGCCCCAGGATGACGTTGCCCCAGTTTCCTGCGGAGAAGCGGTCGGTATTGTTGATCAATACGTCGAACGCCCATAGCCGCCCCAACCTGTAAAATAGCTGGATCCGGTCATCGCGGCTGCTGGCGGCGATGATGTGCCCCGCCTTATCCGCGCGCAGCCCCGGCGCATGCTGCATCACCAGAAAGGCTTGCGCGTCGGCAAGGTCACCAGCCAGCGCCGACCCTACGGGTCCCAGCGCCTGGAGCCGCATGAGGACCTCTTTCCCCTCGGCACCACCGGTCTCGATCATCACGGTCCTGGCCGTCGTCACGCCGAGGCCTTCCATCTCGCCCAGCTTGGCAGCCAGAACTTCCTGGACCGGACCCTCCTCGCTGAGGTTATACCGGATGGCTCCCGTCCCCGCTCGCTTGATGACGACGCTCTCGTTCTTCAGCGTCGAGAGCGCGTAGGCGGTAGCACCGAGGTGCCGGACTGAGATGACCTCACCCCATTGGCGGTCGTCGACGCCGAACCGCTGCACGGTGACCGGGGCGTGGACGAAGCTCCGCTGGAGTGTGAGAATCCTCGGCTCGTGGGCGGCCCCGCCGGAATTCCAGTCGTTGATCTGGTCGTAGGCGGCGCGGATGGCCTTGAAACGCTCCGCGGCCTCGGCGGTATTGTCCAGGTTGCGGTCTGGATGCCAGCGTCGCGCGAGCCGTTTGTAGGCAGCCAGTGCCTCGGCGTGAGCGGCACCCGGTGCCAGACCGAGGAGAAGGTAGGCGGTGTCGGGGGGCCGGACGCGGGCGCCCGGCCGAGGCGCGACAAGGGCGTTCTGGGCACGGACGGCCTCATCCAGCTTGGTGGAGCGCTGTGCCAGCGCGGTGGCTCGCGCCTGCAGATCGGCCGGATCTCCGCCGTGCTTGCCGAACTCGAACAGCGAGATGCGCATCTCGTCGCACTCCTGGACAATGCCCTGCAAGGGCTCACGGAACGGACCCGGGCGCAGCTGCAAAGCCGCCTGAGCGCGCGTGAAGGCAAGATCCACAAATTCGTGCAGGCGCACCAGTTCCCGAGCGACCAGGTTGGTATGCCCGGCGCGCCGGGACAGACCGGCCTCTTCCCGGATCCGGTTCTCGACGGCGTCGATGTTGAAAAACTCCTCGGTACGCATGTCCGGGTCCACCGCCCCGGGAAAGGCGTGCTGCACCAGCGCGGTGGCGCCGGACGAGCTTCCCCCGATGCCATGCAGCGACCGTAGGACGTGGCCCAGTTCGTGACCGAGGTTGGCGAAGACCGGAGCGATGATCTCTTCGCCGTGGACGCCGAGGAGCCGGCTGGAGGGGTGCAACGACGCGTCCTGAGCATCCTCCGGCACCGTCATGGTCGACGCGGTCCCCTGATTGAAACGGAAATACCGGGTGCCCTCGCTTGTGGTGACCGAAAAGCCGAGAGCCGCCGGACGCCGCAGCCGGACATCGTTGAGTATCTGCTTGCGCTGCTGCACCGAGAGGGCCGGTGTGAAGTCCAGGGCAACATACCGACTCAGCACACGTGGATCCGGCGAATCGACAGCCTCAATCCCTTCACGCTCCGCGTCCACCGGAGCAGCGGCGAACTTGCCTTTGGCTTGCGTCGTGGGCGTGATGGTCAGCACGCGAGACTCGCCGACGAGCGCCTCGGTGACCATCCGGCCCGTCGCCGTCTCCAAGAGCCGGGCGAAGTCGGCCAGGACCTGCGCACGAAACGCCTTGCCGCCCTCGATGCCGATACCCTTGGCGGAGAGGAGGTTGCGCCAGATGGCACGAACCCGAGCCTGCTCGTCACTGTCGAGCAGGCGGAAGTGGGCCAGGGGCGGATCACCATTGCCCTTGATCGCCATGGTGACCAGAGCGACACGCTCCTGCCGCATCTGGTTCAGGAGGTTGCGCATTCCCGTCGCGTCCGGCGTCGTGGCCACTGTCGCGCCTTGCTGCTGGCCGAACCAGTCATAGATTGCCCTCTCGAGCTGGCCCAGCTTCGCCAACGCCGCCTGCCGCTTGGTGGACTTGTCAAGCCATGCCTTTCGGGCGAGGTCCAGGAGTTCGTTGCATTTCTCGGCGAGCTGCTGAAACGGTGCGTACCAGGCGGGCGGCACGGGAAAGACCGGTGTGAGGGCACGCTGCACCACAGGTTGCCCGGCCGAGCCCGCTCGGGAGGTCCCCTGATGGAACAAGGAGCTCGTCGCCCGGTTGCCGGCGTTGGCCTGCAGCTGCAGCAGGGCCTCCTGGCGCCACCGGTCAGAGCCGGTCTGTGTCCTCAGCGCCGCACCCGACCAGGGATGTGATTGATTCGCGTCCGGTGGGGAAGTGTGCGTCGGAGTGTGGGTGTTGGATCCGGGCGCCGGCCGGGCGAATCGGCTCACGTGACCACCTGCCAGCTGGGCTGCTGGGTGAGTGCAGTCAGGTCGGTGTTGAGCTTCCGCAGGATCGGACCCAGAAGGGCCTTGTCGGTGTTCCCGGCTTTGGTGATCTCGCTCGTCTCCCATTGGGTTTGGGCAAGAGCGTGGGACAGCGCAGTGAACCACGCGTCGACCATGGCTTCGGCGAGCTTTGAGCTGCCCCTCGCAGCGGCGAGGGACTCACGCAGCGACTTCCACCAGACGGCCGCGTCGTCGTGGATCTTTTTGAGGTTGGGGATGCTGGCGTCGGTCACCTCGGGGCTGAGACTGATCGTAGCCAGCGACGCCCACTGCTTGGCGCGATCGATCAGACCGGCGGCGAATTCTTTGATTCGGTGCAATTCCTTCATGGCTTCGGGGCTGGGTATCAAACGCTGCTGGAAATAGCTCGGGCCTCCCGAAACAGCTGCACCTTCGGCCATTCTCAGGTCGGTCGCCACCTGAAACCACTGGCCCATGCGAGCCTTGTTGGACACATGACCGGCGATCTGCGCCTTACGAAGTTTTTTCAGCGCTTTCAGATCGGGGAGTCTTCCAGAGATGATGTCGTTGCTCAGAGCCCCCTCTGCGTTGTGCTCGCCGGGATGGGTCCAGGCGTCTCTGGAGGGTTCATAGTCGCCGCCCCCGCTAGTGGGCTTCAAACCGGCAATGCGGTCGAACACCCAATCCCACATGTACGCCTTTCCGGTCGGACTGGCCGTCCCGACGTCCACTGCATAGGCCTCACTCATGGATGCCTGGTACAGCTCTACCGGCGTGTGGGTGAACGGATTCTGCGGTCCAGCGAATGTCCCCTTCGTGATCTCGCTCATCGCGATGAACCACTGGATCCGGTGAGTGAACTCGCCGTGGAGTGGCCCGGCCCCCACGTCATGGAACTGCTGGCCCGCCTTCGTGAGATCCTTGAAGTCGTCGGCGCTGGCGAAGCCCACGAGGATGGGCCGCTCGGGCGAGAAGCCGCAGCGTACCTCGAAAGAAGTCAGCATCTCGTCGAGCATTGCGTTGGCCGCCTCGCCGCGGGCTTCAGGAGGACCCTTCGGAAGAGGGGTCCGAACCAAGCGCGCTTCAAGGGCCTTACTGAGGGTTTGCAGATGGGGAAGGCTCAATTCCCGGCTGGATAGCAGCGCCTGCAGACGACCGAAATCCGCTAACTCGGATGGGTTCCCTTTGCCATGGTAGAGCTGGTGGAGGTCGACAGTCGGCTGCCGCTGGACGGTGACATGCTCGCGCGTGGTATGGGGTGAGGATACCTGCGGCGGCACTGTCACCGGTTGACCGGCGACGAACCCCCTACGCTGGAGCAGCGTTGCCGTTGCTCGGTTGCCCGCCGAAGCCTGGAGGCTTCGGATGATCGCAAGCCCGAGAGGTGGTTCGGGCACCTTCCCAGTGAGGGGTCGTCGCCTCCCGCCGACGACCTCAGGATCGGGCCGCGTCTGCCTACCACGCACGGCGAGATTCGGCGCTCGGGCCGCTTAGGTCTGCAATCGGCGCCATTTCTCAACTGTACTGCGGGCGCCGTGAGTGTCGTCAAGGACAAGACCCCGTTAGCAGCCATTTCCTCAGCCCAGCCCCCTACGCGGCAAGTCGAGCCGGGCTCACTCCAAACCCAGCACCCCAGCTGCGGCGGGATCGCATTCGTCGAGGAAATCGCGACACCGCCGAGCTTCCGGGTCCTCGCCGATCTCGGCCGCAGCCCGGGCCAGCGCGGCCAGCGCACGCAGGAAGCCCCGGTTGGGGATGTGTGACCAGGGCACCGGCCCGTGGCCCTTCCAGCCGGCTCGGCGGAGATGGTCCAGGCCGCGGTGGTAGCCGGTGCGGGCGAAGGCGTAGCCGGCGACGGCGTCCCCCTCATCGAGCGCCCGCTCCGCCAGCGCCGCCCAGGCGGCAGAGAATTCGGGATACGCGGCGGCCACCGTCGCAGGATCGTTCGCTGACTCCAGCGTCGCCTCGGCCTCAGGCTGCTCAGTCAGCAACGTCGGGTTGGGTCCCAGCAGGTTGCCGTGCACGTTCATCGCTCCATCCTGCCGTTATCCCGTGATCCGCGAAATTGTGATCACCCCGTCGACCCATCCCGCGGGCCCGTGCCAGCAGGGTTGGTAGCTGTTAGTTGTAGTGGCGAGGGGGGTTGGCAGCCCTTGAAGAGCCCCTAACCGGCGAGGGTGCGGCCGGCGGAGCGGAGATTCTCGCAGGCTTGCACGACCCGGGCGGCCATTGATTGTTCGGCTGCCTTGAGATACGACCGCGGGTCGTAGACCTTCTTGTTGCCCACCTCGCCGTCGATCTTGAGTACCCCGTCGTAGTTGCTGAACATGTGAGCGGCGATCGGGCGGGTGAAGGCGTACTGGGCGTCGGTGTCCACATTCATCTTGATCACCCCGTAGGACAGCGCCTGGTGGATTTCGGCCAGCTCCGAACCCGACCCGCCGTGGAACACCAGATCCAGCGGCTTGGAGCCGGCGGGCTGGCCCAGCGCCCGGGCGGCGACCTCCTGGCCCATCTGGAGGATTTCCGGCCGGAGCTTCACGTTGCCCGGCTTGTACACGCCATGCACGTTGCCGAAGGTCGCGGCCAGCAGGTAGCGGCCGCGTTCGCCACCGCCGAGGGCGGCGACGGTGTGCTCGTAGTCCTCGGCCGTGGTGTAGAGCTTCTCGTTGATCTCGTGGGAGACCCCGTCCTCCTCCCCGCCGACGACGCCGATCTCCACCTCCAAGACGATCCTCGCCTTCGCGCAGGCCGCCAGCAGCTCGGTGGCGATCTCCAGATTGCGGTGCAACTCGGTTGCCGAGCCGTCCCACATGTGCGACTGGAACAGCGGGTTGTCCCCCCGGGCCACTCGCTCCGCCGAGATCGCGATCAGCGGCCGGACGAAGGTGTCGAGCTTGTTCTCGGGACAGTGGTCGGTGTGCAGCACGATGTTCACCGGGTACTTCGCGGCCACTACCCGGGCGAACTCGGCCATCGCGACCGAGCCGGTGACCATGTCCTTCACCTTGCTGCCCGAGGCGAACTCCGACCCACCGGTGGACAGCTGCACGATGCCGTCACTGCCTGCCTCGGCGAACCCGCGCAGTGCCGCGTTGAGCGTCTCCGATGAGGTCACGTTGATCGCCGGGTAGGCGAACTCGTCAGCCTTCGCCCGGTCCAGCATCTCGCTGTAGACCTCGGGCGTCGCGATGGGCATGGTGAAACAACCTCCGGATAGCTGGTGTTGGGCAGTCATGGGGTACGGGCCGGCGGGGCCGACGATCAAGTATGGCTGACCGCTGGCTGTGTGATGCGATCGGATGCGCCTGAAGTGACGGCAGTACGTTTTGCGTTGTGGCCACCGATGAACCTCTGGAGCGCATGACCGTGCAGCACTCGGTCGAGATGACCCTTGGCCACCTCCGGGTCCTCGACGCCGCGCCCGCCCCGGACACCGCGACTCCGCTCACGCTGGAGGATCTCTATCGTCAGCACCGGATGCGGCTGGTGCGGCTGGCGATCCTGCTGGTCGACGAGGCGTCCACCGCCGAAGACGTCGTGCAGGAAGCCTTCACCGGGCTGCACCGGCACTGGTCCGGGCTGCGCGACGAGGCCGCCGCGCTGGGCTACCTGCGCACCGCGGTGATCAACGGTTCCCGGTCGGTGCTACGCCGCCGCAAGACCGCACGCGGTTACGTCCCCCCGCATCAGGCCAACGCCCGCTCCGCGGAGTCGCTGGCGATGCTCACCACCGAGCACCATGCGGTGGTCGTCGCCCTGGGCCAGCTGCCCCCGCGCCAGCGCGAGGTGCTGGTACTGCGCTATTACGGAGGGATGAGCGAGGCGGAGATCTCGGCGGCGACCGGGGTGAGCCGTGGCACCGTCAAGTCCAGTGCCAGCCGCGCGCTGGATGCCCTGCAACGGATCCTCGAACACTCATGAGCGAGCAGGTCGGCCCGACGTTGTCGGCCGCGTTGCGTGCCCAGGCATCCGGGCTGGGCACCGGGTCACCGGCCCCGCCCACCTCTGCTCCCCCCGTAGTCTCGCCGGGCCATGGGCGGACGCAGGCCGATCCACGGCTGCCAGCCTGGGTCATCCTCACACTGGCGGTCGTGCTCGGGGCGATGGCGGGGGCACTAGCCAGCGTGATCAGCACCTGGTGATGACGACCCGGCACGCCGGCGGGCGCACCTCCGCCACGCCTGGATTACCCGATAGGGTGACACCGTGATGCTAAGCCACCTCGCCATGCCGCTGGCTCTGGTCCCGTCCTGGCTCGATCCCGATCACCTGCTGCGGCTGCTGGGTCCCTACGTGCTGGTGGGCCTCTGCCTGATCATCTTCGCCGAATGCGGGCTGCTGATCGGCTTCTTCCTGCCCGGCGATTCGCTGCTGTTCACGGCCGGTCTGTTCGTCGCGGGTGGTCTTATCGGCACCCCGATCTGGCTGGTCTGCCTGTTGCTCACGGGGTGCGCGGTGGCGGGCAACGTGGCCGGCTACTACCTGGGCTACCGGGTCGGGCCCGCGCTGTTCAACCGGCCGGATTCCCGGCTGTTCAAACGGGAGCACGTGGACAAGACCCACGCCTTCTTCGACAAACACGGCGCCAGGGCGATCGTGCTAGGTCGGTTCGTCCCCATCGTGCGGACCTTTATCACCGCGATCGCCGGGGTGGGCCGGATGGATCCCCGCAAGTACTTCACGTACTCGATCATCGGTGGGGTCGCCTGGGCCACCGGGGTGACGCTGCTCGGCTTCTGGCTCGGCCGGATCGCGTTCGTCCGGGATCACGTGGAGCTGATCCTGGTCGGCATCGTCGCGCTGTCGATCATCCCGATCGTCATCGAGGCGGTCCGGGCCCGCAGGTCAAGCCGGCGGGCGGTGGACATCTCACGGTGAGTCGCAGCGGATCAACCGGCTACAGGATGGCCAGCGTGGTGGGAGCACGGTTAGGGTAGCCACCTCGTTATCGTTGCAAGATAGATATGGATGCCACCTCCCGATGCGCCCGTGACCCGAGCCCCTATGACCCCAGCTCCCAGGACCCCAGCTCCCAGGACCCCAGCTACCAGGACCCCAGCTACCGGGCAGCGCGTCAGCCGCAGCACCTGGCGGCTGGCTGCTGGAGCCGTGCTGGGTGCGTTGGCGGCCCTGCTCGCGATCGGCGGCCCGGCCGGCGGGCCGACGGGGGCGCGAGCCCTGCTCACCGCCGTGCCCGGCCTGGTCACCACGCCGGGCCCGCAGCCACTCCGAGCGCCCGTGCACACCTGCCTGACCTGGCGCAAGCAGGACGCCACCGACGCGAAACCGGTGAGCTGCACGCAACCCCACCTGTTCGAGGTGACCGGGACGCTGGACCTGCAGGACTTCGGCACCCAGACTCCCTTTCCCGACCCGGCGCGCTGGCAGGAGCTGGTGACCCAGCGCTGCACCGAGCGCACCACGCAGGCGCTGGCTGATCGCTTCGACCCGTTCGGCCGGTTCACCGTCGGGGCGATCAAACCCAGTGAGGCGGGATGGCAGCGGGGGGACCGGACGTTGCGCTGCGGGGTGCAGTCCACCGGCCGCACCGGGACGCTGTTCCCCACCACCGGCGACGTGCTGACCCAGGACCAGTCGGATGTGCATCCCCCCGGCACCTGCCTGGGCAACGACGCCAAAGCAGTGGGCGACCCGGTCGATTGCGCGGCACCCCACGCTATCGAGGTCGTCGGGGTCGTCGATCTCAAAGGCGCCTTCCCCAAGGGCTACCCCGATGAAGCCACTCAGGACAAGACGCTGAGCACGGAATGCCCCCGCCTGACCAAGGACTACTCGGGCGGGCCCGGGGTGGTCGCGAACAAGGGCCTCACGCTGTTCTGGGGGACCCTGCGACCGCAGAGCTGGCAGGCCGGCAGCACCAGGGTGGACTGCCGGCTCGGCGCGTTCCTGCCCGACCGTTCCGGTTTCGCTCCGGTGACCGGCAGCGTGAAGGGACCGGTCCAGATCGGCAAGGAACCGGCCCCACCCGCGGTGCCCAGCCCTGGACCGGCGCCCGAGGCGGCGCCTCCGGTACTCCAGGTCGACGCGCCGGCCGCCCCACCACCGTGAGACTTTCCGACGACCGGTTCGACGAACTGGTCGCCGAGGCGCTGGACCTGATCCCCGGTGAGCTCGCCGCGGCGATGGACAACGTGGTGGTGCTGGTGGAGCCGCGCCACACCGATGAGGCCGGTCTGCTGGGCCTCTACGAGGGCATCGCGCTCACCGAGCGCGACTCGCAGTACAGCGCGGTGCTGCCGGACCGGATCACCATCTACCGTGAGGCCCTGCTCGAGATCTGCGGCGACGAGCGGGAGTTGGTGGAGGAGGTAGCGGTGACCGTGGTGCACGAGGTGGCGCATCACTTCGGGATCCCGGAGCACCGGCTGCACGAACTGGGCTGGGGTTAACTTTGCAGCACCTGGGTCTACTGCTAGCCGGCGAGGGCGGGTGCCGGAGCATCGAGGTCCGAGAGGCGCCATGGCCGCACGACGAGCACCAGGACCGCCAGCGCGACTGCCAGTGCGGTTGCCACCACGGCGCCCATCGCGGTGGCATTGTTGCCCAGTGCGCCGACCAGCGGTGATACGACGGCGCCGGTCCCGAACTGGATAGCGCCCAGCAACGCGGCGGCGGTGCCGGCCGCTTCGCCGTGCCGGCTCAGGGCGAGCGCGGGTGTGTTGGGCAGTGCCAGTCCGGCGGTGAACAGCATCGCCCACAGCGGGACGAGCACGCCTACGAGGCCACCGAAGCCGGTGAGCGAGGCCGCCAGCAGCAGCAGACCCGCGACGGTTCCAGCCAGCACGGCGGCCAGCAGCAGTTGATGGGGCCCGAACCAGCGCAGTAGGTAGGCGTTGAGCTGGGTCGCGCCGATGATGAAGACCGCACTGACCCCGAATAACAGGCCGAAACTCTGCTGGTTGAGGCCGAACTGCTCCTGGAACACGAACGACGACCCGGCGACGAACGCGAACAGCCCCGCCAGCACCAGGCCGGAGGTCAGTACGAGGCCGACGAAGACCCGGTCGGTGAGCAGCCCGCGGTAGGTCGCCATGGTGGGCCCGACGCGGGCGGCCCGGCGGCGCTGCGGGGGCAGCGTCTCGGGGAGTAGGCGGGCGGTGATCGGCAGCAGCACCAGCCCATAAAGCGCGAGCACGATGAACACGCCGCGCCAGGAGGTGAAGCCCAGCAGCGCCGCACCGAGGGTCGGTGCCACGATCGGGGAGGCGCCCATGACCAGGATCAGCCGCGACAGCAGCAACGCGGCGGCCCGGCCGGTGTAGAGGTCGCGGACGATCGCCAACGCGACCACCATGCCTGCCGCGGCGCCAGCGCCCTGCAGCACCCGCAGGACCCCGAGCACCGCGATGTTCGGAGCGACAGCGCACAGCACTGACGCGGCCGCGTGTACACCGGTCCCGATCAGCAGCGGCCGCTTACGGCCGAACGCATCGGCCAGTGGGCCCACCACCAGCTGGGCCAGTCCGAGGCCCAGGAGCGTCCCGGTCAGTGTGAGCTGAACGGTGGCCTCAGTGGTGAGCAGGTCGGTGGTAATTGCCGGCAGGGCGGGCAAGTACATGTCGATGGTCAGCGGGCCGAGCGCGATCAGCGCGCCCAGCACCAACACCAGCCTTACCCGGGCGCCTCCGATCGGCGGGCTGACCACTTCGGTGACGGGCGCCGGCTCCGCCGCCAGCGTGCCTAACGTCCGTTTCTCCACGGGTAGTGGAAGCTGGCCGGTGCGGTTCGTTGTTCCCGACTCGAACGGGTGTGACCGGCCACACAGAGTGCGTACGACGAAAGGGGACGCGACAATGTCGTTTCTGGCCTACCCACCACCCCGGTACGGCGGCAACACGGGATTGATCAACGCCTTGTTCCGGCCAGCCGATACCAAACCCGACCTGGTGTCGGGGGGCGTAGACGACGGCGTGACCGGCTCGAGCCAGAACCAAAGGATGCACTGCCTGGCTACCGGGGCGGCTACCGGCGGCGAGTTCGGCCTGTATCGCATTGACATGCCACCGAAGGGGATCGGACCAACAAATCACTTCCATAGAACGATATCCGAGTCGTTCTTCATCCTGTCAGGAACGGTCCGCCTCTTCAACGGAGATCGCTGGATCGACGCGATCCCGGGAGACTTTCTCTACGTCCCGGTCGGCGGGTTACACGCGTTTCACAACGGTTCTGACGAACCGGCGTCGATGCTGCTGCTGTTCGCCCCAGGGGCGCCCCGCGAGGGCTACTTCGCGGGACTAGCAGATCTCGCCAGCATGAGCGACGAGGAAAGAGAAGAGTTTTTCCTGCTGCACGACAATCATTGGGTCTAACCGGCGTCGGGCACGTGTCGCCCGGTGATCGAACCAGCGCCGCACCGTCGAACGAGTTCGTTCACCGGCTGGACAGCCACAGTGTCAGCTGGTCGGTGATCTTGTTGACGATCTCGTCGGTGGCGGTGCTGATCAACCTGCCGAACCGTTGGGTCGATACCACCCGCACCGCCTCGCACATGGCCCAGCTCGGCCGGTCGAGGCCGCCGTCGTCTTCCACGGGGATGTGGTGCGGGAACCGCTCGTGGTTGGCGAGCCGAGCATGGGATGGACGTCATGATCACCGGTCGTGTGCCAGAAGCGACGAAATCTGTCGTCCTGGGCACTCAAACAGTGATCACCACCAGCTCAGCTCGATGTCGTCCCAGCGCAGGCAGCGCCAGCCTGCTCCGTCGGTCTCCAGCAGCACCGTTGCCCCATTGGGCAGTACCCGGGGGCCGGCGAACGAACCGTCGACGTTGGCTGCCAGGGCGACCA
Source organism: Pseudonocardiaceae bacterium (assembly GCA_050699635.1). GTDB lineage: Bacteria > Actinomycetota > Actinomycetes > Mycobacteriales > Pseudonocardiaceae. The sequence goes on along the minus strand of JBOHFK010000097.1, from coordinate 5,123 downwards.
CGGCCAGCCGGGTCGCGGAGCCGTGGCTCACCAGCACGGCGGTGCCGTCGGGATGCGTGTCGCGGATCGTCGCGACGTCGGTGAGGTAGCGGTCGAGCACCTGCTTACCCGATTCACCACCGGGGCGGGCCTGGTCGAGGTCACCGTCGTGCCACGCGCGGTACAGCTCGTGCATGATCCGATGGTCATCCGGTGCGCGGCGACCCTCGAGATCACCGATATCCACCTCGTGCACCCCGTCGAGGATCTGCACCGCCAGACCGTGCCGGGCCGCAACCGGCTGAGCGGTCTGCTGGGCACGCACTGCGCGGCTGGCGTACACCGCGACGACGGGATCCCCGGCCAGGCGCTGCGCCAGCTCGGCGGCCTGCTGGTGACCCCGCTCGGTCAGCGGGTGCCCCGGTAGGTGGGTATCCAGAATGTCCGCCGCGTTGGCGGTGGTCTCCCCGTGGCGGGCCAGCACCAGCCGCAGGGGCGTCATGCGCTGCGCCCGGCGCGCACCTCGGTGAGCCACTCCCGGGCGGCGGTGAAGCCGGCCAGGTCCGGACCGGGCCGGGACGCGCCGGTCCGCGGGTAGGAGCCGAGAAAGCGCACCCAGGTGCACCGGCGATACAGCTCGGCCAGTGCGTCGCCGACGGCGTCCTCGGCGAGGTGGCCCTCGCAGTCCAGGAAGAACCGGTACTGGCCCAGCTTGCATTTCATCGGCCGGGACTCGATCCGGGTGAGGTTGATCCCCCGCAGGGCGAACTCAGCGAGCACCTCGAGCAACGCCCCTGGCCGGTCGACGGCCACCGCGACCAGCGAGGTGCGGTCAGAACCGGTAGGCGGGGGCACCGACCCGGGATGGCGGATCAGCAGGAACCGGGTTTCGGCGTCGTCGCGGTCGTGCACCCCAGTGGCCAGTTCGGCCAGCGGGTAGTGCCGCAGCGCCACCGGGGCGCATACCGCGGCATCGGCCTGACCGTCGAGCACGGCGACCGCACCCGCCGACGTGGAGTCGGTCAGCACCATCGAGGCGCTGGGCAGGTGGGTGCCGACCCACTCCCGGACCTGGGCCGCAGCGTGCGGGTGGGTGGCCACGGTACGCACGTCAGCCGCGCCGGTACCGGGACGTACCAGCACGCTGAACCGGATCGGTAGCACCGCCTCGGCCACCGCCACCACCGGCTCGCCCTCAGCGAGGGCATCGAGAGTGGCCGGCACAGAACCCTCCACCGAGTTCTCCACGGGCACACACGCCGCGCCCACCTCGCCGGCGCGCAATGCGCTGATTGCCGCGTGCACCGATACCGCGGAACGGAGCTCGCCGCCGGGTGCCAGCGCGTGAGCCGCCTGCTCGGCGAAGGTTCCCTCAGGTCCCAGGTACGCGGTGACGGTCATAGCGCGAGCCTACGAGGTGCCCGAAACGCGGACACACCGTGCACCACGAGCGGACACGCCGGGATGGGGTTAGGTGTGTGTCGCGCGCCGGTGCTCGGGGCTCGGCAGCAACCCCAGCCGGACCAGCTCGGCCACCGGATCGCTCAGCGACACCGACCCGTAGCAGGCGAACACCTCGCGCACCACCCGGGAGCTGTCCTCAGACAACGAGCCGGCCTCGGCAGCCAGCGCGGCCGCGTCGGTGCATCGCAGCGCTTCGTGCGCGCTGGACCCGGAGACCGCCTGGGCGGTTCCGACCAGCATGTTGAGCAGCCCGTGGTGGGTCAGGCCGGTGCCCTGGTCGTGGTGGCGCACCGCGTGGTGCAGTCCGGCGGTCGCCTTGAACGGCTGGCCGGTGAGGGTGGCGATGGTGACGAAATCCGCCACCTCCTCCACGCTCGGGAACGACTCCACAGACTTGCCGCCGCAGCGCAGCTTGGGCCAGCAACCGGCCTCGGCCACCCGGCGCACCCCCGCCAGCCAATCCGGCCGGCCCCGGCGCGGTTCGACCACCCGGACCACGTCGTCGGGAACGAACTCGGTGAGCTGCACCAGCCAGTTGGCGTCCACGTCGGAGGGCGCCGGCACCTCGATCATCCGCAGATCGAGGAGCTTGGCGTTGTCCAGCGCGGTGGACACGGCTTTGGGCAGTCCCCCCAGACCGGTATCGGCAACCAGCGACAACGCCACCGGCCGCGCGGGACGGGCCTTGCGCAACGCGCTGACCAGCGCGCCGAGCCGGGAGATCGGGCAGAGCAGGAAACCGATCACCCCGGCATACGGCGCCCGGCGCGCAGCAAGGTGGGCCTTGACAGTGTCGACCACGCTCACTCCGGACGGCGGGAACAGCCCCGCGTCATCGACCAGCCGGGCCAGCAGGGGTGGGACACCTGGAGGACTGGGGGGATGCAGATCCAGCACCGTCGACACCCGAGGCACCTTAGCCGGGGTCCACCGGGCACCGATCAGCGCGCACCCTATTTCGGCTCGGGGGGCATGGTCAACTGGCCGCGCACCTCACGGGTGACGCTGCGCTCGGCCACGAAAGACATCAACGGGATCGTGCCGGCCAGCGCTATCAACACCATCCGCATAGGCCGCCACCGCACCGATGTCCCTAACAAGAGTGTGGTGACCAGGTAGACCATGTAGAGGAAACCGTGCACGGGTCCGCTCCAGGCCAGCCGCTGGTCTCCGAAGCCGTAATGCAGCACTACCGAGGTCGTCAGCACGAGCAGCATCACGCCGGTGGCGTAGGCCGCGATCCGGTAGCCGAGCAAACGGGTCGCGACGTGGTCAGCCCTACCGCCGGTCCTGTTCGGCGAGCCGGGCGAGGTAGGCGTTGTACGTGGCGAGCTCATCGTCGAGATCGTCCTCCCCGTTCGGTAGCCGCTGCGGTGGCGGAGCAGGGCGCCGGACCGTCAGATCCGGTTCCGGAGCAGCTTCGATGACCCGATTCCGCTCCAGCCACAGGAACCGCGCCCAGGCCGCCACCAGGACGACCGCGAACAACGGCCATTGCAGCGCGTAGCCAAGATTCTGCCAGTCACCCGTAGGGGATTGCGCCCGGTCCCACTGCCAGCGCCCCAGCCGGACGAACACCGCGCAACAGAGCGCCACCAGCGCATGCCCCACCCACCACCGCCGGCCCACCGCGAACCGCCACACAAGACCACGATACGCGGCACCGGGCCCACCGAACGCGCGATACGGGTTGGGCGGATAGCGTCTGGGGGTGAACGTGCGGGTGGCGGGGCTGCGGGGGTGGTTTGCGCCTGTGCCTCCGCAGGAGCCGGGGGTGCTCACAGATCGCGGGCAACGCCGGGCGCTGGTCGTCGAGATCGTCCTGGTACTGGCACTGACGCTGGGGCTATCCGGGCTGCGCAGCCTGCTGGCGCTACTGGACGCGCTGCTGGCTCCAGGGTCGCTGGCCGATCAGTCGGTGGCGATCAACGCACCGGTGCGCAAGATCGAGTTGCTGGATCTCGGCTACCAGCTCACCGGGGTGATCCAGCTGCTGGCCTGGGCTGGTCTGGGGGGTTACCTCCTGTGGCGAAGCGGCATCCCGTTGCGCTGTGTCGGAATCGACCGCCGCTCACCCGGCCGGGACATGGGGCTCGGCGCCGGTATCGCGGCCTTGATCGGGGTACCGGGCTTGGGCTTGTACCTGCTGGCCCACGCGGCGGGCCTCAACCTCACCGTGCTGCCCTCTGCGCTGGGCGACACGTGGTGGCGCGTTCCGGTGCTGGTCGCGGCGGCAGCGGCCAACGCGCTAGCGGAGGAGCTGCTGGTAGTGGGGTACCTGATCACCCGGTTACGGCAACTGGGATCGGGTGAAGGTGTCTCGGTGCTGGCCAGCGCGGTGCTGCGCGGCAGCTATCACCTATACCAGGGGTTCGGTGGGTTCGCCGGGAATCTGGTGATGGGCCTGGTGTTCGGCCGGATCTGGCAGCGGACCCACCGACTGTGGGCTCTGGTCACCGCGCACGCGGCGATCGACGTCGTCGCCTTCGTCGGCTACGCGCTGCTGCGCGGGCGGGTGAGTTGGCTCCCCTAGCGGGGCCCTAGCGGAGCAGAGCCGAAGGCGACATTGAAGCGGTCGCACCAGATCACCACGCTGGTCAGCCCGGCAAGGTCGGCCTGCGGCGGGATCACATAGTTCTGGTTGCCGTCGGTGCCCTTGAGCTCGCCGAGGGCCAGGTAGCGACCGTCGTCGTATTTCGACAGCTCCCCTCCCGCCCCCTGATCGGTGAGCCAGACGTGCACGTCGGGCCCGTCGCTGGTGGAAAAGCCCTCCAGCCGGACGATGCGCGCACCGTCAGAGAACCTGATCAGCCGGGCCACTCCCGTGGTGGGGTGTTCCTGGCTGACGAACTGCCCCTCGGCGAGCACCGTCGGCGCAGCGGCCGGGAGCGGTTCGTTCACCGTGTGGTGGGTCCACAGCCGCCACGGCTGGAACGCCCACAGCCCGACCGCGGCCGCCACCACTACAACGCCGACCACCACCCACATCCTCACCCGACGCCCAGTCACCTGTCGCATCCCCCTACGTCCCACACCTCTCCCCACTCGTTACAAGCCGCATTCAGCGCTGTAGTTGCCGATCCCGCAGGCCGCTGGGGCAGCCAAGCCGTCCGCGCCGAGCGCATCGACCGCTGTCTGACACGGTTGGGTGAATCGGGGTGGTGGGTGCTGGGGTGGCCCGGGTTCTGTCAGGGGTCGAACGTATGGTCGATCCATGTCAGTCGCGGCGAGCCCGGTGATCTCTGATGCGGAGGTCGTCGCTGAGTTGCGCGCCGCGTGGGCCGAGGTGTCGAGGGCCTATGCGCGGTGCTGGGCGGCGATGACCGAGGTCGCCGCCCGCACCACCACCGGGTGGGAGACCGCCGAGATCGCCGCAGCGCTGACGTTCACCTCGCGGCGGGCCGACTACGAACTGGGCTGCGCCCAGACCCTGATTGAGCAACTGCCCCGGGTGCACGCGGCCGTGGCCACCGGTGAGCTGGATCATCACAAGGCCCGGGTGTTCACCGACTACCTGGCCACCCTCACCCCCGCCCAAGCCGACCGGATCTCGGCCCGGCTGGTCCCCCTGGCACCCGGGTGGACCACCGGGCAGCTCGCCGCCCGGCTGCTGCGCGAGGTGCACGCCATCGACCCGGACTACAGCCGCCGCAGCTACCAGCACGCCGTCCGCGGGCGGG
>JBOHFK010000096.1:0-21678 GCA_050699635.1 Pseudonocardiaceae bacterium | reverse complement strand
AGTCCTTGCCGGATCGCCGGCCACCCGGGGTGGGGCCCGGGAGCCGGCGATCCAGGCGCCCGTGCCCAGCACCGCGCGGCTACGCTGGGGTGCAGATGTAGCCAACCCCGGGGTTATCACCCCGCCGGATCTCAAAGGGAGTGCGACCGGCGTGTTCGACACCCTCTCCGACCGGCTCACGGCGGCATTGTCCGGTCTGCGCGGCAAGGGCAGGCTCTCTGATGCCGACATCGATGCCACCGCCCGCGAGATCCGCATCGCGCTACTCGAGGCCGACGTCGCCCTGCCGGTGGTCCGCCAGTTCGTCGGACAGGTCAAGGAACGCGCCAAGGGCGCCGAGGTTTCCGGCGCGTTGAATCCTGCGCAGCAGGTTATCAAGATCGTCAATGAGGAGCTCATCGGTATTCTGGGCGGCGAGACCCGGCGTCTCGAGCTGGCCAAGATGCCGCCAACTGTGATCATGCTGGCGGGCCTGCAGGGCTCCGGAAAGACAACGCTGGCCGGCAAGCTCGCCCGCTGGCTGCGCAACCAGGGCCACACCCCCCTGCTCGTCGCTGCCGACCTCCAGCGCCCCAACGCGGTGACCCAACTGCAGATCGTCGGTGAGCAGGCCGGGGTGCAGGTCTATGCCCCCGAACCCGGCAACGGCGTCGGCGACCCGGTCGACGTCTCGCGCCGCGGCGTCGCCGAGGCACGCGCCCGCCAGCACGACATCGTGGTAGTGGACACCGCGGGACGGCTGGGTATCGATGCCGAGATGATGCAGCAGGCTGTCGACATCCGGGACGCCGTGCGGCCCAACGAGATCCTGTTCGTCATCGACGCGATGATCGGCCAGGACGCGGTGACCACCTCCGAGGCGTTCCGTGACGGAGTCGGCTTCACCGGCGTCGTGCTCACCAAGCTCGACGGCGACGCCCGCGGTGGCGCGGCCTTGTCGGTGCGGCAGGTCACCGGTGCGCCGATCCTGTTCGCGTCCAACGGGGAGAAGCTGGAGGACTTCGACGTCTTCCACCCCGACCGGATGGCCAGCCGGATCCTGGGCATGGGAGATCTGCTCACCCTGATCGAGCAGGCCGAGCAGGCCTTCGACGCCGACCAGGCCGAGCAGGCCGCCGCCAAGATCGGCAGTGGTGAGCTGACCCTGGAGGACTTCCTCGAGCAGATGCAGGCCATCCGCAAGATGGGGCCGATCGCCAACCTGCTCGGGATGCTGCCCGGGGCGGCGGGGATGAAGGAGCAGCTCGCCCAGGTCGACGACAAGCAGCTGGACCGGCTGCAGGCCATCATCTGCGGGATGACGCCCGCAGAGCGGGCTGATCCGAAGATCATCAACGCGTCCCGGCGACAGCGCATCGCCCGCGGCTCCGGGGTGGCGGTCAGCGAGGTCAACCAGCTCGTCGAGCGGTTCTTCGAGGCCCGGAAGATGATGCAGCAGATGGCCGGCCGGTTCGGTTTCCCGGGGGCCGGTCCGGGTCGGCGCAACCGCAAGGGTCGCAAGGGCAAGAAGGTCAAGGGCCGGGGTCCGACACCCCCGCGGACGCGTGGCGCGCTGCCCGGCGGGTTGCCGATGGGGCTGCCCGGAGGTTCGCCCGATAACCTGCCCGAACTGCCCGATTTATCCAATTTATCCGGCTTGGACCAACTGCCGCCCGGTTTCGACCTGTCGAAGCTGAAGTTCCGCAAGAAGTGACGGTGCCCGTAGCTGGGCCCCCTGCTCGGAGCTCCGCGATTCACCTGCGCGGCATACTGCTGCCGGCGGGGGAACCCGGCGAGCTCTGGGTGGCCGACGGAGTGATTCACGCCGATCCGGTGCCCGGCGCGATCACTGCTTGTGACGGCGGTTACATCCTGCCCGGCCTGGTCGATGCGCATTGCCACGTCGGCATCGGCCCGCAGGGGACGATGAGTGTGGCCGAAGCCGCCGAGCAGGCCGCCACCGACCGGGATGCCGGCACGCTGCTCATCCGGGACTGCGGATCCCCGACCGACACCCGGCCCCTGCAGTCTCGGGATGACCTGCCGCGCATCATCCGAGCCGGTCGGCACCTGGCTCGCCCCAAGCGCTACATCCCGACCATCGGCGTGGAGCTGGATGAGCCGGGACTACTGCCCCAAGCCGTCCAGGAGCAGGCGGCGGTGGGGGATGGGTGGGTCAAGCTGGTCGGTGATTGGATCGACCGCTCGACCGGTGACCTCGCCCCGCTGTGGCCCGATGACGCGCTCGTGGCAGCGGTCGCCGCCGCACACGCCGCCGGGGCCAGGGTCACCGCTCATGTCTTCGGCGCCGACGCGCTGCCAGGCCTGATCGCCGCCGGCATCGACTGCATCGAGCACGGCACCGGCCTGACCGCTGACACCATCACCGAGATGGCCGCGCGCGGCACCTCCCTGGTACCCACCCTGATCAACATCGAGATGTTCCCGGCGATCGCGCAGCGCGCCGGCAAGTATCCGCGTTACGCCGCGCACATGCGAGCATTGCACGCCAGAGCCCACGACACCGTCGGTGCGGCCATCGAGGCGGGGATCCCGCTCTACGCCGGCAGCGACGCGGGCGGAGGGATCCAGCACGGCCGCCTGGTGGACGAGATCGTCGCCCTGCGCGGCGCCGGACTCACCGGAGCGCAGGCGCTGGCGGCGGCCAGCTGGGCGGCTCGCGATTGGCTCGGTGTTCCCGGCCTGATACCCGGTGCACCGGCAGACCTGCTGGTCACCCGCGCCGACCCAAGGCTGGACCCGGACACCCTGCGGCACCCGGTGCTGCTGCTGCTGCGCGGCCAGCCGTGGTGATCACCGCCGTGTCGGACACTCGCCGGGGCGCTCGCCTGCTCGTCTGCTTCATCGTCGCCGAGGTCGTGTTCTTGGCCGCGTCGGTGCTCGCGGTGCTCCCGTTTGTGCTGACCTCCGCACACCGTGGCCCGGGCGCACGACTTCCGGGTGCGGGGCTGGTCGCCGCGCTCGTGGTGCCCACTATCGCGGCCGGTCTGGTCGCGGTGATCGGTGCCGCGCTCCTCGGCCAGGGAGATCTGCTGGAACGGGTGCGCAACCAGCTGTCGGTGCGGTGGCGCGCGGCCGATCTCGGTATCGGGCTGGGGTTGGGCGTGCTCGGTCTGGCCGTCACCGTGCCGGCCTCCCTGCTGTGGGCGCGCTTGGTCGGCGAGAGCCAGGCGAAGTCGGCGGTGGGGGAGGTGTTCGACGGTCAGCGGCTGCCACTCGGTCTGGGGCTCACCCTGTTCTTTGCGGTGTGGCTGGTCGCACCGTTATCCGAGGAGCTGATCTACCGCGGCTTGCTGTGGCGGGCGATGGAGTATTGGCGGTGGAACCGCTGGGTGATCTTCGGAGCGACCACGGTGCTGTTCTCCCTGGCGCACGCGCTGTTCTCCTGGTCTCACGCCGAGCTGCTGCGCACCCCACTGCTGGTGGTGATCTCATTGCCGCTCGCCCTTGCGCGGCTACTCACCGGCAACCTGCTGGCCAGCATCGCCGCCCACCAGGCAAACAACCTCCTCCCCGCGATAGGCCTGCTCCTGATCACCCAAGGCGCCGTCCCCACCTGATCCCGCCGCCCCCGGCGTGTCCCGCCGGGGTGGTCTGGCACAATAGGTCACTGTTGCCGCGGCGGGTCCTCTCATCACGCTGCGACCACTGACCTCTTGAGCATCGTCGGTTCGTGCCCCCACCATGGGCCGTGCGCGCTCACCGTGAATATTTGCGCGTTGACAGGAGTAGCTCTACCCGTGGCTGTCAAGATCAAGCTCATGCGGCTCGGCAGGATTCGCCAGCCGTACTACCGGATCGTCGTCGCGGACGCTCGCACCCGCCGCAACGGCAAGGCGATCGAGACGATCGGCAAGTACCACCCCAAGGAACAACCCAGCCTCATCGAGGTCGACTCGGAACGGGTGCAGTACTGGCTCGGTGTCGGGGCCCAACCCACTGAGCCGGTCCAACATATCCTCCAGGTCACGGGGGATTGGCAGCGGTTCAAAGGCCTGCCGGGCCTAGAAGGCACGTTGCAGCGGGCCGAGCCGAAGCCGGACAAGGCCGAGCTGTTCAACCGGGCGCTGGCGCAGGCCGGTGAGGTGCCGACCACCGAGGCCACCACGCCCCGGAAGAAGGCCACGCGCCAGGCGGATGCCGGCCCAGCTCCCAAGGACACAGCGCCCAAGGACACAGCTCCGAAGGACAAGGACACGGCCCCCAAGGACACGGCCCCCGCGACGGGTACGACGGCGACATCAACCGGCCCTGATGACCGGGAGGACACTGCGACGGTCGCGGACGGCCAGGTGTGAGCATGCTGGCGGACGCGCTTGAGCATCTCGTGCGGGGGATCGTCGACAATCCCGACGATGTGCGCGTCCAGCTGGTGACCACCCGGCGGGGCCGGACTCTTGAGGTGCACGTGCACCCCGATGACCTCGGCAAAGTGATCGGCCGTGGCGGACGCACCGCCACAGCGTTACGCACGGTGATGGGCGGTATCGGCGGGCGTGGGGTTCGCGTCGACGTCGTCGATACCGACCGCTGACCGTGGTAGCACAGAGCGTGATCGCACAGGGTGCCGACCGTGCAGCCGAGCAGTGAGCCGCCGATCGTTAACACCGTGGTCGGTAAGACCATGGGCGGGGACACCCAGCGGGTCGTCGGCCGGATCGGCCGGCCACACGGGCTGCGTGGGGAAGTCACGGTGCAGGTGCGTACCGACTTTCCCGAACAGCGCTTTACGGTTGGAGCGCACCTCCACGGTGACGCTGGCCGCACGTTCATCGTCGAGGCAGTCCGCCCCCATCGCGGTGCCCTGCTCGTGTCATTCGCCGGGATAGCTGATCGGGAAGCGGCGGCGGAGCTCTGCGGCGCCACGTTGCACATCGACGCCGCTGGGCTGCCCGATCTGGACGACCCCGACGAGTTCTATGATCACCAGCTTGAGGGTCTGGCCGCGGTGGGGCCTGATGGCGCGGCGCTGGGCACCGTGCGGGAGGTCGTGCACGCCCCGGCCAGCGACCTGCTGGTATTGGACACCGACCACGGCGACGTGCTGGTGCCGTTCGTCCGGGCCATCGTGCCCCAGGTGGACCTGGCTGCTGGCCGGCTCGTGCTCGACCCACCTGCCGGTCTGCTCGACTGACCAGGTGCGCAGCCGTGCTCATTCAGGTTGTCACGATCTTCCCGGAGTACCTGAACCCGGCCAGGGAAGCCCTGCTCGGCCGGGCCATCGAGCGGAACCTGATCGAATTCACCGTGCATGACCTGCGTGACTGGGCCCACGACGTGCACCGGTCGGTGGATGACGCACCCTACGGCGGTGGGCCCGGCATGGTGATGCGCCCCGACGTCTGGGGCGAGGCGCTCGACGAGGTACTCGCTGGTGAGCCGGCGCCCCGGCTGGTCGTGCCCACTCCCGCTGGCCGCCCCTTCACTCAGCAACTTGCCGCCGAGCTGGGGAGGCAACCCCGGCTGGTTTTCGCGTGCGGCCGCTATGAAGGCATCGACCAGCGAGTGATCGACGACGCGGCGGGCCGGGTGGCCGTCGAGGAGATTTCCATCGGCGACTACGTGCTCGTCGGGGGGGAGGCGGCCGTGCTGGTGATGATCGAGGCAATCGTTCGGCTATTGCCTGGGGTGCTCGGCAACCCCGCCTCGGCGATGCAGGACTCATTCTCCGACGGGCTGCTGGAGGGGCCGTGCTACACCCGTCCTGAGGTGTGGCGTGGCAGGGAGGTTCCCGCTGTGCTGCGCTCGGGCAACCATGCCGCGATCGCCCGCTGGCGCCGGGACCGCGCAGTGGAGCGCACTGCTGCCCGGCGGCCCGATCTGCTGGCGGCGTTGCCGCCCGGCGCGCTGGATGGTGCAGACCGTGCCGTTCTCGAGGAGTCGGCCACTCCGTCTGACTGAGACAGCCCGGTTTCCTCGTGGGCCACGGCGTCTGGCACACTGAGCCGGATACCACAGCGGAGCAACGTCAGGGACTGCCCCCCAGGGCGGAAGTCTCGCCCGTCGCCCCCAGCCGCTGTTCGCGTCCATTGCGGGCGCTCCGACCGCATACAGCACCCGAAGACGAGGATGGACCCCGATGAACACCCTGGACGCCCTGGACGCGAAGTCGTTGCGGACCGACATCCCCGATTTCCGGCCCGGTGACACGCTCAAGGTGCATGTCCGTGTCATCGAGGGTTCCCGCCAGCGGGTGCAGATATTCCAAGGTGCGGTCATCCGCCGTCAGGGCGGGGGAGCGCGGGAAACCTTCACCGTGCGCAAGGTGTCGTTCGGCGTAGGTGTGGAGCGCACTTTTCCGGTGCACACCCCGAACATCGCCAAGATAGAGGTGGTCACCCGCGGCGATGTCCGGCGCGCCAAGCTCTACTACCTTCGCGATCTCCGTGGCAAGGCCGCGAAGATCAAAGAGAAGCGCGAGACGCCGTCGGCGTCCTGATCCCCCGGACCGGCCGTCTGTCGATAGCCTGAGGACGTGGCCCACCTGGCGAGCTCGACCGAACCCGCTCGTGGCGACGATCCGAGCGATCCCCCCGGTCGCCGTGTGCACCGGCATCGCCTGTCCAAGCGCAAGAAGGGATCCTTCTGGCGCGAGCTGCCCGTCCTGGTGCTCACCGCGCTGGTGCTCACTTTCCTGATCCAGACGTTCCTGGCGCGGGTGTACGTCATCCCCTCGGCGTCGATGGAACCCACCCTGCACGGCTGCCCTGGCTGCACCAACGATCGGGTGCTGGTCGACAAGCTGTCCTTCCGGTTCGGCAATCCCAGACCGGGTGACGTGGTGGTGTTCCGTGGCACCGACTCCTGGGGTAGTGAGTTCGTCAGCCAGCGATCGGACAACCTGCTGGTGCGTGGGCTCCAGGAGGCGGGCTCAGTGATCGGCCTGGCCCCGCCGGACGAGAAGGACTTCGTCAAGCGGGTGATCGCGGTCAGTGGCCAGACCGTGAAGTGCTGTGACAAGCAGAACCGGGTCATGGTAGACGGTGTCGGGCTCACCGAGCCCTACGCCATGTTCATCGGGCACGAGCCCCAGGAGGAGTTCGGCCCGGTCACGGTGCCCCAAGGCGACCTGTGGATGATGGGGGACAACCGGAACAACAGCGCTGACTCGAGACGGCATGTCGCGGACCAGTTCACGGGCACCATACCGCTGAGCAATGTCATCGGTAAGGCCCGACTGATTGTGCTGCCGGTATCGCGGTGGCAGGGCATCTCGGACCCTGATCCACGGCCTGCCAAGCCAGTCGCAGCGCCCCAGGTTTCCACGCCATTCTGGCCGACGGGTCTCCCTCTGGGCGCTGGCCTGCTGCTGAGTTGGCCGGTGCTGCGAGGCGGCCGGGCCCTGCGGGAGCGGGTGGTAGCCCGCAGGCGAGGCTGACGAGGAGTTCCTGCCATGACGCGCAGCATCCCCCAAGTCCTGCCCCGCCCGCCGAGGGCGCCGGTGCGCAGGGACGGCGGCACGTGGACCCTGCAGGCTGTACTGCACCGCAAGGGCCTGGGCCCGGTCGCCGGGGTGGACGAGGCTGGTCGAGGAGCCTGCGCGGGCCCGTTGGTGGTGGCGGCCTGCGTGTTGCGGCCGGCCGACGCGGCGGCGCTGGCGGGTCTCGCTGACTCCAAGCTGCTCACCGCGGCGCGCCGGGAGCATTTCCACGATCTCATTGTCTCCAGGGCGCTGTCCCGCAGTGTTGTGATCATCCCACCTGATGAAGTCGACGAACTGGGCGTGCACGTGGCCAACCTGGAGGGGATGCGGCGCGCCGTCGCCGGCCTGGCCATACACCCCGGTTATGTGCTCACCGACGGGTTCCCAGTGCCCGGCCTGACCGCCCCGAACATGGCCGTGATCGGCGGGGACCGCGCCGCCGCCTGCGTATCGGCGGCATCGGTGCTGGCCAAAGTGACCCGCGACCGGATCATGGTCGATCTGCACGCGCGGATGCCCCGGTACGGCTTCGGTGAGCACAAGGGCTACTGCACGCCGGAGCACACCGCGTCCCTGCAGCTGCACGGTCCCTGTGTTGAACACCGGTTCAGTTACGTCAACGTGGTGCGGGCGGCACGACTGCACGGCGTCACCGGCCCACCGGGGAGGCGCATGCGTAAACCCTGGGCGGATAGTGGTCCAGAATGGGGAAGCGCCGATCACGCCGACGGCACGAGCGGGAGGAACCAGTACCCCATGATGCAACTGATGGGCCCCCGATGAGCACCGAGGATCTCGAGAAATACGAGACCGAGATGGAGCTGTCGCTCTACAAGGAATACCGCGACGTCGTCGGTCAATTCGCCTATGTCGTGGAGACCGAGCGGCGCTTCTACCTGGCCAACGCGGTGGATGTGCAGCCGCGCAACGCCGAGGGCGAGGTGTACTTCGAGGTGCGGATGTCCGACGCCTGGGTATGGGACATGTACCGGCCGGCCCGGTTCGTCAAGAACGTCCGGGTGCTCACCTTCAAAGATGTCAACATCGAAGAGGTGGATAAACCCGACTTAAGGCTGCCCGAGCCCGGCCCGTTCGGCGGCTGACCACTCTACCGCCCATCGCCCGCGCACCATGACCGCGACAGGGCGGGTCAGGACGCCGACATCGTCCAGCGGATCGCCGTCGATGAGGAGCAGGTCGGCGTCATAACCCGAGCGCAGACGTCCCTTGCTGCTGCCGAGGCCGCACACCTGTGCTGCGATGGAGGTAGCCGACGCCAGTGCGTCGGCGGCGGAGATGCCGCTGGCCACCAGCGTCGAGATCGCCGCCGGCACGATGCCGTGTGATTTCGCGGCTGAGATGCCGCCGTCGGTGCCGGTGACGATCTTTACCCCGGCGCGGTGCATCCGCCCGACGTGCTTGCGCACTGCGTCCCGGGACAGGCCGAAACGTCGGGTAAAAGCCAACTCGGTCTCGGACGGCCTGGCCTCAGCGACTCTGGCCACCACGGTGGGGCAGACGGCGATGCCCCGCTCGGTGAGACGGCGCAGCAGGCTGTCCGGGGTGCTCACGCCGGCGGGCGTCAGGCAGTTGCAGTGCTCGATCCCATTGACGCCGGCCTCGACCGCCTGCTCGATGGCTGCGAGCCCGTGCGCGTGGGCGGTCACCGGCAACCCGGCGGTATGCGCTTCATCGACCAGTAGGCGAAGGTCGCCGGGAGAGAACTGGCAGCTCATGACGTCGGTTCCGGTGGTGTGCACGCCCCCGCTGGCCATGATCTTGACGACGTCCACCCGGCGCTCGGCTCGTTCCCGGATGGCCCCGCGCAGGGCGGCCGAACCCTGCGCCTCTCCTCCCAAGTACCAGCAGTGGCCGCGGATACTGGTGATCGGTGGTCCGGAGGCCACGATCGTCGGACTCGGCTCGCCTGCACTGCTGTCGGTCGCGCGGTCCCGCCGTTGCACCACCGACCAGCGGCGATCACCCAGATCCCGCACCGTCGTCACACCCGCCGAGAGGTGGCGGCGCAGCGCAGCCTCGATCACCTGAGCCAGTTCGGCGTCGGGGTAGTCGGCCAGCCGCTTGAGCGCGCCGTCGCGGCCATCACCACCAAGATGCACGTGGGTGTCGATGAGCCCCGGCAGCACGGTGGCATGGGGAAACTCAGTGACCGGACAGCCATCGGGCAGCGGTGCGACCGCTGGCGCTACCCAGGCGATCCGGCCGTCGTCTATGAGCACGGTCGCCCCGCCGGGTATCTGTTGCGCACCGTCGAACGCGCGACCCGCCTTGATTGCGAACATCTCGGCTCCCCGAACCCAACGAACCCCCTCAACCCAACGAGCATCAGTGGCTTGCCGACGATACCTGCACCGGCACAGATTTCAGCGCAGGATCACCGGTAGCGAGGCCAGGCCGTTCATCAGCACGCTTGGTCGGTGAGTCAGCCGCTCAGCGGGCACCGCCAGCCGCAGCCGCGGGAAACGGGTGAGCACGGTGCCCAGCGCGATGCGGCCTTCCAACCGGGCCAGCGGCGCTCCGAGACAGTGGTGGATGCCGTGGCCGAAGGCCAGATGGGGGTTGTCCGTGCGGGTGATGTCCAGCGCGTCGGCCTGCGCGGTGCATGCTGCATCGCGGTTGGCGGCGAGTAGGCCAATCAGCACGATTTCACCGGCGGGGATGGTGACTGCGCCGATGTCGACCGGCGCGGCGGTGCGACGCGGGGTCGACACCTGCAGCGGGCCGTCAAAGCGTAACAACTCCTCGACCGCGGCCGGTAACCGACCCGGCTGGGTGCGCAGCAGTTCAATCTGCTCAGGGTGGGTGAGCAGCGCGAGCATCCCGTTGCCGATGAGGTTGACGGTGGTTTCGTGGCCGGCGACGAGGATGAGGAACACCATGGAGGTGAGTTCGTCATCGGAAAGCCGGTCCTGGCCATCGCGAGCGGCTACCAACGCGGAAAGCAGATCATCGGCGGGATCGGCCCGTTTGATCTCAACCAGTTCGCGCAGGTAGCTCACCAGCGCGGTGATTGCGGCGGCGAGGACATCCGGCCCGGCCAGCACTCCGGTTACCACGGTGGAGGTCCAGTCGTGGAACTCCGCGCGCCGTGTCGCCGGCACACCAACCAGTTCACAGATCACGGTGATCGGCAGTGGGAGCGCGAACTCGGTGATCAGGTCGGCGGGCCCTTCGGTGGCCATCGCGTCGAGCAGTTCGTCGGTGATCTGCTGGATGCGCGGGGCGAGTTGCTCGATGCGGCGGCGGGTGAAGGCGGTGGTGACCAGCCGGCGTAAGCGGGTGTGATCCGGTGGGTTCAGGTTGAGCATGTGGTTCGACATCGCCGCGAACACCTCCGGCGGCACCACGTCACGGCCCGTGTTGCCCGTGGCTACAGGGTTCTTGACCAGCCGCGGATCGTGCAGCGCGTGGCGCGCCTCGTCGTAATTGGTGATCAGCCAGGCTAGCTCGCTGGTGGGCAGCATAATGCGGTGTACCGGAGCGGTCGCCGTGAGCTCTGCGTACCGGGCGTGGCGCTGGGGGCCGGCGGTGACGGTGAACGGCGCCTGCGCCAGTGTCTCGGTCATGTCACGGGTTCTCCCTCGATGGCGGCGTGTTTGAGCGGGCGAGGCTAAGGCCGGGGTTGTTGGATAGCTCTGACACGTTAAGAAGAGGCGGTCCTTACCAGTCGTGATACTGCCGCAGAGTTCCTTTGTCAGGCGGGCGTAGCCGCTCGGAGGCGGCGTCGATCCCTTCGCAACATGCCGGTGAACCAACGGTCACGGATTGGAAACCGGACACGGTCACCATCAACCCACCATCAACCAAGCGACGGGGCTTCGAGGGACGGAGGTCAGCCATGGCTGTTTCACCAGTAAGCGAGCCGGAGGTTACCTCAGCGGCGCCAGTCGATCGTCCGTGTGTGTGCCGCACCGAGTCGTTCCGGTTCTGCCCGTGCTATTCCACTCGTACCTGGCAGCGCGGGGATCCCACTACGGACCTGCCGGCAGCGCCACTCTGGCGGCCATCGCTGCACCGGAAGGTGAGCGAGGCAGCATAACCGAACCATGATCACTCTTTAGCTGCCCTCGGTGACAGTCCGGTCGTGCTGTGTCCTGACAATTTCCCTCGTGCTGCGCACCCAACCGGTGATCATCGACAGGAATGCCCCAGTCCCGTGACCAATCCGGCGAGCTACGATCCCAGCCATGCCCGATCTGCCGGATCTTGACCTGCTCGCCATCCCGGGCATGGCCGCTGCGCTGGCCGCTCGCGACATTGCTGCGGTCTATCGCCTGCTCTCTCGGCATGGGGTGGCTCAGCGCCAGATCGCTGCCGCTACGGGGCAGTCACAGTCCGAGGTCTCGGAGATCCGCAAGGGCCGCCAGGTACAGGCCTACGAAGTGCTCGTTCGGATCTGTAAGGGACTGGGCATACCGCGTGAGCTGATGGGGTTGTCCTTCGGTGCATATGCTGAGGACAGCCCTGTCTCTGAGCCGGGCGGGGAGGATGCTGAAGACGTGTTACGCAGGCAGTTTCAGCATCTGCTGGCTCTCGCGGGCGTAGCGGCCTTCGGTGTCGCAATTCCTGGCGTGGGGGAGCTCTCTGCACTCGCTGCACCGGGCAAGCCCATGGATGTCCCAGCTCGGATCGGTCGAGCTGATGTCGAGACAATCTCTGCGCTGACCCGCGCCGCTGCGGATGTCGCTCGCACCCAGGGCGGGGGAGCCGGTCCTGCCGTGGCTCTTGCCGGGTGGGCAGATCGTTGTTTGGCAGCGCAGGTATCAGACACAGCCCGTGGTGCTTTCCTGGTTGCGCTTTCTGATCTTCATGTCATCGCGGCATGGTGTTGTCACGACAGCGCAGCCCCGGCTCAGTCGCACCACCACTTCTCTGCGGCAGTGGATCTCGCCGCCCGGGCTGGAGACAGTTACCAGGCTGCCTACGCGCTGCGCCATGCGGCGATGATGTTGCTGGATCGCGGCAAGCCCAACGATGCTCTCAAGCTCGTGCAGATGGCTGAGGTTCGCCTACTTGATGCACCTGCCGATGATCCGCGCGTCGCGCCGCTGCGCTCCTGGCTCGCGATGCTGTCTTCCCTTGCCCAGAGCCAGCTGAGTCCGTCAGGCGTCGACTCCGCTTCAGCACGGTCGGCTCTTGCTTGTGCCAGGGATGGCTGGTCGCCACCCTCTGTGCACGCGAGAGCGGACTTTGATCTGACCGCTGCGATGGTGCACCTCAATATTGGTGGGATCGATACTGCCGAGATGATGGCATCGACTGCGGTGAAGACCTTCGCGGCGGGCAGCGATCGTCGCGAGGGCACTCTGGCGGACATCACCCTGGCCAAACTTCATGTGATCTCTGGGGATCGGGATGCTGCTCGGCTGGCAGCGCAGGCCGTCGAGGGTGTGATCCCCACTCGCAGCGCGGTGGCGCGAGCCGCCCTATTGTCCCTTGCAGGAGAGCTGGAGACACGCCGTAGATCGGACTTCAACGAGCTGGCCAGGCGCGCACGGCAGGTTGCTTCAGCGCGGGTATGACGTGTCCTGAGATAGACCCCAACAAGAGACCCGGGACCGGGTGCGGGCGGCGGTGCTCAACTCCGGCCGGCGATGGCCGCCGCGCCGAATGACCCTCGCGCTGTCACCGGCCACCTTGCCGAAGGCTGGCAGCAGCTACGATCTGGCAAACCCCACACTTCGACACTTATAGGTCCGCCAACGGTTGATCTCTATCAGGTGACTAGCAGCCCACCTCCACCTGCTCGGGCATCCCCCCACTAACTCAGGTTGTCGAGGTAGTAGAGGAGGAGCTTGTCAAGGACGACACCGCCAGGTGTGCGACCGACCGGTTGGGCCTGAACGATGGTGAGGCTTGTCTCTCCCCGGCTCCACCATGTGGGCGCGTGGGTGAAGGCCACGTGGCGGTACCGTCCACGCTCCTGGGATAGCGAGGTGATACCCCCGTTATCCGGGTCAACCAGGAGCCTGTGAAGCTCCGTCGTGCTTGCCGGATCGGGCATATAGACCGTCGCGATCGAGATCAGGATCACGAAATTCTTATCCTGGATGTCGACGAACCCCCGGTAGAGCGCGCGGCACCGGTGCGTGGTGAAGAACTCGTGGATTTCACCGTAAGAGTGGGCGTCGCAGGCACTGTCATCGAATGACGTCTGGGCCGTAGCGCGGTACCGACCCGCGCGTTGCAGACGGATAGTCGCACGGACAGTGTCTCCGGTGACGTCGATGCTGGTGCGTGGTCGAGACGGGCTTTTGGAGGTCTTGGGGATACCGGACTCGACGAGTGATCCGCTGGCCGAGGCTGCGCCGCTCAGGCCGCCACCAGCGAGCGCCGATGCCACAAGGGTCACAGCCCCTACGTAGGCCACGGCAGTACTACCGTTTGATGCCCATCGACCCTGTTCATCTCTGGGCTGATCAGGATCGAAGCCCGCCATTCGCGCGCTCCTCCCACTCCCAGGGGCCACCACCTGCGGTGTCCACGTTTCGCACGATTCCGGGGGCAGCGGGGATCAATGGAAGGAACCGTCATAGAACTGAACTAATCGTGCGGGCGTGTGATCGAGGAGTCGATCCTTCGCGCAGGTGAAAGATCACCTCGTATGGTCGAACGGCCCCACCCAGTCGATGGGTGGGGCCGTTCGGTACCAGTTGGGTCAGTCGAACTCGCCGGTACGCACCCCGGCAGTGAACGCGACCCACTCGGGGCCGCGGAACGTCAGCGCCGGGCCGGACGGGTTAGCGGACATGCTGCGCGTCAAGGATTAACAGGGAATGTCCAGCCGTTAACCCGGGCCCTGCGACAAGCCCCACCAGGGACGGCTAACCATGAACCACCGTGGTCTGGTGACTTGGCGGGGTTTTGGAGTCGGTGAAGCGCAGAGTCGGCGTTTCAGGTTCGGGCGACTGCGATAGCACGGCGCCCTGACACTTCGCCCGCATCACCCGCCTTGTAGGTCCAGTTGTCCACACCCACTCCCGTTGTCCACAGCTTGGGCGGCGGCCGCTCGACCGCGATGGCTCGGCCCGGCAGCCTCGTGGCGGAGATCAGCGAAGGACGGGAGGCTGGGGATGGAGACGGCGGCGCAACGGGCGGACCGGCGTAATGACGAGCTGGGCAGGCGGGGCGAGGACCTGGCAGCGGAGTACCTGACCGGCACCGGGCTTGTCGTGCTCTCGCGCAACTGGCGTTGCCGGGACGGTGAGGTCGATCTTATTGCGACAGACGGCGAGCGTCTGGTCGTCTGCGAGGTCAAGACCCGGTCGGGGACCGGCTATGGAGAACCGGCAGAGGGCGTGACGCCAGCCAAGGCAGCGCGCGTAAGGCGCGTCGCGGCGGCGTGGCTGCGGACATATCGGGTGGGCTGGTGCGAGGTACGTTTCGACGTGCTGGCCGTGCTGTGCCCGCCGGACGGGCCGGTCACCGTGGAACACCTGCAGGGTGCGTTCTGATGGCACTGGCGAGCGCCTGGGCGGTGGCGCTGCACGGGGTGGACGGTGTGCTGGTGGAGATCGAGGCCCACATCGGCCCAGGCCTGCCGGCCCTGCACATGGTCGGCTTGCCTGACGCCGCCTTGTCCGAGGCCCGGGACCGGGTGCGGGCGGCGGTGCTCAACTCCGGCCGGCGATGGCCGCCGCGCCGGATGACCCTCGCGCTGTCACCGGCCACCTTGCCGAAGGCCGGCAGCAGCTACGATCTTGCCCTCGCGTGCGCCTTACTCGCGGCTGATGGGCGGATCCCGGCCGATCGGCTACGTGGTCTGGTCCTGATCGGAGAGCTTGCCCTGGATGGCCGGCTGCGTCCGGTCCGCGGCGTGCTGCCGGCCGTGCTCGCCGCCCGTCGCGTGGGCATCGACGAGGTGGTGGTGCCGACCGCATCACTGGCTGAGGCGGCGCTGGTGGACGGCGTGCAGGTGTACGGCGCGACGTGTCTCACCGAGGTGCTCGGCTGGTTGCAGGACCCCGCCGCCGCTCTGACTCGCCCCGATCCGCTGAACCTGGCACTGCCGCCGGCGGTCCCGGACCTCGCGGACGTGCTGGGACAGGGCGACGCCCGCTGGGCGGTGGAGGTCGCCGCCGCGGGCGGTCACCATCTGCTGCTGACCGGACCCCCGGGGACCGGCAAGACCATGCTGGCCCAGCGGATGGTCGGCCTGTTGCCGGCCCTATCCGACGGCGAAGCGCTCGAAGTGACCGCAGTGCACTCGGTGGCTGGTCTGCTCGCCCCGGATACCCCGCTGATCACGGCGCCACCGTTTGTCGCGCCGCACCACACCAGCTCAGTGGCAGCGCTAGTGGGCGGCGGTTCGGGTCTGGCGAAACCCGGCGCGGTGAGCAGGGCCCACCGTGGGGTGCTGTTTCTCGACGAGGTCGCCGAGTTCGGGCCACGGTCCCTGGAGGCGTTGCGCACTCCCCTGGAGGACGGCGAGGTCCGGTTGGCCCGCCGCGACGGGGTGGTGTGCTACCCGGCCCGGTTCCAGCTTGTGCTGGCGGCCAACCCCTGCCCCTGTGCCCCACCCGACGAACGGGATTGCATCTGCACACCGTCGGCCCGCAGGCGGTACCTGGGCCGGTTGTCTGGGCCGTTGCTGGACCGGGTGGATGTACGGGTCGCGATGCGTCCGCTGAAGGACCTGGGTCAGACCGACTCAGAGCCGGAGAGCACCGCGGTAGTGCGTGCACGGGTCCTCGAGGCCCGCGCCGCCGCACGGGCGCGGTGGGCAGGTACCGGCTGGCGCACCAACGCCGAGGTGCCTGGTCCGGTATTGCGGCGTCGGTTCCGGCTGCCGCGGGCGGTGACCGAACCCATCGCGTCGGCACTGCATCGGGGCCTGGTGACGGCCAGGGGAGCGGATCGCAATTTGCGGCTGGCTTGGACACTGGCCGACCTGGCGGGGCGCGATCGTCCAACGCGCGAGGACGTGTCCGCCTCCATGGGGCTGCGGGATCGGAGCGCGGCATGACGCCCGGAGATCGGGAGCTGCGCCGGGCCCGGGCTTATCTCAGCCGGGTCGCCGAGCCCCCAGCTCCGGCCCTGTCCGAGCTGATCGCCGAGGTCGGTCCGGTGCGGGCGAGCCGATTGGTGGCCGCCGGGGAGGTTCCTGACCGGGTGGCCGGCGAGACTGGTGCCCGCCGAGCAGACGATCGGGCGGAGGCTGATCTGGCGGCGATCGCTGGACTCGGGGGCCGGTTGGTGGTTCCCGAGGACGCCGAGTGGCCCGCCGAAGCGTTCGACTGCTTCGCCACGCCCGCTGCCCAGGCCGACGAGCGTTGGCGTGCCCCGATGGCGCTCTGGGTGCGCGGGGTCGGCCGCCTCGATGAGCTGGCTGAGCGGGCGGTGGCGGTAGTGGGAGCCAGAGCAGCGACCGGATACGGGGAGCACGTCGCTGCCGAGTTCGGCTACGGGCTTGCTGAGGCCGGGCTCACGGTGGTGTCCGGTGCCGCGTTCGGTATCGATGGTGCCGCACACCGGGGTGCACTGGCCGCCGGGGGCGACACGCTCGCGGTGCAGGCCTGCGGGCTGGATCGGCCCTACCCCGCAGGCCACCTGCGGTTGCTGGATCGGATCGTCGCAGGTGGCGCGGTGGTCAGCGAGTACCCACCAGGTATCCGGCCCGCGCGCCACCGCTTCCTGGTCCGCAACCGCATGATCGCCGCATTCGCGGCCGGCACCGTGGTGGTCGAAGCCGGAGTGCGCAGCGGCGCCCGGCGTACCGCTACCGCCGCATTCGCGCTGGGTCGGGTCGTGATGGCGGTGCCAGGTCCGGTCACCTCGGCCTTGTCTGTCGGCTGTCACCTGCTGGTACGTGAGGAGCAGGCACTGTTGGTCACTCGGGTATCCGAGGTGGTGGAGGCGGTGGGGCGGATCGGCGCGGATCTTGCACCGCCGTTGACCACCCCCCGCCGGCCCACCGACGGGCTGAGCCCAGATCAGCTTGCGGTGTATGAGGCAATGCCTGCGCGCTCCTCCCGGCATCCCGAGCAACTCGTGCGTGACTCCGGCGTGCCGCTACATCGGGTGCGCTCCGCGTTGCCGATGCTGGAGCTGCAGGGTCTGGTGGGGTGCGCAGCGGGCGGTTGGTATCGGGTGCTTGCCGACGCGAGGTGTGGCGGTGCTTGACGTGGAGCCGTCGAGGGCGCAGCGTGCTGCGAATGCGCGAGGACCTGCGGGCATCCGACTCGCTACCGGACGGTCTGGTGGCGTATCGGGAGCTGTTCGTGGCCCACTTGCGATCAGCACGCGGGCTGTCGCTGCACACCGTGCGGGCCTACCGCGCAGACGTCACCACATTGCTGCGGTACCTGGCTGATTCAGGCCGCGACGACCTCGCGGCGTTGGACCTGCCAGTGCTCCGCGGCTGGTTGGGCGGGCAGCACCGGGACGGACACCGGCGCAGCACGCTGGCGCGGCGAGTCGCCGCAGCCCGCGCGTTCACGGCTTGGGCGACCAGAGCCGGAGTGCTGGAAAGCGACCCGGGACCGCGATTGACCGCGCCGCGGCCGCGGCGTGCCCTGCCCGCAGTGCTGCATCCGGAACAGGCGGCGGCGGCACTGGATGCCGCGCAACGCGGCGCTGCCGAGGCGGATCCGCTCGCGCTACGCGATCACGCCGCGGTCGAGTTGTTATATGCGACCGGAGTACGCGTTGCCGAGCTTTGCGGACTCGATCTTGGTGACCTTGACGGGCAGCGGCGTCTCGTCCGGGTACTGGGCAAGGGCGCCAAGGAACGTGCGGTTCCCTTTGGGTTGCCAGCGCAACGAGCCATGCTCCGTTGGCTTGAGGAGGGCCGCCCAGCGCTGGCCCGTCCGCATTCGGCGAGGGCATTGTTCCTGGGGGCGCGCGGTGGACGGGTCGATCAGCGGATCATCCGGACTGTCGTGCACGACGCGATCGGTGCCGTGCCCGACGCCCCGGACATGGGTCCGCACGGACTGCGGCACACTGCCGCGACTCACCTGCTGGAGGGGGGCGCAGATCTTCGCACCGTTCAGGAGTTACTCGGTCACGCTACGCTCGCCACCACGCAGCTTTACACGCACGTCACTGTCGAGCGACTGAAGGCGATCCATGACCGGAGCCACCCCCGTTCCTGAATATTCCGGGGGTCATGATCGCGTGCTGACCGCTGCTCACCCCGCCGATGTCGCGCCATGCAGCTCGTCTGCTGACGGCAGGACAGAGGGGGTGGAAGCGGGCATCATCGCGCTGTGGCAGGCCTATGGGCGCGACCGCGACGTCACGCTGCGTGATCGCTTGCTGTTGCACTACGCGCCTTTGGTGAAGTATGTGGCCGGCCGGGTCGGCACCGGATTGCCCGCCCATGTGGATATCGCGGACCTCGTGCAGTCGGGTGTCTTTGGTCTGTGGGACGCCATCGCCCGGTTCGAACCCGAGCGTGGTTTGAAGTTCGAGACCTACGCGATGCAGCGGATCCGGGGGGCGATCCTGGACGAGTTGCGTGCCCAGGACTGGGTGCCGCGTTCGGTGCGCAGCCGGGCTCGTGAGGTGGAGCGGGCGCTGGAGCGCCTGGAGACTCGGTTGCAGCGTTCGGCCACCGACGCCGAAGTGGCCACAGAGCTCGGGATCACCATCGTCGAGCTGCGGGACCTCTACGCCCAGCTGCAGCTGACCAGCGTGATCGCGCTGGACGAGCTCATCGCCGCCGGCCGGGGTGGCACGTCGATCGCCGAGACGCTGCCTGATGATGGCGCCGAAGAACCGGGTGCGCTCCTGGATTCAGTGGAGAGCAGGCGGCTGCTCGCTGAAGCGGTCTCGCAGCTCACCGACCGGGATCGGGTGGTGGTCTCGCTTTACTACTTTGAGAACCTCACCCTCGCCGAGATCGGCCGGGTGCTCGGCGTCACCGAATCGCGGGTATGTCAGCTGCACACCAGGGCGGTGCTGCGGCTCCGGAGCAAAATGCTGGAAGCGTGCGCCGGATAAGGACTGTGGGCACGGGGTCCGGTCGGCGTCAGGACGCCTGGGCCTTCACGACTGATGTGGCGTCGTGCCGAGCGGCAAGAGGCGCACTGGCACAGCGTTGATCAGCCGCAGCGGATCCAGGTACTCCCGGCCAGAATCTGGGCCCGCTGGGCGCGGGCCGCTCCGTTCTGGGTCGCGGAAGGCGCCCCAGTGCAGGCACACCGCGACAGGGCAGCCCGGATGGCCAGGCTGCGCGGCGCCGATCCGCTCGCCCTTGGCGACCCGCTGGCCGGCGGTGACGGTGGCGGACACTGGTTCATACGTCGTTCGAAGTCCCCCTGGATGGCTCACCGACACCACACCGCGACCGGCCACCGTCCCAGCGAAGAGCACCGTGCCGGCGCCAGCGGCGAGCACCGGCGCACCGGCCACCGTGGCCAGGTCGACACCGCGATGACCCGGCCCGAACCGGAACTCTGGAGGGTGGAAAGCCCGGACCACGGTCGGTGAACCCGGAAGCGGCCAGCCGAACTGCCGACGCGGCCGAACAATGTCCGGCCAGTCGAGGTGCTGCCGGGACGGCGGGCCAACGTCCGCCCAGGCCTGGGCCATCGGGCCGGTGGGAAGCGCGTGAGTGGGTCGGGTGAACAGGCTGGTGATGGCCGGTGGTCCAGCGGAGAGCACCGCTGCCAGGAGGCTGCAGATCAGAATCCGAGACACGCCGGCAGCCTGCCTCCGTCGAGGCGGCTTGCCCAGCGAGGAGACCCGCTGCTGGGGATAGCGGGGTCAATGTGGATAACTGGGGCCGGTAGCCCACCTCCGCTGGGGTTGTCAGCGTCCACGCCGTACACTAGGAGAGCGACTCGCATGCGGGTCGACTTCGCGCGCCAGCGCTGCGCCCTCACGGGCCTCGGCGTCCGGCGGTCCTCGTGCGATCGTACGAGGTCCGGCCGTCGGCCTGGCGCCAGGGCGGCGGTCCACCCGGCCCGTCGCGACAACCGCATGAGCGCACCGGCGAAACCGGCGCGCCCGACACATCGAGGTGTGTACCCGGCCATGGCCGTCGTCACCATGAAGCAACTGCTCGACTCCGGCGTGCATTTCGGGCACCAGACCCGCCGCTGGAACCCGAAAATGAAGCGCTACATCTTCACTGAGCGCAACGGCATCTACATCATCGACCTGCAGCAAACGCTGACCTACATCGACCGGGCCTACGAGTTCATCAAGCAGACTGTGGCCCACGGTGGTTCGATCCTGTTCATCGGTACCAAGAAACAGGCTCAGGAAGCGATCTCCCACCACGCTCAGCGGGTCGGTATGCCCTTCGTGAACCACCGCTGGCTGGGCGGCATGCTCACCAACTTCTCCACCGTGCACAAGCGTCTGCAGCGCCTCAAGGAGCTCGAAGCCATGGAGCAGACCGGTGGTTTCGCCGGGCTGACCAAAAAAGAGATCCTGATGCGCACCCGGGAGAAGGACAAGCTGGAGAAGACCCTGGGTGGCATCCGCGACATGCAGCGCGTTCCCAGCGCGGTGTGGATCGTGGACACCAAAAAGGAGCAGATCGCCGTCGGTGAGGCCCGCAAGCTGGGCATCCCGGTGGTGGCCATCCTGGACACCAACTGTGACCCCGACGAGGTCGACTACCCCATACCGGGCAACGACGACGCGATCCGCTCGGCGGCACTGCTCACCCGGGTGGTGGCAGACGCCACCGCCGACGGTTTGATGTCACGGGCCGGGCGCTCCGGCGGAGCCGACGGAACGGACAAGCCGGCCGCCGGCGTGGGTGTCGACGAGCCGCTGGCCGAGTGGGAGCAGGAGCTGATGGGCTCTGGCCATCCTGCTCCTGCCGGCAATGCGGTCGAGTTGGAAACCGCACCACCGCAGCCCGAACCGGTGGTTGCCAGCAACGGCGTGCCGCAGAATTAGGAAGTCAGCTCACCGAATCTCCTGATCCGATAACGAACTCCGGGATGGTAAAGTCACGATGGCGAATTACTCCGCCGCCGATGTCAAGCGAATCCGGGACCTGACCGGTTCCGGGATGATGGACTGCAAGAAGGCCCTGGAAGAATCCGACGGCGATTTCGACCGGGCCGTCGAACTCCTGCGCATCAAGGGTGCCAAGGACGTCGGCAAGCGAGCCGAGCGCACCACCGCAAACGGGCTCGTCGCAGCCGAGAGCGGGGTGATGATCGAGCTCAACTGCGAGACCGATTTCGTCGCCAAGGGTGCCGACTTCCAGGAACTCGCCAGCCGGATCCTCGCCGAGGCGGTCCAGGTGCGGGCCGTCGACGCCGAAG
>JBOHFK010000095.1:0-21894 GCA_050699635.1 Pseudonocardiaceae bacterium | reverse complement strand
GTCGGGGCCTCCCGGGTGGCCACGGGCAGCGTCACCGCCGGGGTGCTCACCGCCTTCCTGCTCTACCTGGGTTTGTTCTTTGCACCGGTCCAGCAATTGTCCCAGGTCTTCGACGGCTACCAGCAGGCGGCGGTCGGGTTGCGGCGCATCCGGGACCTGCTGGACACGCCGACCTCAGTGCCGCCTCCTGGTGCTGATGCCGTCGCCGTGCCGGCCCGGTTGCGTGGCGAGGTGGAGCTGTGTGAGGTGACCTTCAGCTATCCGGGATCGGCCCTGCCCGCGCTGGTCGAGGTGTCCCTGCGGATCGCGCCGGGCGAGACCGTCGCGCTGGTGGGGGCGACCGGAGCGGGCAAGTCGAGCGTGGTCAAGCTGCTGGCGAGGTTCTACGACCCCACGGCCGGGACAGTGCTGATCGACGGGACGGATCTGCGGCACTTCGATCCCGCGGCGTTTCATCACCGGCTGGGCGTCGTCCCGCAAGAGCCGCATCTGTTCCGCGGCGACGTCGCGGACAACATCAGCTTCGGGGCGCCGCAGGCGAGTCCTGCTCAGGTGGAGGCCGCGGCCCGGCGGGTGGGCGCGCTGGATGCCATTGCCGCACTCCCGAACGGGTTCCGCCAGCCGGTGGGCGAACGCGGGCAGGGTCTGTCGGCCGGGCAGCGGCAACTGGTCGCGCTGGCTCGTGCCGAGCTGGTGGAGCCCGACCTGTTGTTGCTCGATGAGGCCACCGCAGCCCTGGATCCGGCCACCGAGTCGGTGGTTCTGGCGGCCGCCGACCGGCTCACCGCGCGCCGCACCACCGTGGTCATCGCCCACCGGCTGGCCACCGCGGCCAAAGCCGACCGGATCGTGGTGCTCGACGGCGGCCGGATCGTCGAGCAGGGCCGCCATCTCGAGCTGCTCGCGGTCGGCGGGCCTTACGCCAGGTTATGGGCTGCGGGCTCCCCCGACGGGACCGTCGCGGCCTGATCGCCGCTCACGTTCCCGCGTCGCCATCATCAGCTAACCACCCGACGCGCGGGGGGTCGCCGGAGGTCCGGTATGCCGGGGCAGGGGCTAGCCTGGAGGCGGCGCCAGCGACCCTGAGCACAGCCGCGCAGCACAAACCCGCGCAGAATGGATAGAGGCGACATCCAGCAGTGTCCCGCAGTAGCTCTACACCCCACGACCAACCCGTACAGTTCGGCCCGAACGAGTGGCTCGTCGAGGAGATGTACGAACAGTTCCTCGCCGATCCCTCGGCGGTGGACTCCTCGTGGCATGACTTCTTCGCCGATTACCAGCCCGCGGCACCCGGCGACAACGGCCTCGCCCCACGCACCAGCTCGCCGGCTCCCTCGGGACCGCCGTTAGCCAGCAGTGCCACCGCCACGAAGCCGGCCGCGCCACCCACCGCGATGCAGCTCAGCCCCCCGCAGGACACCACCACCGCACTACGCGGCGCGGCGGCCCGAGTGGTGGCGAACATGGAGACCTCACTGGAGCTGCCGACGGCCACCAGCGTGCGGGCGATACCAGCCAAGCTGCTCGTCGACAACCGCATCGTGATCAACAATCATCTCAGGCGGACCCGCGGCGGCAAGATCAGCTTCACCCACCTCATCGGGTACGCGGTGGTGCGAGCGCTTGCCGAGCACCCGCAGATGAACCGCCACTACACCAGCGACGAGCAGGGCAAACCCGCTGTTGTGGCACCCGAGCACGTCAACCTGGGCTTGGCGATCGACCTCAAGACCGGCAAGGGCCGCAGCCTGGTCGTCGCCTCGATCAAGGGTTGCGAGGTGATGAGCTTCGCTGCGTTCTGGCAGGCCTACGAAGACATCATCCGCAAGGCCCGGGAGGGCAAACTCACCGCTGAGGACGTCGCGGCGACCACGATCTCGCTGACCAACCCGGGGACCATCGGCACCAATCATTCGGTGCCCCGGCTGATGTCCGGGCAGGGCTCGATCATCGGCGTCGGGGCGATGGAGTACCCGGCGGCCTTCCAGGGGGCCAGTGACGGGGCGCTGGCCGAAATGGCGATCAGCAAGATCATTACGCTGACGTCCACCTACGACCACCGCATCATCCAGGGCGCCGAGTCCGGCGAGTTCCTCCGGCAGATACACGAACTCGTGCTGGGCCAGGACGGCTTCTACGACGAGGTGTTCGCCTCGCTGCGCCTGCCGTATGAGCCGGTGCGCTGGGTGCAGGACATCCCCGAGGGCGCGGTTGACAAGACCGCCCGGGTGCTGGAGCTGATCGACGCCTTCCGCACCCGTGGGCACCTGATGGCCGACACCGACCCGCTGAATTACCGGCAGCGCAAGCACCCTGATCTAGACGTGCTCAGCCACGGTCTCACCCTGTGGGATCTGGACCGGCAGTTCGCCGTTGGCGGGTTCGCCGGGCACTCCCACATGCATCTGCGCGACGTCCTGGGGGTGCTGCGCGACGCCTACTGCCGAAACGTCGGCGTGGAGTACATGCACATATCGGCACCTGACGAGCGGCGGTGGCTGCAGGAGCGCGTAGAGCGAGTGCACGCCAAACCCACCGGCGCCGAGCAGAAGTACATCCTGTCCAAGCTCAACGCCGCGGAGTCGTTCGAGACCTTCCTGCAGACCAAATACGTGGGCCAGAAGCGGTTCTCGCTGGAGGGCGCCGAGACGGTGATCCCGCTGCTGGATGCCGTGCTGGACAAGGCAGCCGAGTACGAGCTCGACGAGGTGGTGCTCGGGATGCCGCACCGCGGCCGGCTCAACGTGCTGGCCAACCTGGTGGGCAAGCCCTACTCGCAGATCTTCCGCGAATTCGAGGGCAACCTGGACCCTGGCCAGGCTCACGGCTCCGGCGACGTCAAATATCACCTGGGGGCCGAGGGCAAGTACTACCGGATGTTCGGCGACGGCGAAACGAAGGTGTCGCTGATCTCCAACCCGTCGCATCTGGAGGCCGTGGACCCGGTGCTGGAGGGCATCGCCCGGGCCAAGCAGGACATTCTGGACAAGGGACCACAGGGTTTCACCGTGCTGCCGGTTGCGCTGCACGGTGACGCCGCCTTCGCCGGGCAAGGGGTGGTGGCGGAGACGCTCAACCTGTCGCAGCTGCGCGGGTACCGCACGGGTGGAACCGTCCACGTGATCGTGAACAATCAGGTCGGGTTCACCACGGCACCGCAATATGCGCGATCCAGCGAATATCCCACCGATGTGGCCAAGACGATCGGCGCACCGGTATTCCATGTCAATGGTGACGACCCCGAGTCCTGCGTCTGGGTGGCCAAGCTGGCGGTGGACTATCGCCAGGCCTTCGGTAAGGACGTGGTGATCGACATGATTTGTTACCGTCGTCGCGGCCATAACGAGGGCGACGACCCGTCGATGACGCAGCCGAAGATGTACGACATCATCGACAGCAAACGGTCGGTCCGCAAAGGCTACACCGAGGCCCTCATCGGTCGCGGAGATATCTCCGTGGAGGAAGCCGAGCGCGCACTGAAAGATTATGCGCAGCAACTTGAGCACGTCTTCAACGAGGTACGGGAGCTGGA
Organism: Pseudonocardiaceae bacterium; assembly: GCA_050699635.1. Lineage (GTDB taxonomy): Bacteria > Actinomycetota > Actinomycetes > Mycobacteriales > Pseudonocardiaceae. The sequence continues at coordinate 18,359 of JBOHFK010000095.1, read as the reverse complement.
AAAACTCGCTGCGTCGCCGAGCGAGTCGGTGGAGGCCGAGCAGGTCGTGCCCACTGGGCTGGACACCGGTGTCCCCATCAGCGTCATCGAGCGGATCGCCGACGCGCACATCAACGTGCCCGAGGGCTTCACGCCACACCCCAGGGTCAGGCCCGTGCTGGAGAAACGGGCGAAAATGGCCCGCGAGGGCGGCATCGATTGGGCCTTCGCCGAACTGCTGGCGCTCGGTTCGGTCTGCCTCGACGGCCGGATGGTGCGGCTGTCCGGCCAGGACACCCGGCGCGGCACCTTTGTACAACGGCACTCGGTGCTGATCGACCGCAAGACCGGGGCCGAATACACCCCCCTGAATAACCTTGCACCGGACCAGGCGAAGTTCCTGGCCTACGATTCAGCGTTGTCGGAATTCGCCGCGCTGGGTTTCGAATACGGCTATTCGGTGGCGAACCCGGACGCTCTGGTGCTGTGGGAAGCGCAGTTCGGTGACTTCATCAACGGCGCGCAGGCGGTGATCGACGAGTTCATCTCCTCCGGTGAGGCCAAGTGGGGCCAGCGTTGCGACGTGGTGCTGCTGCTGCCGCACGGTCACGAGGGTCAGGGCCCCGACCACACCTCCGGGCGCATCGAGCGATTCCTGCAGTTGTGCGCAGAGGGTTCGATGACGGTGGCCCAGCCCTCCACCCCGGCGAACTACTTCCACCTGCTGCGCCGGCACGCCCTGGACGGGGTGCACCGGCCGCTGGTGGTGTTCACGCCCAAGTCGATGCTGCGCCTCAAGGCGGCGGTGAGCCCGGTGGAGGATTTCACCTCAGGCCGATTCGCCTCGGTGCTCGATGACCCGACGATCACCGATCGCTCCGCGGTGCGCCGGGTGCTGCTGTGCAGCGGCAAGATCAGCTACGAACTCCACGTCGCCCGCCAACAGCGAAGTGTTCACGACATTGCGATCATCCGCATCGAGCAGCTCTATCCCGTGCCGCAGCGCCGGCTGGGTGCGGCGCTCGAGCGTTACCCCAAGGACGCGGAGGTGTGCTGGGTGCAGGAGGAACCCGCCAATCAAGGCGCCTGGCCGTTCTACGGGCTGACCCTGCCCGACCTGATGCCCGACCGGCTCGGCACCCTGCGGCGGATCTCCCGCCGCGCCATGGCGGCCCCCTCCGCGGGGTCCGCCAAGGTCCACGACGTCGAGCAACGCGGACTCATCGCCGCCGCCCTAGACACCTGAGTTTGCTTCTCAGTGCGTTCTGGGGACAGAACGCAGTTGTCAGGACGCCATTTACTACAGTCTGTCCCCAGAACGCGGTCCGGCTCCCAGGCAGGGAGGAGCGGTGGGGTGTATTTCACTGACCGGGGGATTGAGGAGCTTGAGGATCGGCGAGGGGGCGAGCAGCTCACTGTCGAGTGGCTGGCCGCTCGGCTTCGCGCGTTCGTCGACGCACAGCCGGAATTCGAGGACGCCGTCGAACGGTTGGCCACTTTCCTGGCCCGCGATGACGCTGACGACCCGGACGGCGCCCAGTTCGACTAAGGCGTGTCCCGCAGCTTGACCCGCCTCGTCAGCGGCATGATCTCCAGCGCGCTGCGCCGTGGTGTCGCCGAGTTCGACACCACGGTTGTCCGGTTGGCGCTCAACCGCCATGTAGTCGAACTCGGCGACACCAGGGTGGCTCAGAGTTTCACGGAGCGCGCGGATGACGGTGTTCGCCGTTACTGGCGGCGGAATTCACCAGGCGTAGGCCTCTGGGGCGGGCTTGGCGCCGTTGGGTGCCGGTGGTGGGAACAGCTCGTCGAGGCGGGCCAGCACCTCGGCGTCGAGGGTAATGGCGACGGCGCGCAGTGAGCTGTCCAGTTGGGTGATGGTCCGCGGGCCGACGATCGGCGCAGTGACCCCCGGTTGGTGCAGTAGCCAAGCCAGGCCGACATTCGCGGGATCCTCGCCGAGATCGACGCACAGCTTCTCGTAGGCTTCGATGCGCTCCCGGTTCGGCCCGAGCGCGTCGGCCGAGCGGCCCGAGGTGCTGCGCGAACCGCCACCCTCACGTTGCTTGCGTAGCACCCCGCTGAGCAAACCACCGTTGAGCGGGGACCACGGGATCAGGCCGATGCCGTAGTGGCGAGCCGCGGGCAGCACCTCCAGCTCGACCCACCGGGTGAGCAGATTGTAGATCGACTGCTCGCTGACGAGTCCAGTGACATGCTGCCGTCGCGCGGTCTCCTGCGCAGCGGCCAGATGCCAGCCCGCGAAGTTCGACGAGCCGACATAAATGATCTTGCCCTGAGCCCGGAGCACCGACATCGCTTCCCAGATCTCTTCCCAGGGAGTGGCCCGGTCCACGTGGTGCATCTGGTAGAGGTCGATGTAGTCGGTCTGCAACCGGCGCAGCGAGCCGTCGCAGGCCCGGCGGATGTTCAGCGCGGAGAGCTTGGTCTCGTTGGGCCAGTCCCCCATCGAGGCGTAGAGCTTGGTCGCCAGCACGGTGCGCTCCCGGCGCCCGCCACCACCCGCGAACCACCGGCCGATGATCTGCTCGGTAATCCCTTCACCTTTGACCCAGCCGTAGGCGTTGGCGGTGTCGAAGAAGTTGATTCCCTGCTCGTGCGCCCGATCCATGATCGCGTGACTGTCGGTCTCGGAGGTCTCCGGGCCGAAGTTCATCGTGCCCAGGCACAGCCGGGACACCGACAGGCCGCTCCGGCCCAGTTGCGTGTAGTCCATACCCCCAGCCTCGCACCGCGCCGGGCATCAGGCCACCGGGCCCGCTACTGCTATGTTCCGCGGCGTCCGATGACAGATCGTGGCCGATTCCTTGAAGGCTGGCGTGGGCCCACAACAAGATCATATTGTGGTGACCGCAGATGAGCTGCGCGCGGTCGGCGCCAGCGTCGAAACCACTGCGGATGCTGCGGCGCGGGATGTCGACGAATTCGATGGACAGCAGAGTGTCCGTTCGGGTGAAGCGGCGGGATTCGACACGATGGCGGCCGCTCGTTCGTGCGAGCAGGGCTGGCAGTATGCCGTGGAGATCGCTGGAGCGAAGCTGGCAGTGGCCGCGGACAAGCTCAGCTTGAGTGCGGATACCTATGCTGTGGCGGAGCAGCAGAATGTCGGGCATTTCCAGGGTCCACGATGATCGGGTATCGCGATCTGATCATCTGCGATGCGTCGGTATTCGATAAGGATGCCGCCAAATGGCAGGAGCTGGCCGGCAAGCTGACTGGTCGCGGCACCGAGGTGGAAACGGCGGCCAGGCGCCTGGACGGGTGGTCGGGCGCGGCGGCAGACGCAGCGAAGGCCGAGTTCGCCGCGCAGCGCAAGCAGTACGCCGACATGGCAGCCACGATCAGCAAGATCGCCGCGGTGTTCACCGATTTGTCGGCGCAGATCCGGGCTTTGCAGCCGCAGCTGGGCGAGATCGTCAGCGAGGCGCAGTCCTTCGGGTGCCGGGTCCGCGACGATGGCACCGTCAGCTACGAGCCTGACATCATCCATCACCTACCCTTGGAGGACGAGGATCTGGGCCCACCGGCGGCGCAGATAGCCCAGGACCGCATCGCCGACCTGGTCCGCCAGGCGCAGGCAGCCGACACGCACGCCGCAGCGGCCCTCAACGGGTTGAGCGCGCAGGCAACGGGGTTCGCCCCGGCCGCAAATGATGCGACCGTCGCCGCGGCTGCCACCCCGATCCCCGGCCGTGGCACCGCCCCGGCTGAGGTGAAGAAGTGGTGGGACGGCCTGAGCCCGACGCAGCAGGAGTCACTGTTGTTCACCCATCCCGACCAGTTGGGGCAGCTCGACGGCTTGCCCAGCGTGGTCCGTGATCGGGCCAACCGGTCCCGCATGGCCGATCAGAAGGGCCGATTACAGGCCGACAAGGAACGCCTGGATCTACTCGGTGGCGCCCGAACCCCTGAGCAGAGCGCCCAGCTCGAGGCGATCAACCACAGCCTCGGTGGTATCGAAGCAATCGAACAGCGGCTCTACCACGCCAGCGCGGGCCAGCAGCCCGCGTTCCTGCTCGGCTTCGACTCCTCAGGCACCGGCCGGGCGATCGTGGCGATGGGCAACCCGGACACAGCGGCGAACGTCGCCACCTACGTGCCGGGCACGACAGCGAGCCTCGGCAGCGTCAACGATGATCTGCAACGGGCAGACAGCATGGTGAAAGCCGCACGCGACGCCGGATCCCCGTCCACCGCTGCTATCACCTGGGTCGGGTATGAAGCGCCCCAGCAGATCTTCCCCGACGCCGCCGAGGACAGGTGGGCCGATGGCGCGAAACAGGACCTGGACCGCTTCCAGGACGGCCTGCGCGCCTCGCACGAGGGCGCTCCGGCGCACAACACGGTGATCGGCCACAGCTACGGCGCCACAGTGGTCGGGCACGCCGCACGCGACGGCAACCTCAACGCCGACGATGTCGTGTTCGTCGCCAGCCCCGGCGTGGGCGTCACCCACGCTGACCAATTACACCTTGGCGGTGTCCCGGGCGACCAGGTCGGTCAGCACGTGCATTCCACCGTCGCCCAACACGATCCGATCAAGCTCTCGGCCGGGATCAACGGCCCAAGCCCGACAGGGCCCTCGTTCGGTGGCACAACATTCGAGTCGAACCCGGGTGACGCCGGGCCCTGGTACGAGCTGGGCTGGAATGGCGCCGTGCACAGCCAGTACTGGGACGACGGCAACAAGGCCCTCGTCAACATGGGCCGAATCATCGCCGGAAAGCCCACCCACTAACCCGCAGTGGAGGTCACCGTCGACGTGCCAGCCACCCGCGGATGCATCATTGGGCTGCTTTTCATCGTGGCGATCGCCGTCACGGCGTGCGACGGACCAGGAGGTCGAGCGATGCGCAACACCATCACCGAGCAGCAAGCCGCCCAGCAAGTCGAGGCCAACGTCCACGCCGCCGTCACGCAGCTGCCCGCCACGGCGCGCCTGGAACAGGAGCTCACGCACTCCACCCCCTGCGATGACCCCACCGACAACGGCCCGAAGGGCCGCGTCATCGCATCCACCAGTTACCAGATCCACGAGCTGTCACCAGCCCAGTACCCCCATTTCTTCGACCTACTCCGCGACTGGTGGCAGCGGAACAACTACCGCGTCCTCGATGATTCTCGGCTCAGCGTCACAGACATGTATCTGTGGGTCGAGAACAACCAGGACGGCTTCAGGATGGCCCTCCAGTCCAACGACAACGGCGGGTTGTTCATCACTGCCAGCTCACCGTGCGTCTGGCCGCGCGGCAACCCGGAACCATCTCCCTGACGGGCCGGAGAGGCACTCGCGCCATAAACCGGGCAGTTTGACGGTCGGCGAACAACTCATAGCAACGCGAGCGCCTTGGCGATCAGCTGGCGCGCGTCATGGCCGTAGATCGCCTCTTTCTGTAGCTGATCGAACATTGCTGAGTAGAGGGCGATCTCCTGCGGACGAGTCACCTTGATCGCCGCACTCGGGGTTTCCAGAGCGACGGCGTTGTCGTCGAAGATCCAAAATCCGATGGTGGCAATAGCCCGCCGCTGGATAGTGGCCGGGATGACGCCGACGGACACCATCGGCAGGCGCATGAGGGAGAGCAGGTGGGTGAGCTGGTCGGCGTGTTCGGCGGGAGTGCCGCGTCGGGTGTGTAGGGCTTGTTCGCCGAGGACGACGGCGATGCGCTTGGCTGGACTAAGGGCGATGGCGGTGCGTTCGGCCTTCATGGCCACGGTTGCGTCGGCGTCGTCGGGGGCGTCGAGGAATGCGTACCAGAAGGTGAGCATCTGCCGGATGTACGCCTCAGTCTGGAAAATTCCGGGCATGACGATCGGTTCGTGGATGCGGAAGGTGGTGGTGCGCCGGTAGGTGGCGATCGAGTGCAGGGTGCCGAGACGGCGCATACCGGCGCGGGATTGCCGGGTCCATTCCAGGTAGGCGGATTCGACCGACTGGGCGGTGGCGACCAGGTCGGGGATCTGGTCTTCGGCGCCGCAAACGCAGCACCAGTCGCGGATGTTGCGCTCGGTCGGCGCCTGGGCGCCGTTCTCGATGCGGCTGACGCGGGTGAAGTGCTGGCCGGTGGCATCGGCGAGGGTTTGGCCGGTTAGCCCGGCGGACTTGCGCAGCTGACGCAGCCGGGCGCCGAGCTCCTTTCGGGCCTGGGCTGCGGAGCTAGTCGGGGCGGTATGCACGAAACGGCGTAGCCAGGTTCCAGACGGTCTCGAACGCCTGCTGGCAGATTCGTACCGTCTGCTGGTCCTCGGTGATCTCGAAGGCGGCGTTGGTGCCGTCGCCAGCATAGTGCAGGAATAGCACGAGTTCGTCGTCGAAGACATAGAAGTCTCCGGTGCCGGGCAGCGCGACGGTGGTCAGCCGGCGGCGGGGGAGGTAGCGGATGTCTTCGCCGGCGTCGATGAACACCTCGACGTGGCTTGAGATCCAGCGCTGGTAGTCGCTCAATGGCTCGGACACGACACGGGCGCGGCGGCACGTTCGTCCCGCGCCACGGTGGCCGCGCAGCATCTCCAGCCACCAGCCCAGCCACGCAAAGTCATCGGGCTCGCCCCGACGCCACTTGGCCATGTGCGGCAGCTCGACCTCGGTGCCGTAGGCGTCTCGGGTTTCCAGGTGCACAAATGACTTCTTGATGCCCCTGCACAGCTCCTTGAGCTCGTCGGAGCTGGTCGGACGCATCACCGGTGCCGCTGAAAGAACGGGATCAGCCGGTCGGGGATCTCCACGCAGGTCTCGCCTTTCGGGATGTCCATGGCCGTTAGCGCGTCCGGGTCGGTGACCACCCAGCCCTGCACGACCCACGACTGGCGGTCGGTGCGGTACAGCGTCGGCGACCCCTCCGGCTCCGAACCGGGATCTTTGGCAACGAAGGTAAGTTCCACGCGCGTCTCCTCAGGGTAGGACTTTGCGGCAACTTGCCGTGACGTCATCATCGCGGACAGTGCGACTGTGGTCAATCTGCAAGTTTCTGCAAATTCCTAGATGTCGATCTTGTCCGGCTTCTAGGTTGTCTCCCACGGGCGTTTCCGTCGAAGACAACCTAGGCAAGCTCACTCTCCGCAACAACTGGAAGACCCTGCCATGACCACGGAAGCACTGGAGCGGCCGGTCGCCGCCCATACCGACGACTTCGACCTCGACGTTCGGATCGTCACTGCCGGCCCTGTGGCCGCGCTGCTGCTGAGCTGCCCCGACGGCGGCTGCGACACCATGCCGGGCAGCGAATGCTGATGGGCGCCCGCGGTACTGCGATGGCGATGTGCGGCGAGTGGCGCGCCGAGGGCCCTGGTCGCGTCCTACGATTGGCGGCACTGTGTCGATTTGATCACCACCCGGGACTTCGACACGATCACCGCCGCCAGGGTGCCCAAGCGGGGCACGGTGGATGTCTTTGCGCCCGATGCGGTGGTCTGGGCATATCAAGGCCCACCGCAGCCGGCCCTGCGGGCGTTGTTGAACCTGGTGCACCCGGCACATCCCGATGCCCCGATCGGCGAGTATCCGGCGCCAGCGAGCCTGCACGTCCCTCGTGCCCAGCAACGCCCCACGACGATCCGGCCCCCGTCACTACTCCTAGCGAAAGTGCGGGCCGCCCGGCTGGGTGCCGCGATGGCAACCCCGCCGACGGTGATCGTGCCGTGAGCGCCGCGGCTAGCAGGTCACTAGATCCCCGGCTGGTCGCCGGTTGAGTGGGGCTGCCCCGACGCCCAACTCCCGGCGGCCAGCCGGCCACCAACCAACCCATAGAGAGGTCAGGTGCACCATGCCTCCCGAAGTACCCAAAGCGGCCCGGGACCGGTGGTGTGATGTCGAGGGCACTCGTGTGGCGATGTTTTGCTGGGTCGAGCAGGTCGCCGAGGATCCCGAGCGCGGGACGCTGTTCTCCCGGCTTCACCGGCGAGGCGAGGTCCTCGGCCGGGGGGCCCGGTGTGCTCTACGTCCGTTTCCAGGGCGAGGATCAGCTGATCAGCGTGGCACCCCAGCTCGTGCGGCTGCTCCCCGACGAACCGGACGAGCGCTGACGTTGAGATAGCCAGGTCTCCGTGGGGAATCCCGCACCGAATCAGCCTTGACCTGCACCCGGGTCGAGGTTGCAGGCTGGTGTCCATGAGCTGGTCGCGATGAGCGCAGTACCCGATGTCGGGTCCGTCACTCCGGTTCGCCCGGATCTGTTCGGCCCGAGCCGCCGCACGACCACGATCGGCGTGCTGCTGCTGATCAGCATGGTGGCGTTCGAGGCGATGGGAGTGGGCACGGCCATGCCGGCCTTGGTGGCTGACCTCGGCGCGGTGTCGCTGTACGCCTGGCCGTTCGTGGCGTTCATGGCGGCCGGGGTGTTCGGCACCGTGCTGGGCGGGCGCTGGTGCGACCTGGCCGGTCCCAGGATTCCGCTGGTGGTAGCCCCGATGCTGTTCGGGGCAGGTCTGCTGGTGGCCGGCACCGCCGTCGGCATGCCACAACTGCTCGCCGGGCGGGTGCTGCAGGGGCTGGGCGCCGGCTCGTTGACGGTCGCGGTGTACGTGGTCATCGCGGTGGTCTACCCCGAGCAGGCCCGTCCCGCCCTGTTCGGGCTGATGTCCTCGGCGTGGGTACTGCCCTCGCTGATCGGGCCGCCAGTCTCCGGGCTGGTGACCGAACGGCTGTCCTGGCACTGGGTGTTCCTCGGCCTGGTACCAGTGGTGGCACTCGCGGTCGGGTTGGTGGTGCCCGCGGTACGCCAGCTCGGCCAGCCGGATCCTGGCCGCAGCGTCACACCCAGTCGCCCCGGACTGCTGCTCGCTGCCCTAGGCGCCGCGATCGGCGTGTCCGCGCTGAGCTGGGCCTCGCAGCGGCCGGGCGCATGGGCCGCCGCGGTGGCCGGGACGGCGCTGGTGCTGCTGGTGCCGTCGATGCGTCGGTTGCTGCCGTCCGGGGTGTTCCGGGCGCGCCGGGGAGTGCCGACGGTGGTGGCTACCCGTGGGCTGCTTGCCGGAGTCTTCTTCGCCGCCAACGCCTACCTTCCGCTGATGCTGACCAGCACCCACCACTGGACGCTGACCGAGGCCGGGATCCCGCTGGTGGTCGCCTCACTGGGCTGGTCGGCGGCATCCGGATGGCAGGGTCGCCACCCGGGCCTGCCCCGGCACCGGCTGCTGCGGATCGGGTTCATCCTGCTGGCGACGGGCACCGCCGGGCTGCTGCTGGTCGCGCCTGCCTGGGGCACTGCGTGGTTGGCCCTGCCGCTGTGGGGTATCGCCGGGATCGGCATGGGGCTGGGCTACTCGGCCGTATCGTTCCTGCTACTGCAGCAGTCCAGCGCCGGCGAGGTGGGGTTCCACTCCTCAGCGGCGCAGATGTCCGACCAGCTCAGCACCGCGCTACTGATCGGCACCGGCGGAGCGTTGCTGGCTGCGCTGGGCTCGCCCGCGCTCGCGCTGCCCGGGTTGCTGGCGCTGCTGGCGGGCCTGGGGGTACTCGGTGCGACGGTGGCCGGCCGAGCTGCCGCCAACCCACCCGTCATCCCAGGCCGTTGACGAAATCCTTGGCCAGGTCGGCGGGGACGGCGCGGTCCTTACTGATCCGCCGGCCGAGCTCGGTGAGCTTCGCCGTGGTCAATGCCGCGGAAACCCTGTTCAGCGCGCCGATTCCGGCCTGGTTGAGCGACCCGGCGCGCAGTAGCGGAACGATGCGCTGAGCCGGGTACATGTGCTTGGGGTCGGCTAGCTCGACCCAGTGGTTGGCGGCGATGTCGGGCGAGGTGGTGAACAGGTTCACCACCTGTGCCTGGCCGCTGCGCAACGCCTCCAACGTCACCGGGCCGCCGGAGTCGGTGCTGATGATCTGACGGAACGTACACCCGTAGACCTGGGCGATCTTGTCCTTCCAGCGGGCGGGCCATTCACCGGCCACGCCCAGGGTGAGCTGCCCGCAGTGCTGCCCCAGCTGCTCCATGCTGGTCAGCCCCAGAGCTGTCGAGGTCTGCGGAGTGACGACCAGCACGTCGGAATCTTCGGCCGTGGAGGCGTCGAGCACCTGCAAACCTTGCGGCAGCGCCCGTCGCAGCGCGGCATAGACGTCATCGGGCGTGGTTGCAGTCGACGCCGGGTCGAGGAAGTGCAGCAAGTTTCCGGAATACTCGGGCATCACGGTGATCGACCCGTCGGCCAGCGCGCGATTGGTGACTTCCCTGGTACCCAGCCCCGGCCGGGTCTGGGCCTCAACTCCGGCCTTCCGCAACGCCTCGGCGTAGATCTCCATGAGCAACTGGCTCTCGGTGAAGTTGGCCGAGCCGACCACGACGGTGCCCGCAACGCCACCCCCCGCAAGCGGGTTACCGGAACCACAGGCCGTCACCGTGGCGCCCACCAGGACCGTCATGATCAATATCGCGATGCGTCTCACCATGTCTCGTCCTCCGATCGACTCACCTGCGCGCCGTCCGCTCGCCCACCGCGCCTGATTGCCGGCTCGCCGACCCCGCCCGCCGCGGCCAGTCTCACCCCAGTGGGCACCACCAGCCGCGCCAACCCCGCCAGCAGCAGATCCAGCAGGAGCGCCAGCGCGGCGATGGTCAGGGCGCCAGCCGCCATCTGCGGGTAGTCCGCCGAATTGAGGCCGTCGAGCAGCAAGCGACCCAGCCCACCCAACCCCACATACGCCGCCACCGTGGTGGTCGCGACGACCTGCAGCACCGCACTGCGCACCCCACCGAGCAGCAGCCCAAGCGCCCCGGGGAGCTCCACCTGCCACAAGCGCTGCGCCGAGGTCATCCCCATCCCCCGCGCCGCATCGACGACCCCGGCCTCGACGCTGCGCACCCCGGCGTAGCTGCCGGCCAGCACCGGAGGCACCGCCAGCACGACGAGGGCGACCAGCGTAGATGCCGCTTGCGAGCGCACCAGCAGGAACAGGAAGGTCAGCAGCCCCAGGGTGGGCAGCGCCCGCATCGCGTTGGCCGAGCCCACCAACACCACCCCACCGCGGGCGGTGTGGCCCACCAGCAAGCCCACCGGAACCGCCACCGCCGCGGCGATGAGCACCGTGACCACGGTGTAGTACAGATGCTCCGCGACGCGCACCGGAACCCCGGCCGGGCCGCGCCAGTGCGTCGGGTCGGCGAACCAGGCCAGCACCTGGGAGAAGATCACGCTCTCTCCCACGGCGTGACCAGCCGCCGCAATCCGACCAGTATCAGGTCCATCGCCAGCGCGAGCAGGACAGTGAGCACGATGCCGATCACGATCGGCTGCAGGTAGCGGGTCTGGAACCCCTCGGTGAACAGCTGGCCCAACCCACCGATCCCGATCAGCGCTCCCACGCTGACCAGGCTGATGTTGCTCACCGACGCGACCCGGACACCGGCGGTGAGCACCGGGATGGCCATCGGCAGCTCGACGGCGACGAACCGGCGGGCCGGCGGGTAACCCATGGCGGTGGCTGCGGCCACCACGGGTCCAGGCACCGCGTCCAGCGCGTCGACCACCGGTCGCACCAGCAGCGCCGTCGTGTAGAGCGTCAACGCCACCAGCACGTTGACGCGATCCAGGATCCGGGTTCCCAGGATGCCCGGCATGATCACGAACAGGGCCAGCGCCGGCACGGTGTACACGACAGTGGCCGAGCCGAACACCGCCGCGCGCAGCCAGCGCACCCGCTGCGCCGCCCAGCCCAGCGGTATGGCCACCGCCAGGCCGATGAGCAACGGCAGCAGCGCCAGCACGAGATGATCACCGAGCAGCTCCAGCACCTTTGACCGGTTACTTGCGCTGCTCAGGTAGCCGCCGATGTCAGTGCGCATCGGTATCCTGTTGCCGGCGCCACATCGCCAGGACGTCCTCGGCGAGCACACCACCGACCGCGGCGCCGTCGCCGTCGACGACCACGCCGAGCCCTGAGGGCGAGGACAGCGCGGCATCCAGCGCGGTTCGCATCGGGCCACCCCGCCGGTGCAACGATCCCCCGGCCCGCAACTCGCCGTCGGGCCCGGCGGGATCGAGCCAGCCCCGTGGCCTGCCGTCGGCGTCCACCGCCAGCCGCCAGCCTGGCCTGGCAGCACCATCGCCGACCCGCACCGTATCCACCTCATGCACCGGTAGATCGGCTGCGGAGAAGAACGACAGCGCCCGGTAACCACGGTCCCGTCCGACGAACTCGGCAACGAACTCGTCCGCCGGTTCGGCGAGCAGCCGCTGCGGCGGGTCGAACTGGGCCAGCACGCCGCCGGTCCGCAGCACCGCGACGGCGTCACCCAGCTTGACCGCCTCGTCGATGTCGTGCGTGACGAACAAGATGGTCTTCCCCAGCTCGCCCTGCAGCCGCAGCAACTGGTCCTGCAGATCCTCCCGGACCACCGGGTCGACCGCGGAGAACGGCTCGTCCATCAGCAGCACCGGGGGGTCGGCGGCGAGCGCGCGAGCGACCCCGACCCGCTGCTGCTGGCCGCCGGAGAGCTGCGCGGGATAGCGGCCACCCAGTTCGGTGGCCAGCCCGACGAGCTCGAGCAGCTCGAGCGCCCGAGCCCGGGCGGTCCGCCGGGTTGCACCGGTCAGCAGGGGCACCGTGGCGATGTTGTCCACGACCGTGCGGTGGGGGAACAGCCCGGCCTGCTGGATGACGTAGCCGATGCCCCTGCGCAGTTGGGCCGGCTTCTGCGACCGGACGTCCTGCCCGCTGACCAGCACCGTGCCGGAACTGGGTTCGACCATCCGGTTGACCATGCGCAGGGACGTGGTCTTGCCGCAGCCCGACGGCCCGACCAGAACCGTGATCTGCCCCTCGCGCGCGACGAGATCCAGCGACTCAACGGCTACGGTGCCTCCGTCGAACCGCTTAGTGACGCCGCGAAACTCGATCATTCTCGAACAGTAACCCGAGAAGGGTGACAAACGCGCCCTTTGTCCGACGAGCACTAAGAGACGACACACCGGGCATGGGATGCGGACACACCGGGCACGAGAGCACGACACACCGGGCGGCTGGGCACGACACGCCGGGTGGGGGTGGGCTTAGGGCTGGAGGGGGCCTTGGTGGAGGAGGGCGCGGAATTGGGGGGCCGGGAGATCGCGGGAGAACAGCCAGCCTTGGTAGGCGTCGACGCCCAGGCTGCGGAGCAGGCGGAACTGGTCAGGCGTCTCGACACCCTCGGCGACGCAGAAGCGACCCATCGCGTGAGCCATGTCGACCACCGCCCGGACCACCGCGAAATCCGCCGGGTCGGCGCCCACCCCGGAGACGAATTGGCGGTCCAGTTTGACTATCTGTGCGGGCAGGTCCTTGAGCCGGGCCAGCGAGGAGTAGCCGGTACCGAAGTCGTCTACCGCGAAGCGCGCGCCCCGCTCGACCAGTTCAGCCATCGCCTGCCGGGTCGCCTCGGACACGTCGATCAGCGTGGTCTCCACCAGTTCGAGAACCAGTTGCTCCCACGGCAGTCCGCTGCCGGCCACCGCGTTGGCGATGGTAGCGACGAAGTCGGATTCGCCGGGATCGGCGAGGTTGACCGCGACGGCGACCGGCCGACCATCCCAGGAGACCCAGTCGCGGGCTTCCCGGAGCGCGGTACGCAACACCCACCGATCCAGTTCCGGCATCAGGCCGCCCTGCTCGGCCACCGGCAGGAACACCCCAGGGCTGAGCATCCCGCGCTCCGGGTGTGGCCAGCGGATCAGTGCCTCCGCGGAGAGGACCACTCCGGCAGAATTGACCACCGGCTGGTAGTTCAGCTGCAGTTCGTCGCGGGCGAGCGCCTCTCGAAGCTCGCACTCCAGCTCCACCTGCCGATCGGCGGAGGCGATCAGCGCCGCGCTGGCCATCGCGGAATTCCCGGCACCGGTCCGCTTGGCCTCGAACATGGCGGCGTCGGCGAAGCGCATCAGGTCCTGCGCACCTTTCGTCGCGGCGTCCGGCACAGCCACTCCAATGGCCGCCGACACGCGGATCACCTGGCCGCGCAGCGGGATCGCGGTGCGCAGCAACCCGGAGACCCAGGCGGTCAGGGCATCGATACCGCCCAGAGCTGCGGCATCGGAGCAGATCACCACGAAGACGTCGCCGGAGAGCCGGCCAGCTGTGCAGCCCGCGGGCAGCCCGTCCTGCAGCAACCTCGCCAGGGCGACCAGCAGCTCGTCACCGGCGTCGTGGCCGAGCGCATCGTTGACCCGCTTGAAGTTGTCGATATCGCAGAACAGCACCGCGACATCGGCCCCGCCGAAACTCAGCAGTTCGGTCAAGGTGTCCTTGATCGCGGCCCGATTGGGCAGACCGGTGAGCTCGTCATGCGTGGCCCGGTAGGTGAGCGCCTCGGCCACCCGGCGTTGCTCGGTGATGTCGGTGAAGATCACCAGAAGGAAGCGCTGGCCGTCATCCTGTACCGACGCGGCGACGTGCAGTTTGCAGAACACCGGGTCACCGTCGGCCCGCAGCAGCGTCCGCTGCGGCACGGTGTAGCTCTCCGACCTGGCCGCAGGATGGGTGCGCAGCCGGGAGGTTCGCTCATCGGGGTGGGTGAGCATTTCCGAGCTCATCCCCCGCAGCGTTTCCAGGTCATAACCCAGCAGCTTGCACAGCGCTTCGTTGGCGTCGACGAGGCGATCGTTGTCGTCGAAGATTCCGATGCCCACCGGGGTGATCGCCACCAGATCCGCGAAACGCTGGCTGGAGCGCATCATCCGGGTCTCGGCCGCCCGCTGCTCGGTGACATCCTGCACGGTGCCGACCAGCCGGGAACCGCCGGAGGCATTAGCGATGGCCGCGCCGTGGCAGCGGAACGTCCGCACCGCGCCGTCCGGTCGCAGCACCCGGTGCTCGCAACTCACCGGCCGCTGGTCAACGACCAGCTGACGCCACAGCCCGTCCACCCATTCCCGGTCATCGGAGTGCACCCGGGACAGGAAAGTCTGGTAGGTGGTCTCCCGGGCCGGGATTCCGTACAGCTCCTGCATCACATCCGACCAGACCAACCGGTCGCAGCCTGGATCCCACTCCCAGGTACCGATCCGGGCCACCCGCTGGGCTTGGGCCAGCCGGTGCTGCTCGGCACGCAGCGCGCGCTCCAGCGCCCGCTCCTGGCTGACCTCCTGCACGGTGCCGACCAGCCGCACCGGCTCCCCATTGGCCAAACGCTCAGCCTGCCAGCGGCAAACGTAGTAGGTCTCACCGCGCCCGGGCAGGCCGCGAAACTCCGCCTCCATCGTGCCCGCATCGGGGTCGGCGACCATCTCGTGCACTTGCCGGAACAGCTGGGGCAGATCCTCGGGATGGATGTGCCGGAACGGGTCAGCGTCAACGCAGTGGCCGCCGAACAGCTCCGCCAGAGCGGGGCTGTAGCTGATCTTGTTGGTGGGCCATTCCCAGGTGAAACTGCCGACCCGGGCGATCCGTTGCGCCTGCAGCAGCCAGGCGTGCTGCTGGGCGAGTTCGCCGGTGTCCAGCGGGGCCGCGGCCGGACGCAAGTCGGAGATATCGACCAGGAACACCACGAGCAGGTTGCTGCCCGGCACGTTCCAGCGCGTCACTCGCACCGGTACCGACCGCCCGTCCGGGCCAAGCAGCTCGGCGTCGGTGCCGGTATCCGGGCCCACGAGCAGGCTGTGCAGCGGCAGGCCGATCAGTGAATCGGGGAACCAACCGCCGGACAGCTGGACCGCCGCCAGGTTGGCCTGGACGACAACACCATCCTCACAGACCAGTGCGGGCGACTCCGGTAATTCGATCTGGGGCAATTCGATCTGGGGCCCAGCGATCTGGGGGGAGACCTGGGACAACGAAACTGGGGACGACGAGACTTCGGACAGCGGGATTGGCGCCGCCGCGATCGACGCAAGCGCGCTGGACCGGCCCGGCCGGAATGCCGCGAGGGGACGGCCAGGCGCGGTCCACGCCACCTGCCCGGATTCCAGTGATACGGGTACGAGGTCGACCCGTTCGGCCCGCTCGGCCACGGCACCACCCTCCCGCCGCACCCAGAGCCATGAGCGCCTCGACTGCCACAAGCGCCTCGACCCTGGGGGCAACGACGTGTCACAACCCTGTCGAGTACACCAACGCGCGAACCGGCGATTGGTTATGCCACTGGCAGCAACCGCGTGTGACAGATGATGCCCAACCTGCGCCGAAGTGGATCTAGATTGTCACCGTATCAGGGGGCTAAAGTCGCACTGTGCCGCCAGGCGGGTAGCTAGGGTGGTCGGCGTGCAGTCCTAGAGTTGTCCCGTGCAGTTCCGGGAACTGGCCGTGCCAGGAGTGATCGAGTTCACCCCACAGGTCTTTCCGGACGCCCGCGGTCAGTTCGTGGCGCCGTTTCAGCAGTCATCGTTCGTCCACGCCACTGGTCACCAGTTCCAAGTAATACAGTCAAACCACAGCGTCTCGGGCCGCGGCGTGATCCGCGGGGTGCACTTCGCCGACGTGCCGCCCGGCCAGGCCAAGTACGTGCACTGCGCCAGGGGCGCGCTGCTCGACGTCGCGATCGACGTCCGGGTGGGCTCCCCCACCTTCGGCCGCTGGTGCTCCGCCCTGCTGGACACCGAGACCTGCAGAGCGGTGTATCTGGCCGAGGGCATCGGGCATGCCTTTATCGCGTTAGCGCCGGACACGGTGATGACCTACCTGTGCTCCACCGGATACGACCCCACCGCAGAACACACCGTGCACCCGCTGGACCCGGCATTGGACCTGCCCTGGCCCGCCGACCTCGAGCCGGTCCTGTCCGACAAGGACCGCGCCGCGCCCACCCTCGCCGACGCCGCTGCAGCCGGCAGCCTGCCCCACTGGTCCGACTGCCAAACCCGCTACGCCGAACTCCTGACACCACATTGCGCGGGCTGAGCGGGGAGACAGGATTCGCTACTCCGACACGACCTGACACGTTCCGTGGAACAGTTGGAAACCCCGCTGCGCCCGCTGAATGCGGGGGGCGGGCCACAGACGGGCGAGGACTACCCCGATCGGCTTCGCTGCGCCGAGGTGGCGGGAGTCAGTCGATCCGGCCGGGTTGTCACCCAGGACCCACCAGCCGTCGCCGTGCCGGCCCACCGCGCGCTTGACCGACAGCTGGCCAGGGCGCCGCTCCCAGCGGACGAGCACTACCGCGCCAGGGCGTGGCCGGGCTCGCAGGCTGATCAGCACCAGGTCGCCATCCACCAATGTTGGGGACATCGAAGGGCCACGCACCAGGGCGCGGCGCCAGGGCCACCCGACAAGACGGTTACCTCTCATGTTGGGCCCACCACATGATCACCGCCCGGGATGCTCAGCACGCCGCGCACGACTAGGGTGGCGTGACAACGGAGCACACATGTCAGGGAGGAACAATGGGATTGCTATCGCGCATTCTGCACCGTCCCCGCCTGGAGGTTACCGCGCACTGCGACCTCCCGTGCGGTGTCTATGACCCCGCGCAGGCCCGGATCGAGGCCGAGTCGGTCAAGGCGATTCAGGAGAAGTATCAGTCCAACTCCGACCCAGAGTTCCGGGCACGCGCGATCGAGATCAAGGAGCAGCGCAGCGACCTGGTGAAGCACCACCTGTGGGTGCTGTGGACTGACTACTTCAAGCCACCACACTTCGAGAAGTACCCGCAGCTGCACGAGCTGTTCAACGAGGCCACCAAGGCGGCGGGCGCCTCAGGTACAAAGGGCTCGAGCGACCCCACGACCGGGCAGGCGTTGCTCGATCACATTACGGAGATCGACAAGATCTTCTGGGAGACCAAGCAGCCTTCCTGATCCAGCGCCTAAGATCCCAAACGGCCAAGATCCCAACACCCAGATGCGACGCCGACCTGCGATGTACTCATCGTGGAACGGCGTCGCATCTTGTTGTTCACCGCAGTTTCGGTCCGTGCGAGCTCGCCGCAAAGGTTGCGATAGCGCGCGGGAAAACGACACGGCGCCCGTTCACCGAATGAAGGTAGCCGTTACCTTGAGTTCTCATTAAAGGTGAACTCAGGGTGAACTAGGGACGAAGAATCACCCTATTAGGGGTATAGAATCTGACTTAACGTAGGTCAAAACTAGAAATACCACCCGGTCGAGTGCTTACGATCGTGAAGTGACACTCACAGCCGTGTTCCCCGCGCTCGGAGCACTGTTGGTCGGGATCTTGATCGGCCACCGCATGAGGATCGCGGTACCACCACCGTCGCCCAATCGTGCGGCGGCCCCCGCCCGTGGCCAGCGAATCGTGCGCTCGTCACACAACGGCCACACCGGCACCCGGCGGCTCGATATCACGCCGGATGAGTCCGACGCGGTCCGGCTGGAGGCCACCCGGCGGGATTTCGTGGCCAACGTCAGCCACGAGCTCAAGACCCCGGTCGGGGCGATGGCGTTGCTGGCCGAGGCGGTGCTCGACGCCGCCGACGACCCCCACGAGGTCCGCCGCT
>JBOHFK010000094.1:0-21925 GCA_050699635.1 Pseudonocardiaceae bacterium | reverse complement strand
CTGGGTCAACTGCCGTACCAGCGCCTCATCCAAGCCGTCTCCCGGCTCAGCCGACACATCCATCGCCACAACAGTCACAGGTGCCTCTTCCGTCTCAGGAGTTACACCGTTGAGATTACAGTCCCCATCGAGTTTGACAGGTTCCGCCGGGGTGACCGCGACCGGGGATCCGTTTCTCGCCGTTACCCGGGGGCGGTGGATCGACCTCGCCCTGCCCGGCTCACGGCCAGGAATCGTCCATCTGCCGATGCCGGTGCCGATCCACGACTGTGTGTCGTCGGCTCGACTGTCTACGCTGTCGGGGGCGGCGGCTTTGTCGCTGTCGAGGTGCTGGATCCGGTGGTCCCGGCAGGACCTATTGGGGAAGTTGGCTCGGGTAACACTGCGATCTTGCCCGTCGGAACGTGAAGAGATGGACGATCAGGGCCGGCGGATGCGGTGGGCTCGTCGATCGAGGAACGCATCGAAGAGCGGTTGGCGCGGATGGTCGCCTGCACGCGCGCAGCCACGTCCTTCTTCCTAATTCATTAGCCCGGTCTTCGCGTGGAACGCAGCTGGCGGTCGCCATCTCTTTGTATGCCGCTGTCGAGGCGCGCGCACTTCGTCTTCCGACGCCTGAGGAAGACCAGGACCACTCGAGATCGGGAGGTGCTCGGTTTTCGGTCTCCAGCGCCATAAGGTCGCCGCGATGCTCGTGCCGCTGCTGGGTGTCGGGTGGGCCGCCGCCCTCTATCCGAATTACAGGGTGAACCTCGCATCCACCTGGTCGGATTCGCGCGGAGGTTCGTCGTCGCCACCCTTATCGCGAGAGCTGAGAGGGTTGGCGCGGGCCACCACCACGGCCGAGGCTGCGACGAGTCGGATCGAGAGGGAGGTTCCGAGCGTGCTCGGGAAACAGCAGTGGAGCGTGAACGCACGGCAGCGCACCGGGAGATCCACGACTACCTGATTGTCCGTCGTCGAGCGGGCCCGGCGGGCGTGACCTCGACGTGCAGGCCCTCGATCGCATGCTTGACAGGTCCACGAGCCGACACCTGACGGTCCGCGGGACGCTGGGCACCGGAAGTCGACGCTGCTACGCCACCAGGTCGTGTGGTGGTCGCGCACCGGCCGGGTGTCCGGCCATGCGGTGGTCAGCGTCGCGGCGGGAGGAGCCCCGGCACACGAGCTCCGCCATCGCGACCTCGCGATCGGCATCGACGACGTGGACGCCCTGCTGGCCCTGCTCGCCGCGGAACGCGCCGCGATGGACACCTTCCTCGGCTCACTGACCGGCGGGTCCCTCGCCGTGCTCTACACGGCGCGCGGATCCGCGAGCTGGCGCGCCCCGTCCACGTTCGGCACCGACGTCCGCATCCTCGGTCCGCTCGACCCCGTGGCCTTCGCCGCGCTGGCCGGAACTGTGACCGCCCCGCTGCCACAGCCGCCACTGGTCAGCCTCACCGTCGAGCGGGCCATGGCCGGCATACCCTGTCGGGGTTCCAGAAGTCGGCCGCATCCGTGACCTGGGTGAACGAGACGACCGCGTGACCACGATGATCGTGCACCGTGTCGTTGCGCCTGCCCTATCTGATCTTCGTCCGGATTCTCGGCTGGCTATGGTTGGTCGGTCGGTCCGCGGCGTCAAAGTAATGTCGAGCTGCTCGTCTTTCGCCACGAAATCGCCGTGCCGCGCCGAGCCAACCCCAAGCCCCGACCAGACTGGGCGATCGTGCGGTGCTTGCCGCGCTCATCTGGCTGCTGTCCAGGAACCTGCGGGCACATCGGCTGGTCACGCCGGGCACCGTGCTGCGATGACACCGCCGCCTGGTCACCCGGAAATGGACCTACCCACAGAGCCCCGGCCGGCCGCCGGTCAGTACCGAGACCGCCACGCTGATCGAGCGCCTTGCGAGGGAGAACCCCTGCTGGGGGTACAAAAGGATCCAGGGTGAACTGCTCAAGCTCGGCCACCGGGTCGGCGTCTCGACGATCCGCCGAGTCCTCAAGGCCCTGCGGATCCCGCCAGCACCCCAGCGACAGACCGACTCCACATGGCGGCAGTTCGTGCGCACCCAGGCAACGACGATGCTGGCCTGCGACTTCTTCCACGTGGACTGCGCGGTGACTCTCCAGCGCTTGTATTGCTTCTTCATGATGAAGGTCAGTATCACGACACGCGCACATCGTCGCGGTGACCGCGCACCCCGACGGTGCATGGACCGTGCAGCAGATCCGGAACCTTCTAATGGACCTTGGTGATCGCGCCGCACAGTTCCGATTTCTGCTCCGCGACCGGGCCGGGCAATTCACCGTATCCTTCGATGCGCTCCTGGCCGATCCAGGTATCGTCGCAGTGAAGATCCCGCCGCGAAGCCCTCGCGCGAACGCCTTCGCGGAGCGGTTCGTGCTCACCATCCGAACCGAAGTGACCGACCGGATGCTGATCTTCGGCGAACAACACCTGCGCGCTGTCCTGACCGAGTACGCGCGGCACTACAACCGCCGACGCCCGCACCGCGCGCTTCACCTCCACCCGCCCCAGCCCCACCCAGTCACCGACATCTCCACGGAACGGATCAAGCACCGATCCATTCTCGGTAGCTTGATCAACGAGTACGAACCAGCCGCCTAAAGACCAAGTCAACACTGGTGACCGAGTTCTGGCACCCACAGGCACCGACGCCGATAGCGACAACGTCCTTGACCACGACAATCCACCCCCTGACGTGCTAGGCAAGTGTTCACGCTACCGCCGGCACCACACCCGGGTCGGCTCTCACCACGTGGTGATGCCCATCCATGCCGCGAAACTGCTCAGCGTGTCCGAGCGGCGCCGATCAGCCCGGGCCAGGCTCAGTACTGTTTCCGCGACCATGGGGTGATACCTGGTCTGCTGAGGCGCGGTGCGCCGGGCGATATTCAACGCGCGCAACGCTTTGGTGTGGTCACCGTGCAACAGCCACGCCCGGCTGAGATCGATGTTGTGGTGAGCGAGTCGAGAACGCATCGTTTGTGGTGGTAGGAGATAACTCGCGTTCCGGGCCACCGCAGTGGTGCCATCCTGCATCTCCACCGCGGCAGCCACCGAGTGAATATGCACGTTCGGGGCGCAGAACGCGGTGTCGTAGAAATTGGCGTGCACCGGGAGCCGCGAAGCCAGCTCCCTGGCCTCGATGAGGTGGGCATCCGAGGTGGCGGCATCGTGCCGGCGGGCTGCGATGATCGCGCTGCGCAGGTGCATCGCCCCTCGCACCGACAACGCCTGGGGACTGGCCGGCTGATCGGTGATGGACTCTCGCGCGCGGGTCACAATGCGCTGTGCGGTGTCGTAGGCGCCCCGATACATCAGCGGCAGCGCCCGCTCCTGATCGCACAGCGCTGCGAGTAGTGCGTCACCGGAGAACCGGGCTGCCTCGGCGGCGCGATCCGCGGCTTGGCTGGCTAAAGGCGAGGCCAGGCGATGTAAACAGATCACCACACAGCCATAGAGGGTGGCCAGCAGATGATGGGCACGCTCACGATGCGCACCCACCGGCGCCAGGTCCGCAGCGGTGTGCAGGTGCGCTAGCACTGCTGGCATGCGGGTTGATGACTCCTGGTAGCGGCTGCGTCGTTGCAGCTCAGCGATCTGATCAACCTGTGCCGCGAGCGCGTCCAGACTCGGCACGGAGTCGGCGCTCAGGCTCGCCGGCCCCTCCATGACCGCGGTCTCGACTTCCGCCACGTGGTCACGTTCAGCGCCGTACCGCAAGCTGGGCTGGTCATACAACTCAGCGACGGTCGTCCGCAACGCCGTGGCCACCGCGGCAGTGAACGCTGGGGACGCCGGTGCGCTGCCCTGCTCCACCTTGCGCAGCAACGACAACGACACGTGCGCCCGACGCGCGAGCTGGACCTGAGTCAGACCATCGAGTTTGCGCCGCTGCGCGACCCGCCCACCGATACCGACCGGCTGACTCAACACACCTACCCCACCTTCGCTACGTTTCGTCCGAATACTACCGGTCACCCTGGAGATGCACGGGTTGTCACCGCTTGGTCACTTCGGCTACCAACGTCGCGCTAACTTCGCTGGGTGATCTTCGCTGGCCACCAGGCAGGCATCGGATGACTGGAGCCCTGTTGCCACCCCCCACAGATGACCCACCCGCAGGCCTGTCGGCTGGCTACGTCATCGCAGCGGCTCCGGTGTCCTGCGCTGCTGCACCACCCACCTTGGACCCGTCCGCTTCTGACACCGACCAGCACCCCAACCCGGGTACCAGGCACAAGCATCAGGGTACGCGGGTCGCACGCCATGCCGTCCTGTCCGGGCCAACCGCCACGACAGCCCCAGCTACCCTACTGAATTCTGGTGTTCTGCTCCCATTGACCAGCGTTGAGACGGTCAGTAAGCAGGGTCCCCACCCGGAGCTGGTCACCTCAAGCGCGTCTCAGCGACCCGACAACGATGGAACGACCAGACCGGACCAGTTGCTCGGCATCCGACAGCGGGCGGCGTGGTTAGTGCCTTCCCCTCGGTTCGCCACAAGAACTCCCGCTAGCCACCGGCCGAGAAGCCCCGAGCCCCTTCCCACTCTCGGCGACCAGCTAAATACGATCTCTCCCACTGAGGCATCCGGTGTTGGGCGGATACAGGTACGCGGTCTCGCTGATGAGCGTCGGCATGCCAGCCTGCCTGTTCGATCACCGGGTGCGCACCTGCATCCCCTGCTCCGTCGCCCACCAGCGGCCCGCCTAAGTGGCGCAGGAGACAGCGCTCGATGAGATGGCTCGGGTCAGTACCGGCTCACCACAGTGGGCAGATGGACCTGGCAGCTGGGGTAGAGGAGTTGCTCATCGACGTAGCCGCCGATGGGTTCACGCTGTACTGCTGCGGACCCAAGCACGCGCCAAACGCATTGCTCGCCTGCTACGAGTGGGATCACTACGTGGATCTGCTCACCATCTTGAATTTCGATCGGGTGACCACGGCCCGGGTGCCGAAGCGGGATACGCTGGACATCTTCGCCCCCACGGTGATGGTCTGGTCCTACGAGGGTCCGCCGCTGCCAGCGCTGCGGGCCTTGCTGCAACTGGTGCACCCGGCGCATCCGGACGCCCCGGTCACCGAGTATCCGGCCCCCGCGGGCCTGCGCATACCCCGCGCTCGGCAACGCCCGATGACGATCCGGCCGCCTTCACCAGGCCGAGCCCGCGTGCGGACTGAGCGGCTGGCCACCGCGATGATGACCCCGCGGTGGTAATCGCTCCGGTCCGCACCAGGGGCCCAGCGGGGCACCAGATCCCCGGCTGGCCGCCGGTAGAGCCCGCGACCCCCGACGCTGGGCTCCTGGCGGCCAGCCGGCACCAACCAACCCATAAAGAGGGAATGCGCGATGCCCGCGCAAGTACCGCCACCTGGCTAGCCAGAGCTGGAGAGGACACAACGGTGTCCTGTATCTGCATGCGGGTCATCCATATCGCCTGCTCGGCGCCCTCAACGGGGACGATGTGATGCCTGTGGCTGGAGCAGGCGGCACGGTTGGCCAGACCAGTCATCGGCTGGTCAGTGAGGCTCTCGGCGAGGAGTTACGGCAAGCCGTGCATACCGGGCCCAGCGCCCTCGATCGGGCCGACTCGATCCGGTATCGCGTCAGTGCCGTGCTCTACCTGCTCCTGCGCGATCACTCCATCGATCGCCGGGGCCGCTGCCGATCCTGCCGCCGCCCCCGCGCGATGATCACCATCCGGCGCCAGCCCTGCCGGATCCTGATCAAGGCCAGATACTGGCTGCTGGGCCAACCCGACGAGGCACAACTACTGTGCCTGCTCGCCGCCGAACTCCCGGCAATCTCCCCATCGCCGCCCAGCGCGAGGGGAGCCCACCAGCCGATCCACCCCGGCCCTAACGAGCAGGGCCGAGACAGCCGTCTCGGCGACACCGCCGTCCGGCCGGTCCTCGCGGCCAGCCCATCAACCGAGTCACCACAGACCCCGGCCCTGCCGTCCCCGCTTCTCCCCACGGCTTCCCGGGGACGGGAAAGCCGGACCACCCTTTACAGAACCGAACCCGAGCACACAAAGACCGCGCCCCGCCTGCGGAGGCCGGCACTGTTGCGTCCGGGGATGGGAGCAGCAGTTGCCATGCTTGGTGCATGAGATCGGCTCGCTGTGTCGCCCCGCCCATCCCGTCCTCGGCGTTCGCCGGGTTCCGGTTCCGCCGGAGGTGATCACCTTGGCGGTGCGCTGGTATCTGCGTTTCGGACTCTCTTACCGTGACGTGGAAGAGCTCTTGGCCGAGCGGGGCATCGACGTCGACCACGTCACGATCTACCGCTGGGTTCAGCGGTTCACCCCGTTGCTCATCGACGCAGCCCGCCCCTGCCGGCATGCACCCGGTGATCGCTGGTTCGTTGACGAAACATACGCGAAGGTCGCGGGGCGCTGGGTCTACCTGTACCGGGCGATCGACCAGTATAGGCAGGTCATCGACGTGCTGGTGTCCACGAAACGAGACTTAGCGGCAACGCGCCGGTTCTTCACCCAGGCGCTGCAACACGGCCCCCCGCCGACCGAAGTGACCACCGACCGGGCGTCCGCCTACCCCCGCGTGCTCGACGAACTGCTCCCTGCCGCCTGCCACATCACCGAGCAGTACGCCAACCACCCCGTGGAAGCTGACCACGGCCGACTCAAAGCACGGCTGCGGCCGATGCGCGGACTCAAACAGCTACGCTCCGCCCACGTGGTCAGCACGGGACACGCGTTTGTGCAGAACCTGCGCCGCGGTCACTACGAACTCAGCGTCGATGTCGATCGGCGACATCGGCTCCCGGCAGTCTTCACTGAACTCGCCCACGCCATCTGAACCGCGCTGCCACAGACCAGCCCGCCTTGTCTCCCGTCAATGCAACAAAGCCGGTGACCTTGGTAAGACCAGCGACTCGAACAGCAACGTGAACCCCGACCCCGGGCGCGCCCACCCCACCTCCACCAGCCGCACCCCATGCTCGGGACAGCGCACCCGCGGCAGCCGAGCGTGCAACAACGCCCGATGCTGGAAGAAGTCCAGATGCCGCCACGTCTTGTCCACCGTGTCATGCACCGAGCAGCCACCCTGCGCACAGTCCCTGGCCGGGCAGGCGAACCGGGCACCACGATCGAAACCCCGATACAGATCCAACCCGGTGACCGCGGCGTCGAACTCGCTACGCACCACCCGCCACGACCCGCGCAACCCCAACACCGCCGTGAACAACCCCAGCTCATCCATACCCCTGCCACCCCCAGCCACGCGACCATCACGGACAGTCACGCAGCCAACGAAACGTTCACCCCCTCGTCAACCCGCCACGCCGGGTCCACACGAACTTGATCACCACTTGACCACCAAACCCACTTGATACAGCGAGGAGCCCTCTAACGCCCGCCACCATCCCAGCCCGGACAACTCACCGCAGGTCAGGCACTAAAACGTTGGATATTCCGCGAGATGTACGGGAACGCCCATTCGCGTGGGGTCCGTGCCCAAGACTGATCAGCAGTCCGCCGTGGTCAGGGCCGATGTAGGCGAGCGTCGAATTTTCAGCGGACTGTAAGGCGGACCTCGACCTTTCCATTTTTGTAACGCACCTCGTAGGTAGGGGCGGGCACGGTGGCGGGTCCTCTTAGCACTTCACCGTCTGACAGCCGAAAGATGCTTCCATGGCAAGAGCATTCCAGCATCAAGTCATTGACCTGCCCCAAGTGAAGCGGGCATCCGCGGTGAGAGCATCGGTCTGATAGGGCATAGAGCTGTTCGCCTTTTTTGTAAAGCATGATGCGCACGCCGTCGGCTCGTGCGGGGGTAAGGGTGTCCTCGGCGAGGTCATCCTCTGCGATCACTGGTGTCCACTCCTGCGGCCAGTCTTCAAACGCTGTCTGATTTACGCCGACTCCCTTGACGAAGGAGAGATAGCCACCGAGGTTGGCGGATGCTCCGGCGATCACCATGGAGGTGAGTGACAAAAGGCACGCTTTCTTCCGCTTTCCGCTGCGGCGGGCCTTGATGGAAAAGATTTGCAAGGACAGAGCGGTAGCGTTGCCCAAAGCATGGACGGACCCCACCCGTTGCTGTGCTCCCCACAGCTCCGCCCAGTCAGACAGCCCAGCAGCGATAGTGGGAAGTGCGGCCACGGTGCCGATGAAGACAAGTTGGTCGGCTGCTTGTTCCGCCCTCTTGTCACCCAACACGTCAAGCGCTGAGGCGCACGTCCAGCTTCCAATCACAACATCGGTGAGAACTGGATGCAGCGGACGACCTAGCCAGGTGCCGCTAAGCAGATCCTTCCGAACCGATTCCTGCGGAACGATCCGTGATACGACCCTTTGCACGAGGTCCGCAAATCGGTCAAGAGCCTCCATGTCCTCGATTCGCTTGGTCAACTGCTGGACGACCTTCATTTATCTGCTCCCTGCACCTTCACCGACTGCTGTCGCTAAGGACCCTCCATCAAGCCTTCGCGGCTTGCTTGTGGTCCGGACCGTTCTCGAGCATAGCCGCAAGCTCTTCGGCTGCCGTCCCAGCTGTTTCCGGAGGCCCCATAGCGATAGCCCGCTGGTAGGCTGTCCTGGCGCTGTCCCTTTCTCCCCGATCTCGATGAAGACGGGCAAGGTTGAGCGCGCCCAAGGAGGCGAACTCTGGATGGCGTAGTGTAATTACTAGCTCGTAGATGTCCTGAGCTTTCTTGTGATCTCCTTGACGGGCCAAGATGTCACCGAGTTTCAACGCCGCCCAGCAGGTGACCTCTGGATGCCCAAACGCGATGGCTTGCTCATAGACCTCCTGCGCGCGGTCCAGGTCTTCAAGTCTCTCCAAGAGGACCCCGAGGTTGTAAGCGGCGAGTGGGGCAAATTCGGGGTGACCCGAAGTGATCGCTTGGGCATAGGCTTCTTGCGCTCGAGACGTTTCCTCTAACTCTTCAAGCAGGATTCCCAGACCAAAAGCCGCAGCTGGTGCAAAATGTTCGTGCCCTGAGTCAACTGCTTGCCGATAAAGCCTCTGGGCTCGTTTCCATGAGCTCTCTCGCTGTGTCACGAGAAGACCAGCCAGCCTTATCCCTGCTTCCAAAGAATCTTCTTTACTTCCGGCTTGTACCGCGATGCACCACGCCCGCTGTGCATCATAAAGATCAAAACGCGCCCTGCGGCGGCTCGTATCCTCCGGAGAGCTGGACTGGTGAAAGTGCATGACGAAAGGAAACACTTCTCGGCGCATATGCGATAACGATCGTGCACGATCGTAGCGGCATGCGCCATCCGCGGTAGCCCCAGCCACGGGAGACACCTTGTCGATGTGGACATAGATGCGGTTGTTGTCTCCAAGCGCCAGGTGAAGACCGGGACCGTTTGTGACTTCCCGCACTGAGATCTGCCCACGATGCATTATCGCGCCTCCCGGCGTATCCCGACAAAAGCAGCCTGTGGCCAGCAAGTCCTGCAGGAAAGCTCGGTTGTCTCGGGTTGTGAAGTGGGCGCCGCCAGCTCCTGTGGTCAGTGCCCCTTCCACCGACCTAATGTGCCGCCATAGACCAAGCGCTAGCAGGCGCCTGTACAGGAGCGCCATCGTCTTGCGTGCGCGAGCGTCCAACTTAGCGGCTTCTCGCACCTTCGAAGCACCCCCTCTCCTCAAGTTCAAACCGAACGTAGACACCCGACGCCGAGGCCAACCAGCAGTGAGCGACGGGGTTAGCTCATCATGAACCAGCAATACCGGATCCCGACGCTGACGTCACGGTCAGGCAGCCCCAGGGGCGCGGGCGTGGCGGCGTGGGCGTAGCCGATGCCTTGGCGAGTGCGCCGACCGCGGCCGGTGCGGGGATCGCGAACCAGCACCAGCCCGCGGTCGGCGAGCAGCGCCCGGGCCAGCGCCTCCGGTGGCTCCGGTTGCGAGATCGGCACGCCCGAGCTGATCCAGTCCCGGAGGGACCCCAGCGCGCTGCCCTCATCGAGTTCGCGTAGCTCCAGCGTCCAGGCGCTGCCCACCGAGCGGCACCACACCACCGCCAGCAGGCCGGCCGCCGGGCCGGCGGAGGGTGTTTCGCCCCAGCGCATCTTTCCCACCAGTGATCGTCCCGGCGGCCTGCGGTGCGGTGGTGCTCACGGGGCGCTGCCTTGATCGAGTTGGTGGCCCCTCGCCACCGGGTCCCGGTGGGCGGTGTGGGCCGCGGGGTGGGTTGGCTCCGCGAGCTTCGACTCGATGCAGTCGAGAAGTTGACGGTAGGAGTCGCAGAAGGCGCTGACGCCGGCCCGCTCAAGCTGCGCCGTGATCGCGATCAGGTCCAGCCCAGCGTCCGCGGCGTCGGCGAGTGTGCGCTCGGCGGTGGTGATGTCGGTGCCGAGGGCACACCTGACGGTCCCGTGATCGGCGAAGGCCCGCAGCGTCTGCTGAGGCATGGTGTTAATGACACCGGGGGCGATCAGCTTCACGACGTAGAGCACGTCGGAGTAGTGCGGATTCTTCGTGCCGGTGCTTGCCCACAGCGGGCGCTGTGGGGCCGCGCCCCGGTGCCGCAAAGCTTCCCATCGCTGGCCTGAGAACCGCGCCAGGTAGCGGCCGTAGGCGCGGTGGGCGTTGACGACCGCGATCTCGCCGCGCAGCGGGGAGTTGGCGGGAAGGCGAGCGTCTGCCTCGGTGTCGACGCGGGAGACGAAAAACGACGCCACCGAGGCTACCCCGGCAGGTGGCTCGCCGACGGCGGCACGGCGTTCGAGTCCGGAGAGGTAGGCGTCGATCACCTGCTCGTAGCGCTCGACCGAGAACAGCAGGGTGACGTTGACATTGACGCCGCGCGCGGTGAGCTCTTCGATCGCCGGCACCCCAGCGGCGGTCGCCGGCACCTTGATCATCACATTGGGCAGCCCAAGCCTTCCCCACAGCTGCAGCGCCTGCGCGATCGTCGCATCGGTGTCATCGGCGAGGTCTGGCGTGCACTCGAACGACACAAAACCGTCCCGACCCCGGGTTGCGTCATAGATTGGGCGTAGTACCTCGGCAGCGCGGCGGATATCCTCTAGCCCCAGCTCGAAGAACAGCTCCTGTGTGCTGTGCATACCCCCGCTCACGGCGGCGCGCAGCTGACTGTCGTAGCGGTCGGAGCCGGTGATCGCTTTGGCGAAAATCGTCGGGTTCGACGTCGCGCCGGTGACAGCCTGCTCACGCCGAGTCGCGCGAACTCGCCGGTTTCGAGCAACGGCCGTGACAGCGTGTCGAGCCAGATCGACACGCCTGCCTCACGGAGCTGTGAGAGTCGGTTCATCAGTTACCTCCTCCGGAGCCAGCGGACCGCTGAACAACGGCGATTTCCGTCACACTCGGCGAGAGCAACGCCGTGGGTGAGCCTTTCAAGTGGGAGCGGGCTGGGTCGCGCAACACCGGGCGCGCGGCGAGGTCTTCCAGCGCCACGCCGGTGTCGCGCAGGCGTGCGGCGTCAACCGATTCGCGCGAGCGGATTAGCGCCTGGATGGCGTCGGTGACCCCCACACATTGACGTTCACGCCGGCCACCACACGGCCCGCCTCCAGCCAGAAGGCGATGAATTCGTGCTTGGCAGGGTTACCGCGGAACACGACCTCGTCCCAGTGCGTCGCGTAGCCTGAGTACTCCATCCCGAGGTCGTACTGGTCGGAGTAAAAGTAGGGCAGCCGGTCGTAGGAGACGCTGTCACCGAGCATGCCCCTGGCGGCTGCGGGGCCTTGGTGAAGTGCGTTGGCCCAGTGCTCGACGCGGATCCGGCGACCGTAGAACGGGTGCCAGGCGTTGGCGACGTCGCCTGCGGCGAAGATTCCGGGGATCCCGGTCTTGAGGCGATCGTTAACGAGGACACCGTTGTCAACGTCAATGCCGGCCGCCTCGGCGAGCGCGGTCCGTGGGGCGACCCCGATCCCCACGACCACGAAGTCGCAGTCGATCGTGCTCCCATCGGCGGTCCCGTACTCGCTCGACGGCCCCGTCTCCCTCGAGCGCTTCCAGCGCGGTCTGGGAACGCAACTCGACGCCGCGTTCGAGGTGCAGGTCCGGTAGATGGCGCCGAGTTCTGCTCCGAGCACCCGCTCCAGTGGCAGCGGCGACCGCTGGATGATCGTCACCTCCAGGCCCTTCTCGCGGGCGGAGGCCGCCAGTTCGGCGCCGATCCAGCCGCCGCCGATCACGACGAGCTTTCCGCCCTGCGCGATCCGCTCGGCGATCGCGTCGGCGTCCTGGCGGTCGCGCAGGTAGAGCACTCCGTCCAGATCAGATCCAGGCACGCGCAGTCGGCGGGGCTCAGCGCCTGTCGTGAGCAGCAGCCGGTCGAAGTGGACCCGCTCGCCGCTTTGCAGCGCGAGCTCCCGGGCGGCGGTGTCGATCGCCTGCACTGGCGTCGAGGTGCGCAGCTCAATCCCCTGCTCGGCATAGAAGTCGGCGGTGTGGACGTACACCTTCTCCCGGGGGGAGTCCCCGCGCACGTACTCCTTGGACAGCGGCGGGCGTTCGCAAGGTCGCTCACGTTCGGCGCCGAGCAGCAACACCTGGCCGTCAAACCCGCCTGGCGCAGCGTCTCAGCGGCCCCGCGCTCCCGCCAGGCCCGCTCCCACAATCGCAAATGTCTGATTGCGGCTCATCTCGGATTCCTCTCAGTCAAAGTCGCTGCGCGGCTGACCCGGGACGACGTAGACGATCTTCGGCGACGGTGCCGCTGAGCGGATTTCCGGATGAGCGCTCCAGGGAGCGGAGACCAAGTCGAGGTGATAGCTGGCCATCTCGTTGGCTCGACAATGCTCATCCGGCTGCTCCGTGGTCGCTTTGGGACTAGGCGTGCTTAAGGTTGGCGCCGCGGTGACGCCGTTCTAGGAGGTGCGCCACCCGGGTGCATAGCGGGTCGCCAGCCGGGCCAGCGCTACCGCGGCGACGAGCAACCCGAAATCACGCAGCGCGATGTCGAAGAAACCCGGGAAGGTCAGTAGGTTGACGATGATCCCAGCCAGCCAGGCGGCCACCAGCCAGGCACCGAACTGCGGCGCCACCGCAACCGCGATCCCCGCCACGACCTCGATCAACCCCACCACGTACATCGCCTGCTGCGCGGTGCCGGGCACGATGCCATCGATCCACGGGGCCAGATAACCCGGCCAGCGCACGAGCAGGTTGGCGAACTTGTCCAGCCCGAACAGGATCGGAGCCACCGTGAACACCGTGCGCAGCAGCAGAAACGCCTGATACGCCGGGTCCGAGCGGGCGGTTGGGACGGCGGTGCTCGATCGCGACACATCGGTAGCCATGGGAGCGACCTCTTTCTAAAGATGATGTTTGTTGTCAGGCGAGGGTTGCCGAGGCATGAGCAGTTAGCGCCTGTCCCCGGCGCCTGGACGCCAGATTTTTGATCACAACGGGTCCCACAACACCACGACAGCCACCACGAGTCCCAGCACGGCGACCGATATCGGAAGCAGAGTCGCGATCGGGCGCGCCGGGATCGCGGGTGGCGGTGTCTTATGGGATCACCTCAAAGGCGGGCACGAAGCCGCGAGCCCTGGGATCGAGCCCAGCCCTGCTGGGCAAGGGCTTTAGTACCCACCCATGCCATCGCTGTAGCCGCCACATCGGTAGCCGCTATAATGCCGAAAACTCCCATGATCACCATGATCCCGGTGGTTTCGGCGATCCCGGCGATCCCGGTGGTCCCCATGGTTCCTGTGCTCCCTATGACCATAGTTATCGCCATCGCCCCGGCCAAAACCGCCAAGTTCGAAGATCTCCGTGATCCTCATGTCGTCCTCCCTTTGATCTTTCCTGAGGCCTTCAACCGTCCCGGCGCGTCGAGAGGCAGCTGAGGTGACGACCGGCGCCTCTGTGAGTGCGTTGACCATCTCAGCCTCCTGGCCGCCGAGCCTCTAACGTCAGGATATGTTAATGATAGAGCACTTCGGTAGATTTCGCCAATGGAAGTTATTTTTAGATGCCGGTCCTGTGGTTTCGGCCATCGCCGCTGGACGACCCGACCCGCCGCCAGCTGTACGACCACGTGATGCGCGCAGGCCGACTTCCGCCGCTGACCGTCAATCGCCGGGGTCACCAGCCGGATCCGCTGCGTGCGGGTCAGCTCCCATATCGGGAGTGTCGGCGCCGGACGTGGCGCGGCCGGGGCAGGCTGGCAATAACGGCGTCTGCCGTTGAATCGAGGCTAAGCAGCTGCGTGAGGCCGGTGACCTGCAGCGGGCGGAGTCGGCGTGTGTAGCCGCAGCAGATCCACCATCCCCGGCTCGTCTGCGCCAGCTGCCCGGGACTGGACCCTCGAGCTGTAAGCGGGGTCGCCCGCAACCTCCCGGCGCAGGACACCACCGTGCACCGGCGCCGCGGTGGGCGGATTGTGGCGGGCGAAAGCCGCACGGGCCCGGATGGGACGGGGCCCGTCCGAATCCTGTCGTGGATCAGGGGCTGAGTTCCGGCGGTGGCGGGACGGTGGCGGCACGGCGGCGGTCATGGCTATCTCTCTCTGTTCCAGTGGTCGGCGCTGAATGGTGATGAGCTCCGGAGCTGGCTGTCTCCGCACTCGCTGGCCGATCGAGCCGGCGATCCGCATGAACCTGAACTTGGCGAGCGCCGTCCACGGTACAGCGATTGAAACAAATGTCACGATAGTGGAAAGCTATGCTTTACGACATGTACGACCGGCCCACAGCTACGCCGCAACTAGTTCCCGAGGTTGCCAGCACCGGGATTGCGGAGCTCGACCACGTGCTCGGCGGGTTGTTCTGGGGCGACAACGTCGTCTTCGAGGTCACCGATCGGCCGGCGGCCGAGCCGTTCTACCGTGCCGTCGCCGCAGTCGAGGAGCACTACGACCAACGCCTCCGCGTCATCCTGTCCTATGAGCCAACGGACATCCGCGGCTTCGACGTCATCCACGCCTATCCCGGCAGCGAACTCGCACAGCCGGCGCCGGTGCTCCGCGCGATCGTCGAGCGCTGCCGACGCAGCGAGCGGAACTTGGTTTTGTTCGAGGCCATCGAAGCAATGGTCGAGCGCTGGGGCGCCGACGTCACCGGGCGCTTTTTCGCCCACTGCTGTCCGCAACTCCTCGAGCTCGGTGCGATCGCCTACTGGTCCGTGCCGTCGGGTCAGCTCTATCCCGGCTTGCGGCGCACCATCGAGGAGATCACCCAATGCGTCCTCGTCGTGGGCGACTCCCGGTTGCGGATCGCCAAGGCCGAGGGTCGCCCACCCGGCATCGAGGGCAGCGTTTTTCGCTACCGCGACGTCAATGGCCGTCCTGAGCTGACGCCCGCGCCGGTCATCGCCCGCATCGGCGCGGCGCTTCGCGCAGTGCGGACCCAGCGGCAGCTGAGCCAATCGGAGCTGGGTCGTCTAGCCGGGGTCTCACCAAGCGCGATCTCGCAGGCCGAGCGCGGTCAGCGCGGACTGTCGCTGGAGACACTGCTCGAGCTGACGGGCCAGTTGAACATGAGCGTTGATGAACTGCTGCGCGGCGAGGTCGTCGCCGGTTACCGCCTCGGCCGCCGCGATCACCCACGCACCCGTCGCAGCGACAACGGGCACCAGCCGCTGCCGCTGCTCGACGACCCAGCCTCGGGGCTGCGTGCCTACCTCGTCCACCTCCCACCGCGGCAAACCGGGTCTCCGCATGTCACACACAAAGGCACCGAGCTGGTCGCTGTCGCCCATGGCCTTGTGCAGATCATCCTCGCCCACGGTCGTCCAGTCCTGCGACGCGGCGAGGTCCTGCTGATCGACGCGACGACGCTCGAAGGCTGGCGCAACCTAGGCCCGTCTGAAGCAACGCTGTTCTGGATCCTCCGCGACTGAAGGCGCCGGGCGGCATCGGCGGCATGAAACCCGAGGCCGACGCGGCCGCAGTCGCAGCGGTCCTCATCACGCCAGCGGCGGTGCTGCTGCTCGGCCTGCGCGGGCGGAAATGGTCACCGCGACGCAGACCACGACGGCGGTGTCACCACCGGCGCGCAAGCTGCGTTCGTGTCACAAGTCGTGTCATGCCGACCGCGTTGGCATCAGCCCCACCACTGCACGAGCAACAGGTGTGCCTCTGCTGCTCCTCAAGAACCAGGTACACCACCTGGCCAGCCTGGCCGGAACGGAACGTCCAGCGCCGGACTGCACCCTCGGGGTTGTTCTCGTGCTGCGGCCGGCCATTCCACGGTGTCAGCTGGAGCACTTCCAGCACTTCCGCGTGTGCGTCCAGGGCATCGGCCGGCAACGCAGTGACCTGCGTCATAGTTACCGAGTCCGGAATAAGCCGGTACACCTACCGGATCGGCAGGGGGTCGGCCAGTGATCGGACGCCGATGCCCTTCTCCGATAGATTCTGGACGAGGTTGAGGACCTCGTCCAGGTTGCGACCGAGCCGGTCGAGGGTGTGCACGACGATGGTGTCGCCGAACCCTCGGGAATTGCATCAGATGAGAACGAAACCGCAGGTCAGCAGATCAACATGGTGACGAAGTGGCATCTCAGGTCAGTGAGTCACAGCTGACTGACCTGGGCAGATCACCACCTGATTGCATCCGGTGCAGGATGAAGGCTCGCTGGTTAAATGATCGTGCTGCCACTCAGGCTGGTGGTGAGAGTGGGCGGGTCGAGGTGAACAGCCAGGTTTGAGCGACGTTATCAACGTTTTTGCCGGAGACTCGCTGGATGAGGGTAAGGAAGTCGGCAACCGAGCCATTGCCACCACGCCGCTGGGTAGTCCAGGTACGCAGCGCGGTGAAGAAGTCCTTGTCCCCGACCGCCACCCGAAGTGCTTGCAGCGCCATCGCGCCGCGGTCATAGACCGCTGGCTTGAACATCTGCTCGGCACCG
Organism: Pseudonocardiaceae bacterium; assembly: GCA_050699635.1. Classification (GTDB taxonomy): domain Bacteria; phylum Actinomycetota; class Actinomycetes; order Mycobacteriales; family Pseudonocardiaceae. The sequence goes on along the minus strand of JBOHFK010000094.1, from coordinate 5,109 downwards.
GGGTTGCCTGGCGGGATCGTCCAGAAGTCGTCGGCGGCGGTGTGGCGGGCGTAGGACCGCATGGCGGCTTGTTGCGTGGTGTAGCCGCCGGTGTGCTCGTCGTAGAGCCATTGGGCGTAGGTGGCGAAGCCCTCGTTGAGCCAGATGTCACTCCAGCGCGCCACCGAGACACTGTCCCCGAACCACTGGTGCGCCAGCTCATGCACCACCGAGGTGACGCGCTCGCCGCTGGTGAATTGCTCCGAGGCGTAGACCGGGCGGGTCTGGGCTTCCAGCGAGCCGCCCAGGGTGGGGGTGTCGGGAACCACGCCGCCGAGTTGGTGGAAGGGGTAGGGACCGAAAATCCCGGACAGGAACTCGATGACCTGCGGTGTCTGCTCGACTGACCCTCGGGCGGCGGCGGCGACCGGCGGAGGAAGCTTCCGGTCGTAGGCGGCCAGGTACGGGCCGAAGGGAGTGTCTCGGCGCAGGATGTCGTAATGCCCGATCGCAACGAACGCCAGGTAGGTGGCCATCGGCTCGTTTTCCTGCCAGCGCCACCGCTGCCAGCCCGGCCCGGCCGGTTCCGGGCCACCGAGCAAGGCACCGTTGGAGATCACCTGCAGATCAGTGGGCACGACTGCGGTGATCGTGAAGCTCGCCTTGTCCATGGGGTGGTCGTTGCAGGGATACCACCACGGGCCGATATCAGGCTCGCCTACCACGATCGCACCATCGGACGTGCGCAGCCAGGGCGAGGAGCCACAGTGTCCGCTCGGGACGGTCGAGGGCACCCCGGTGTAGTCCACCCGCACCGTCATCGGCGCCCCAGCCCGTACCGCTACCACCGGGGTGACCTGCACCTTGCCACTGTCTTGGTGGATCGTCGCCGGTCGATCATTCACGGTGACAGCACTGGCCAGCAGCCGCAGATCCAGCTCAAACCCAGCCAAGTCCTCGGTAGCCCGAGCAGTGATCGTGGTCTGCCCGTGCAGCCGATCGGTAGCAGACTCGTAGCGAAACTGGATGTCATAGCTGGTGACGTGGTAACCACCGTTACCCGAGCGCGGAAAGTACACATCCCCAATCCCGTCAGCGCCAGCCGGATCAGCAGAGGCCGCGGGAGACGACGGCACACCCGGTATGGGACCGCACCTCGCGAGATACCGCGGGAGTACCACAGCCGTCACCACCACGAGCAGCAACACCAGACCCAACCCGATCCACAACACCCGGTTACGCATCGTCACCTCTCGCAAACAGGGACCTAGCGGCGATTGATCCTCCGGCCAGCACGAGGGCACTCACAATGCATCCGCACTGTGCCACTAGGTCGACATACGCCACCATGATCGTTTGGACACTTTTCGGTCACTAAACACACCCAGGCAACCGGATACAACCACTAACGATGACCGTTTGCAGGCGCTAAAGCTGCAGGTAATCGGTGCTATCCACGAACAACCACTACAACGGTCGGAGAATCCTTTGGTTCTGGGTTCGATCCCCAGGCGGCCCACTAAAGCCCTGGTAGACCGCTCCATGCCACAGCGGAGCAAGACCAGGGAATACTAGCGTCCAGAGTCCCCGGGCTCTTGGTGCCCGCATCGACCGCGTGCTCGACCTCAGCCAACCACAGCTCCGCCACTTTTTCGATCTTGGTGTGCGGTGTGATGTCAGCCACCCCCGGGTGCGTTGGCAGTTGTTCTGTGATCGTGTGTTAGTGCAGGCTGCGGCAGCCACCACAGATCGGCTCAACACCGACCGGTAGCAATGAGAAGCTGCCGTATCAGCGGCACGTTTCCCAGCTCAGGTGCACTCGCCATCGGCGGGCCCGCGCCGAACCAGCAGCGCGGTCGACCACCTGTCCCAGCGCTCCCCTCCTTCCTCGCCGTCGCTTTTCCGGCGCCGTCGTGCACTCACCCTGGTACCAGTGTTCTCATGCGGGCTTCGATTCCCCTCGCGTGGACTCGTTCCCGCTGCGCCCAGTACAAGGCCTCACCCTCGTGCCCAGGATCGGTCTTGGCTATCTGCTCATACACCGCGATCGACTGCTGGTAATACGACAACCACACCGTCAATGACGCCTTCCGGCAGGGACGGACCCGCACCAACTCCTCATGAGCCTGCATCAACGTCCGCGGAGGCCCAGGCTTCGTCGTCTTCGCCACCGTCTCTCCTCTCATTCCTCACCAGCTGCTGAGACCATCTCGGTCTTGATCTCCTTCACCCGGTGGCGTTCCCGCTCAGCCATAAACAGCGCCTCGTGATGGTGACCTCGATCAATCTCGGCGACCTCGGCGTATACCGCCGCCGACCGTTGGTGAAACCCCAGCCACTCGGTCAGCGGCGCCTTCCGACGCGGCCGGATACGGGCCACCGCCTCATGAGCCTCCGCCAGCGTCCGTGGCAGATCCGGCTCAACGGGTTCTTTCTCGTTCATGGCTCCTGTTCATTCTCTTGCTCGATAGCCGTGGCGGCGGCGCGGTAGTCCTCGATCCGTGCCCGGCGGTGGAACTCCTCGGCTGCGATCGACGCGGCATGTCGTGCCCACAGCGGCGCGGCGAGGTCGGCGGCCAACACGCGCCACGCTTGTGCCACACCCAGGTAGGACCGAGCCAGACGGTGGACCGCCGCCGCGTCACCGGTCACCGCTCGCATCGCCGCGAACATGGCCGCCGTCTGCTCGGCGTAGGCGGTGTTCCACCGGGCGACCGCCTCCCGTGACGGCCGCACAGTGATCACGCTGCCTTCTGCTCACCCTGGGCGGAGGCGCTGCCCGACCTTCGCCGGCTTCTCCGGGGAAACCCTGCACGGCATCATGCAAGAACCCCTCGACAAGATCCGGATCGGGCGCCTCACCCCCGAATCCATCCACATCCGTATCCTCGTCCCCGACACCACCGCACCCATGACATTCCCGTGCCAGGTCGACGACCTCACCGACAGCCCCGAGTTCCGCGCACGGACCACCGAGATCATGCGCCGCAACACCCTGGCCATCGTGGACAATGTCACCGAACTCGGCGAACTAGGCCTCGTCAAAGAAGCCACCGCCCAGGTCAGGGTGCACCGCGCCGCCCCGCTGTTCAAGCTCTACCTGATCAACAACGAGGAAGCATTCTTCGGTTTCTACCCCGTGCGCGAGCACATCATCTCCCTCGGCGACGCACCCCGCGCTATCTACGACATCATGGGCAAAGATGCCATCCTGTTCCACCACTCCATCACCGACGACGACACCTCCACCGGCTCCCAATACGTTGAGCAAGCCCGCACCTGGTACAACAGCGTCTGGGACACCATCGCCACGGAGTTCATCCGGTGACCCACACCGCCACCGACGACCCACACACCCTGCGCCACATCCTCACTCGCACCACCGCCCTGCTCCTGGATTTCGACGGGTCCGCGTGCAACGTCTTCGCCGGCATTCCCGCCACCACCGTGGTCAGCCAACTCTGCGTCGTCCTGGCCGACGGAGGCCACGGCGACCTACCCACCGAGCTCGGGAAAAGTGACGACCCCTTCGAGGTACTGGCCCACGCCGCCAGCCTCGGCGAGGGCGAAGCCCGCTACGTCAACGCCGCATTCACCGCCCACGAACTCGACGCCACCGCCACCGCCAAAGCCACCCAACTGATCGCCGCTGGCGCCGAGCGTGATCCGCACGCCAGCCACCATCACCGACCACCTAACGGGGCTTCGCCCCATGCCCGACGAATCATGTCGCTGGCTTTCCCGGAGCACTGCCGTGAACTCGACGCTACCGACGTTTGAAGCGGGTGGATTCAAGGAGCGCTCGCAACATCCTGACTGAAGTGGGTGTTGTGATGGGTGGGCTGAGGGTTCCTCGGGAGTTGGTTCGGGTGTTTTGGCGGGCGCGGTTGGAGGGTGTGACGCTGGAGGCGGCGGCGGTTCGGGCGGGGGTGTCGGCGACGGCGGGTAAGACGTGGGTTGCCGAGGCTGGGGGCATGGTCCCGGGTGATCTGGATGGTGGGGGTGGGCGGTATCTGTCGTTGGCGGAGCGGGAGGAGATCGCGCTGGGTCGGGCGGCGGGGTTGGGTGTTCGGGCGATCGCGGCTGGGTTGGGTCGGGCGCCGTCGACGATCAGCCGGGAGTTGCGGCGTAATCGGATGATTCGCCCGAGTGGTCGGGGTCGGGGGTCGTGTTCGGGGATTCGGTATCGGGCCCGGTTGGCTCAGTCCAAGGCCGAGGAGCGGGCCCGGCGACCCCAACCGCGCAAGCTGGCCACCCATGCGGAGTTGCTGGGTGAGGTGCGCCAGCGGCTGGGTAAGTGGTGGAGTCCGGAGCAGATCTCGCGGACACTGCGTCAGGAGTTCCCTGATCGGCCGGAGATGTGGGTGAGCCACGAGACGATTTACCAGGAGTTGTATGTGCAGGGCCGGGGTGAGCTGCGCCGGGAGCTGACCCGGTGTCTGCGCACCGGTCGTGCGCTGCGCCGGCCACGGCGGATACCCGACCAGCGGGGCCGGCGCTCCGGGATCCCAGCTGAAATCATGATCTCCCAGCGGCCGGCGGAGGCGTCCGACCGTGCGGTGCCGGGTCACTGGGAAGGCGACCTGATCCTGGGCACGGACAACGTGTCGGCGATCGGGACCCTGGTCGAGCGCACCACCCGGTTCGTGATGCTGCTGCACCTCCCCGGCCGGCACGGCGCCGAAGAGGTCCGCGATGCCATGATCGGCGCTATGGCGACCCTGCCCGTGGCGCTGCGCCGGTCCCTGACCTGGGACCAGGGCAACGAAATGGCCCGCCACAGCGAGATCACCGTGGCCACCGAGCTGCCGATCTACTTCTGCGACCCGCACTCACCCTGGCAACGCGGCAGCAACGAAAACACCAACGGGCTGCTGCGCCAGTACTTCCCCAAGGGCACCGACCTGTCCGTACACACCGCCCAGCACCTGGCCGACGTCGCCGAACAACTCAACAGCCGGCCCCGCAAAACCCTGGGCTGGGACACCCCCGCCCAAGCCCAAGCCCGACTCCTGGCCAGCTAACCAACCCACCCCACACCACCACCGACAACGGAGGCGGCTACGCCGCCGCTGGGGTCGTGATGCCCGCGAGAGGATACGGGGCCGCCCCTCAGGCCTCCAGGGTGCT
>JBOHFK010000093.1:0-22533 GCA_050699635.1 Pseudonocardiaceae bacterium | reverse complement strand
AGGGTGCGGGTGACCGCGCCCAGATTGTCGTAGGGGCCCTGAATGTAGAGCGGCGTACCGTCGCGTCCGAACGTGATATCGCTGGTCTCCTGCCACATCCCGAGGTGACCTGAGGCGGGCTGGAAGTCAGGATGGGGCGAGAACCCCAGGTCGCGGGCGTAGTCGACGGCTCCCCACACCAGGTGGCGGGCCAGCTCTAGCGGCGCAACGACCGGCTCTCCGGCATTCTCGAAGGCCCTGAAGAACTTGCGGACAAAGGCAGTCAGGTCGCGATCATTCATCACCTCGGGCCCGAGGGCATTCTTCACGCCCAGGCAGTACGCATCGACCAGGTAACCGCACACCGACACTCGTCGCGGCCGGTGGCGCCGCGCCACGACGACTCCGGCCAGCCCGCCAAAGCCCCTGTCCACAGCGTCACGTTCTGGCCACTCCTCATGCCCCTGCACGGTGAGACCGGCGCTCCAGTTCGGGCTGACCCAGCACCCGACCACCGCGGGCTCCGGCTCGTCGGCGGCCTCCTCCCGGGCGATCACCCGCATCAGCGGGGCGACCGCGCTGGGCCGTACGCCCAGCGCCCGGGCGATCTCTTTGGGAGACCGGTTGGCCGCGCGCAGCTCCCGCGCCCGGGGGAGGAGATCATCATTGAGCGGGTGGTGTGACGTCATGCGCGACCTTGTACCAGGCTGCGTGCCTATCGTGAGGGAGGCCGCGCGCGACACGCGCGACGTGGCAACCTGTGTAGCACCTCGGTGATGCCGTCGACAACCAGGGAAAATCGGCCGATCAGCTCGGCCAGCGATCTGATCGGCCAGATCCTCCAGCTGCCGGACCATCGCCCCTAACCAGGTGCGCACGGCGTGCGTGACCACCTGCTTGCCGATCCCGGTTGCGGCTGTGGCCAGCGGCATCCGCACTCTCCTTCAGCGAGGCCCCCGTACCGCGGCGCCAATCCGCCATACCTCGATGGTCAGCCGGGTGATCAGCTCTCCCGTTCCCGAACTCAACAGCAGGGCTGTTCAGTGCTTGATCAAACAGCCCTACTGTCGAGTTCGGGAGGCTCAGAGCGTATCCGAGCTACTCACGGGGCGCGCTGGGCGTGGCAGCGCAGGTTGCGGATGTCGTAGGTGGTGATGTCCGGGTTGGTGAAGCCGCAGCGGGCGACCAGTGCGCGCAGCGATTCGGCGTCGAACATGGTGTGGTGGGCGTTCCAGATCCAGCGGGGGACACCGCGGGCATCGACGCCCTGGTGGGCCGTCCGGTCGGAGTGACCGCCGAGGATCCAGTAGTTCGCTTCGGCGGTGTCGATTTCGCCACGCACCCATTGGCCCGCGACGAACCGGGCGTCCGGCACCCCGATGTCCAGCCTTGCGCCGGGCCGCAGCACCCGGGCCCACTCCCGCAGGGTCGGCTCGACGAGCTCGTAGCTTTGATGTTCGAGCACGTGATTGGCGCGCAGCGCGTCGATCGACGCGGTGGCAAACGGCAGCCGGTCGATCCAGCTGATCACCTCGATATCGGGTAACGGGAGGATGTCGACGTGCACGTCGTAGTCGGGGTGCGGCTTCTCACCGGCACCCAGCTCGACCCTCACGGCTCATCTGCGGGGCCGGCGTGGTCGATCTTCTTGATCACTCTTGCGGGCCGGCCCGCGACGACCGTGTAGGGTGCGACGTCGTCGAGCACCAGGGATCCCGCGGCGACGACCGCGTGCTTGCCGATGCGCACCGGTCCGAGCACCATCGCGTGGCTGGCCACCCAGACCCCTTCTTCGATCACCACATCCCGACCGGTTCGCGGGAAGGTGGTCTGGCGTTCCCGGCCGAACTTGGTGACGTCGTGGGTCCCGGTGAGCACGGCGACCTCGTGGCCGAAGAAGGCGTACTCGCCGATGGTGATCTCCCCACCGGAGACGTTGAACAGTGCGTTGTTGACGATCGCGGTGGGATCGAGGTGCAGCCGGTCCAGCCTGCCGTGTACCTGGTAGCGGTAGAGCGGGTCGGCACTGTCACCGTGGGTGAACCGGTTTCGTTCTTCGGCCATCAGGCGTTGCACGGGGCCGCGCAATACCCGGATCAGCAGTTCGTCCAGCATCGACATGATCGAAAATCCTTAGCGAGCACACGGCGGACGGGTCAATCCAGCGCAGGCCAGTGTCTCAGTGAGCCGCCGGGACAGCGCTTGGGGCCCGAAGTGGTGCCGCGCCAGGTCACGGTTGTGGACCAGCACTGCCGGATCGGGATCGGCGAGCCAGGTAGCGAGCCGGGCCGGGTCGTCGAGGGGGAACCAGGTGAAGCCCAGCGTGGCCACCTCCCGGGCCACCGGGTAGGCGTTCACGGCCAGTGGGCGGGCGGCCAGGGCGGATTCGATCAGGGGCATGCCGAATCCCTCCCAGGTGGACGGCAGCACCACCGCGTCCGCGGCGGCGTACGCGTCAGCCATCCGCAGCCCTGCGGGCAGGCCGCGGCGCACCGGGCAGCGTGCCCGGGCGAGCAGCTCGTTCAGCGGCGGGCCGTAGCCGTCCTCGGCGGCCCCGGTCAGCCAGTAGATCGCGTCCAGGGCGTGGGCGAACTCGATCCCGGCGGCGATGTTCTTGCGCGGGATCGCCCGGGTGGGTTGCAGCAGCAGCCGCTGGTGCGGCGCGACCCCCAGCGCGGCCCGGCCGGCGGTCCGGTTGCCGGGGTGGGGGATACGGGCGTAACCGTGGTAGACGGGCGTGGCGGCGATACCCCGGCGGGCCAGCTGCACTGCACTGTGCCGGCTGATCGCGACATGCAGCCAGCTGGGGTCATCGGGCGGCCAGCCGCGCAGGTGGGCGTATTGCTCCCGCTCCCAGGGCAGGTCGTGGTGGCGCAGCACTGCCCGGCGCCCCCGCAACGCCTGCGCGACGGCCTCGGTCACGGCGGGATTCATCGGCAGCGAGCACACGTTCTCGACCACCACGAGGTCCGCGCCGCGCAGCACCGTCGCCAGTTCCGCGGGGCGCGCCGGATAGCGGCAGTCCAACGCGAGCCCGGGTACCAGACGATCCGCGGTACCGGCTCCCGCGATAGTGCGCACCCGGCAGCCCAACTGGCGCAGCGCCGTGACCCACTGCGCCGCCGCGACCGACACCCCATCCGCCATCCCCAGCCGGAACGACAGGACGGCGACGGTGGTCACTCGCCCCAGTGTCTAGCAGTGCCAAAACAGTGTCTAGCAGTGCCAAAACAGTGTCTAGCAGTGCCAAAACAGTGTCTAGCAGTGCCACTCACGACCCGCTGCGGAGCAGCGCGAGGGTCAGGCAGCTGAACGCGGCGGTTGATGCCACCGCGCGGATGATGTTCCAGCGGACCCACGCCGCTTCGAAGCTGTCCCGTACCGCGGCCAGATCGGGGATCCGCTCCGGAGGCCCGGCAGCGGCCAGGGCATCGTTGAGCGGGATGTTCACCCCGACCGTGACCCCCAACGCCACCAGATACAGCACGAACGCGGCCACGATCCACAACAGGACGGCTCGCCGGCCCGACTGAAGGTGCAAAGCCGCGGCAACGAGGGTGCACACCGGCGCCCCGCCGAGGCTGATGGCGAGCCAGGGATTGAGGATGGCGACGTTGATCTGTTGCATCGCGTCGACGAGGGTCGTTGCGCCCGTCCGGCCGAGCCCAGGCATGACGGACATGGCGAAGGCGAAGAACAATCCGGCCACCAGCCCCATCGTCACCGTGGCCGCGACCAGGCTGGTGCCGCGCAGCGCAGCGAGCATGACATCCTCCCCACCAATCGTGATGCCCAGAAGCCGTGGGTACAGACGCCGTGGGCGGCGGCACGTTGCCGTGTCCTGGAATCAGTGAAGCCCCGAATCGTGAGACGAACCATCGTTGACTGACTCACAAGCATGTTCGTGCGTCTACGATGTGGGGTGTGGACCAGCTGGCGGTCCTGCTCGACGGCCCTCGAGCCCGCGGCGCGTTCTTGGTCCGCGCGCTGATGGATCCGCCCTGGTCCGTCCGGATCCAGGACCAGGCACCACTGACCCTGCTGGCCATGATGCGGGGTCCGGCCTGGGTGATCCCGGATGCCGGCGAGGCGTGGCTGCTGCGGCCCGGGGACATCGCGATCATGCGGGGGCCCGATCCGTACACCGTCGCGGACAGCCCGGCCACCCCACCCCAGGTGATCATCCATCCTGGGCAGCGGTGCACCACCCCAGGGGGAGCCGACCTCAGCGAGGCGATGGATCTAGGTGTCCGCACCTGGGGAAACAGCCCCCAGGGCGGCACCGCGATGCTTATCGGGACCTACCAGATGCGCGGCGAGATCAGCCAGCGGCTGCTTGCCGCCCTGCCCGCGCTGCTTGTCCTGCCGGACGACGCCTGGGATTCGCCGCTGCTGACATTGCTCGGTGACGAGATCATCAAAGATCAGCCCGGACAGGAGGTGGTCCTCGACCGGCTACTGGATCTGCTGCTCATCGCCGTGCTCCGCGCCTGGTTCTCCCGCGCCGAGGCGCAGGCTCCGGCCTGGTACCGGGCCAACGGCGACTCGGTCGTCGGCCGGGCACTGCGGATGCTGCACCATCACCCGGACCGTCCCTGGACGGTGGCCACCTTGGCCACCGCAACCGGGGTTTCCCGCGCCGCTCTGGCCCGGCGGTTCACCCACCTGGTCGGCGAACCGCCCATGACGTACCTGACCAACTGGCGGCTGGCGCTGGCCGCCGACCTGCTGCGGGATTCCGACGCCACCATCGCCACCATCGCCCGGCAGGTCGGCTACGGCAGTCCCTTTGCCCTCAGCACTGCCTTCACCCGAGTCCGCGGCATCAGCCCCCAGCAATACCGCACGACCGCACCGCCAAAAGGTTCCACTTGACAGCGTTCGCGCCTCTGAAACAGTGAATAGGTTCCACTTGGCTGCGGTCATACCAGCCCGTAACGTTACTCGCGAGTAGACAGCAAGGAGTCGTCATGGCGAAGTCCGGTATCAACGGCGTCGATCCGAGAAACCTCTCCACTGAGGAGTTCGCAAAGCTACTCGGGCCGTCGAACGGCGACCTGGATCCGCAGGTCTTTGCCAAGCTGATCAAACACGCCTCGGCCGAGCAGCTCAACGCGGTGCTGGACGATCCGCAGCGGCGCGGGGCACTGCTAGAGACGATCTTCGGCCGGATGGCTGGCCAGTTCCGTCCCGAGCGGGCGCCACAGCGGGATTCTGCGATCCACTGGCGGATTACTGGCGGCACCCATGGTGATGATGTCTACGAGACCTGGATTACCGGGGCGCAGGGCCCCTCGGCGCCGCAGTGTTCGACCAATCAGTGTTCCACCAGTCAGCAGCCCTCGCATGATCCTCGTATCACTCTGACGATGCCCGCCGATCAGTTTCTGGCATTGGTCTCCGGGAACGGCTCGCCCGCGTTGATGCTCATGACGGGGAAGGTGTCATTGGATGGCGACATCGGCTTCGCCGCCAACCTGACCAACATCTTCGACATTCCGCATGCCTGAGGTCGGATACGCCGACCGCTCCCGCAGGCGGGCATGTCGCCATCGTCGGGCTGATGTCACCTGACGGCGCAAGTTTCGTAATGCCGGAATCTGGGTGGCCAGGTGAAGGTGATAGCGCCACAATGGTTGCCTGCCCCGGAATCGTTTCGACAGAGCGTAGGCGAACTGCACGCCATCCTGGTCGACGCAGTCTTCCACGCTCTCGAGCCACCGCATGCTCGTCACGGCGTCACGTTGTATCAGGTCCACCTTGCCGCGCCGCTCCACCTCGTAGGCTTTGAGCGCGGACTGCAGGTCACTGTACTCATCCAGCTTCGTGGCGAGCGCGATCGCATCGCTGATCGCGAGCTTGGTTCCTGAACCAATCGAGAAATGCGTGGTGTGTGCGGAATCGCCCACCAGCACGATATTGTCGTGAAACCAGGCCTTGTTCCTGACGATTCTGAAGTTGTCCCATGGCAGCTTGTCGTCGCTGCGTAGCTGGCTGATCAATGGCTGGCCGTGTAGGTGGCGTTCGAAGATCCGTTCCAGCAACCGGAGACTTTCGTCCGGCCCGAGTTGGTCGAAGCCCAGCCCAGTCCAGGTCTGCGGGGGGCACTCGATGATGCAGGTGCTTCTGTGGTCGTCAAGATAGTATGCGTGCATCCATATCCAGCCGGCCGAGGTCCGTTCGAATGCGTACGTGAAAGCATCGAACACTCTGTACGTGCCAAGCCACAGGTATTTGTTGCGACCTACCTCGACCGCAGTCTGGTAATGGTTCACGGCGAGCTGCCGCGTCCGGCTATTGATACCATCGGAGGCGACGATCAGGTCGGCATCGGCGAACCCGGACAAATCTTCTATCTCGTTCTGAAATTTAATCTCGATGCCAAGGTTTGTGGCGCGCTCGGCGAGGATATCAAGAAGGCGTTGGCGGCCCATGCTGAGGCCGTATCCGCCGAGATAGGCCTTCTTGTCGACCCCGACGTGCACCTCTACACCGTCCCAGACCCCCGAAGATTTCTGTATCTCCCGGGCGCTCACGGGATCATTACGGTAGAGACTGTCAAGGACGTCATCCCAATATCCGACGCCCCAGCCGAAGGTAACCCCGGCTGGATTGCGTTCGATCACGGTGATGTCGTGACCGCTTCTGCGCAATTTTGCCGAGATGGCGAAGTACAGGCCCGCCGGTCCGCCGCCGACACACACAATGCGCATGCTGGTGCTGTTCATGTCACGTGCAGGGATCGGGGCGGGATCTCGGCATGGGAGTATGCCGAAGGGGAGATATCAGCCAGCTTCATCCGTTGCTGGGCCCGGAGCCCGTTGCGCGCGGAGCTGACAGCTTGCCGCAGCCTGCGTAGCGGTGAAATCTGGGTGGCCAGATGGAGGTGGTACCGCCACCGTGGGTGGTGACCGCGGCGCTTCCACAGTGAATACGCAAACTGGGTGATCGGCTGCTCGATGACGCTCGGCACATTCTCGAACCATTCGGTGCTGCTCACGGCGGCGCTCTGTAGCTCCATGATCTCGGCCCGCCGCTTCTCCTCATAATTTTTGAGGGCCTCCGGCACGTCATCGTGGGCTTCCAGGCTTTCGGCCAGCCCCACGGCATCCTGCATCGCAAGCGTGGTACCGGACCCGATGGAAAAATGTGTGGTGTGCGCTGCGTCGCCCATGAGTGCGATCTTGTCGCAATACCATGAGGTGTTGGTGATGCGGGGGAAGTTGAGCCAAGGGATCTTGCCGAGGTCGCGCATCGAGTTCATGAGGGAGTGACCGTCGAGGTGGTGCGCGAAGATCTCCTCCAGCTTCTTGATGCTCTCATCGGGTCCGAGAATATCGAAGCCGAGCCCTTTCCAGGTCTCGGGTGCGCACTCGACGATAAAGGTGGTGGTGTCCGTGTCGTAGGGATACGAGTAGAACCAGATCCAGCCGGCTTCGGTTTGTTCGAACGCGAACATGAAGGACTCGAACATGCGTCGGGTGCCCAGCCAGAGGTATTTGTTCCGGCCGATCACCACATCGGTCTGAAAATGCTGGTCATGGAGGCGGCGAACACGGCTGTTCGCGCCGTCGCAGGCGACGATCAAATCGGCGTCAGCGAACTCGGACAGGTCCTTGAACTCGCGTTCGAACTGGATGTCGACGCCAAGTTCGATCGCTCGCTCGACCAGGATGTCGAGAAGATGCTTGCGGCCGATGGCGAATCCATATCCGCCGAGGTGAGCCCGCTGCGTGTCGCCGACGTGTACTTCCTGGTTGCCCCACGACGCCGGATTCTCCAGTATTTTTCGCGCGCTGACGGGGTCGTTGCGGTAGAGGCTGTCCAGCAATGGATCGGAGAAGGTGACCCCCCATCCGTAGGTCACCCCTTCCGGGTTGCGTTCGATCACTGTGATGTCGTGGTCCTGATTGCGCAACTTCGCGGAGATGGCGAAGTACAGTCCAGCGGGTCCGCCGCCGACGCACACGATTTTCATACCGCTTCCGCCTCCCTGATCGACGGTGCATCCTGGCCGCGCCTTCGCGATCCCCGCAACAGACTCTTCAGCTCGCTGAACACCCGGCGACCGGCGGCGGACTGCCACACGAGGTCGTAGCCCGCTCGTAGCACCGCAGGTCTGATCATTTCCACCGGAGTCGGGTAGCGGAACGCGGTTCCCCCGAAGGTGATCTTGGGCTGGTCGGCGGTGGGCAATGTGTCAGTGCTGGGCCTTTTGCCGGTGTTGGGTGTGGTGCTGTCCAGCAACGCTGCCAGGGTCTCCGGGCGCAGCCCGCCGAAATCGAACCAGCGGTACCCCTGCGCCTTGGTCCACTTGATCAGCTCCCACCGGATCGCGGCCGGCACGGACAGCCGCATCGCCTCGCCTGAGCGGTCGAACCCGGACAGGCGGCCGCGGACCATGTCGCCGCATCCGGTCATCAGATCGGCCGCGACCGGCACACCGTCCACCTCACCGACGAACATCACGACGTGGCCGGTGGCATCCAGTTCCCGGTACAGCGCGGTCATGTAGTCCAGTGGCAGCGGCGTGTAACCCTGGTGTTGCGCCGAGCCCGCCATCAGCTCGGCGAGCAGCGGCACATCCTGCACTGTCGCGGGCCGGACCGTGACACCGCGGGACTCCCACCGGTTGGTCCATGACTTCAGCCGCTTGCCGAACCTGCTGCGGATCTCTGCCAGGTCGGCCGTCAAGTCGATGCGGATCGAGCCCTGCGGGGCGATCCCCGCCGCTGATGGCCGGAACCCCCGACGGAGCAACTCGTCGCTGGTGTCCTGGCCGCCTTCGGGCGGTTGGATGAACAGGATTCGCAGCCGCCGCCGGTTGAGCACGACAAGGGCGTCCACGAGCGCCCGGCGGATGCCGTCGGCGCCCGGAGCGCCGGGTGCCAGCAGCGGGCCGTAAGGGAGGTAGCCCACCGAGCCCAGGACCGGAAACCGGCGGGTCAGGATCTGCGCCCCGCCGACCAGCTCGCCGCCCTGGTAGGCCAGCAGGTAGAGCGGGGTGAAGCCGACCCGCCCGCGCAATCCCGCCCACACCGACAGCTGGGTGACGTCGGTGCCTGGCGTGCGATCCACCAGCAGGTCCCACGCGTGCAGCGCCTCGGGGCCGGGATCCTCCCGGGCGATCACCTGGAGGTCGCCGCCGCCCCCGGCCGTCCCCATGCCGACTCGATCCTGTGGTGTCACACCTGGTGTGGCGTTGCTGGTCTGCGCTCCCAGCATCATCATGCCGAGTCCGGGTCGCCACCCCAGGCCGCCAAGCCCCAGGCCGCTAAGCCTCAGTCCTCCCACAGCCACTCACCCCCGTCATCCGTGATCCCGAAGCAGCATCCCCTCGTCGTGTTGCTTCGGCTGTGTCGCTCGCAACCTGGGCGCACGTCAAACCGATCACCCTCAGTCATAGTGTCGTCGACGCACGGTCGGTCGTTACGCCTATCCCGGCAGCTGTGGCAGCGTGGACGGGTGGTTCCCGAGGCGACGGCAGACGGAGACGGCGACGGCTTCGTGCGGTGCGGCGACGGGCAGACCCGGTGGGGGCGATTCGGCGCGGCCGGGCTGCTGCTGCGGGCCCCGGATGCGGCGGGCGGACCGCTGGTGTTGATGCAGCACCGCGCGCCGTGGACACACCACGGGGATCTCTGGGGGATGCCGGGCGGAGCCCGGTGCAGTGCGGAGACGCCGGTCCAGGCCGCACTGCGGGAAGCGGCCGAGGAAGCCGCCGTGGACTCCGGCCGGGTGCGGGTCCGCGGTGAGGTGGTGGTCCACCCCGGCGGTGATGCCTGGTCGTTCACCAGCGTGGTCGCTGACGCCACCGAGCCGCTGCCGGTGCGTCCCAACGCCGAGTCCACCGAACTCGCCTGGATACCGGAATGCGACGTCACTGCGCTGAACCTGCTCCCCGCGTTCGCCGCCGACTGGCCGCAGCTGCACGTGATCCAGATCAGGCTCGTCGTGGATGCGGCCAACGTGGTCGGCTCCCGGCCGGACGGCTGGTGGCGGGACCGGACCGGCGCCGCCGAGCGTCTGCTGCGCGAGGTCGCCGCCGCCGGACCGGGGGTGCTTGCGCTCCCGCAAGGCGGCTTCGGCTGGGTGGCCCGCCCCATGCTTGTGCTGGAGGGGGCGGCGTCCCGAGCTCCCGATGTACCCGGCATCGCGGTAGTCCGCGCTCGTGGCAGCGCCGACGACACCATCGTCGACATCGTCACCGCCGACGGCCAATGGGCCGACTGCCATTGGGCCGTCGTCACCGCCGACCGCGCGTTACGCACCCGCCTCCCGCCTTCCACGCATCTCATCTCCCCGCTCACCTTCCTCTCCTGGCTCAACCCGCATTCAGCGGGCTCAGCGGGGTTATCAAGCCCGCAATAACCCCGCTGAATGCGGGGAGGGGGTCAGAAGGTGAGGGCGAGGGCTGGGTCGGTGAGGAGGGCGCCGATCTCGGTGAGGAAGTGGGAGCCTTGTTGGCCGTCGACCACGCGGTGGTCTACCGAGAGGGCCAGCTGGCAGACCTGGCGCGGCACCACGGCGCCGTCCACCACCCACGGCCGCTCCCGGATCGCGCCGAGAGCAAGGATTGCCGACTCGCCGGGGTTGAGGATCGGAGTGCCGGTGTCGATCCCGAAGACCCCGACGTTGGTGATGGTGATGGTGCCGTCGTGCAGGTCGGCCGGGGCGGTGCGTCCCTCCCGCGCTGAGGTGGCGAGCTGATCCAGCGCGACGGCCAGCTCGCGCAGAGCCAGCCGGTCGGCGTTGCGGATCTTGGGTACCACCAGCCCGCGGGGGGTGGCGGCGGCGATCCCGAGGTGCACGTAGTCGAAGTAGACGATCTCGCCGGTGGCCTCATCCCAGCTGGCGTTGACCTCCGGGGTCCGCCGCGCCGCCAGGCACATCGCCCGGGCCGCGAACACCAGCGGGGTCAGCTTCACGTCCCGGAACTGCGGGTGGCCCGCCAGCCGGATCCGCAGCTGCATCATCGGCGTGACGTCGACGGTGAGGAACATCGTGACGTGCGGCGCGGTGAACGCGGAGGACACCACCGCGGCCGCGGTGGCTTTGCGCACCCCGCGCACCGGCTCCCGGCGCTGCCCGGCACCCGAGTGCGACGCTGCGACGGTACCGTTGCCGACCGGCCGCGCAGCGCGCTGCACGTCCTCCCGGGTGATCACGCCACCGGTGCCCGAGCCGGGCACCGTTGCCAGGTCGATCCCCAGTTCTTTGGCCAGCTTGCGGACCGGTGGCTTGGCCAGCGGAACCGATCCTCCATCGGTGGCCGCAGTGGGCGAGCCGGCCTTGCGGGGCCGGCGGGTCACCGTCGCGGTCCGCGGGCCGTAACCGACCAGCGTCGTGATCCGCCCGCCGGGTCCCTCCTCGCCGATCGTGCCCGCGCCAGCGGGCTCCAGCGCGGCATCGCTGGTGTCGATCGCGATCAGCGGGGTCCCCACCGCCACGGTGGCGCCCGGTTCGGCGAACAGCTCGGCGACCATCCCGGCGAAGGGGCTGGGCAACTCGACCGCCGCCTTGGCGGTCTCGATCTCCACGATGATCTGATTGAGGGTGACGGTGTCACCGGGTGCGACGTGCCAGCGCAGCACCTCCGCTTCGGTGAGTCCCTCGCCGACGTCGGGCAACGCGAAGATACGAGCCATCTGCTGCCTCAGTACGCCAGGACGCGGTCGACGGCGTCGAGCACGCGATCAAGGTCGGGCACGTAGTCCTCCTCGCATTTGGCGGGGGGGTACGGGGTGTCGAACCCGGTCACCCGCAGCACCGGGGCCTCCAGCGAATAGAAGCACTCCTGCGATACCCGGGCCGCCACCTCGGCCGACAGCGAGGCTTCGCCGGGAGCCTCCGACACGCAGATCAACCGCCCGGTGCGACGCACCGAGTCGAACACCGGAGCCAGGTCCAACGGCGACAACGTGCGCAGGTCGATCACCTCCAGCTGCTGGCCGTCCTGCTCGGCGACGGTCGCGGCGTCCAGCACGGTGCGCACCATCGGCCCGTAGGCCACCACGGTCGCGGTCGCACCGGCGCGCAGCAACCGCGAGCTGAACAACGGCGGGGGCGCCACGGACAGGTCCAGCGGCGCCTTCTCCCAGTACCGCCGCTTGGGCTCGAAAAAGATCACCGGATCGTCGCAGGCGATCGACTGCTGGATCATCCAGTACGCGTCCGCCGGGTTGGAGCACGCCACGACCTTGAGTCCGGGGGCGTGCGCGAAGTGGGATTCCGGGGACTCGGAATGATGCTCGACGGCGCCGATCCCGCCGCCGTGCGGGATGCGCACCACCACCGGCATCCGCAGTTTGCCCTGCGAGCGGTAGTGCAGCCGGGCGAGCTGGGTGACGATCTGGTCGAAGGCGGGAAAGACGAACCCGTCGAACTGGATCTCGCAGACCGGGCGGTAGCCCCGGACCGCGAGGCCCACCGCGGTGCCGATGATCCCGGACTCGCCCAGCGGCGTGTCCAGCACCCGCTGCTCGCCGAAGTCCTTCTGCAGGCCGTCGGTGATCCGGAACACCCCGCCGAGGCGCCCGACGTCCTCGCCCATCACGATGACCTTGGGGTCGGCCTCCATCGCGGCGCGCAGACCCTGGTTGAGGCCCTTGGCCAGGGTGATCGTCTGCGGTTCGCCGGTGGTGGCCATCAGCGCTTACTCCCGGGTGCACTGTCGGCGAAGGACGCGTGGTAGGCCAGAAACTCCGCCCGGGCCGAGTCGACCGACGGTGTCGGTTCGGCGTAGATCTTGGAGAAGATCCGCTCCGGGCCGGGAGCGGGCATCGACGTACAGTAGTTGCGCAGCCGCAGCGCCAGCTCCTCGGCCTCGGCGGCCACGCCGTCGAAGAACTGCTGCTCTGCCAGCCCCTCCCGGACCAGGTGCACCCGGACCCGCTCCAGCGGGTCTTTGAGCTTCCACTCCTCCAGTTCGTCGGCGAGCCGGTAGCGGGTCGGGTCGTCGGAGGTGGTGTGGGCGTCCATCCGGTAGGTGCACGCCTCGATCAGCACCGGGCCGTTGCCGGTGCGGCACTCCCGCAGCGCCCAGCGGGTCACGGCCAGGGTGGCGAGCACGTCGTTGCCGTCCACCCGGATCCCGGGGAAGCCGTAACCGCGGGCCCGGCGGTACAGCGGCACCCGGGTCTGGCGATCCAGCGGTGCCGAGATCGCCCACTGGTTGTTCTGGCAGAAGAACACCACCGGGGCGTCGTAGACAGCGGCCCAGACGAACGCCTCGTGCACGTCACCCTGGGAGCTGGCCCCGTCGCCGAAGAAGCACAGGGTCGCCTCGCCGGTCTCCGTGTTGCCGATCTTGCCGTCCAGCCGCTGGCCCATCGCGTAGCCGGTGGCGTGCAGGCACTGGCTACCCACCACGATGGCGTAGAGCCCGAACCTGGTGGCGATCGGATCCCACGAGCCCTGGTCGATGCCGCGGAAGATGCCGAACAGCTCGGTGGGATCCACCCCGCGGCACCACGCGACGCCGTGCTCGCGGTAGGAGGGAAAGGCCATGTCCTGGGGTTCCAGCGCCCGGCCGGCGCCGATCTGCGCGGCCTCCTGGCCCAGCAGCGGAGCCCAGAGACCGAGCTGGCCCTGCCGCTGCAGGGCGTTGGCCTCCCGATCGGCCCGGCGCACCAGCACCATGTCGCGATATAGCTCCCGGAGCTGCGCGGGGGAGATCTCCAGGCTGAATTCTGGGTGCGATACCCGCTGCCCCTCCGGGGTCAGCAGCTGGACCAGGTCCTCGCCCTCGCTGGTGGCCCGCAGCCCGGCGATCACCTGCTGCGCAGTGTGCTGACCATCGACCTCCATGGCAGCGCCGATCATCGGTCCACCACTCAGAGGACCTACGACGGGTCCCCCGACTATCGGGCTTCCGACAGAATTGTCAGCAGATTCGGAGTGGGATGGTGCGCGCTTGCGCGAACGCATGGGCATCTCCTTGCTGTTACGCCTCGCTCCACTCGTGATGGGGCACGGGGCGACGCCGCAGCGGCGTGGCTCCCGGAGGTGGGTCGCACTCCCCGAAGCCCGACGCTGACCAAATTCACTCCACCCGCATCTTTGCACGGGCAGCGGCGATCGTCATACGGTGTGGGCTGGATGCATGGGCTGCGCGCCATCGGTGCGTCGCTTGCGCCCGATGATCCCGGGAACCTCGCCACCCGCCCCGAACAGGCCATCCAGCAGGTTCTTCACCCGGTAGAGGTCCGCGTTGATCTCTTCCTGCAACCGGGACAATTGGTGCAGCTCGTGGGCGCTGGAGCGCTCCTGTTGCCGGGCGGCGTCGGTCGCCGTGGCGATCAGCCGGTCGGCCTCGGCGCGGGCCTTTGTAACAAGCTGATCGGCCTCGGCGCGGGCCTGCGTGACAACCTGATCGGCTTCGGCGCGGGCCGACCCCTGCACGTTCTCCGCCTCCGCACGTGCCTCAGCGACCTCGGCGCGCGCCTGATCGACCAGGGTCACCGCCGCTGTCTCGGCCTGACTGCGCACTTCCCGAGCTTCGTCCTCGGCCAGTGTGAGGATCTTCTCGACCCGGGCGCCGAACTGCACATCGCCCGCCGGCTCGCCGCCGGACGCCGACTGCGCTTGGCTCAGCGCGCCCTCCAGTACCGCCATCCGTTGGGCGCTCGCCCGGACCGCGTCGCGCGCCGCGATCAGTTCAGCGGCGAAAAAACGTAACCGTTCCTCGACCTGCCGCTTGTCGTAACCCCGCAGAACGACGTCGAATGGGGCGTCCGCCAAGTCCTTGCGATCCACGCGGTCCATGCCATACCTCCCCGACGGTGGTGAGGCATCTTGACACTTGATCACAATATGACAAACACCAGGTGGCAGTTTCGGTCAATCGCCCGCCAGGGACTGGCCGGCGCACGGCTATCCTCGCGGGGAGCGTCCGCGGGGGACCGACCTAACAGGAGCCAACGCTGAGCTATCAGGATCCATCCTGGCGCCCGACCCAACGCCTGCCCGTCGTGAGACCACCCGCAGCGACGCCACCACGGGGTCCTCGTCCACCCGCCCTGCCGCCACGCCGGCGCCGACGTCGCCCCGGACGGGTCCTCTTGGCGATCCTGAGTGTGTTGGTGTTGCTGGTGCTCGGCTTCGCGGTCTACCTCGATCGGTCGTTGCAGCACACCGCGGCGCTGGCCGACTATCCGGGACGGCTTGCGGCCACCGCGGGCACCAACTGGCTGATCGTCGGGTCGGACAGCCGGGCCGGTCTGACTCCCGATCAGGAGGCGCGGCTGACCACCGGCGATGAGGCGGCAGCGGCCGGCGGGCGGACAGACACGATCATGCTGATGCACATCCCCGCACTGACCGGCAGTGGGCAGCCCACGTTGGTGAGCCTGCCCCGGGACTCCTCCGTTCCGCTCGCCGGTCACGGCCGCGTCAAGCTCAACGCCACCTTCGCCTTCGGCGGTCCCACCCTGCTGGTGCAAACCGTGGAGAAAGTCACCGGACTGCACATAGATCATTACGCCGAGATCGGTTTCGCCGGTTTCGCCAGTCTTGTCGACGATGTCGGCGGCGTGCAGCTGTGTCCTCCCGAGCCGATCGACGATCCGCTGGCCGGGCTGAACATTCCGGCCGGCTGCCAGGTTCTGGAGGGGCCGCAGGCGCTGGGTTATGTGCGGACCCGGCACTCGCCCCGGGGTGATCTGGACCGGGTGGTGCGTCAGCGGGAGTTCCTCGGCGCGCTGATCTCCCGGGCCGCCAGCCCCGGGGTGCTGCTCAATCCGTTCCGCGCGGTGCCGCTGGCCGCCGATGCGCCGCACACGGTCACCGTCGATGACGGCGATCGCGTCTGGGATCTGGCCAGGCTCGGCTGGGCGATGCGCTCGCTGTCCCATGGCGACGCGGTGACCACGACGGTCCCCTTTGCTGGTTTCGGTCCGGTCAGCGACGGCTCCTCCGCTGTGCTGTGGGACCGCGAGCAAGCCGCCCAGTTGTTCACCGCGCTGGCTCAGGACCAGCCGGCGCCCACCGTCACGCAGCGCTGAGGATTATCGGCGCTGCTGCGTGGAGTGCGCCTAGCAATGATCGATGAAGTGGGGATGCCCGACCGGGCAGCTGCCCGAGTAATGGTCGAAACCCCAGTTGAAAGTGGGTTTCAGCGCCCAGTGCTCGGCGCAGAACGAGCGTTCACAGTGCGGGCAGTAGAACGGGACCCAGGTCTGATCGAGCGCGCGTAGCGCGCCGGCGTCCACGGCGCTGGCGGCACTCATCGTCGCGGCAAGATTCGGCACCTGGCTGGAGAAGCTTGTATACGGCAGGAATCCGGTGATCCGGATGGTGCCCTGGGCGTCGGGAAAGATCCGGTAGATGATGTCCTGCTCATCGTTGATGTACAGCTGGCCTCGCCGACTCACCTCGACGACTGCCGCTGCCCGCAGGCAGCCGCTGAACTGGCACGGAAACGCGATGCGCAGCCGTGCCGGATCATCCACCGGACCAGTGTCGCAAAATCATCGAGACCCCGATTGCGTCACCGAAGGGTGAATCCGGTCCGATGTCACGTGCTCACGTAGCGTGAACACTCCAGCAGGTGTTACGACGTGTCCTTCGGGCGCTGTGACGCGTCGGGCCGCTCGGCGTCCAACCGGGCGAGCAGGGGGCGTGGCGCGACCATCCGGTAGGCGTCTTCCACCAGTTCGGCGATCTCGTGCCAGAACGCGTCGTCGCGAGCGACGTCGAGGTACACCCCTATCCAGCCGCGTCCGCCGACGTACGGCGGCACGAAGAAGCGCTGCGGATCGGACCTCACCAGCGCTTGTTGAGCTCCGGCGGGTGCGTGGCACCAGAAACCCAGCCGGTCGTTGTGATGGTGGTCGGCGTAGCTGACGAACACCTTCTTGCCACGGACGAAGAACGTCGGCTCACCATGGCTGAGTCGCTCGGTGGTCTCCGGCAGCGCCAGGCAGATCGCCCGCAGTCGCTCCAAGGGATCGTCGATCACCCGCGAAGTCTGCCCCAGGCCGGTGAAGCGTTGTGCCGTAGCGCGCCGGCGGTCACGGTCCGTCGCTCGTGTGGGTGATTACAAAGAGTCAAATTTTCGTGCTTTGATATCCCCTGGAGGGGGGTCACGTCACCCTAGGGGGTGTAGAAGTGACTACCAATGTGATACTTGTCTTGCTGGCGATGGGCGGGGTCGGTGGTTGGTACTACGGCCGGATGTGTGCCGAGGACCGGCGCTCCGAGCACGACCAGGAGAAGAACTGGAACGCCCGGAAGGAGTACCGGAGCTAGCGCAGAGGGGCCTGACCTCTGTCGGTTCGGACCATGATCGCCATCCGGG
Organism: Pseudonocardiaceae bacterium; assembly: GCA_050699635.1. Lineage (GTDB taxonomy): Bacteria > Actinomycetota > Actinomycetes > Mycobacteriales > Pseudonocardiaceae. The sequence goes on along the minus strand of JBOHFK010000093.1, from coordinate 5,255 downwards.
AAGAATGAGCCGCGGTGGGCGCGGCTCATTCTTCCGAAACGGTGATCATGGACGGCCGGCTTCCGGTCAGCCCACCCCATAATGGTCAGCCGATGGTGTGGGCTTGCCGCGCAGACCGTTGGCGCACCCATGGCCAGGTGATCAGCGCCCAGGCCGCGGCACCGATGACCAGCTCGGAAAGCAGGTACCAGGGCCACGGGCCCAGCACGTCGAGCAGGGAGGTAGCCAGCGGTTTGGTGTTGAGGAAGCCGTAGTTGGTGTCCTCGACCCGGTTGAACACGAACATGACCAGGCCCCAGCCGATCGTGACCCCGACCGCGACCCGGTAGCTGCGCCAATCCGGCCGCAACCCCACGCCCCAGGTCAGGTAGATCGCGGCGCACACCACCAGGCTGTGGATGCCGAAGAACGAGATGAACTGCAGTGCCGGGAAGTCGGGTCCGGTCAGCTCCGGGCTGACGAAGGCCTGCGAGGTGAGCGTCAGACCCCAGAAGTAGGTCAGCGCGAATGCCGCCGGGGAGTATGTCCACAACGCCCACACCGCCGCCGCAGCGGCCAGGTCGCACAGTTGCAACGGCAGCGAGTACTTGATCCCCCATTGCCACGGAAGCAGGTAGTAGCCCTCCACCGGGACCAGGAACGCCGCGAACAGCAACGCCAACGCCCGGCTCAGCCGCCGCTGGACCGGGGTGCCGCGATACCGCCGCCCCACGACGACCAGCACCCCCGCGACCACCACAAGCAGTGCCACGACAGCGCCGTGCGACCATCCGAAGGCCTCGAACTGGCGTGCCGCCACCGGGATAGTGTGCGGTATGGGTGACGGGGAGGTGGGTCTGCCCGCCGTGCTGCTGCGAGGTGTGGAGAAGGCCGTCAGCGTGCAGCAGGCACCCATCGTCGGCTATGTGGCGCGGCTGCGCCGAGCCCGGCCGGACGCGACCCCCACAGAGATCCTCGCTGTGCTGGAGAAACGGTACTTGGCGACGGTTACCGGCGCTGGAGCCGCGGTGGGTGGTATCGCGGCCGTGCCTGCGGTCGGGACCGGTGCTGCGTTGGCTCTCAGCGGTGCGGAGACGGTGCTGTTCTTCGAGGCCACCGCGTTGTTCGCGCTGGCCGTCGCGGAGGTGCACGGCATCCGGGTGGCCGAGGTCGAGCGGCGCCGGACGCTGCTGCTTGCCATCGTGCTCGGCGACAACGGGGCCATTCTGGTGGAGAAGATGGTGGGCCGGACCGGTCAGCATTGGGGGGACCTGCTGCCCGAGGTGATCCCGCTGTCCTCGATCACGGCGATCAACAAGACCCTCGGCCGCTGGTTTCTGCGCCGGTACGCGCGCAAGCAGGGGATGCTGGCGCTGGGCCGGCTCGCGCCGCTCGGTATCGGCGCCGCGGTCGGAGCCGCCGGCAACCACGCCTTCGGTCGCACGGTGGTAACCACCAGTCGCCGCGTCTTCGGCGTGCCTCCCGCACGCTTCGGTGATGGTGGCACCCCTATGATCATCGAAGGTACCGTCGGCTGAGCGGTTCAGCGCCAGATAGACCGAATTCGTCAGGACGGCGAGCCACAGCATCTTGCGATCACCCGGCGAGGCGGAAGCGCTCGTACCGAGAGGAAAGCAGCTCCCGGTCTGGCCGGTCTGCAGGCTTGTCAGGGAGTTGGAGGGCCGTTCCATGCATGGCCTGCAGCCCATGTAGAAGCATGGGCCCGTCGGTTTGTTCGAGGAGACGCGGGTGAATCTTCACCTCGAACTGTGGACTTACGCCTAATAGGTGTTGATCGAAAGCTTTGTGGTGAATCGTGCACAAGGAGAGGCCGTTCGGCACGATCGGCTCGCCGCCCTCGGCATCACTCAGAATGTGCGAGGCCTCCAGTAGCACGGGCTCTTGGAGTCGGCAAATCGCACAGCGGCTCCGATAGGCGAGAAGTACACGGCTGCGGAACATCACCTGATGAAGTCGGCGACGGGCGATTGACGCCGCATACCGACGCTGCTCGGACGCGGGCACACCGAGGGGCTCCACACCATCTCCCGCGCCGGTCAGGTCAAGCAGCACGCCGCCACCATTGCCGTAGACTTCCACGGCGTACACGGGGTAGATGGCGGAGTACACGCCAGGTTGAACTCGCACGAAGTACACCAGCGGCACGCCGAGGCGGACAGCTTCGACCAGCTTGCGGTTATCACCCGTGGCGGGGTCCCCGGTCCGGAACGCGTACCGCACCAACCCCGAGCCGTCGTCGACGTCGTCGTATGGGCTGTCCGGCACGCTTACTACGGACAGGCTCGCCAGGAGCTCTGCGGGGTTGCGGATTCCGCGACCGGCGTCGATCAAGCCCATCGGGCGTTCTGCGACTACCGCATCGAGCAGCTCACGACGGGAAAGCAGGTTGCCGGACTTGGTCACCCGGTCGTCGAGCCAGCCGAATACTGCCGTGCGGAGTCGCTCGTCGTCCTCGACCGTGGCCACCACATGAGGAGATCATCCCCGCAGCGAGGTGGCAAGAGCTTCCCCAGTCGTGCTTCGTGTACGCGTTTCACGGGTCACTGTGCTCGTCGGCAGCAACGCGCGCGATGTCGTAGACACTGTCGCCGCCGATCGCGCGCTCGGCGAACGTGGCGGGGCGAGGCCGCACTCGGTGCGCGATGAGCTCCCGCCAGCGGTGACAGACAGTAGGTAGTCCATAATTCCGGCCGACGCCGCCGGGCGGCCGGCGCGCGCCGCAGATGATCGTCGCGGTCAACGTGGATCTACAGCGCTACTAATCTGGAATTTGGTGTCCGCGAGCTGGACCCTCGGGCGATCGAAACGGCTGACGTAAGGAGACCCGATGGATGTACCTTCCACCGGCCTACTTCGGTACAAATCGGAGGGCCCCAAGGAGTTCGTTGCCGATGAGTTCGACCTTGAGAGATTCTTCCGGGAGGGGCTCTCCCAGGCGCTGGGCCGGAAAGCCCAGCTCAACGTCATGCTCGCGGGCCGGGTCGGGGTGGGAAAGAGCACGCTGGTCAACGCGATCTTTGGTGAGCCGATCGCGCCGACCGGTGTCGGCCCCTCCATCACCCGGAGCATTCAACGCTATGTTCGTCCGAATCTTCCGATTTCCGTGTATGACACTCCGGGAATCGAGCTCGGTGTCGACGCAGGCCAGATAGCGGATACGTACCTTACCGAGATCAAGAGCCAGATGGGAGACGATGACCGGCGCGTGCATTTCTGCCTGTACTGCGTCCGGACCCGGGATGAACGTTTCGAGAACGTTGAGTCGGAGATCGTCCGAGCGCTGGCGAAGGAGGTCTTGGTCGCTCTGGTGCTCACGCAGTGTCCTACCCCTGATGACGGTCGCGCGGACCGGTTTGCCCGATATCTCACTACGCTTGCGCTTCCCGTGCTCCACGGGCGGTGCTTCAAGACACTGGCCGAGCAAGATTCCGTCGCCGGCGTCACGCTCGCGCCGTTCGGCCTCCCTGATCTGGTCAGCGCGATCTATGATCAGCTGCCGGATGCCCAGCGGTATACGCTCGCCAGCTGCCAGCGGGTATCGCTAGAGCTCAAGATTGCCGAGGCGCGGCGGTCGGTCAATGTCAAGATGGGTACCGCTGCGTTGATCGCCGCTACCCCGATCCCGCTCGCCGACACCATCCCGCTGAGTGCGCTACAGGTCAGCATGCTGGGGCAGATCGCCACCATCATGGGGTTGAAGGCCGATCCCAAGGCTGTTGCCGCTGCATTTGCGACCGTCCTCGGGGTGGCCTCGGTGGCCCGCACGGCGGCCAGCTTCTTCAAGCTCTTCCCTGGTAGCGGGACGACGATCAACGCGACCATCGCGTCGACCACGACGAAGGTGCTGGGTGAGGCCTTCATCACCGCGTGCACGAACGTGCTCATGCGTCAGCTGGCCGGGGAGCGCATCCACCCCGAGGACGTGGTCAGCGAGCTTGTCAAGGAACTTCCAGCACTCCTTAACGGAGTTGCTCGCAGCGCTCCGGGTCACGGTGTGGCGCAACTGTTGTCCGGGAGGAAATGAGCTGACCAGCGCGCTTCACTCACTGGCTGGCCCGGCAAGTGCGCATAGTGACGTACAGGTTGCGCATGGTGCGCCGCAGGACCCCACCGCGGCCTGGGGTGAGTGGGCCGGGGGTGACTGGGCCTGGGTAGCGAGACGCTGCTTGTCGTCATCGGTGAGGCGAGCGAACTCCTGGGCGATGCCGGCGAAGACCACGTCGCCGAATGCTGCCGTGCTGGACGCCTCCGTCAGGCTGCACCGTCCACCCAGCACATCATCGATCAGCGTGCGGAACTCGTCGCTGTCACTGTGGTCGTGCAGCAACGTGAGCGCATCCCGAAGTTCCTGGGTCAGCTCCGGCTCCGGGCACCCGCCGTCCATTGTGGGCTCGTGGTCGGCCATGGCTCCTCATTGGTGGTGTCGGGGCGCGGTCGGCAGGCCGCAGAGCGCACCAAGTCGCCATTGTGCACGATCGCCCAGGTGATCCGGCGTTCTGACCGCTGCGCCGCCCCGTTAACCTCGGTGTCGACATGAGCGCCACGCTGCACGCCACCGGACTGGCTGCCGGACATGGCGATCGGATGCTGTTCTCCGGGCTGGACCTCGTCGTCGCCGCCGGTGATGTCGTCGGGTTGATCGGCGCAAACGGTGCGGGCAAGTCCACGCTGCTGCGGCTGCTGGCCGGGCAGGCCATCCCGCGGGGCGGTGCCGTGGTGCGCAGCCCGCCCGATGCGACCGTCGGGCTTCTTCCCCAAGAACCCGACCGCCGTCCCGGCGAGACCGTGCGATCGTTCCTGTCCCGGCGCACCGGCGTAGCCGCGGCACAGTCCACAATGGATACCGCAGCGCAGGCACTGGCCGATGGCGGACCCGACGACTACTCCGCGGCGTTGGACCGCTGGCTGGCCCTCGGCGGCGCCGATCTCGACGAGCGCGCCGCCGAGGTAGCCGCCGACCTCGGGCTCGGGGTGGACCTCGATACGCCGATGACCGCCCTGTCCGGCGGCCAGGCCGCCAGGACCGGGTTGGCGGCGCTGCTGCTGTCCCGCTATGACGTACTGCTGCTCGACGAGCCGACCAACGATCTTGACCTGGACGGGCTGGAACGCCTGGAGCGCTTCGTCCCGTCGTTGCGCTCGGGCGCGGTCATCGTCAGCCACGACCGGGAATTCCTCGCGCGCACGGTGACCCGGGTCGTGGAGCTCGACTCGGCCCAGCAACAGGTCGGGGTGTACGACGGCGGCTACGACTC
>JBOHFK010000092.1:0-22599 GCA_050699635.1 Pseudonocardiaceae bacterium | reverse complement strand
CCGGAACCCGCACACCCGAGGCGACACTCGGGCACTCACCCTGCCCACACCCCGAAAACAACCACCAAAAGATCACAAACCAGAACCGAAGATCATCTCATGCTGTTACTTGCGGAATCGGGTCTGAAGGCGATGCCATGGTTCCGGTTGACCTCCGGTGGCTTCGATGCAGACAATTCCGGTGGGGTTGCAGACACCCGATCGTTGTTTTGATGATTTGAGGGGATACTACCGGGATACCTCCTGTCGTGGCCTCTAGCGCCGGCCAATTGGTCGAGCCAGACCCCTCGCTACATTCGCTACGACAATCTCAGCGGTCGTTGCCCTGGAATTCTACAGGTCCAGCGGTGACTAACCCTCATGGACTCGCCGCTGGCCATCCGCTCGACGTCGTGGAGCCGCGGTGGTGCTAGTGGGTTGAGGGCGGCCTACAAGCTCTATTTCTGCGATTGTTTTTCGTCAACATCGACGAAAGTTTGCCCGCGTCCTGGCATTCCTCCGGCGAGCCTTTCCGGCGCCTCGATCGTTGACGGGAACCCTGGCAGGCCGCTAACCAGAGCTCGATGCCAACTAGCCATCCCGCCACCGTCCGAGACGCCGGTTCGTCCTCTACGCGGTCTGTGGCCCTACTCGAATGTCGGCAGCGACGGCAACTGCGCCTGCACGAGTGGCTCCGTCGGGTGCTGGCCGATCTCATTGCGGCCGGGCAGTAGCTCATAGCCGACCTCACCGGTGGGGATGCGATGACCACGCTTCTCCCCAGGCTTGGTGATCTGCCGTCTGCCCATGCTGTGCCAGCGCTCGCTGTCCCGGCGCATCGTCACCCCGCCGAGCGTGTTCTGCCGCTGTAACCACCCAAAGACTAGCCGGCCGGTCCCCGCAGCGAGATCCCACCGCAGCTCAGGGGGCAGCGCCGATCGGAACCAGCGCCAGGTGCACTCGAGCGCCGCCTCGGACGTTGCCGCCTGAGGTTTCGGTGCGGAGGTGAGCTGGTAGAGGATCTGGGAGATCCGCTGAGACACCAAAAGGTGCGCATAGGAGTGGTCATCGACGTGCTCCGCCTCGCCCCGTCGGATGAGATCCGAGACCTGGGGGCTGATCACGTAGTGCTCGGCAACCGTTCCGCTGTCGACCCGATGCACGCCGGGCCCAGGGAACGTCGCGTCGAGCTGGAGCCGTGACGCGGGCGTGAACTCGAGCCGGGCCGTCCAGCTTCCGTTCGGGAGCTGGTAGGGAACGAAATTCAGCTGCGGCATGTACGGCTCGGGGTGGGGCCACGATGTGTAACCGAGGGTTTCGGAACCTGGGCCGTCCGTCGCACGGATTGCCGCCAGCCCGCCGGGTGCCGGCTCCATGCGGATCCATGACGGGTCCGCCCAGTTGCCAAATCCGGGCAGAGCGGTAGGGGGCGGGATGGGATGCACCTCCCGGCATGCCGGCGCCCCGGCAGACGGTTGGCTCGCCTGGCGCTGGACGCCGGCTGCCAGCGGCCGGCCCGGGGAGAGCCGGCTGCCGACGAGTTGGGCGACGGCGCGGTTGCCGGCGAGACGCTGCAGCTGGAGGACAGGGAGCAGCGCCGCTGTCGTGGACACGGGCCGGAGCTGGACGTGCGCCGTGGGGCCCCGAGCAGGCGGGACTTCGGTCGCGGTGATCTCGGTGGCCCGCATTACGCCAGTTTGACCCCGGCCCGGGGTCCCGGGTAACACCATGGGGCAGCGGCCCGGGCAGTGCTCCGTGCCCAGAAGGGCACTGATGCCATGGGGCTGGCGCCGCGCAGGACGGCCACCAGCAGGGCGGCAGTGTGGCCTCACTGGGAGCCGGAGTCAATCGCCGGCGCGCAGCTCGGTAACAGTGACCTTGGTCGGTTCCAGCACCCGGTGCAGGAACGAGCGGGTCCGCTGCCGCTGCGGGGCGCTCAGCACGTCGGCAGGCGCGCCCTGTTCGATGATCACGCCACCGTCCATGAACACCACCCGGTCGGCGACTTCCCGGGCGAAGCCCATCTCGTGAGTCACCACCAGCATGGTCATACCGCCCTCGGCCAGCGCTCGCATCACCGTGAGGACCTCGCCCACCAGCTCGGGGTCCAGCGCCGAGGTGGGCTCGTCGAAAAGCATCAGCTCCGGTTCCATCGATAGCGAGCGCGCGATCGCCACTCGCTGTTGCTGGCCCCCGGACAGGTGGGCCGGGTAGGAGCTCGCCTTGCCGGCTAGCCCTACCCGTTCCAGGTTTTCCAGCGCGACCCGTTGCGCCCGCATCCGCGTCAGGCGCAGCACGCGGCGCGGCGCGATCATCAGGTTATCGAGCACGGTCAGGTGTCCGAACAGGTTGAACTGCTGGAACACCATCCCGATCCGGCGGCGCAGCTGGTCCACCTCGCAGTCCCGGTCGGTGATCTCGGTGCCCAGTACCTCGATCCGGCCCTGGGTCGGGATCTCCAGCAGGTTCACGCACCGCAGCAGGGTCGACTTGCCTGAGCCGGAAGGCCCGATGATGCACACCACCTCGCCGATACGCACGGTCAGATCGATACCGGCCAGCACCGGCTGCGTACCGAAAGACTTGTATAGCCCCTGCACCACGATCGCGTCGGTTCTCATCGCCTGTTCACCGGGCTCTCGCTGCGCGCAGCTCCATCCGGCGAACCAGCTGGGACAGCGGAAGCGTGATGGCCAGGTACATCAGGGCTGCCACCACCAGCGGGGTGGCGTTGGTCTTGAGGTTCAGCACATCATTGGACAGCTTCGTGATCTCTAGGCTGGAGGCGGTCACCCCCAGCACGTAGGCCAGCGAGCTGTCCTTGGTGAGCAGGATGACCTCGTTGGTCAGCGGCGGGATGATGATCCGGAAGGCCTGCGGGATGATGATCGAGATCATCGCCCTGCGATGCGACATGCCTAGCGTGCGGGCTGCTTCCAGCTGGCCCTTCGGCACCGCTTGGATACCGGCCCGGATCGTCTCGGCCATGTATGCGGCGGCGGTAAGCCCCAGCCCGATCGCCATCTTGCCGTAGATGCCGCCGGGAATTTCCCGGTCCGGGAAGGCGATCGGTATTCCGTACCCGACGAGAAACAGCACCACCAGCACCGGCAGGCCGCGGAACAGCTCCACATAACCGGTGGCTACCCAGCGGTAAGCCCCCACGCTGGACAACCGCATCAGCGCCAGCACCGTACCCAGCACCAGGCCGAAGGCGAACGCGCCCAGCGTGAACAGCACCGTGTTGACCAGCGCCGGGAACAGCACCCGGGGGAACATGCCGGCGGCGATGTCCGGCCGGAAAAAGCCCTGCTGGATCGCCGCCCAGTCTGCGGTCACGGCGACCAGCACGAGCAGCCCGATGAACACCCCGTACTGAGTAGCCCGTATCGCCCGCTGGCGCCGCCTCGTCACCGCCGCGGGCCGCCGATCCACTTCGCGTAAATCCGGTCGTACGTGCCGTCTTGCCGGGCCTGCTCGATGACCTGGTTGATAGTGGCTAGCAGCACCGGGTTGCGGTTCTTCCTGACCGCGTACCCGTACCGCTCCCCGGTCTCGAACTGCGCCGATACCTCGAAGCTGCCCGGATTGTGCCTGACGTAGGCGGCCACCACCGGCACATCGTCGATCGCCGCATCCACCTGCTTGGTGGCCAGCGCCTGCTGCAGCGCAGCCAGATCTCTGAACGACACTGTGGTGTAGCCATTAGCCTCCGCGTGTTGCTTGCCGTAGTCCTCACCCGTGGTCGCCGCCTGGGTACCCAGCTTCTTGCCGCGCAGGTCGGCCAGCGAGGTGTACACCGCGTCCGCACGGACCAGCAGCGCCTGATCGGCATCGAAGTACGGCGTGGAGAAATCCACCGCCTGCTGCCGGTCTGCGGTGATGGTCATGCCCGCGGCAGCCACATCGCACTTGCCGGAGTTGAGGTCCTGACCGGACTTGATGCCCTCGAACGGCGTGTCCACCACCGACTGAGTGACACCCAGCTTCTGAGCGACCAGGTCGATCAGCTCGATGTCGAAACCGATCACCCGGCCCGTGTCGTCCCGATACTGGAACGGCTCGAACGGCAGGTGGGTACAGACGGTCAGCGTGCCGCTGCGCACCAGCTTCACCCCCGATGAGGTGATCTCCGCCCGGTCCGACTTGGCGCAGCCGCTAGCTGCCGCCAGCCCCAACGCCAACACGGCCGCCACCACCGGGCGCATTACCTGGAACACCCACATCTGTCCCTCCCACCACGGTCGACAGGTACAAGTCAATGCCTTTTCGCCCAAATTACCCGTGAATCGGTATACCCACGTGACGGTGACACCGATATCGACCATCTGACGAAATCGATCCCGGATCGTAACGATCCGCAACAAAGTGAGACGACGCCGTTCGTTCCCATTCCCCAGCCCTTCCGGATGTACCACTCTCTCGCGTTACCGGGCCACGATCATGCGGGTTGAGAGGACATCTATCGGGTGGGCAGAGTACGCGAGATTCATCGGTTGCGGTGGTGGGTGCGGGTGGCGCCGGGTCCGTCGTTGACCTCGGTGTCGGGGATGGCGGCGGTGACTGAGTTGGTCAGCCGGTTGGGCATGATCAAGTTGCTGGACGCGGCGATCGGGGCGATCAAGTCCCGGGATCGCGGGTTGCCCGGAGGGCAGTGGCTGGTTGGTACCGATTGCGCGTTGGTGCAGAAACCTAACGGGGCCTTGCCCCAGCCCGACGAGGCATGCCGTCCAGTGACAGCTCGGGTTACCCATCGCGTCGACCGCGCCGCTGGGGAAGATCACCGACGCGTTCAGCGCGGTGATGCGCCGCTTCACCGGCGAGGAGGGGGTGCTGATCATCGGCCGGCGCAGGAGAAGACCAGCCTGTCGAGCAACGGCCCGGTCAGCCGTCGAGATGCTTCCGGAAGAACGCGACCACCCGCTTCCCTGGCAGAGCTCGCATCTTCCTCGGAGGAGCCGGGTGATCAACTCCTTGCGGGGATACGGTAACCCTGTCGGGATGCGGTCGTCGATGGCTCGTGTGGCGGTGGATGAGATGATGGACTATGATTCTAGTCCATGAGCACGGTACCGCTGTCAGAAGCCAAGGCTCGACTCTCCGAGATCGCCGACGAGGTCGGGCGCACTCACGAGCGCGTCCACATCACTCGTAACGGCCGTGAATACGTCGTGCTGCTCGCAGCAGAGGATCTCGAGTCCATTGAGGCGACCCTGGAGCTGCTGGCTGATACTCAGGCCCAGCAACGCATCGCCGCTGGCGAAGCCGACTTCGCTCGGGGTGATGTGCTCAACGAGCAGCAGGTGCGAGCTCTGATCGATCAACGATCCCGGACTTAACCCGAGTGGCCTACCGGGTACAAGTCGCCCGCACCGCGGCACGCCAACTCACCGAACTACTACCGGAGGCGGTCGCCGCGGCATGCGTGGAGTTCCTTTATCGGCCACTGGCCGAGAACCCTCATCGCGTGGGAGCGCCGTTGCGAAAGCCGTTCGAAGGCTACTGGCGCGCTCGCCGCGGGGAGTATCGAGTCCGGTACACGATCGACGATAGCACCAAGATCGTCCAGGTTCTGGACATCAGCCACCGGCGGGATGCCTATCGTTGATCGCGAATCCTACGGCCCGTTCGACGGTCTGAGCCAAGGATGCCGATGCCGGTGCCACCATCACCGAAAGTCAACAATGCCACCTTCCAATTCCTCAAGCCGACCGCGTCGGTCAATGCCGCCGGCCGACTCGCACCTGCTCCCCGTTGCCCTGCCTGCACATCGACCAATCCCGCTACTGCCATCTGGCGTCAACGCATCGCCAATTCGGCGCAATCATTTGATCGTACCGAAGCGCACTTGGTTAGCTAAGACTCTCGTTTGGTGGCGCGGCAGTTATGCCATTGTGGCGATGTCAGTGGGGGTCAGCGTGGCTCGTACCTGGCCTGCTATTACGAGGTCCTCTCTGGCGTGCACGACCAGAGTCCGGGCTGAGGAGTCTCGGGTGCTGATGTCGGCGTCGCAGCCGGGCCGGATCGCCTGGTTAGCTGCTGGGTCGAGTGCCAGGCCAAGGAAGTCCAACCCGGTGATGGTGCGTGCTCGTAGTTCGGGTTGGTGTTCTCCGATCCCGCCGCTGAAGACCAGGACGGCCAAGCCGCCGAGCGCGGCAGCCATGGCCGCGATCCCGCCGCGCAGCCGGTGTAACCAGACGGCGATGGCTAGCTCCGCGCGCGCGTCACCGGAATGTTCGGCGGCCAGTACGGCGCGCATGTCTGGCGTGCCGGCGAGTCCGGCTAGCCCGGAGTCATGTCCAGCGCGGTCGCGACGTCGCTTGCGGTCATGCCGGCGTGCTGCACCAGCCAGAGCGGGACGGCGGGGTCGAGGTCGCCGCTGCGGCTGGCCATGACCAGGCCGGCGGTGGGGGTAAAGCCCATCGTGGTGTCGATGGAGCGTCCCTTGTGGACGGCGCACAGGGACGCCCCGGCTCCCAGGTGTGCCACGACGATCCGCGCCGAGGGCGAGGTCAGTTCGGTGGCCCGGTGGGCGGCCCATTGGTGGGCGAGCCCATGAAAGCCGTAGCGACGCACACCGAGATCGGTGCGCCACTGCGCTGGGATGGCGTAGGTGGCCGCGGCTGGTGGCAGCGTGGTGTGGAACGCGGTATCGAAGCAGGCCACCGAAGGGACGTGGGGCAGGACATCGAGGGTGGTACGCAACGCGGCCAGTGCCGGTGGCTGGTGCAATGGGGCGAGTGCGACTAGCTGCTCCAGCTCAGCCAGCACCGCGGCGTCCGCGACCACGGGCCCGGTAAAGCACGTTCCGCCGTGCACCACGCGGTGTCCAACGGCGTCGACCGGCCCGAGGCTTTTGATCGCAGCGGCCACTGCGCCGGGCTGCGGTTGCCCGCGGTCGGCGTCGAGGTTTACCTCGTGCAGCAAGGTGTCATCGGGATCCAGGAGGCGGATCTTGATGCTGCTGGAACCCGCATTGATCACTAACACCCGCATGGTTGGTCAGTGTGGCCAGGACCAGTTGCGGATATCAGGGGCGTCCTCGCCGGTGCGGCGGGTGTGCTCGCGGCAGCGCAACCGTTCGTCGAGCATGTGCTGGCGCAGTGCGGCGTAGCGCACGGTCAGGCTGGGCACTCGGTCGATGACGTCGGCGACGAGGTGGAAGCGGTCGAGGTCGTTGAGCATGAGCATGTCGAAGGGTGTGGTCGTGGTGCCTTCCTCCTTGTAGCCGCGGACGTGCAGGTGGTCGTGGTGGGCGCGGCGGTAGGTCAGCCGGTGGATCAGCCAGGGGTAGCCGTGGAACGCGAAGATCGCTGGAGTCTCAGGTGGGAACAGCGCGTCGTATTCACGGTGCGGCAAGCCGTGAGGATGTTCGGTGGGATCCTGCAGGCGCATCAGGTCGACTACGTTGATCACCCGGACACGAAGCTGAGGCAAGTGCTCACGCAGCAAGGTGACTGCGGCGAGGGTTTCGAGGGTGGGCACATCGCCGCAGCAGGCCAAGACCACGTCGGGTTCGGTGGCGGCGTCGTTGGACGCCCAGTCCCAGATGCCGATGCCGCGCTGGCAGTGCGCCACCGCCGCGTTGGCGTCGAGCCACTGGAGTTCGGGCTGCTTGCCGGCTACCACGACGTTGATGTAGTCGCGGCTGCGCAGGCAGTGGTCCATGGTGGCCAGCAAGGTGTTCGCATCCGGGGGCAGGTATACCCGGACGATCTCGGCTTTCTTGTTCATCATGTGATCGATGAAGCCGGGGTCCTGGTGGGAGAACCCGTTGTGGTCCTGGCGCCAGACATGGCTGGTGACCAGGTAGTTCAGCGATGCGATCGGTCGCCGCCAGGGGATCTGCCGGCCCACTTTGATCCATTTGGCGTGCTGGTTGACCATCGAGTCGACGATGTGGATGAACGCCTCGTAGCAGGTGAACAGCCCGTGCCGGCCGGTGAGCAGGTAACCCTCGAGCCAGCCCTGGCAGATGTGCTCGGACAGGATCTCCAGAACACGTCCGTGGCGGTTTTGGTGTTCGTCGGTGGGCAGCAGCTGACCCTCGAACTGGCGGTCGGTCACCTCGAACACGGCCTGCAAACGGTTGGAGGCAACCTCGTCCGGGCCGACGAGCCGGAAGCTGCCCGGGTTGGCCCGCACCACTTCTCGTAGCCACTGGCCGAGCACCGAGGTGGCCTCCGCGGTGACTCCACCCGGCTTGCATACAGCCACTGCCTGCTCGCGAAAGTCTGGTAGCCGCAACGGCCACAGCAGCTGTCCACCGTTGGCGTGCGGGCTGGCGCTCATCCGCCGCGACGGGGGCGGCAGCGCCGCGTCCACGACCGACCGCGGGTGACCCTCGTTGTCGAACAGCTCCTCGGGCCGGTAGGACCGCAGCCACCGCTGCAGCATGGCCAGATGCGCCGGATCCTCCCGGACTCGGGCCAGCGGCACCTGATGCGCCCGCCAGGTGCCCTCAACTGGCACCCCATCGACCTCGGCGGGCCCGGTCCAGCCCTTCGGACTGCGCAGCACCAGCACCGGCCAGCCTGGCCGTTCGGTCAACTCGCCGCGGGCGGCCCGGTCCCGGATACCCGTGATGGCATCAACTATCCGATCCAGGGTCGCGGCCATCTGCCGGTGCGCAGTCATCGGGTCGGCCGCCGCGTCGACCTCAACGAAGAACGGTTCGTGCCCGTAGCCCACCAGCAGCGCGCGCAGCTCACTTTCCGGGATCCGAGCCAGCACCGTCGGATTGGCGATCTTGTAGCCGTTGAGGTGCAGGATCGGCAGTACGGTGCCGTCGGTGACCGGGTCGAGGAACTTGTTGGCGTGCCAGGACGCCGCCAGCGCCCCGGTCTCCGCCTCGCCGTCACCGATCACGCAGGCCACCAGCAGCCCCGGGTTGTCCAGCGCGGCCCCGTAGGCGTGCACCAGGGAATATCCCAGCTCACCGCCCTCATGGATCGAGCCCGGTGTCTCCGGTGCGGCGTGGCTGGGAATCCCACCGGGAAAGGAGAACTGCCGGAACAACCGGCGCATCCCGGCGTGGTCCTGGGACACGTCCGGGAACCGCTCGGAATAGGTACCGTCCAGCCACGCGGTCGCCACCACCGCCGGGCCACCATGCCCGGGACCCGTCACGAACAGCACATCCAGATCACGGGCGGCGATCACCCGGTTCAGATGAGCCCACAGAAACGTCAGCCCCGGCGTGGTGCCCCAATGCCCGAGCAGCCGCGGCTTGATGTGCTCTGGGCGCAGCTGCTCGGCTAGCAGCGGGTTATCCAGCAGGTAGATCTGCCCCACCGCCAGGTAGTTCGCCGCCCGCCAGAACGCATCCAGACCCTCCAGGTCCAGGCTTCCCGATCGATCCGTGGCCGGGGACAAGCTCCCACCTGCGGTCACCGTCATCCGAAACTCCTGTCACTCATAAGGACAGCATCGCTGAAGGTCTACCCGCACTCCGACACGACACCAACAGCAGGCGAGGTAGCCCCACGTCGCCAGGCAAGCAGCGCAGACCGGCTTGGGGGAGGGCCGCAAGTCCCACCCACCCGGACCAAACGCCTTCGGTTGTTCAACCAGCTGCCCGCGAAAGGGGCGCGAATCGACCGACTTTGGATCAAGCCCCTTCGCCCACCCTTCGTCCCCGTGCGGTGCTCGAGCCGACGTGAGAAGTCTTCGCGTGGAATCCGGCGTCGCCGCCGGTGGGAACCGGCCGCCCATCAACCGCTTGCCACCCGATGACTGGCGTGAGCCACTGGGCCCGAACCAGGCATTCCGGGAGCGCGGCCCAGCGGTCGGTGGTGCTGAAGCGGCGCGGGCGTCCGTCGGCGTCGAGCATGACGCGTGCCTGGACTCGGTGACCGGCGTCGGTGACGGCGAGGGACACCAGTCCAAGGAGTTTGCCGTGCATCTGCCCGCGCCCGTGCCGGTGTAGCGCGCCCGGAACGACCAGGACCGCGGCTTGCCAACCACGCCCATGGCGTCCAGGTACCGCTGTGCCACACCGGGTAGTCGGGCCAGGTCGGCTTTGGTGACTGGCGCGGCACCACCGCGCCCGGCCGGCAGTCCGGCCGCCTGGACGCCCTTGGCGGAGGCTCGCATGACCTTCACGCCGCTACCGTGCTCGCCTGCGCATCGCGGTTGCGGTGAAGGCGGCGGCGGTCGTGGCGATGGCCGCGAGGAGCAAAAAGCCGATGGTGTAGTCGCCGAGCGCGCCGTAGATCAAACCCATCACCAGCGGCGGGAAGAAGCCGCCGAGGCCGCCGGCGGCACCGACCACGCCGGTGACGGCCCCGACCCGCTCGGGCCTCACGCGCCGGGCGAGCAGGGCGAACACCGCGCCGGTTGCGGTGCCCAGCGCCGCGGCCATCCCGAGGAAGGCCAGCGTCCCGATCGGCACCAGATCCAGCTGGGCGGCGGCCAGCAGCGCCAGCAGGGCGACGCTGGCGTAGGCGCCGGCGAGCACCGGGACCGGATGCAGCCGGTCGGACAGCCAGCCGCCGACGGGACGCATGGCCACGGCGAGCACCACGAAGCCGGCGGTGCGCAGCGCCGCGTCGGCCCGCTCGAGGTGGTAGGCGGTGGTGAGGTAGGCGGGCAGGTACACGCTGAAGGCCACGAAGCCGCCGAAGGCGACCGCGTACAGCAACGACAGCCGCAGTGTCACCGGCATCCGCAGTACTGCCGCCAGCCCGGCCAGCACGCTGCCCGTGGCCACGGCTCGATCCGGCCGGTCCCGCAGCAGCCCGTACCCCACCACGGCATAAATCACCAGTACGGCCGCGAGGAGATCGAACGGGAAGCTGGGCCCGAGGGCCTTGGCCAGCTGCACGGTGGAGAACGCGGAGATCGCGGTGCCGCCCATGCCGGCCCCGAAGATGCCCAGCGCGAGGCCGCGCCGTTGCGGTGGGTACCAGGAGTTCACGAACGGCACCCCGATGGCGAAGGTGGTACCGGCCAACCCGAGGAAAAACCCGCCGGCCAGGTAGCCGGCCAGCGAGCTGGCGAGATGCCCCAGGTACAGCACCGGCACCACGGTGAGCAGCGCGACGGCCGGGAACATGCGGCGCGCGCCGAGCCGGTCGGTCAGCGCGCCGACCGGGATCCGGCCCAGCGAGCCGACCACGACGGGCAGGGCCACCAGCAGCGACTGCTCAAAGGAGGTCAGCGACAGCTCCTGACGCAGCGTCGCGGCCAGCGGCGACAGCAGCGCCCACGCCCAGAAGGTCACCGCGAACCCGGCGGTGGCCAGCGCCAGCATCGCGCCGGGACGCGCGGCCGGCCCGGCATGCGGCGGTGGCACGCGGACGGTCCGTTCGCCCTGTTGGCCTGTTCTGGTCACGTCGGTCAGTGTCCTGTCGAGCCGGCCGGGGACATAGGGCCAGAGCGACCGCCTATTCGGGACTTTTGGCGGTGCTGCGCCCATCCACTGCAATGTCAGGGTCGGTGCAGTGGTCACCAGTGAAAGGGGAGGTCGAGTGGGTGGGGGGACGGATGGGCCGGCGCCCGACGCGCTGCTGCGCGCCGGGCGGTTTTTCACCCGCCGGGAGACCTCTGACGATCTGCGCGCGGTGTTCCACCAGGGTGGGCGCGAGGGTGACGTGTTCTACCGGGACCGCTGGAGCCACGACAAGGTGGTGCGCTCCACGCACGGGGTGAACTGCACCGGCTCGTGTTCCTGGAAGGTCTACGTCAAGGACGGGATCATCACCTGGGAAAGCCAGCAGACCGACTACCCGTCGGTCGGGCCGGACTCCCCGGAGTACGAGCCGCGCGGCTGCCCGCGCGGAGCGGCGTTTTCCTGGTACACCTACTCCCCGACCCGAGTGCGCTACCCGTACGCCCGGGGTGTCCTGGTCGAGATGTACCGCGAGGCCAAGGCCCGGCTCGGTGATCCGGTGGCGGCCTGGGCGGAGATCACCGGCGATCCCGGCAAGCGGCGCCGCTACCAGTCCGCGCGGGGCAAGGGCGGGCACGTCCGGGTGTCATGGGACGAGGCCGTGGAGATCGTCGCCGCCGCGCACGTGCACACGATCAAGACGTACGGCCCGGACCGGGTGGCCGGATTCTCTCCGATCCCGGCGATGTCGATGGTCAGCCACGCCGCGGGATCGCGGTTCATCGAGCTCATCGGTGGTGTGATGACGTCGTTTTACGACTGGTACGCCGACCTGCCGGTGGCCTCGCCGCAGGTGTTCGGGGATCAGACCGACGTGCCGGAGTCCGGGGACTGGTGGAACGCCTGCTACCTGCTGATGTGGGGCTCCAACGTGCCGATCACCCGTACCCCGGATGCGCACTGGATGGCCGAGGCGCGCTACAAGGGGCAGAAGGTGGTGGTCATCTCCCCGGACTACGCCGACAACACCAAGTTCGCCGACACCTGGCTACCCGCGCAGCCGGGCACCGACGGGGCCCTGGCCATGGCCCTGGGGCACGTCATGCTGCAGGAGTTTTTCGTCAACCGGCGGGTGCCGTTTTTCGTCGACTACGTGCAGCGCTACACCGACCTGCCGTTCCTGCTCACCTTGGATGAGCGTGCGGGCGCCTACGTGCCCGACAAGTTCCTCACCGCCGCCGACCTGGGCGAAGGAGGTGAGGGGGCGGTGTGGCAGACCGTGCTAGTTGACGGGCGCACTGGCGAGCTGGTGGTGCCGAATGGGTCGCTGGGGTTTCGCTACACCGAGTCGGGCGCCGGGCGGTGGAACCTCGACCTCGGGGAGGTCGCCCCGCAGCTGACCGTGCTGACCCCTGGCCGCCTCGACGCGGTGGAGGTGCTGCTGCCCCGGTTCGACGCCCTGGACGGCTCGGGTGAGGTGTTGCGCCGCGGGGTGCCGGTGCGCCGGGTGGGCGGGCGGCTGGTCACCACCGTGTTCGACCTGATGCTCGCCCAGTACGGGGTGCGCCGCGCCGGGCTACCCGGTCAGTGGCCCAGTGGCTACGACGACCCAGCGCAGCCCTACACGCCGTCCTGGCAGCAGCCGATCACCTCGGTACCCGCCGCGCAGGTGGTGCGAGTCGCCCGGGAGATGGCCCGCAACGCCGAGGAGTCCCAGGGCCGCACCATGATCATCATGGGGGCGGGGATCTGCCAGTGGTTCCACGGCGACGCCACCTACCGGGCGGTACTGGCGCTGCTGATGCTCACCGGATCGATGGGCCGCAACGGCGGCGGCTGGGCGCACTACGTCGGCCAGGAGAAGTGCCGCCCGCTGTCCGGCTGGGCAACCATGGCGATGGCCACCGACTGGCAGCGCCCACCACGGCAGATGATCGGCACCGCGTACTGGTACACCCACACCGACCAGTGGCGCTACGACGGCTACCGCGCCGACGCGCTGACCTCCCCGCTGGCGACCGGCCGGCTGGCCGGGTGGCACACGATGGACACCATCGCGCTGTCCGCCCGGTTGGGCTGGATGCCGTCCTACCCGCAGTTCGACCGCAACCCGCTCGCCGTCGCCGACGACGCGGCCGCGGCGGGCCAGCAGGTGCCCGCCTACGTCACCGCGCAGCTACGGGACGGGGCGCTGCGGTTTGCCATCGAGGACCCGGACGCACCGCAGAACTGGCCGCGGTGCCTGACGCTGTGGCGGGCGAACCTGCTCGGGTCCTCGGCCAAGGGTGACGAGTACTTCCTGCGGCACCTGCTCGGTACCCACCACAACCTGCGGACTGAACCAACCCAGGGCGAGGCGCCGGAGGGCAAGCTGGACCTGCTGCTGTCGGTGGATTTCCGGATGACCAGCTCCACGCTGCTGTCCGACGTGGTGCTACCGGCCGCGACCTGGTACGAGAAGCACGACCTGAGCAGTACGGACATGCACCCGTTCGTGCATGCGTTCAATCCGGCGATCGACCCGCCGTTCGAGGCGCGTACCGACTTCGATGCCTTTCACGCCATCGCCCGGCGGTTCAGCGAGCTGGCCGCAACCCATCTCGGGGTGCGCCGCGACGTCGTCGCGGTGCCGTTGCAGCACGACACACCCGGGGAGACCGCGCAGCCGGGTGGTCGGGTGCTGGACTGGCGGGCCGGGGAGGTGGACCCGGTGCCCGGGCGCACCATGCCGAACTTCGTGGTCGTCGAGCGGGACTACCCTGCGGTCGCCGACAAGATGGGCAGCATCGGCCCGCTGCTCGACCGGCTCGGCATGACCACTAAAGGTGTCACCTACCAGCCCGACGAGGAGCTGCGCCAGTTGGCGGCCAGCAACGGGGTCATGCTCGGCGGCGCGGGCGAGGGCCGGCCGGCGATCGACACCGACGCCAAGCTGGCCGAGGCGATCCTGGCGCTGTCCGCCACCACGAACGGGCGGCTGGCGGTGCAGGGCTTCCAGCAGCTGGAGCGGCGCACCGGCCGGCGGCTGGCCGACCTGGCGCAGGGCAGCGAGGAACGCCGCATCAGCTTCGCCGACACCCAGGCCGGGCCGGTGACGGTGATCACCAGCCCGGAGTGGTCGGGCAGCGAGACCGGCGGCCGCCGCTACGCCCCGTTCACGGTCAACGTCGAACGCTTGAAACCCTGGCACACCCTGACCGGCCGGATGCACTTCCTGCTCGACCACGACTGGATGCACGAGCTGGGCGAGACGCTGCCGATCTACCGCGCGCCGCTGGACATGCACCGGCTCTTTGGTGAACCCCGGCTGGGCGCCGACGGCGCCTCGGTGACGGTGCGCTACCTGACGCCGCACTCGAAGTGGTCGATCCACTCGGAGTACCAGGACAACCTGTTGATGCTGTCGCTGTCCCGGGGCGGGCCGGTGGTGTGGATGAGCCAGCCGGATGCCACGGCGATCGGGGTGCGGGACAACGACTGGGTCGAGGCGGTCAACCGCAATGGTGTGCTGGTCGCGCGGGCGATCGTCACCCACCGGTTGCCGGCGGGGACGGTGTTCGTCTACCACGCCCAGGAACGGGTGGTGAACGTGCCGCGCTCCGAGTCCACCGGCCGGCGCGGCGGGATCCACAACTCGCTGACCCGCATCCTGATCAAGCCGACGCACCTGATCGGCGGCTACGCCCAGCTGTCGTTCGCGTTCAACTACCTCGGACCGACGGGCAACCAGCGCGATGAGATCACCGTGGTCCGGCGCCGCACCAACCAGCGGGTGGAGTACTGACATGAAGGTCATGGCCCAGCTGGGCATGGTGATGAACCTCGACAAGTGCATCGGCTGCCACACCTGTTCGGTGACCTGCAAGCAGGCCTGGACCAACCGCAGCGGCGTGGAGTACGTGTGGTTCAACAACGTCGAGACCCGCCCTGGTCAGGGCTACCCGCGCCGCTACGCCGACCAGGAGCGGTGGCGGGGCGGCTGGGTGCGTAATCGCCGGGGCCGGCTTGCGCTCAAGGCCGGCGGCCGCCTCAAAAAGCTGCTGACGATCTTCGCCAACCCGCTGCTGCCCAACATCAGGGACTATTACGAGCCCTGGACCTACGACTACGACACGCTGACCAGCGCCCCCCTGGGTGACGACTTCCCGGTCGCGCAGCCCAAATCGCTGCTGTCCGGCCGGCCGATGGCCATCGAGTGGAGCGCGAACTGGGACGACGATCTGGGC
The DNA here is from genome assembly GCA_050699635.1 of Pseudonocardiaceae bacterium. Classification (GTDB taxonomy): domain Bacteria; phylum Actinomycetota; class Actinomycetes; order Mycobacteriales; family Pseudonocardiaceae. The sequence goes on along the minus strand of JBOHFK010000092.1, from coordinate 7,062 downwards.
GGCGCCCCCGAGCACGGCCCGGACGACCCGATCGTGCAGCGGCTGCGCCGCGAGTCGCAGGACAAGGTCCGCTTCTCCTACGAGCAGGCGTTCATGTTCTTCCTGCCGCGCATCTGCGAGCACTGCCTCAACCCGTCGTGCGTGGCGTCATGCCCGTCGGGGGCGATGTACAAGCGGGCCGAGGACGGCATCGTGCTCGTCGACCAGGACCGCTGCCGGGGCTGGCGGATGTGCATCACGGGCTGCCCCTACAAGAAGGTCTACTTCAACCACCGCACCGGCAAGGCCGAAAAGTGCACCTTCTGCTACCCGCGGGTGGAGGTCGGGTTGCCGACGGTGTGCAGCGAGACCTGCGTGGGGCGGCTGCGCTACATCGGGCTGATCCTCTACGACGCCGACCGGGTCACCGCGGCCGCCTCGGTGGCCGACGAGCAGGACCTGTACCAGGCCCAGCTGGACCTGCTGCTGGACCCGGCGGATCCGCAGGTGATCGCGGCGGCCCGCCGCGAGGGCATCGCCGAGGACTGGCTGGACGCCGCCCGCCGCTCACCGGTGTACCGGCTGGCCAAGACCTACCGGGTGGCGCTGCCGCTGCACCCGGAGTTCCGCACCATGCCGATGGTCTGGTACATCCCGCCGCTGTCACCGGTGGTGGACCGGCTCACCGAGACCGGCCACGACGGCGAGGACCTCGGCAACCTGTTCGGCGCGATCGACGCGCTGCGCATCCCGGTGGAGTATCTCGCCGAGCTGTTCACCGCAGGCGATCCCCAGCCGGTGCGCCGGGTGTTGGGCACGCTGGCCGCGATGCGCTCCTACCTGCGCGACGTGACCCTGGACCGCCCGCGCGACGAGTCCATCGCGGCGGCCGTGGGGATGACCGGCGCGCAGATCATCGAGATGTACCGGCTGCTGGCGATCGCGAAATACGACGATCGCTACGTCATCCCCACCGCCTACGCCGGCGAGGCCCACCAGCTTGAGGAGCTGGGCTGCAGCCTGGACGTCGACGGCGGGCCGGGCATGCTCGGCAGCGGGCCGTTCGGTGAGGCGTCGGGTCGCCCGCTGCCGGTGTCGGTGGAGACCTTCCACGCCCTGCGCGACCGGCAGACCAGCGACCACCTCGCCGATCCGGGGGAGCGCGGCGCGCGGATCAACCTGCTCAACTGGGACGGCAAGGGCCGCCCGCCCAGGCTGTTCCCACCGCGGCGGGAGCCCCCGCCATGAGCCGGGCCCAGGCCGTGGTGCTGCAGGCGGCATCGGTGTGCCTGCAGTACCCCGACGACACCGTGCTCACCATGTTGCCGCTCGTCCGGGCCGCCGTGGATGCGCTGCCTTGCGGCGTCCCGCGGGAACGGTTGGCCGCGTTCCTTGACCACGCCACCGCCACCCCGCCTGGTGGGCTGGCGCAGCACTACGTCGCGACCTTCGACACCCGGCGGCGGTGTTGCCTCTACCTGACCTGGTGGACCGACGGCGAGACCCGCCGCCGCGGCGGCGCGCTCGCCGCGCTCAAGGCGCGCTACCGGGCCGCCGGGGTCGAACTGGACAGCCGCGAGCTGCCCGACTTCCTGCCCGTGGTGCTCGAGTTCGCCGCGACCACCGACCTGTCCGGGGGCCTGGAGCTGCTGCAGGTCCACCGGGCGGGTATCGAGTTGTTGCGCCTGGCCTTGCTCGACGCGGGGACCCCGTACGCGGCGCCGGTGGAGGCAGTCTGCGCGCTGCTGCCGGGACCGTCCCCAGCCGATGTCGCCGCCGCGAAGGCACTGGCCCGCACCGGGCCACCACGCGAGCAGGTCGGGCTCGAGCTGGCCCCCTTCGCCCCAGGAGGGCACCGATGAGCTGGCCGGATGTCCTGCTGTGGGGCGTGGCGCCCTACGTCATGCTGGTGGTGGTCATCGGCGGCACGATCTGGCGCTACCGGTACGACAAGTTCGGCTGGACCACCCGGTCCTCGGAGCTGTACGAGTCGCGGCTGCTGCGCATCGGGTCGCCGCTGTTCCACTTCGGGCTGCTCGTCGTGATCATCGGTCACCTGATCGGGCTGGTCATCCCCGCCAGCTGGACCGCGGCGGCCGGGTTGAGCGAGGCTGCCTACCACGTCCAGGCGCTGCTGCTCGGCGGCATCGCCGGGTTCTGCACCCTGGTCGGGGTGGGCATCCTGATCTACCGGCGGCGCGCATGCGGACCGGTGTTCATCGCCACCACCCGCAACGACAAGATGATGTACGTCGTGCTCGTCGCGGCGATCGTGGCGGGGTTGGCCACCACCCTGCTTGGGGCCGGTGTGCTCGGGGAACAGCACACCTACCGGGAAACGGTCTCGCCGTGGTTCCGCTCGCTGTTCGTGCTGCAACCCGACATCGCGTCCATGAGCCAGGCGGGGCTGGGCTTCCAGCTGCACACGTTGATCGGGATGCTGCTGTTTGGAATCTGGCCGTTCACCCGCCTGGTGCACGCGTTCACCGCGCCGGTGGGATACCTGTTCCGGCCCTACATCGTCTACCGGTCACGGCAAGGCGGACCTGCCACCCGCCCGGCACGCCGCGGCTGGGAAAGGATCTGATGAGCACCGTGCAGAAAACCTCTCTGGATGCCCTGGCACGCGAGCAGCTCCAGGCGGCTCGCGGCGCGTCGAGCGGGCGCGCCGCCCGCACCGTCTACGGCGGTCACGAGCATGTCCTGCGCCAGACCGTGATCGGGCTACGCGCCGGGCATTCGCTGGCCGAGCACCAGAACCTCGGGGAAGCGACCCTGCACGTGCTCCGCGGGCGAGTCCGGCTCATCAGCGGCGACACCACCTGGGACGGCCGCACCGGAGATCTGTTGATCATCCCGGACGCCTCGCACAGCCGCGAAGCCATCGACGACAGCGCGGTGCTGCTCACCGTGGCGAAAGCAACGTCGGCCTAGCTCAACGCGGGTTCTGGGTGCCGCTCGACATGGGACAAGATCGCCGGAACTGAGGCGTGGCCGTGCAGTGGTGCACGGCCACGCCTCCCTTTCAGCGATCATCCAGGGCGCTGTCTATCGGCCTTGGCTGTCAGCGATCATTCATGCCAGGCTGGTGGGTGACCAGCACGGCCGGTCGTCGCCCGGAACCGGAGTAGCCCGGAGTAGCAATGCCAGAACGACCACCGTCATCGTCGAGCGACATCACTCGCGCTTCGCCGACGGCTGGGCTGTCCGGGCTGCGGCTGGACGAGCTGCTCAAGGAGGTCCAGGACCGCCTCACGGAGATCGTCAAGACCAGGGACCGGTTGCAGGGCCTGCTCGACGCGGTCATCGCAGTCGGTGCTGGGCTGGAACTGGACTCCACCTTGCAGCGCATCGTGCAGGCCGCCGTGCAGCTGGTCGATGCCCGCTACGGCGCGTTGGGGGTGCTCGGCAGGCGTGGCGGCCTGTCCGAGTTCGTCCATGTCGGGATCAGTCCCGAGCAGCGGGCCCGGATGGGTCACCTGCCCGAAGGGCGAGGCCTGCTCGGGCTATTGATCAACCATCCGCAGGTGATCAGGCTGCCCGACATCTCCCAGCACTCGGCGTCGGTCGGGTTCCCACCGAACCATCCCCCGATGCGCAGCTTTCTCGGTGCTCCGGTGCGGGTGCGCAACGAGGTTTTCGGCAACCTGTACCTGTCCGAGAAGCAAGGCGGCGCCGAGTTCACCGCTGAGGACGAGGTGGTGCTGCAAGCGCTGGCCGCGGCGGCCGGGGTCGCGGTGGAAAACGCCCGGCTGTTCGAACAAGCCCGGATGCGGCAACGCTGGCTGGAGGCGTCCTCCGAGATCAGGGCGCAGCTGCTGGGCGGGGCGTCCACGGAGGACGCGCTGCGCTTGGTCGCTCAGCGCGCCCTGGAGCTGTCCGCTGCCGGCGATGTGCTCATCCTGCTCGCCGACGATGACCCACGTGACACCCTGACCGCCCACGCGGTCGCGGGACAGCGAAGTCAACACCTGATCCGATCAAGCATCGCCGTGACGGCGCTGGACGAGGTATTCGGATCCGGGGCGCCCATGCTGATCCCCGACCTCGCCGCCGTCCTCGACGACGACCTCGGTGAGCAGGCCGCCACCTTCGGCCCGGCCCTGGCCGTGCCGTTGCGCTCGGCCGCCGGCATCAGCGGCGTGTTGCTGGCCGTGCGGGACAAGGGCGCCGCCCCGTTCGAGCCGGAGCAGGTCCCCGTGCTCGCCTCCTTCGCCGACCAGGCGGCGCTGGCCTTGGAAGCCGCCCAGACGCAGCGGGCCCAACAGTTGCTGGAGCTGCTCGCCGATCGCGACCGGATCGCGCGGGATCTGCACGATCACGTGATCCAACGCCTGTACGCCTCCGGGATGAGCCTGCAGGGCACGCTACGTCTGGTGAACGGGCACGACGCCCGCGGGCGGATCCAGCAGGTCGTGGACCAACTCGATGACACGATCCGGGACATCAGGACCACGATCTTCGACCTGCACACCGCCGGCGGGGAGAAACCGGGCAGCCTGCGTCGCCGGCTGCTCGACGCCGCCGCCGAGGTCTCGGCAGGTGCCGGACCAGCCCCGTCGGTACGCATGTCGGGAGCTGTCGACACGCTGGTGCCGGCGGCCATCGCCGAGCATGCCGAAGCGGTGGTACGGGAAGGAGTCAGCAACGCCGTCCGGCACGCCCACGCCAGCGCTATCACGGTCACCGCCGAGGCGGGTGACGACCTGGTCGTCGAGGTGGTCGATAACGGAATCGGCATCCCTGAGGGCGTGGCCCGCAGCGGCCTGGCCAACCTGGAACAGCGCGCGGCGGCCTGCAACGGCACCTTCGCCGTCGTCGCGCGGCCAGGAGGTACTCGGCTGACCTGGCGCGTGCCGCTGCCCTGAAGACCCTGCCTCAAGTGGCAGAAATAAGGCGCACAAGCATCCATCAGAGCCGCGCGAGGAGCGCTGAGCTTGGGCATTCACGGCCTGACGTTGGGCCGGGATATGCCCCGGAGCGTGTCCAGGCGCTGGCGGTACTCCTGCTCGTCGATCTCACCGCGGGCGAACCGCTCGGCCAGCACCTGCTCAGGTGTAGACCGGGATGCAGTTGACCGATCGCCGCGGTTGAGGTAACGGAACAAAGCGATCACCCCGAGAATGATCAGACCCCAGAACAGCACCGTATTAATGGTCATAAAAAGGGCACCCCAACCAGCCATCGGGCTGCCATACCACCACATCATGTCGATTCCTTTCCCTGTTTGACCGGCTCATCCCCATCATGACCCGGTAGCGGTCGCCAGGCACCGGACTTTGGCCACCGAGACCACCGCGAAAGTCCCTGCTCTTGCTCAGCCCGGCGCGATGCGCCGGCCCGTGATCCGTTCGGATTTGATGCGGATGACGTGGTCGCTGCGGCCCGGGACCCACGGGTGACTGTCGGGCCCGGCCAGCGCGACCAACTGGTCGATATCGCGGATGAGAGCGGCGTGGCCCATCACAACCACGCTCCACCCGCTGCGGGTGGCGGCGTCGACCTCGTCGGCCTCGAAGGCCACCATCGCGCCGGCGACGGCGGCGGCGAGCTTCCCACCCCCGGACGTCCGGATGATCACATTGCTGCCGTCCACGGTGAAGTTCACCGGCTGTATCGCCGGCAACCCGCGTTCGGCGAAGGCGATCCTCCCCATGGTCACCGTCCGCAGCAGTTCGAAGCACTCGGTGCGGTCCAGGGTGTGCAGGTCGGATAAGTGAACCACCAGGTCCTCCTTCTCGCCCCCCTCCCGAACGTAGGTGGATCACGCAAGCGGGAAAGGAGCCCAACGGCCCGGTTCGGGCGGTCCTTCGGCACTGCCGGTGGCCAGCACGCACGATCATGCTCAAGCGCATGGTGACTGTTGCGACTTCTGAGACGAAAGACCGGCAGGATGATGCTGCGGATCCCAGGATCAGCACATTGATGACCGGCCGGGTGGTGGCCGTCCTGCCCGGCACGAGACTGGTTGATGCCCTGCGAGTGATGGATTCGGCCGGGGTGCGTCACTTGCCGGTCATTGAAGGCAACCGCTGCGTGGGGCTGCTCGCCGAGACCGACATGCTGCGCCAGCTGGTCACGCAGGGTCTGCTGCGACCACGATGCACGATGCGGCTCACTGCCGGGGAGGTGTGCCGGCGGCCCGCCCCGGTGGTACCGGTGTGGAGCACTCGAACCATCGCGGCCCAGATGATGCTGGCCGCGGGCAGCGACGCGGTGGTTGTCCTGGACAACGAGCGCGTGCTCGGCATCGTCACCGTGCACGACCTCGCGGCGTCGCTGGCCGAGTCCACGCCGGAGGGGCCGGGACGGAACTGAGGAGCACGGACATGACCACGGGTACTGCCATGGCTGTCGTGCTCCCGTCGCTGGCCGGCTAGGAGGTGTACGCGGTCTCCGGGATGAGCAGGTCGGCGACGGGGCGCCTGGGCGTAGCCGGCACCGGTGATCCGTAACCGATGCGCAGGATGGCCTGCGGCTCAAGGGTGGTCCCCAGAGCCCGCCGCAGCTTGGCGCGGACGTGGGGAACCTCGATCGGCTGGGACAGGAAAGACGCGGACAGGCCCAGGGTGGTGGCGGTCAACAGCACCTGCTGAAGTGCCTGGCCGGCTTGAAGTTCGGCGAGGGGACCTTCATGGAATGAGCACACCACGACCAGGAGTGGCTCGGGCTCGAAGTCCTTGCCCGCTACTCGGATTCGGCCTCGCCCGGCGGTGAAGTCTCGCAGGACCCACTCGTCCTGTGGTTCCGGCTGCGGGCCACCCGCGGTCACGGGCACACCATCCCAGTGCGCACCCTCACGCCCGGTCCACGCTGCCAGCTCGGCCTGGAAGCTGGGATCGGCCATCTGCTCGTGGTGCGCGCACACCACGAGGTCACGAACCGTGGCGTGCTGCTCACGATCGGGCAGCGCATACAACCACCCCCGTTCCGACTCCGCCGCGCGCATGAGTTGAGTGCGGTGGCTCGCGGGAACCGGGGCGTCGATGAAAGGCCGGCGGTTGGTTCGCCGCGTGCGGACCGCCTGGACCAGCCCAGCGAGCTCACGTGACTGGCGGACCTGCCCGCCGTACCGAACCACGG
>JBOHFK010000091.1:0-23654 GCA_050699635.1 Pseudonocardiaceae bacterium | reverse complement strand
CGCAGCCCAGCACACCACGCCCCGCGAGTCCCGGCCCGGGCCATCGGCACCGCGATCCGCTCGAACAACAAATTTCAACGGCGCCTCACCCAGCCGCGCGCGGGCCTGCGACAACGCACTGGTGGTGCAATGCCGTTAAGTTAGGCATCGGACCTTGAAGATGTGGATCTTGGATGGGCTGTCGTGGACTTGGTCGTGGTCGGTGGTGCGTTTGATGCGGTGACTGTGAGCGCGGTATCTTTTGACGACTCGGGGATAGGTTCGGTGACGTCGTGGGGGGTTGGGTCGTTCGGTGATTTCGTTAATTGTTTCGGTGAGTGCGGTGGCGAGTTTGTCAGGGGGAAAAACCCGCCTGGTTGGACACCTGGCGGCGGATCGCGCGGTAGCTGCGGATAAAGGATAAATCATCGGGGTCGGTGCCGACGGTGTCGGCGGCGTCTTTCATGACATGTCGTATCGCGTAGTGGGTCAGCAGGAGCGACCAGATCTCTTGTCTCACCAGTTCGGGGGTCTTGGATCGGAGCACCCGGGCCTGGCCTGTCTGGTGGATTTCGATCTCGTCGAAAATCAGTTCGATTTCCCAGCGTTCGCTGTAGGCCTTGGCGAGGTCGAGTGCCGGTGTGCGCTGGTGGTCTGCGATGGTGGTGATGAGGCAGAACAGCTCGCCGGTGCCGGGCCGGTTGTCGATCAGGCATTCGACGACCCGGACCACCGAGGCCTGGGCCGGGTTGAGGTCGGCATCGGCATCGGCGGTCGCGGCGGCGATGAGCGCGTCGCGGCGCCGGCCGCGGATCTTGGGGTTGATCACCAGTGCTCGGTAGGAGCCGTCAGGCAGCCACTGAAGGACCGGCAGGGTCAGGTTCGACGAGACCCGCCAGAGCAGCTGCGCTCCGGTGGAGCGGGCCTGCTGCCAGGTCTGATAGCTGTAAAAGTTCCGGTCGGCTACCACCAGCAGGCCCGCGGTAAACCGGGCGATCAGCTGCTCGGCCAGGGTCTGCTCACCGGTGGTCACCGGGCCGAACGCGGCGTCGACGACGGCGTGGGTGCCGCACTCACTCAGGGCGACGAGGCGGACCTGGGGGAAGGGACTGGGTATGGTGGCGTTGCCGCTGCGGCCGAACGCCTCGTCGTTGTCCGGGGTGTCGGGCACGTCCAGGACCAGGCCGTCGATGGCCATCACCCGCAGCCCAGCACACCACGCCCCGCGAGTCCCGGCCCGGGCCATCGGCACCGCGATCCGCTCGAACAACAAATTTCAACGGCGCCTCACCCAGCCGCGCGCGGGCCTGCGACAACGCACTGGTGGTGGGCACTGTCCAGTGATCCCGCCAGTTACCCAGAAACCGCAGCCCGTTGACGAGTTGGCGCATCACTTCTTCGTAGGCCTGCCCGAAGAACAGGTTCAACGCCAGCACGTAGTACACCACGACATGCGCGGGTAACAACCGCGACCGCTGCTCACGTTTCCCGCATTCGTTGATGACATCATCGACGATGTCCCGATGAATCAGGCTGCTCAACACTCCGAGCGCCACATGGTCGGTCAGTCGACCCGATTGTCGAGAAACTTCTGAGTCCTTCGCCACGCGATAACAATAGTGAGGGGACACGCATTCTCTGACATTTTCGGCCGTCGCCACGCCGAGCGATTCATGACCTCATCTAACGACGAATCATCAAGATCCACAGTTTCAAGATCACGAGCCTAACTTAACGGCATTGGTCCATAGGGGGTGTGCGAACATCGGTGGTCCAGGTGGGCCGGACTCCTCGTATCCGGCTCAGCAGCGTGGTGGCCGGTGCACGCTGGGGGCGGTGTTGATTCAGCGGTCATTGCACTCACGAACCGATTGGAGACCGACGACCATAGGTAGTTATCACCGACAGGCTACGTAGTAGCCACGACTGTGCCTCCGCATGAGTGCGATACGTCATCATGCCCACTGTCGAGGGACGGCCGGGCCTTCGCTGACCACTGTCGGCGCGTCCGCGCATGTGATGTAGTAGTTCGTGTCGAGCACGGGCGCTGACCAGCAAGGGCTCGATCGGTTGAACCCACCAGGACTCTAACCGGGTTCTGTCAGCGTTCCACTATCAATAGTGGTGTGTTCGTGTCTCCGTGTAGTAATCCTGAGCTACGTAGTCGCGCGCACCTTGACAACACTACATATTGGCTCCATGCTTTAGTGGTGATGCGCATGTCGACGTTGTAAAAAGCGAACCGAATGTTCCCCAAGGGTTTTGTCCTGCGCTCACTGGTCGCGAAGTGAATTCTGCGGGCCCGGTCAACATCAACTCGTCAGGAGAAGACATATGATCACTATCCTCAGCCGTTTCAGCGTGGCCGCTGCAACTGCCGTTCTCGCCATCGGTGGCGTACTGGCTCTGACCAGCACCGCAAATGCGGACTCTCTCGGTGTGTCCTACACGAATCTCGGAGCCGACACGAATACCGGAGGAAACCCCCCGAATCTCGGATACGGCCCGCAAAACGGACCCTTTCTGTCCCAAGCAGCCAAAGATACCGCACAATCGCTTGTCGCACTAGTGCCGATCGGTTCCGACCTGCCTACCTCGGGCGCCTCTGATGGTAGCGACTTCCTCAAGAACGTTGTTGCAAAAATCGCTCCTGAATGACCGCATAGAGCAGTTCGGGGTGTTTGGGGATGTTTGGGTAGACGGGTATACACGCCGCATTGGGTGTTTTTCGGTAGGTCAGGCACAGCCCGCAGGGATGATCAAGGTTCTCACGCAGCTGATCGTCGCGAAGGCGGTGTTGATTTCAGCGGTCATTGCACTCACGAACCGACTAGAGGACGACGACAATCGGCTGCACTGTCCGGGCCGGTGTAGTCGGGCTGCGCCAGGTCGACGGGACGCCACACGAGCCAGCGTTCAAGATCACCGGTGATCACATCAGACTAATGATCGTTTGGGACACTTTATGGTCACAAAACACATCCATACAGCCCAAGATGACCACAAACGACGGGCGTTTGCAGTCGCGAAAGCCACAGGTAATCGGCGCTATCCACGAACAACCACAACAACTGTCCGGGAATCCTTTGATTTGGGCCGCCGTTCCTTCAGTCGGTGATCGTCCATGTCGCTTCGCCGGAGTCAACGGTCGTCAACGGTGGCACTTGACGGCGTCGCGCTGCGATGACGCAAGCGCCACCGTAGACACCGCCTCCGTGACGAGCGAGGTGGCCAGGACGCGAGGTAACGGACAGGAACTATGGACGCGTCCGTTCGTGTCCCGTTCCTGTCTGCGAGCCAACCGCATAGTGAACCCGGGCTCTACGTCAATCGTTCTGGCGGAGGGCGAAGCAAATGCGAAATGACTGCGAGCCCGGCTGCCAATAATCAAGACAAAACAGCACGTCACACCCTGTCCACGGTCTGCTACTGACGAACCATTCCTAAACCACGTGTGCTCACCGTTCTGTCAAAGAACCGGCACCTAACCTGCGGGCAACAGGTCAGGTACCGTTCTTGTATCTGCGTCGATGATCAACGCAGGTGGGCGGGTATACGCGCCCGTTACGCGCCCGTTACGCGCCCGAGTCGTGGCTCGGGTCGGGCTGTATCCCAGCGCCTCCTGCACCCGGCGTCGTGCCACCTCGTCATGGCCATCGAGGCATTTTGCGTAGACCTTGAGCAGCACCTCAACCGAGTGCCCCGCCCATTGGGCTACCTGCGTCGCTGGTACTCCCCCGTTGAGCCAAGGGGACACGCACGCGTGCCGGAGATCATACGGAGTTCTCGCTAGCGGTGACATCTGGACCCCCTTGCTGAACGTGGCCAGGCGCGCTGCCCGCCACACCCTCATGTAGGTGAGTTTCGGCAGCTCGTCGGCCCGCTCGCCGGGAAAGAGCCGTCCTCCAGCGCCCGTACCGAAATCGCGGATATGGCCGTGGAGCATGGCTGTGAGCTCCGGCGGGCACGGGACCGGCCAGGCCCGCTCTGGTGTTCACCCAGGGCGAGTGGGCGGCCTTCACAGATGGCGTCCGCGGCGGCGAGTTCTAAGAAAGACAACGGCGAGGAGCTCCCGGGTTGGAGACACAGCCTGGGGAGCTCTGATCACTGAAGCGGGTGGACACGCTGCAGGACTCGGTGATGACCGTACTATTAGGGACTTTCATGCCGACGGTGAGGGAGGCGTCGTAGTCACCGGCTACACTGTAGTAGGGCGTCACACTGGTGCGGCTGTGGCGGGCGGTGGTCTCGTCGCATTCCTCGTCATCGACACTGGCGTAGATGCGCTGATCACGGAGGAACATGAACGCCACATTGCCCACGAGGCGGCCCTCGGCGGTGCCGTCACCATTGACGGTGAACGCGGCCAGCGCCCCATTGTGATAGAGCGTTCCCCAAGGGGTCAAGATTTTGCCGCCGGGGCGAGTCTGCGTTACCCATGGGTAGGGCACCTGTTGCACGGCCGCTGTCGACATGATCCGGTCATACGGTGCATGTGGTGGCGTCGCACTGCGTCCCGTCTGCGGTGATCACGGTGACCGGGTAGCCGGTCGACTTCAGAGCACGGCGGGCATGTTCGGCGAGATCGGGGTCGATCTCGACACTGCTCCTTCTCGTGAGTCTGCCTGACTGGCAGGGAACATGATTTGAGATGTGCACGGTCAGCGTCAGCTTGCGGTGGAGTTCTCCGTCAAGCACTCACGAGCTTTGTGGGCCGCCACCGGGGGCCCACAAAATATCCCCGCCCGGGTTGGCGGCCCGGGACAGGATGAACAGCAGGTCGGAAAGCCGGTTGAGGTAGCGGGCGGTCAGTGGGTTCGTCCGCGGCGCGTCGACGGCCAGTAGGGCCCAGGTGCTCCGCTCCGCCCGCCGGGTGACCGCCCGGGCGGTGTGCAGCAGTGCTGCGCCGGGAGTGCCGCCGGGCAGGATGAACGAGTCCAGCTTGGGCAACGGGGCGTTGAACTCGTCACACCAGCCCTCCAGCCGGGTCACATACCCATCGTCGATCCGCAGCGGCGGGTACTTGGGATTGTCGACGATCGGGGTGCACAAGTCAGCGCCCACGTCGAACAGATCGTTCTGCACCTGCCGCAGTACCGTAATGAGGCGTTGGGGAAGCGATCCCAGGGCCAGCGCCACGCCAAGGGCGCAGTTGGCTTCGTCCACGTCGGCGTAGGCGATCAGCCGCGGATCGGTCTTGCTGACCCGGGAGAAGTCACCGAGGCCGGTCGTTCCATCGTCGCCGGTGCGGGTGTAGATCCTGGTGAGATGCACAGCCATGGGTGCACGCTACGGGTGCACGCTGGGCATGCGCGGCACCCGATAGCGTGCACCCCCGTGAGCGAGCATTTCAGGGTCTGTGGCGGTGCGCGGTTGAGCGGCGAGGTACAGGTCGTCGGGGCGAAGAACAGTGTGCTGAAGCTGATGGCGGCGGCGCTGCTGGCAGAGGGCACCACCACGCTGTCGAACTGTCCCGAGATCCTGGACGTCCCGCTGATGGCCGACGTGCTGCGCGGGCTGGGCTGCGAGGTCGACGTCGTGGGGTCGACAGTGCGCATCAGCACGCCGGCCGAGCCCAAGCATGAGGCCGACTACGGATCGGTGAGCAAGCTGCGGGCGTCGGTGTGCGTGCTCGGCCCGCTGGTGGGCCGCTGCCGGCGGGCCAAGGTCGCGTTGCCCGGCGGTGACGCCATCGGTTCGCGCCCGCTGGACATGCACCAGAACGGCCTGCGCAAGCTGGGTGCCCGCAGCGAGATCGAGCACGGTTGCCTGGTGGCCGAGGCCGAGGGGCTGCATGGAGCGCAGATCTGGTTGGACTTCCCGAGCGTGGGAGCGACGGAGAACATCCTGATGGCCGCGGTGCTCGCGGAGGGCACCACGGTGATCGACAACGCGGCCCGCGAGCCGGAGATCGTGGATCTGTGCGTGATGCTGCAGCAGATGGGTGCACAGATCTCCGGCGCGGGCACCTCCACGCTCACCGTCGAAGGGGTGGACGTGCTGGCGCCCACCGAGCATCGGGTGGTTGGAGATCGTATCGTCGGTGCCACCTGGGCTTTTGCCACCGCGATGACCCGGGGTGATGTCATCGTCCGCGGCGTCGACCCGCATCACCTCGACCTGGTGCTGGAGAAGCTGCGATTGGCCGGAGCGCAGATCGATCTGGTAGGGCCCGACGGCTTCCAGGTGGTGATGCCTGACCGGCCCACCTCGGTCGACTTCGTGACCTTGCCCTATCCCGGTTTTGCCACCGATCTGCAACCGATGGCGATCGCGCTGTCCGCGATCTCCGAGGGCACCTCGATGATCACCGAGAATGTGTTCGAGGCCCGGTTCCGGTTCGTCGAGGAAATGATCCGGCTGGGCGCCGACGCGCGCACTGACGGCCACCACGCGGTTGTCCGTGGTGTCGAGCGGCTGTCCAGTGCACCGGTGTGGGCATCCGACATCCGGGCCGGTGCCGGGCTGGTGCTCGCCGGGTTGTGCGCGGAGGGGACGACGGACGTCTGGGATGTCTTCCATATCGACCGCGGCTACCCCCGCTTCCTGGAAAACCTCACCGCCCTAGGCGCCGACGTCCGCCGCGTCGCCGCCCCTCCCGAGCGCTGATCACTCTCCCCAAGCGGGGTCAGTGCCCGCTGGGGAGGTAGCGCTGGCGGAGGAGTTTCTTGTCGAATTTGCCTACGGAGGTCTTGGGGATCTCCGTGACGAAGGACCAGTGATCGGGGAGTTGCCAGGCCGGCACCGAGGCGCTGAGATGATCGCGTAGTTCGGCGGCGGTGACCTGCTCGCCGTCGGTGAGGACCACGGCGGCCAGGGGGCGCTCGCCCCACTTGTCGTCCGGGACGGCGACCACTGCGGCCTCGACCACCTTCGGGTGGCCCATCAGCAGGTTCTCCAGGTGCACGGAGGAGATCCACTCTCCGCCGGATTTGATCACGTCCTTGGCGCGGTCGCTGATGGTGATGAAGCCCCGCTCGTCGATGGTGCCGACGTCACCGGTGCGCAGCCATCCGTCGTGGAACCTAGCGGCGTCGGCATCGGCATCGGCGTAGTACCGCGCGGTGACCCACGGCCCGCGAACCTGGATCTCACCGACCGACTCGCCGTCACTGGGCAGCACGACGTCGCCCTCGCCCACGATCCGGCCTTGCACCCCGGCGACGAGCCGGCCCTGGCTGGCCCGGTAACGCCAGTACTCCTCGCCCTGCGCACCGACCGGCGGGATGCTCACCGAGGCGACCGGGGAGATCTCGGTCATACCCCAGGCGTGCCGGATCTCCACGCCCAGTTCCTCGGAGAACGCCCTGATCAGCGACAGTGGCACCGCAGAACCGCCGCAGAGCACCCGGTTGATCGAGGATATGTCCCCGCCGTGCTCACGCAGGTAGCGCAGCACCTCGCCCCAGATCGACGGGACCGCACCGGAGATCGTGGGTCGCTCGGATTCGATGAACCTGACCAGTGGGGCCGGCTGGAGGAACCGGTCGGGCATGATCAAGCTGGCACCGGACATCAGCGCTGCGTGGGGCAGGCCCCAGGCGTTGGCGTGAAACATCGGCACCACCGGAAGGACCCGGTCGGCCGGGGTTAGTGCCCCCACTTCACCGGTACACAGGCACATCGAATGCAGGTACGACGACCGGTGACTGTAGACGACCCCCTTGGGGTCACCGGTGGTGCCACTCGTGTAGCACATTGCGGCTGCGGAGCGTTCGTCAACCTCTGGCCAGTCGAAGTCCTCGGGCTGGGCAGCCAGCAACTCGTGGTAGGAGTGCAACTGCTTACCGGTGCCGCTCAGCGCAGAGGCATCGGCTGCTCCCGCTGCGCCTGATTTGTCGGCCCCGCCGACGATGATGACGTGCCGGACCGTCTTCATCTCGGGCAGGGCGCGAGCCAGCACCGGCACCAGCGAGCCGTCCACGATCACCACGTCGTCCGCGGCGTGGTTGGCGATCCAGGCCACCTGCTCGGGCGGCAACCGCAGGTTGAGGGTGTGCACCACCGCGCCCATCGCGGGGATCGCGAGGTAGGCCTCGAGATGCTCCTGGTTGTTCCACTGGACGGTGGCCACCCGCTGATCGCCGGTGACGCCCAGCTCGCGCAGCGCCCCGGCGAGCTGCGCAGCGCGTCGCCCCACCTGCGCGTAGCTCGCGCGGCGGGCACTGTCGCCGGTCCAGGTGACGACCTCAGCATCGCCGTGCACGGTGGCCCCGTGGTGCATGATCGTCCCCACGGTGAGTGGGAAGTCCATCATCGTGCTGTCCACCGCGATGGCCTTTCTCCTCGATTGTGGCGCCGGCCACAGTAGCTGCCCAGTATTGTCCAGATAGAGCAGCTGGAGGTGCCCGGATGCCCTATCCCAGCGATCATGAGCGGGACCGGCCGTGGGTGATGCGCACCTACGCCGGGCACTCGTCGGCTCGCACCTCCAATGCGCTGTACCGCCGCAACCTCGCTAAGGGACAGACCGGCCTGTCGGTGGCCTTCGACCTGCCCACCCAGACCGGTTACGACCCCGATCACGAGCTGGCCCGCGGCGAGGTCGGCAAGGTCGGCGTGCCGGTTAGCCACATCGGTGACATGCGGGCGCTGTTTGACGGTATCCCGATGGCGCAGGCCAACACCTCGATGACGATCAACGCCACCGCCATGTGGCTGCTGGCCCTCTATGCTTCGGTCGCTCAGGAGCACGGTGCCGACCTGCCACAACTGTCCGGCACCACGCAGAACGACATCATCAAGGAGTACCTGTCCCGGGGGACCTACGTCTTCCCACCCCGGCCGAGCCTGCGGTTGATCACCGACATGGTGGTCTACACGGTCGCGCACCTCCCGAAATGGAACCCGATCAACATCTGCAGCTACCACCTGCAGGAGGCCGGTGCGACCCCGGTGCAGGAGGTCGCCTACGCGATGTGCACGGCGATCGCGGTGCTGGACTCGGTCCGCGACTGCGGGCAGGTCGCCCCGGAGGACTTCGCCAACGTCGTCGGGCGGATATCGTTTTTCGTCAACGCCGGGGTGCGCTTCGTCGAGGAGATGTGCAAGCTGCGTGCCTTCGGGCGGTTGTGGGAGGAGACCTGCCGGGATCGCTACGGCGTGGCCGACCCGAAGCTGCGCCGTTTCCGGTACGGGGTGCAGGTCAACTCGCTGGGGCTGACCGAGCCGCAGCCGGAGAACAACGTCCAGCGCATCGTGCTGGAGATGCTCGCGGTGACGTTGTCCCGGGATGCCCGAGCCCGCGCGGTGCAACTGCCCGCCTGGAATGAGGCGCTGGGCCTGCCGCGGCCCTGGGACCAGCAGTGGGCGCTGCGGATGCAGCAGGTGCTGGCCTATGAGACCGATCTGCTGGAGTACGAGGACCTCTTCGACGGTTCCCGGGTGGTGGAGGCCCGGGTCGCCGAGATCGCCGCGGGTGCCCGGGCGGAGATCGACCGGGTGCAGGGCATGGGCGGGGCAATCCCCGCCGTCGAATCCGGATACATGAAGTCGCAGCTGGTGTCGTCGCTGGCGGCGCGGCGGCGGCGGATCGAGGATGGCGAGGACGTGATCGTCGGGGTGAACCGGTTCACCGAGACCGACCCGAGCCCGCTGCAAGCCGAGGGGGCCGGGGCGATCGAGACCACCGACCCGGGTGCCGAGGGCGCCCTGATCAGGGCGATCAAGGCCTGGCGAGCCGATCGCGACCCCGCGGCCGTGGACGGTGCATTGCGGCGGCTGGTCGAGGCGGCGAAGACCGATGCCAACCTGGTGGAACCGTCAATGGCGTGCGCTCGGGTCGGTGTCACCACCGGGGAGTGGGCCGGGGCGCTGCGCGCGGTGTTCGGCGAGTACCGGGCACCGACCGGGATCGCCGGCGCGTCGGTGGCCAGCGCTCCAGTGGCCAGTACGGCCGGTGACGCGATCGCGCGGGTCCGGGACCGGGTACGCACCGTCGGTGCGGAACTGGGTGGGCGGCTGCGGATGCTGGTCGGCAAACCCGGTCTCGACGGGCACTCCAACGGCGCCGAGCAGGTCGCCGTCCGAGCCCGGGACGTCGGCTTCGAGGTGATCTACCAGGGCATCCGGCTCACCCCGGCGGAGATCGTCGCGGCCGCGGTGGCCGAGGACGTGCACGTGGTGGGGTTGTCGGTGCTGTCCGGTTCGCACTTGGAGGTGGTGCCCGCCGTGGTCGAAGGGCTGCGCGCCGCGGGCGCCGGGGACGTGCCGGTGGTGGTCGGCGGGATCATCCCGCCCGAAGACGCCGCGGCGCTGCGCGCTCAGGGCGTCGCCCAGGTGTTCACCCCGAAGGACTTCGAGCTCACCGAGATCATGGATCAGATCGTGGACTTGATCCGCCGAGTGGGCATGCGTCGCTGAGCAGGTCGGTGACCGGCCTCGTCTCGCTGGTGCGGCGTGCGTGGGACTCCTGGTATATCAAGGATCGGTAGGCCAGTATCGGGTCGTCTGAGCACTCGATGCCGGGAGGCACGTTCGTCGGGTCGAAGACCATTCGCTCAATGGCCTCCTGATCGGCGTGTTCCCCGGTGAGCGTCAGGACACCGGCTTTGAGCTTCGGACGAGACGCCGGCCACGGGGTCGTCTGATCGTCGGTGGGATCGCCGGCCGCGGCCAGATCGAAGACGAGATCCCACTGCACCGGGCTTCGGTGGAGTCGCTGTTTCATCTCCTCGATCAGATATTGAGGAGGCCAGAGGGCGGCGTCTGTTTTGGTGACGTTGCGCTTGCCCTGGGCGCTGGGTACCCAGTGATATCGAAAGGCTTGCCGGGTGCCGTTGGCACCTACCAGGTAGTAGGCGTGCAAGCCGTTGAACTGCGTGGCCGAGAAACTGCGTACCGGTGGGTGGCTGAGTATGGATTTCAGGCCCGGAATCAGATGCCTGTGTCGGAGGGCGAATGCCAGCAGACGAAAGAGACTGGGCCGGTGAGTGAGCCTGCTGCGCCGCGTGGCGGTGGTGAGCGTGATGAACTCCAGGGCCGTTCGTGCCGGGAAGGACGAAATGTTCGGTGCGCCCCAGGTCGTGCGCGCACCGGAGGCCAGTTCGAACGCGATGGCCAGCCCCAGCGTCGCCCCTCGGCGCGGTGAGGTCAGGTCGGGCGCGTAAGGGTTACCTGCCGCGTTGGACAGTCGCACGATAGTGGGGATCCGGCCGCCTTGGAGATGCTCGGCCGTGGTCAGCTCGGCCAGTTCGGGCGTGGCCTCGAAGTAGCCGGTGAATCCGTGACCATGCGCGTGCGCCCGACGATAACCCGGAACCACTCCCGTGTATTGCTCCATGACGTGCATGCCTTGCTTCACCATCGCGACGGTGGAACTCATCGGGTCTCCCTTCGACGATAATGACGTTACTGTCGGAGCATGGGCGTCGCTGCGCTGAAGGTCGAGCGGGACCGCGACACCGTCCGCATCACGATGAACCGGCCGCAGCGGCGCAATACGCTGTCCGCTGACCACCTCATCGAGCTGCGTGACGCGTTCACCGAGGTGGGGCGCTCCGATGCCACCGGGATCGTGCTCGGGGCCGAGGGCCCGGTGTTCTCGGCG
Source organism: Pseudonocardiaceae bacterium (assembly GCA_050699635.1). Lineage (GTDB taxonomy): Bacteria > Actinomycetota > Actinomycetes > Mycobacteriales > Pseudonocardiaceae. The sequence goes on along the minus strand of JBOHFK010000091.1, from coordinate 12,127 downwards.
GGGCACGACTTCGCCGACGTGGCGGCGCGCGACCTCGGCGGCGTCCGGGAGTTGCTGGCACTGTGCACCGAGCTGATGCGCACCATCCAAGGGGTCCCGCAGGTCGTCGTGGCCCGGGTGCACGCGCTGGCTACTGCGGCGGGCTGCCAGCTGGTGGCGTCCTGCGACCTCGCGGTGGCAGCCGAGTCCGCAGGCTTTGCGCTGCCCGGCGGCAGAGGTGGCTGGTTCTGCCATACGCCCGCGGTGCCGGTCGCCCGGTCAATCGGGCGCAAGAGGCTGATGGAGATGGCGCTGACCGGTGACGTCGTGGACTCCCGGACCGCCGCGGACTGGGGTCTGGTCAACCGGACCGTCCCGGACGCCGAGCTCGACGCTGCGGTGGACGAACTGCTCGCTCGGGCGACCCGTGGCAGCCGGACCAGCAAGGCGCTAGGCAAACAGACCCTCTACGCCCAGCTGGACCGCGCCGAGGCCGACGCGTACTCCATCGCGCTGGAGGTCATGGCCTCGGCGTCGCAGCTCGCCGGCGCCAAAGAGGGCATGGCCGCGTTTCTGGAGAAGCGCTCGCCAGCCTGGCCGGACTGAATTGTGTGTGGTCAGCCGGTGCGCTCGTGCAGCAAGAGCAGCGCGTAGGCGGCCATTGACTGCGCGTCGCACAGTTCGCCGCTGCGCAGCATCTGGTCGAGATCTGCCCGGCTGAACCAGGCGGAGCGCATATCCTGCTCGGAGTGCTCGCGGTCGGGCTGGCCGGCCACGATCTCGGTGGCCAGGAAGACCCGGCCGCGCTGCGCGGACATCCCGGGCGCCACATCGAGCATCCCGAGCAGCTCCAGCCGGCCCGCGACCAGCCCGGTCTCCTCGCGCAGCTCGCGGGCTGCCAGCACGGCCGGCTCGATGTCCACCCGGCCTGGAGCGGTGCCGGCCGGGAACTCCCAGCGCCGCGCTGCCACCGGGTAGCGGTACTGCTCGACCAGGTGCACCCGGTCACCGTCCAGCGGGATGATCAAGGCATAGTCCGGTTTGTCCACCACGCCGTAGATGCCCGCTGAGCCGTCCGGGCGCTGGATCTGGTCCTCACGCACCGATATCCAGGCGTTCGCATACACCTGACGGGTACCCAGTGTCCGCACACCCCGATCCTGCCGGACGTCGGCTGCCGTGCCCTACGCTGGTCGACCGTGCGTCTCGTGATTGCTCGCTGCCAGGTGGACTATGTGGGCCGGCTGACCGCGAACCTGCCGATGGCCCCACGATTGTTGCTGGTCAAGGCGGACGGGTCGGTGAGCGTGCACGCCGACGGTGGCGCCTACAAGCCGTTGAACTGGATGAGCCCGCCCTGCACGCTGATCGAGCAGCCGGGACGGTGGACAGTCACCAACAAGGCCGGTGAACAGCTGATCATCGAGATCGACGAGGTGCTGCACGACTCACACCATGAGCTCGGAATCGATCCCGGCCTGGTCAAGGACGGCGTCGAGGCGCACCTGCAGGCCCTGCTCGCCGAACACGTCACCACCCTGGGCGAAGGCTGGACGCTGGTGCGGCGGGAGTTTCCCACCCCGATCGGGCCGGTCGACCTGATGTGCCGGGACGCGCCGGTCACGGTGGAGATCTCCCGACGTGAACCCGCCGGTTCCGTACGGCCGCGACACTATGCCGTCGAGATCAAGCGCAAAGCGACGATCGACGCCGTTGAGCAACTCACCCGCTATCTGGAGCTACTCAACCGCGACCCCTTGCTAGCGCCTGTCAGGGGAGTTCTCGCAGCTCAAAGCATCGTTCCGCAAGCACGTACCCTTGCCGAGGACCGGGGTATCCGGTGCGTTGTCCTTGACTACGACGAGCTACGCGGTATGCCGAGCACCGAGCTGCGGCTGTTCTGAGCGCGGAGTTCACCCCGCCACACGGAACCTCTTCGCCTCGTCAGCGTCGCTTGGCGTTCTGGGTCAGCATCTCGGCGGTGGTGAGGTCGACCTAGTTCAAGCTGGGGCTGATGCTGGCGAACTCGCGACGTGCTGCCCTGCGGGATGCCCGGCGACGCAACGACCCCTGTTTCAGCGCGCGGTCGGGCTGCTGGTCACAGCGCTGTTGACCTCGGCCTCCTTGCTCGGCCATGATAGGCGAGCAGGTTTCGACAACTTCGAGCAAGGAGTTACTATGCGCGTCACATTTCTAGGGAAAGATCCTCGATCATTCGAGGGCGAGTCCCCGACCCTGTTCGCCACCGACCGCGCTGACCGCTCGACCTTCATCGCGCAGGGCTGGAAGGTGACTGATCCTGAGGCGCTCGCGGTCATCGGTCCAGTGCCTGACCACGAGACCCTGGTCGAAATCCCTGAGGATGTGCTGAAGTTCTACGCGCTCCGTTACTTGGAACAGGAGGGAGAGCGCTGAACCTGCTCATCGGGGACGACTTCAATCGGCTGTTTCGCACCTTTGAGCACACGGCTTTCCGCTTGGAGGTACGTGAAAGCTACGCTGCACCGCGTGAGGTCGAGTCGTTCAGGAAGTTCCGAGCCGGTGAATCAGTCGATCTATCGTGGGCCGAAACCTGGTTGAGCATGATTCGTGAGGCGACTGCCGAAGGCCGTCGCTTCTCTCGTGTGCGGGTGGTCAGTGTGCCACTCAGCGAGTATAGTCGGTTTGGACTATGGGCTTCTCGGTTCGCAAACGATGCGGGAGACAATATTTTCTACATGACGCGCGACGAAGCGCGCAACGCCGAGTTGCCCAATCATGATTACTGGTTGTTCGACTCGTGCAAGCTGGTTCGGATGCACTTCGGCGACGAAGACCGCTTCCTTGGTGGCGAGATCATCGAGGACCCCGCTGAGATCGTGAAGCACAACCACTGGCGCGACGTCGCTCTGCACTGTGCTGTTAGACGGGATGACTTTGGTACCGAGCAGAGCTAGTGGCTCCACCAGTGTTGATGAGGCACGCAACGCGCTTGGTAAGCGACTCCGTGAGCTGCGTCGTGATGCAGGACAGACCGGCAAACAGCTCGCGGAGTCGTTGTTGTGGCCTGCTTCTAAGGTGTCGAAGATAGAGAATGGTCGACAGACACCAACCGATGACGACATCCGAGAATGGACACGGGCTACCAACAGTGAAGGCCAGGCCGAAGCGCTGCTAGCCTCACTTCATACGCTTGAGGTTCAGCACGCCGAGTGGCAACGAGTCCTCAAAGCGGGGATGTTGTCGCATCAGGTTGAGCTTTCCGAGCAGGACGCGAAGACGAAGCTGTACCGCTCATTCGAGCCTGCCGTTGTCCCGGGACTACTCCAAACACCGGAGTACGCCCGTGGTCGCTTCTCGCAGGCTGTCATGGTGCACCGGGTTCCCAACGACATCAACGATGCGTTGGCGAAAAGGATGCAGCGTCAAGAGATGCTGTACCGCTCAGACAAGGCATTTCACTTTGTTATCACCGAGGCGGCGGTGCGCTACCGGCTATGCTCATTGGAGATCATGCTTGGCCAGCTTGACAGGCTGATCTCGCTGACCTCACTACGGAACGTCCGGCTCGGTGTCATCAGCGACGAAACGCAATACGTGGTTGATCCTCGTCATGGTTTCATGTTGTACAACTCTGACCTCGTGAAGGTCGAGACGTACTCTGCTGAGCTCAACTTGCGACAACCCCACGAGATCGAGTTGTATACCGCCACCTTTGAGAAGCTGGCGGCCGTTGCGAGCTACGGCGGCGCGGCGCGGGCGATCATCAACCGGGTCATTGCTGAGCTAGCCCCTGCTGCGCTCGAGGATTGCGAGTGATTTGGCCTGCTCCACTCGCTCATAATCTTGCGAGCAAATTCGAGAAATTTTCTGTTCATGTCCTTCCGTCCTGCTTACTCTCCAAACGGACGACGAATGGCGTCCTTGCCTCCCGGACATGGAGAAACCAGGTGAGAGTTCGTGTTGCGTTGCTCAGCAGAGAACAGATCGACCAACTGCCGGAGCGCAAGGTCATGAGCTGGCTGCTCACGCCGACGCGACGGTGTTTACCGGTCTGTTCTACCGGGACGAGATCGCGGAGTACTACAAGGTCAACGGCTTGCCGGAGCCCTACGAGGACACGGCGCGGCGCAAGATCGTGCCGGAGACGTTGGAAGCGCGAGTACTGGCTTCTTTGACTCGGCGACGCCGCTGTTTCGCAAGACAAGCTGCGCGGTGAGCTACGCGCATGGCCTGCCGGACTATAACGGCCACGTCGGCATCCGTGAACTCTGTGACATCTGTCCGCTGAGTCAGCTTGAGCTGTGTAGCGGCGCTCACCGGGTTCCGGCAGCTGATCAGCTTCGGCAGGTCGCGAGCGAGCTGCCCGAGGTGCGTGGTCTCGTGGTCGTGGATATCACCGAGCGGGCCGCCATCGTGTCGGGCCTGGAGACCGAACAGCCGCGCTACTACCTACAACACGCGCTCGGCTTCCAGGTTCACGATGTCCGCCACCCTCACCATGAGCGCCGACATGGTCGTGCCGACATCGGATGGAAGGAACGTGAACAAGGTGTCTGACTGGACGAGCCTCAGCTACGTGGTCGTGGACGTGGAAGGCAACGGCCAGCAGCCGCCCGATCTGGTGGAGCTGGCCGCCGTGCGGATCACGGGTGGGGTCATTGGGGCGCCGGTGAACTGGCTGGTCAAGCCGGAGACGCCCATTAAGCACTTCGCCACCCGCATCCATGGCCTGACCAACAACGACGTAGCTGACGCGCCGATGTTCGCGGACATCATGGCCGAAATGCTGGAAATCTTGGACGGGGACGCGCTGGTTGCCCACAACGCGCACGTTGATGTGGGTGTTCTTCAGCGCAAGCTCGGGACTGGGAGTGCCCCGAGGTGTTCGACACGCTGAAGCTCGCCCGCCGTCTGCTGCCGGACGCAAACAGCTACAAGCTGGGCAACTTGGTCGCAGCGTTCAAGTTGGCCGAAGGTTTGCCGGAAGACCTCACACCGCACCGCGCCACCTACGACACCTTGGTCACGGCCCGCTTGTTCGTGCGCTTGGCCAACCCACCCGACGTCTGTCCGCGAAGCCTGGAAGAACTGCGCGGTGATTCACCAGGGCGGGGCGATGATGAAGCTCCGGCCCTTTTCTGAACACCCGTGCAGCTTGTTCGTCAGCATTGACGGACCGAGCGGCGCTGGGAAGTCCACGATCGTTCACCACCTAGCGCAACTGCTGACGATCGCTGGCGAGGACGTGCACGTCACGTCCGAACCGCGTAGTGGTCCGATCGGTACGCTCTGCCGTGAGCTGACCGAGACAACCACCGGGAGTGAAGGGGAATGGCCGAGGCGCTGCCGGCGCAGGAGTCTGACAACCGCATGCAACCCTGGTTGAAAACAATGCGGCGAAGACTGTCGGTCAACGGTCGCCAGGACACGAAAGTAACTATTACTGTCGCGGTCTATCGCGATACGGTATGGGTATCCACATTCGATGAGCCTTTCATGGCTGACGCGATCTTGGAGTTGACGCATATCGATGGCTTGATCGACACGCTGGCTTGGGCCGCCGACGAAGCGCGCAGATACCCGGCGGGCGACGCCGTATGAGTTGTCGGTGCGCGTCCGTCGTTCGGCAAGCGCGGACCCTTGCCGAGGACCGGGGTATCCGGTGCGTTGTCCCTGACCACGACGAACTACGCGGGATGCCGAGCACCGAGATGCGGCCGTTCTAGGACTCTTCTGGCCTACAGGTCGAGAGCGGCTTGGATGGCGCTGGTGAGGCGGGTCAGGGTGAGTTCGTCGAGGTGGCCGAGGGGCTCACCGATCCAGGCCCGGTAGAGCCGGGTGAGGTCTCGGACGTAGGCCCAGCCGTGGCCGTTCCCGGGGATGGCGAGGATGTCACCGGGGTCGCGCCGCTGAAGCTCCATGCCCAGCAGCCATGATCGTGGTGAGCTGTTGAGGCTGTCGCTGGACATGATCACGACGATACGCGGGACTTCGGGGGAGCTGGGGCGTACGTAGCGGTGTAGTTCACCCCGCCGCACGGAACCTCTTCGCCTCGTTGGCGGCGATCGTGGCCTCGTCAGCGGCTCGCTCGGCATCCTCAGTCAGCATCTCGGCGGCGGTGAGATCGACGTAGTTCGAGCTTGGGCTGATTCCGGCGAACTCGCGTCGTGCTGCCCTGGCTATCCACTCGGCAACCGACACGCCCAGGTGGGCGGCGGCTAACTCGGCCAGCGCCACGGTACCGACGTCAATCTCCACTGGCACCGTGCGACGGATCGTCATGCGCCTGAGGGTACCGCTCGGCGCGCAACCGGCGAGACGTCGCGCCGGTCGGTTGTCTCTGGGGCAATCCGGGCCCTGCGCTCGGCGTTTCCCCGCTGACTAGTTGCAGAGCGCCAGGGCGGCTTTGATGGTGGTCTCGATGAGGGTGTTGTCGATCGGGCCGATCGCCGGGATTGTGGCGCGCAGCAGGAGTGGTCCGGTGAGGATGTCGGAGATCCGGGCCGGGTCGTCTATCGGCGCGATCTCGCCGCGGTCGGCGGCCCGGCTGAGCATCGCGGCTACCGAGCGGCGTCGGGGCGCGATGAATCGCTCGTGCACGACTGTGCCGAGCGCGGGGTCGGCACGTATGTCGCTGAGTACCCCGGCGAGCCCAGCCTCGACAACCGGATCGGTGAAGAAGGCGAGCTGAAGCTCCTGGACTAGCCGCAGATCTCGCCGCAGGTCGCCGGTGTCGGGCGCGGGGTCGACGCCGAAGCGCTGTACCAGCAGACCGACGACGAGCTCGCCACGGTTCTTGACCCGGCGGTAGACCGCTGTGCGGGTCGTCTCGGCGAGCTTGGCGACGCGGTCGATCGACACCGCTGCATAACCGTCTGTGAGCAGCACCGACTCGGTCGCGGTCGCGATCGCGGCGTCCAGGGAAGTGTCGCGTGGGCGACCTCGATTGCTAGACATACGATGCATAGTGTAGCGTAAATGACATGGCAGAGATCTGGGTACTCGGTGCGACAGGCCGGGGTGGTCGTGGCATCGCTCGTGAATTGGTGGCTGGCGGCTCGGACGTCGTGCTGGTCGGCCGCGACGCGGACCGGCTCGCCGGGCTCGCCGGGTCGTTGACCCCCGCTGGCCCAGGTGGGGTACGGCTGTTGGTGGCGTCGGGGCTATCCCAGGTGGTGGAGCTCATCTCCCGCGAGGGGCCCTCGGTAGTGGTGAACACGATTGGACCATTCACCACAACGAGCGTGCCCGTAGCGCGGGCGTGCCTGGGTGCCGGCAGCCACTACGTCGACCTGGCCAATGAACTGGGGCCGGTCCACGACCTGCTCGGGTTGCACGAGGCTGCGATCGTCGCGGGAATCACCATGGTGACCGGGGCTGGGTTCGGTGTGCTGGCCACCGAGGCGCTGGTGGTCGAGCTGCGGGCCGATCGGGAGCCGGCGGTGCGTGCTCGAGTGGCCGCCATGCCGTCCGTCGAGGCACTCGGCCCGGCGGTGCTCGCTAGCTTCATCGACGCGATCGCGGCCGGTGTGCGGCGCTACCGTGACGGGCAGCTCGTGAGCACCCGGCTGGGTTCGGACCTCGAGCGGATCTCACTGCCGGACGGACGGGTACTCGACGCGATCGGAGTTCCTACCGGTGAATTGGAGGCTGCTCAGCGAGGGTCCGGCGCCGGGGACGTCATCGCCTTCTCCAGTGAGGTGCCCAGCGGTCGGATCATCCGGAGACTACTACCGGCAGTGTCCGCATTGCTGGCCAAGGACCGGATCCGGATTGGGTTACAAGGGCTGGTCAGCAGGCTGCGGCTCACCCCGCCAGCAAGATCGGGCGATACCTCCTGGGCGTATGCCCGGCTGGAGTGGGCCGACGGCACGCAACGGGAAGCCTGGCTGCACACCGGCGAGGGATACCAGTTCACCGCCCAGGTCGCTGCTCAGGTCGCCGCCAGGTTGCTGTCCGGGGTGCATCGTCGCGGTGCGTACACCCCGGCCGCCCTGTTCGGCAGCGATCTCGTCCGCCAGGTCGGCGGCGAGATCATCACCCAGAGCGCGAATCCGCTGCGTCACAGTTCACAATGACGTTTCGTGCGGGCGCAGAGCGTAGAGCCGCGGTCCTGCCGACCCCTAGGCTGCCAGGTAGGCCGATGCGGGGGTAACAAGAAGATGGCTCACACCACGAACGGCAGCCAGCCGCAGATCCGCGAGGGCACCGGGCGCTTCGCCTCGATCGACCCCCGGACTGGCGAGGTTGTCGACTACCACCAGGTGTGCGACGAGGCGACGGTGCAGGCCACCGTCGCTCGCGCCCAGGAGGCGGCTGCGTGGTGGGGCGGGCTCGGCTTTGCACAGCGCCGCCGCCGGCTGCTGACCTGGCGCGCGGCGCTGACCCGGCAGATCGACCAGCTGGCCGAGCTGATCATCGCTGAGACCGGCAAACCGCGGGACGATGCCCGGCTGGAATGCGTGCTCGTGGTCGCGCACCTGGATTGGGCGGCGCGCCACGCCGAGCAGGTGCTGCGCCGCCGCCGGGTGGGATCGGGCCTGCTGATGTTCCAAGAGGCATCGACGGTGGAGTACCAGCCCTTCGGCGTGATCGGCGTGATCGGACCATGGAACTACCCCGCGCACACCCCGATGGGCTCGATCAGCTACGCGCTCGCCGCCGGAAACGCCGTGGTGTTCAAGCCCAGCGAGCTGACCCCCGGAGTCGCGCGCGCGCTGGCTGAAAGCCTCACCGCGGTGGTGCCTGAGCACCCGTTGCTGCAGGTCGTCACCGGGTTCGGGGAGACCGGGGCGGCGCTGTGCCGGGCCGGGGTGGGCAAGCTGGTGTTCACCGGATCCACCGCTACCGCGAAGAAGGTGATGGCGACCTGCGCCGAGACGCTGACGCCGGTGGTGGTCGAGTGCGGGGGCACCGACGCGCTGCTGGTGGACGCCGACGCCGACCTCGCCGCGGCTGCCGATGCCGCGGTCTGGGGTGCCATGGCCAATGCCGGGCAAACTTGCGTCGGAGTGGAGCGGGTGTACGTCGTCGACGATGTCGCCCAGGAATTGACCGAGCGGATCGTCGCCCAGACTCGGCGGCTGCGGGTCGGTGGCCAGCCCAGTGCGGATATCGGTCCCATCACCAGGCCTGAGCAGGTCGAGGTCATCCGCGACCACCTCGCCGACGCGGTCGCCTGCGGTGGTAAGGCGCTGGTCGGTGGTGCGGAGTCGGTGCGCCCTCCCTTCGTGGAGCCGGTGGTGCTGACCGACGTCCCGGAGTCCTCCACCGCGGTAACCGAGGAGACCTTCGGGCCGACCGTCACGGTGCACCGGGTCGCGAACCTGGACGAGGCGGTGCGACGCGTCAACGCCGGCCGTTACGGGCTGGGCGCCTCGGTCTTCTCCGCCCGCCGCGGTGCGGAGATCGCCGCCCGACTGCGGTGCGGAATGGTCGCGGTCAACAGCGTGATCTCCTACGCCGCGGTGCCCGCGCTGCCTTTCGGCGGCGTCGGCGACTCCGGGTTCGGCCGGGTCCACGGTGCGGACGGCCTCCGCGAATTCGCCAGGGCCAAGGCGATCACCCGCCGCCGGTTCCGTCCCCTGGTGCAGGTGCTCACCTTCGACCGCCCGGCCTGGGCGGTGGGGTTGATGCTACGGCTTGTCCGGGTCCTTTACGGTCGCTGAGTGGGAGGCACGAGATGACTCAGATCAAGACGGTCGGCGTGGTGGGCATGGGCACCATGGGCGCCGGGATCGCCGAAGTGCTCGCTCGCACCGGGCTCGAGGTGATGGCCGCCGAGGCCGATGAGCACGGCGTCGCCCGGGGACGCGGGCATCTCGAGCACTCCACCGGACGTGCCCTGCAGCGCGGCAAGCTCGACGACACGGCCCGCCGCGAGCTGCTCGGCCGGATCAGCTTCACCACGAAGCTGGCCGATCTGGCCGACGTGGACCTCGTCATTGAGGCCGTACCCGAGCGCCTGGACCTCAAGAGCCAAATCTTCACCGCACTGGACGGGATCGTGCGCAGCGAGGTCGTGCTGGCCTCCAACACGTCGAGTTTGTCGATCACCGAGCTCGCGGTGCAGACCAAGCGGTCCGACCGGGTCATCGGGATGCACTTCTTCAACCCGGCGCCGGTGCTCAAGCTGGTCGAGGTGGTGCGCACGGTGGTCACCGATCCACAGGTGATCAACGACGTCACCGGGCTCGCGGAGTCGCTGGGCAAGACCCCGGTGGTGGTGGGGGACCGGGCCGGGTTCATCGCCAACGGGCTGCTGTTCGGCTACCTCAACCACGCGGCGAGCATGTTCGAGCAGAGCTACGCGACCCGGGAAGACCTCGACGCAGCGATGCGCTTCGGCTGCGGGTACCCGATGGGCCCGCTGGCGCTGCTGGACCTGATCGGCCTGGACACCGCCTACGAGATCCTCGACGCGCTCTACCGCCAATCCCGGGACCGGCTGCACGCGCCGGTGCCGGTGCTCAAACAGATGATCACGGCCGGGCTGCTCGGCCGGAAGTCGGGTCGCGGCTTCTACACCTACGCCGACCAGGACTCATCCACTGTGGTGTCCGACACCGCTACCCCCTCCGAGGGGGAGTCCGGCGTCGAGACTCGCCCGATCGGCACGGTGGGCGTGGTAGGCACCGGCACGATGGCTAGCGGCATCGTCGAGGTGCTGGCCAAGGGTGGGCACGACGTGATCGTCCGTGGTCGCAGCACCAGCCGGACCGACGCGGCGGTGGCGGCGATCACCCGCTCCCTGGACAAGGCCGTCAACCGCGGCAAACTCTCCGAGAATGCCCGCGACACCGCCCTCGGGCGGATCTCCACCACGACCTCGCTGGACGACTTCGCTGCTGTTGATCTCGTGGTGGAGGCGGTGGCCGAGGACCTGGAGGTCAAGCGCGGGATCTTCGCCACCCTGGACGAGGTGTGCAAGCCGGGCGCGATCCTGGCCACCACCACGTCGTCGCTGCCGGTGGTCGAGTGCGCGGCTGCCACGTCGCGCCCGGGTGATGTGGTGGGAATGCACTTCTTCAACCCCGCCCCGATCATGAAGCTGGTCGAGGTGGTGACCACCATCGCCACCACCGCCGACGTGGCGGCCACCGCCCGGGCGCTCGCCCGTTCCCTGGGCAAGGTGCCGGTGAGCTGCGGTGACCGCGCCGGCTTCATCGTCAACGCGCTGCTGTTCCCTTACCTGAACGACGCGGTGCGGATGCTGGAGGCGCACTACGCCTCAGCCGATGACATCGACACCGCGATGAAGGTCGGTGCCGCGCTGCCGATGGGCCCCTTCGAGCTACTCGACGTGGTGGGTTTGGACGTCTCCCTGGCCATCCAGCGCAGCCTCTACCAGGAATTCCGCGAACCCGGCTTCGCTCCAGCCCCCCTGCTGGACCAGCTGGTCACCGCCGGCCGCCTCGGCCGTAAAACCCGCAAAGGCTTCCGCGACTATGGTTGAAGACGGTGAGCCGTGACATTGGACCGCCCGGGAGCTAACCCACCGAGGCCACCTTGGTCGCCAAGAGGGTGGCTTCCACCCTGACGCCCTCTCCGTCTTCCGGGAAGCACTCGAGAGCAATCTCCCCACCGGAATGGTTGAGTGCCGCCTTGAGTGCTGTCTGCAGCTGATTTCGCGGATCGTTCACTGATGGGTTGACCGCGGGCATAATCAATTCTCTGCCAGCTATAAATTTGTGCTCAGCGCCGAATATGGCGCACGCGAGCACCGTAGTCAGCCCGCCGCCGGAGAATTCGGAGGCTATGGCGCTGATTTCCGCCTCAACTACGTAGCTGCCAGCTGGAAGTGGCTTCGCAAGCCTGAGACTGCTACGGGGTGTCGCCCTGACCTTGTCGGCAATGGTGAAGAACACCTGGTCCCCGGCCGAGGAGCCCGGTTCGCCCGCTAGTCCAGGGGCGCCTACTGGCCCAACCGGACCCTGAGGACCCGGGTCGCCCTTGAGGCCGGGCACGCCCGTTTGGTTCCAGTTGAGTTGCTTCTCCAAGACGTTGCACCGCTGGCCTGCCTGGGCGTCGATCACGCGCAGGTTGCCCAGGAATGTCTGGTAGCAGCCGGTGATCACGTCGGCGGAGGAGTTGGGGATCGCCGCGTTGTTCGTCGGGAAGGTTGGTGTCATGAGGTGACGACTTGTCTTGGCCGGTGCGATGGAGG
>JBOHFK010000090.1:0-24083 GCA_050699635.1 Pseudonocardiaceae bacterium | reverse complement strand
CAACAGTCTGGTGGGCGACCTGCGTGGTGGTGCTCTCCCCCAACCAGGATCCGGTATTGGGATTCGGGTCGAACTGCGGGAAGTCGCTGGAGGAGATCTCCAACCGGATCCGGTGACCAGCGCCGAACAAGTTGCTCGTCGGCCACACGGTGATCGTGTACTGGTAGACCTGACCTGGCTCGATCGGGGTGGGTGCGGTGCTCGACTCCCGGAAACTGGCCCGCTGGATACCGTTGTTCAGGTTGACCGCGGTGCCATCGGGGTGCACGTCGACCAGCTTGGCCGTCCAGTCGGTATCGGGCGCCGACGAGCTGGCGTAGAGCGTGACAGTGATCGGCCCAGTCACCTCGGTGCCGGTGGTCAACGGCGGGGTCGTGTAGACCAGCACGTCCGGTCGCTGCTCCACCGCCTGCTGGTCGTAGGGGCCCTGGGAACCATTCAGCGCCCCACAGCAGGAATGCCCTCCAACGCTGGGCACGGGGTTGCGCGGATCGTAGTCGTATTTGTCAGGCTGCTGACCACTCGCCGGCAACGTCGTGACCAGCGCACCATCGCCCATCGCCGAGGCGGCATGCCCGTCGCTGGACAAGTAGTATCTCGTCCACTGGGTGCCGGGCAGCGGCCAGGCGGACGCGGTTTTCCAGACGTTGGCACCCATCTCGAAGTAATTGACCGTCGGGCCGTTACTCACCCCGTTGTCGACACCTTTGAGAAAGTGATCCCACCACGCCAGCATCAGCTCGTTGATCGGGCTGTTTCCCACCGGGCCGATCAGCCTGAGCATCGGTGCCGCGGGGCTGCCGGGCCGGCCCCAGCCCAGATGGTCCCAGGGGCCGATCACAAGTCGCTGATTAGTGCGCGCAACACCTGATCCACCGGAGCTGACCATGCCGGTGAAATTGTGCACGCCACCGGCAAGGAACGCGTCGTACCACCCTTCGATGTGCAGCACCGGGATAGTGATCTTGGGGTAGTGCTGCTGTGGCGACCACTGCTGCCAGTATGGGCCGTCGGTGCAGTGCGCGATCCAGTCGTAGAAGTATGGCGCGACGGCACCGTCGTTCGGATGAAACGGCGGAAAGGTGCGGTACGGCGCGTACCGCAACAAGCTGGCGATGTCCAGGGAATCCTGGGTGAGCTGCTGGACGACCTTTGTGTCGCCGCGATTCTTGGCCGCGGACAAGACAATCGACTCCATCGCCCATGGCTCGATGAAGTTAAGCCGGAAAGCACCGTTCTCGTAGGTCCAGCCGTCGTAGTAATCCGCCGAGGTGTTGGCCGGCACGATGGTGGTCAAATGCGGCGGAGCGGTCTCGGCGGCCAGCCACTGGGTTGCCCCAACATAGGACGAGCCGTACATGCCGACCTTGCCGGAGGACCCGGCCAGCGTCGCCGCCCACTCGACGCTGTCGTAACCGTCGTTGCGGTCATCGGTGAACTCCGAGAACGTGCCCGCGGAGGCAAACTGTCCCCGGATGTCCTGGACGACCACCAGATAACAGTGCGAGGCGAACCAGTCCGGGCGCTGGTAGCGCAGCGGCCGGACCTGCGCCGCATCCTTGCCGTACTGCGTGCGCATCAGGATCACCGGGACTGCCGCAGAGGTAGCTGGGCGGTACACGTCGGCGCGGAGCGTGACGCCATCGCGCATCGGCACCGCCACGTCGGGCGTCTTCGTCACCATGCACGGGCCGGTTCCCGATGTGGTGGGCGGTGCGCCAGCACATCCGGCGGCAACCGCCGTGATCACGGCGACCACGGCCGCCACCACGGGATTTTCCCACCAGCGCACAGCGCTCCCCCAACGTCGATCTCAGATGTACACGGTCAGCAACTGGACCACAACGTGCGGGTCTACGACGTAGGACGCCAGCAGCCGGTGAGACCACCTACGTAGCGCGGATCGATTGAGTAAGTATTGATAGCCCATTCCGGTCGGTACTAATACGCCATCCGGGGCAATTTGGGCCTTGTAAGCACCCTTGGTATCACCTAGTGTTACTTTTCGTGAGTGCGTAGCCCTGAATGAGGGGCCGTAGTTCATGGGGAGCAGTAGTTCGTGGGGGCGACAGATCGTGGGGCGGCAGTGTAGGTGCGATTGGGCAAGGGGGCCTGCCATGTTGGACAGAATCACCGTTGCATCTGTAGTGGTCATCACCTCGATGTCAACGACAACCAACCGAGCTGCACCCTAGACGCGACTGCGCGGCCGCCCGCAGAGGTTGGCCTGTATACAGCGCCGCGTCCTCTGGCGGACCCGGGTGATCACCGAGGGGGACCACCCGGGTCACCCGAGGCGGTATATCGACGACACGCGCATGCCAGGCCTGGTCAGGGGCACCCCAGATCGTCAGGGCAACAGTACGGACTACCGGGCTAGCCCGCGTACAGGAGGACAGGGCCAAGGATGAGCAACCTGCGGGAGCGAGAGCTGATTGTGGGGATCACGCCCTTCGAGGAGCCCAACGCCCCACTGGTGGTGGCGCTCGCCCGCGCCGGCGCGGTAGGGGTGCTTGATCTGGGCCGGGATACCCGTAGCGCGCGGGCCGCACTGGCGGACACGTGCAGATGGTGGTCCGGGAACTTCGGCGTCCGGATCCCAACCGGATGCCCACTCTCCCCAGCCGAGTTGCCTGCCCAGGTCGACATGGTCGTATACGGACCCGATTCACGCTGGTCGGTCCTGGCTGGGCGGCGCGCGCTTGTCGAGGTCGGGTCGGTGGCGCAGGCCCAGGCCGCAGTCCGGGCGGGCGCGTACGGGCTGATCGCCAAGGGCGCTGAGGCCGGTGGCCGGGTCGGCACCACGACCACGTTCGTGCTGCTGCAGCAACTACTGGCCGACCCGCTGATCCGCATCCCAATCTGGGCCGCCGGCGGGATCGGGCCGCACACCGCAGCGGCGGCCATCGCCGGCGGGGCGGCCGGGGTGGTGCTGGACACGCAGTTGGCGTTGGTCACCGAGGCCGACCTGCCCAACGAGGTGGCCGCCGCGATCCGGGGAATGGACGGGAGCGAGACGGCCCTCGTAGGCGGTCATCGCCTCTACGCACGGCCGGACCTCACCACCGCAGACCCGGACACCATCGCGACGCGGCTCGGCGCCCGGGACCTCAACGCACTACCGATCGGCCAGGACGGTGCGCTGGCCGCAGCGCTGGCGAAGCGCTATGTGACAGCAGGGGGCGTGGTGGCCGCGGTCCGTGCTGCGGTCATTGACCAGGTGGCCGGCACCCACCCGGTAGCGCCACTGGTGGTGCAGGGGCCGATGACCCGGGTCAGTGATCAGGCCGGCTTCGCCGCCGCGGTGGCGGCCGCCGGCGGGGTGCCATTTCTCGCGCTGTCCCTGAGCAGCGGGGAGCAAACCCGCGTGCTGCTGGAGCAGACCGCTGCTCAGCTCGGTGCGCGGCCTTGGGGCGTGGGCATCCTCGGGTTCGTACCGCCCGAGATCCGCGAGGCGCAGCTGGCCGCGGTGCACCAGGTGCGCCCGCCGTATGCGTTGATCGCCGGGGGCCGGCCGGCTCAGGCCGCGCCGCTGGAAGCCGCCGGGATCGGCACGTTCCTGCATGTGCCCTCCCCCGGCCTGCTGGATCGGTTCCTGGCCGAGGGGGCCCGGCGGTTCGTGTTCGAAGGCCGGGAGTGCGGCGGGCACGTCGGACCACGGGCCAGTTTCCCGCTGTGGGAGATCGCGGTGCAGCGGCTGCTGCGCCACAACGACGTCAACCAGGTGCAGGTGCTGTTCGCCGGGGGCATCCACGACGAGCGCTCGGCGGCCATGGTCGCCACGCTGGCCGCTCCCCTGGTGGCGCGCGGCGCCCGGATCGGTGTGTTGATGGGCACCGCCTACCTGTTCACCGAGGAAGCGGTCAGAGCCGGAGCCATCCAGCCCGGGTTCCAGCGGGCCGCCATGGCCTGCGAGCACACCGTGCTGCTGGAAACCGCACCCGGCCACGCCACCCGCTGTGCGGACTCGCCCTACCTGCGCACCTTCATCGATACCCAGGCCCGGTTGGCGGCGGCCGGAGTGCCGCGCGAGCAGATGTGGGCCGAGCTGGAGCAGCTCAACCTGGGCCGGCTGCGGATCGCCAGCAAGGGGTTGCGGCGCGACGGCGACGCGCTGGTCGCGGTGGACGAGGACGTCCAGCACCGCGAGGGCATGGTCATGCTCGGTGAGGTGGCCACGTTGCGCACCACGACGACGACGATCGAGGCACTGCACGCCCAGGTGACCACGGGTGCGGCCGGCTTCCTCGCCACCAGGGCCGCCGAGCTCGGCGTCGAACCGGTCCGCGCCGGCGAAGCGGTGTGCGAGCAGAGCCAGCCGTTGGATGTGGCCATCGTCGGCATGGCTGGGGTGTTCCCTGGTGCTGGGGACCTGGCCGGTTACTGGGCCAATGTGCTGGCCGGGGTGGATTCGGTCACCGAGGTGCCCACGGACCGCTGGGATCCTGCGGTGTACCCGGAGCCGGCCCGCTGGGGCGGATTCCTGCCGGACATCCCCTTCGACGCGCTGGCCTACGGTATTCCGCCAGCCGCGCTGGCCAGCATCGAGCCGGTCCAGCTGCTGGCGCTGGAGGTGGCAGCTCGGGCACTGCGCGATGCGGGGTACGAGCAGCGGGCCTTTGACCGGGAGGGCACGTCGGTGATCTTCGGTGCGGAGGCGGGCGCCGATCTGGCCAGTGCGTACGGGTTCCGTTCGCTCTACCCCGCTTACCACGGGGCGCTGCCGGTCGAGTTGGACGAGCAGTTGCCGAAGCTGACCGAGGACTCCTTTCCCGGGGTGCTGGCCAACGTCATCGCCGGTCGGATCGCCAACCGGCTGGACCTCGGTGGCGCCAATTACACAGTCGATGCCGCCTGCGCTTCCTCGCTGGCAGCCGTTGACCTCGCGTGCAAGGAATTGCAGGCCGGCACCAGCAACATGGTGCTGGCCGGTGGCGCCGATGTGCACAACAGCATCCACGACTACCTGATGTTCGCCTCGGTGCAGGCCCTGTCGACGACCGGCCGGTGCCGGCCCTTCGACTCCTCCGCCGACGGCATCGCACTCGGCGAGGGCGTGGCGTGCGTCGTGCTCAAACGCCTGGCCGACGCCGAACGCGACGGCGACCGGATCTACGCGGTGGTCAAGGGAATCGGCTCGGCCAGCGACGGGCGCTCGCTGGGACTCACCGCACCGCGGCCCGAAGGTCAGCGCCGGGCGCTGGAGCGCGCCTACCGGATGGCCGGGATCTCCCCGGCCGAGGTCGGCCTGGTCGAAGCACATGGCACCGGCACCGTGGTCGGTGACCGCACCGAACTCGCGGTACTGACCGAGTTGTTCACCGAGGCCGGCACGCCGACCGGCAGCTGCACGCTGGGATCGGTGAAATCTCAGCTCGGGCACACCAAGTGCGCTGCGGGAATCGCCGGATTGATCAAAGCGGCGCGCGCGGTGCACACCGGGGTGCGGCCACCGACCGGCCAGCTGCGGGACCCGAACCCGTACTGGGTCTCCGACGTCAGCCCGTTCGCCTTCGACCTCACCCCCCGACCCTGGGCATCATCCGCGCCCCGGATCGCCGGGGTGAGCGCATTCGGGTTCGGCGGCACGAATTTCCACGCCGTGCTGTCGTCCTATGCGGGAGCGCCCGAACCTCGGCACGGACTGGACGCGTGGCCAGCCGAGTTGTTCCTGTTCGCCGGCGTGGACTGGGCGGAAGCGAACCGGGAGATGGACCGGCTGGCCGAGTCGCTGGCGGCCAACGATGCCGCGGACCGACCCTGGCAGTTGCGGGATCTCGCCCGAAGCCATGCGGAGACGAGCGGCCGACACCAGGTATGGGTCGCGATCGTGGTCGACGACCTCGACGATCTCGCCACCAAGCTGGCCACCGCCCGGGCAGGCGTGGCGGCCGATGGTGTGCTCATCGCATCCGGAACCGGTGAGCCGGCCGGTGAGATCGCCTTCCTGTTCCCCGGGCAGGGCAGCCAGCGCCCCGGGATGCTGGCTGAGTTGTTCGTGGCGTTCCCGCGGCTGCGCCGATTCCTGGAGCTCGGTGACCGGTGGGCCGGCGCGATGTTCCCGCCAGCAGCGTTCACCAAGGAGGAAACAGCTCGGCAGCGGGCCACGCTGACCGATACCCGGGTCGCCCAGCCGGCACTGGGCATCGCCGGGCTGGCCATGCACCAGCTACTCACCTCCCTGGGCGTGCAACCCGACCATCTCGGCGGGCACAGCTACGGCGAACTGGTCGCGCTGGCAGCGGCGGGCACCGTCGATGCCACTGAGCTGCTGGAACTCAGCGAGGCTCGGGGGCAGGCCATCCTCGCTGCGGCAGGGTCCGATCCCGGCACCATGGCCGCGGTCAGCGCATCGGCCGATCAGGTCCACGCCGTACTCGGCGACGGGCCGGTCGTGGTGGCCAACCACAACGCACCAGGCCAGGCGGTGATCTCCGGGCCCACCGCGGCAGTGGAGGCCGCGCTGGGCCAGCTCGCCGAGCGGGGGTTGACAGGCACGCGGATCCCGGTGGCGTGCGCGTTCCACAGCCCGGTGGTGGCCGGGGCCACCACAATCCTCGCCGCCGAACTGAATCACCGCACCATTGGCACTCCCGGGCTGCCGGTGTGGTCGAACACCACGGCCGCGCCGTATCCGGCCGAGCCCGCCGCCATCCGGGCCACCCTTGCCGCCCATGTCGCACAGCCGGTCCGGTTCGTCGAGCAGATCGAGGCGATGTACGCGGCCGGGGTCCGGGTTTTCGTCGAAGCCGGGCCGGGCCGGGTGCTCACCCACCTCGTCGACACGATCCTCGCCGACCGGCCCCACACCGCGGTCGCCACCGAT
This sequence comes from Pseudonocardiaceae bacterium, assembly GCA_050699635.1. GTDB lineage: Bacteria > Actinomycetota > Actinomycetes > Mycobacteriales > Pseudonocardiaceae. Next base: position 17,257 of record JBOHFK010000090.1, on the reverse strand, counting down.
GTTTCGGGAGAGCCAGGTCTGCGCCGGCTACTCGTGGCGCTAGCCGAGCTGGCGGTCGCTGGGGTAGCGCTCGATCCGGCTGAGCTGTTCCACGGCCGGGCTGCGCGCCTGGTGCCAGCCGGGACGGCGGCTGCTCCCCGCCGTCCCGGCTGGCGGGTCAACGGCCATCTGGTCACCAACGCCGACGGGAGCCAGCTGGCAGGCGGGTTGCGTCCGGCCCGGCGGCTGGCTGCGCCGCAGGCTCAACCCGGCACCAACACCGGCACCCCGGCCACCGGCAACACCGGAGATGGGCGGGACGCGGCTGTACAGGAGTTCCTCCGCAGCACCCGCGAGATCATCGCTGCTCAGCGGGAGGTCATGCTCGGTTACCTCGGCGCCCCCGCGTCCCGGCCGGTCCCCGCATCGATCCCAGCGTCACCAACGGCCGTTCTGGGCGCGGACGGCGGTCTTCCCAGTGACGGTCATCCCAGTGACGGTTATCTCAGTCGCGGGACCGAAGTCTGTCTCCAGGTCGAGGAGCCGGCTGTGCTGACTGCCGAGGCGGTGCTGTGCACGGTGCGGTCACTGGTGAGCGAACGGACCGGCTACCCGGTGGAGATGCTCGAGGTCGACCTCGACCTCGAAGCCGACCTCAGCATCGACTCGATCAAGCGGACCGAGTTGATCGGCCTGCTCACCGACCGGCTCGGGCTGGCCCGAGGTGGCGCCGCGCTCGATGACTCGGTGATGGAGGAGCTGGCCCGGCTGCGGACGCTGCGCGGCATCGTCGACTGGGTCGTCAACCGGACCGGCACGCCAGCACCGGCCATCCCAGATCAGGCCACGCCCACGCCTCGGGCGCAGCGCTACCTGGTCGAGGCTGTGGCGTTGCCGCCGCTGGCCGGACCGCCCGAGGAGTCCCTGGTCGGGCGCCGGGTCGCCATCGTCGGGGACGGAGTCGGCATCGCCCTGGAGCTCTCGGTGCTGCTGGAGCGGCGCGGCGCCCAGGTCCGGCTGCTGGGTCCCGACCAGCTCACCAGGGTGCCCGGCACCGATACCCTCATCTATCTCGCCGCGCTGGATCGGGGCCGGGCCGCGGTGCTGCCCGAGGGGTTCACCGGGCTCCGCGACGCCGTGGTCGGCGGGGTGGGTGAGCTGGTCGTCATCACCGGCTCGGGGGGCAAGTTCGGGCAGAGCCGGCACGCGAATGGTGTCCCCGGAGTGGGGCTGGCCGGCTTGGTCCGGACGATCGCGCGGGAGTTCCCGGATCGCCTGGTCCGGGTCATCGATGTGGACCACAAGGAGGAACCGGTCCACATCGCCGAGCATCTGCTCGCCGAACTGCTGACCCGTCAGGCGCCCACCGCGGTGGGTTACGCGGCCGGGCAGCGGGTCACTCTGCGCCTGGCCGCCGCGCCGCTGGCGCCGGGTGGATCCGGTCGGCTCGGGCTGGAGCCGAGCTCGGTCGTCCTGCTCACCGGCGGCGCCCGCGGCATCACCGCCCGGGTCGCGATCGGCCTGGCCCGAGCCAGCGGCAGCCATCTGGAGCTGGTCGGCCGGACCCCGGCGCCGGTCGGCGACGAGGACCCGATGACCGCGGCGGCCGCTGACCGGGTCGCGTTGCGGCGGGTACTGGCCCAGGCCGGCGGTCGCACACCAGCTGAGATCGACGCAGCGACCAGCCGGATCCTTGCTGAACGGGAGATCCGCGCGACGCTTACCGAGCTGGCCGGGGTTGCCGCCTCGGTGCGCTACTCCGCGATCGACGTCCGGGACCCGGCTGCGGTAACGGCCCTGGTGGATGACGTGTATCAGCGGCATGGCCGGCTCGACGGGATGGTGCACGGCGCTGGGGTGCTGGCGGACCGGCTGCTGGCCGACAAGACCACTACGGAGTTCGCCCGGATCTGGCAGACCAAGGTCGATGGGGCGCGTGCACTGGCCGAGGCGGCCCGGGGGGATCTGCGCTTCCTGGTGCTGTTCGGCAGCGTATCGGGGGTGTTCGGCAATCGCGGGCAGGTGGACTACTCCGCCGCCAACGACGCGTTGGACACCCTGGCCCGGATCTGGGCGTCCCGAACGGAGGGCCGGGTACTGGCGATCGACTGGGGGCCGTGGGCAGCCCCCGATGCCGGGACCGGGATGGTCTCCGCCGAGTTGACGCGGGCGTACACCCAGCGTGGCATCCGGCTCATCGAGCCTGACGACGGGGTCGCTTGCCTGCTTGACGAGCTGGCCAACGGCACCGACGCCCAGGTGGTGTACATGTGTGCTGACCCGGCCGCGTTCGAGGTGGCGGCATTCGGAGTCGGCCAGGATGGCTGAACCGGAGCGCGTGTTGTTGCTGGCCGGGACAACGCCGGCCGAGGTCGCTCAGCAGCTCCAAGCGCCGGATACCGTCCTACTGGACCGCGACGACGCCAGCGCCCCACCTACGAGCGGCCCTTGCCGACTGGCCATCGTCTCCCCCGCCGCCCGGCAGCTCGCATTGGCCCGCAGAATCGTCACTCGAGGCAGGCCATGGCAGGGGCGCGATGACGTCTGGTTCACCGCCGCGCCGCTACACCCCAAGCCCGCCGTGGGTCGTCTGGCGTTCGTCTTCCCGGGCCTGGAGCAGGGTTTCGAACCTCGGGTGGACGATGTCGCTGAGCACTTCGGGCTGGACCGGCCACGCCTGGGCGATACCACCGACCTCGGCCAGCACGGTCTCGGTGTGTTCACGGTCGGTCGGCTACTCGACGCAGCGCTACGCGAACTCGGCGTAGTACCCGACCTGGTGGCCGGGCACAGCGTCGGGGAATGGAACGCGATGGCCTCGGCCGGGGTGCACCCGCGCCGGGCAATTGAGAATTTCATCGCTTCGTTCGACCCCGCCACGCTGCGCGTCCCCGGAGTGGTGTTCGCCGCTCTCGGTTGCGGCGCCGAGCAGGCCGCTGAGGCGATTGGCGGGCTGGCCGATGTCGTGGTCTCGCACGACAACTGCCCACACCAAGCGATGATCTGCGGTGTGGAGGCCGCGGTGGCCGAGGTCCTGAGCAGGCTGCACCCGGCCGGGATCATCGGTCAGGTACTCCCGTTTCGGTCCGGGTTCCACACGCCGATGCTCATCCCGTATCTGCCCCGCATCCTGGACACCTTCCGCAGCGTGCCGGTCAGACCGCCGGTGTGCCCGATCTGGTCGGCCACCACGGTCGAGCGGTATCCCGACGATCCCGACCGCATTCGCGACCTCGTCGCGCGCCACCTGGTCGAACCGGTTCGGTTCGCCCCGATGATCCAGCGGCTGCACGAGGTGGGTGTGCGAGCCTTCATCCAGGTCGGCAGCGGAAGCCTGCCGGGCTTCGTGGCCGACACCCTGGCCGGCCGGCCACACCTCACCGTGACAGCGAACACTGCCCGGAGATCCGGTCTGGAGCAGCTCCGGCGGGTCGCCACGGCACTGTGGGTGGAGGGTTGGGCGCCGCGGTTCGACCGGTTGCGCTCTACGTCCTCGGTGGGGGCGGCCCGGATCCCCTCGGCGTCCCACGGGCATGCCATGTCCCGCAGCGTGAATACTCCGCTGGTTCGACGCGGGAAAGCGGGCACCGCGCTACTCCCAGCGCCGGGCGTCATTTCGCTGCCACCGGGCCTGGCCGCCGCAGGACATCCAGTGCTCACCGAGTTCGAGGCGGTGCTGCGTGAAGCCACCACCGCCGCCTCAGATGTGCTCAGTGCCTGGACTCAGCGCACCTCGACGAGCGTTCCGCGGCAAAGCCGCACAACGCAGACCTTCTCGCTGGCCACCATGCCCTACCTTGCCGACCACTGCTTCTACCGGCAACCAGATGGCTGGCCCCAGCCAACCGACCGGTACCCGGTAGTGCCGCTGACCACGATCTTCGAGCTGATGGCCGACGCCGCCCGGGCCCTGAGCCCCGGGCGGACGGTGATCGGGATCAGGGACGTGCAGGCATTGCGCTGGCTGGCGGTCGCTCCGCCGATCACGATCACGACCACGGCGTCCCTCGACGCGGGCGGCAACGTGACCGTGGTGCTCGAGGGCTACGCGCGCGGCACGGTGCTGCTCGCCGACGGTTACCCAGCACCGCCGCGGCTGCCCGATCGGCTGCTGACCGGGCAACGACCTTGTACCGTCACTGCGCAGGGCCTCTACACCGACAAGTGGATGTTTCACGGCCCAGGCTTCCAGGGGGTCACCAAGCTCGGTCCGATGGCTGATGACGGGATCATCGGTGAGCTGACCGTCCCCTCGGCCCCGGGCGCGCTGCTCGATAACGCCGGGCAACTGCTCGGCTTCTGGGTGATGGCACAGGCTGGGCATAACCAGCTAGCCTTCCCGGCCGCGATCGAGCGGGTCTGCTACTACGGCGCGGCTCCCCGTCCCGGCGAGCGCGTCACGTGCGTGATCCGAATCTGTTCGCTGTCCGCCACCGAGGTCATCGCCGACGTCGAGCTACGGCACCCGGACGGCCGGCTGTGGGCTCGCATCGACCGATGGCGAGACCGCCGTTTCGTCACCGACGAGGTGACGTTTCCCGCCTACCTTTTCCCAGAACACCATCGGATTGCGCAACGACAGGCCGGTGGTTGGTTCCTGCTCCGGGATCCCTGGCCGGACCCGGCGACGCGAGAACTGTTCATGCGTTGCTATCTGGGCGCCGCAGAGCGCGCCGAATACCAACGGCGTACCCCGCGGGCGGCACGGCAGTGGCTGCTGGGCCGGATCGCAGTCAAGGACGCAGTGCGCCAATGGCTGTGGGATGCGGGTGCCGGCCCGGTGTTCCCGATCGAGATCACCGTGACCAATGACTCGTCTGGCCGGCCTCAGGTCGCCGGACCCTTCGACGAACCGCCCGAGGTCTCCCTGGCGCACACCGGATCGCTGGCCGCGGCACTGGTCGGCGAGCCCGGGTGCGCACCCGGAGTGGGCACGGGTGTGGGTATCGACATCGAGCAGATCACGGACCGGGATGACAGTACTGTGGCCGCGATCCTCACCGACGCCGAGCGGGGCCTGCTCGACACGCTGTGTCCGTCGGATCCGGGTTCGTCGGATCCGACCTCGGTGAATCAGCCGCGGTCAAGCTGGGTGACCCGGTTCTGGACCGCGAAGGAGGCCGTCGCCAAAGCGGCAGGTACCGGGCTAGGTGGCCGCCCGCACACCTTCGTGGTCGAGCGGATCGACGGTGACCGGTTGCTGGTAGTACCCGCGGGCGCAGCGTCAAGCCGTTGGGTACACACCGAGGTCGCCGCCGGACCCGAGTCCTACGCAGTGGCCTGGACCTAGAGAGGAGAAACGGATGATGCCTGACGAGGCGCGGATTCTGGCCGAGGTCACTCGGATGCTCGTGGAGATCATCGGTGAAGATTATGTACTGGATTTGAACATTGGAATGGACACCTACTTCGACGCTGATCTTGAATTGGAAAGCATCGAGTTCGTGCGGCTGGCCGCCAAACTCACCGATCATTACGGCAAGCGGGTTGATTTCGTGGCTTTCCTGGCGGACAGAAAGATCGACGAGATCATCCAGCTGACGGTCGGTGACGTAGTCCGTCATGTCACCGACCGCATGGCTACCTCGGTTGCCGGCGGTGCTCATGGCTGACGTCACCGCTGGCGGCATCCGGTTTCACGTCCAGCGGCTGGCGGCACACCGCCCGCCCTCGTCCACCGATCAACCAGCGACCGTCGTGTTCGTGCACGGCTTGGGCGTGGACAATATGTCGAGCTTCTACTACACGTTGGCCAACCCAGCGGCTCGCGCTGGCGCCGATGTCATCCTGTACGACCTGCGCGGGCACGGCGCCACCGAGCGGCCGCCGAGCGGCTACTCGGTGGAGGCGTCGGTTCGCGACCTCACCGCGCTGCTCGATGCGCTAGGGGTGAGCCAGCCCGTCCACCTGGTCGGCAACAGCTTCGGCGGAACCATCGCGCTCGCCATGGCCATAGCCCATCCTGGCCGGGTCGAGCGTGTTCTGTTGATTGAAGCCTTGATCGAAGGCGCCGTCATGAACGAACAGGAATGGGAGGAGAAGATAGCTCACATGCTCGCGGCAGGCATGGAACTCAGAAGGACCCTGTCGGGACGCGCCCGGTACGAGCGGAAGCTCAGGCGTTTCCGTACCGCCTTTGACGCCCTGTTCACCGGCACGACATTGAACACAGATATTCAGGAGCAGCGACCTTTCCGCAGGGCCGACCTGCAATCGGTGACCTGCCCAGTGCTGGCTGTCTACGGGGGAAACTCCGACATCATCGACCAGGCCCACATGATCAAGCACTTGCTACCGGATTGTGATCTCACCGTCGTGCCGGACTGTAGCCATTTCTTGATGTTGGAGGCTCCCAGCGTCTTGCGCGAGCTCCTGCTGCGATGGCTGAGCTCCGATGTGAAGCCTGATGTCAGGCATGCCGAGAATGCCCTCGTCCGATGAGCCGCTTCCTGTTCGTCGTACCTCCACTGGTCGGGCACACGATGCCCACCGTTGCCGTCGGGGCGGAGTTGGCTGATCGCGGCCATCAGGTCGCCTGGGCCGCTCACCCCGAGACTGTTGGCCCGCTGCTGCCACCGGGGGCGAGGCTGATCCCCGTCGAGGTGGACATCGGTGGTCAGACGCCGGCGCAGCTCCAACAACACTGGCAGGGCCTTGCGCGGGTGGCCGCGTTCCGATTCTTGTGGAGAGACTTCCTGCTGCCGCTGGCGACCTCGATGGTTCCCGGTGTCGTGGCCGCGGTGGATGAGTTCTGCCCAGACGTCCTTGTTGCCGACCAGCAGGCGCTGGCCGGCGCGCTGGTGGCCCACCAGCGGGGGCTGCCGTGGGCGACATCGGCCTCCACCTCGTCGGAGCTGACCAACCAGTTTGCCACCATGCCGGCTCTCGGCACGTGGATCCACCAGCTGCAAACCGATTTTCAACGCGGCTTCGCCGTGCCAGACCCGGTCGATCTGCGGTTTTCCGACCAACTTGTGCTGGTGTTCACGACCGAAGCGCTGGTTGGACCTCTCGGAGCTTTTCCCGGCCACTACGTATTCGTGGGGCCAGCGATCGGTGCACGCCCCCGCAAGCCAGCCTTCCCGTGGGAATGGCTGGACCCGACCCGCCACCACGTGGTGGTTTCGCTCGGCACCGTCAATGCTGAGGCAGGCGGGCGCTTCTTCACGACGGTGCTGGCGGCGGCAGCACCCCTGGCCGACCGGCTGCAGGTGATCCTGGTCGCACCTCCCGACCTGGTCGGCGCGGTAGGAGGTCATGTCCTGGTCCGCGAGTTCGTCCCACTGCTCGACCTGCTCCCCCACCTGGACGCGATGGTCTGCCACGCGGGTCACAACATGGTGTGCGAAGCGCTCGCGCACAAGGTACCGCTCGTGGTGGCCCCCATCCGCGACCAACAACCGGTGGTGGCAGGCCAGGTCGTCAACGCCGGTGCCGGCGTCCGGGTGCATTTCGGCCGGGTGGGCGCTGACGAATTGCGCAATGCCATCACAACCGTGCTCGATGATCCGTCCTATCGCGCCGCGGCGGCACGCGTCCAGAGCTCGTTCGCCGCCGCTGGTGGTGCCGCCGCAGCAGCTGACCACCTGGAGAAATTGGCATGACGGCCAAGCCAGGTGACCTGTCAGTGACGGCGCTCTACACCTCGCAGGTGTGGGCATGGGGTGGGCTCTCGCACGCTCATCTGTTCGCGAGCCCGGACGCCAAGCGCGTGTTCAACGTGACCAACATCGCCCTCGCGCTGGCGGGACTGTTCAACCACAAGGTCTCGCCACTACGCCACTCGCTGCTCCATCGCCACACGATGATTGATCACCTGCTCCGTGAGTCGGGCGCGCGGCAGGTCATCGAGCTGGCAGCCGGGTTTTCTCGACGGGGCGCCGCCGTAACGAACAACCCGCAGGTTCATTACACCGAGATTGATCTACCGCACGTCATCGGTCGCAAGCGCGAGCTCCTGAAGCGCACCGAACAGGGTCGTGCGGTGCTCGCGCGGCCCGGGTTGCGCCTGGTCGAAGCCGACGTCGAGACCGTGGCGCTCGAGCAGTTCGTGCCACCCGGCGAACCGGTGTTCGTGATCGCGGAAGGTCTGCTGATGTACCTGGACACCGCCGCGCGCCGGGAGCTGTTCGCGAAGGTGCGCCAGCTCGCGGCGACCGCCGGAGAGCTGCGGTTCGTGTTCGATCTGACACAGGCGACCGAGCGGCCCGGTGTGGTCGGACGCGGGCTGGCGGCGGCGATGAAACGGTCCACGGGTGGGCGAGGCTTCGAGCGCTGTGGGACCCGCGAGGACGTCGTAACCGCGCTGCACGAGGCGGGCTTCGATGATGTCGCGGCTGTCACGGCGAACGAGATCGCGCACGCGTGGGGTTTGCCGGATCCCGACCGGCGAACTCAGGTCGCGCTGTTCGTCGCCTCCTGCACCATCGGTGGTTGCGCTGGAGGGGGGACGACCGTTGCTGGTCAGTGCTGAACGAGCAGGCCTCCGGGCGGCGCAACGCCTTCACGTCGTCGCGCTGGCGCGGGTGCCGGTGCTGGCGATCGCCGCCGGGGTAGCACTGGTGCTGTTGCTGACCAGCGGAGGCGTTGGCTACTTCGGTGACGAGCTGTACTTCCTCGCCGCGGGCCACCATCTGGACTGGGGGTATGCGGATCAAGGGCCGCTGGTGCCGCTGGTGAGCCGTGCGATGGATAGCGTCTTGCCTGGCTCGCTGGTCGGGCAACGCCTGCCGGCGACGGCGCTGACGGCGGCGGGTGTAGTGGTGGCCGCGCTGATCGCCCGGGAACTCGGTGGGCAACGCGGGGCGCAGGTGCTGACCGCGGGGACGTATGCGATGGCATCACTGTTCCCTGGCCATCTGCTCACTACCGCCACGGTCGACGTGTTCTTGTGGGTGCTGATCACGTGGCTGCTGGTGCGGTGGGTGCGGCTTCGTGACGATTGGTTGCTGTTGTGGCTGGGGGTAGTCACGGTTGTCGCGTTACAGACCAAGTGGCTGATCGTCGTCTTCTGGGGCGCTATTGCTATCAGCGTGCTCGCGGTGGGCCCACGGGAGCTGTTGCGCCGACCGCTGCTGTGGGTCAGTGCAGCGCTTGCAGCGGTGACGACGCTGCCCAGCCTGCTCTGGCAAGCCCACCACGGATGGCCGCAATTGGCGATGGCAAAAGTTATCGCCAACGAAGTAGACGTCATCGGCGGCCGATGGACATTCCTGCCGCTGATGCTGATGACGGCTGGCGTGGGAGTAGGGATGGCGCTGTTTTGTTATGGCCTGTGGCGACTTCTGCGCTGCGCCCAGCTACGTTCCTATCGCTTCCTTGGATACACGTTCGTAGCGCTGGTCATACTGTTCCTCGCAACCGACGGTCATTTCAATTATATGTCGGGATTCGTGGCATTGCTGTTGGCCGTGGGCGCGGTGGAGGTGGAGCGGCGCGAGCTGACCTGCTGCTGGCGGTGGGTGCTCAGCTGGCCGGTCTATGCGCTCTCGGCGATAATTGCGCTCACGACGCTGCCGGTATTGCCGGTCTCATGGCCCACCCTGGCGAAGCCGATATCGCTGGCTAGCCTGGGTTGGCCGGAAGAAACCGATACGGTGGCAGACGCTTACCGGGCGCTGTCTCCTGGAATCCAGCACCACACCGTGGTCGTCACCGAATGGTTCGGAGACGCCGCAGCCATCGACCGGTTCGGCCCAGCACGCGGCTTGCCGCGCGCCTACAGCGCGCACCGCGGCTACTGGTATTTCGGCGCGCCCCCCGATGACGCCGACACCGCTCTGTTCGTCGGCTCCGATCCCGCCTCGCTGGGCCGGTTGTTCACCGAGGTACACCAGGTGGCCACCGTCACCACCGGTCCCACGATGAACCTGTTCTCGCGGCCCATACCTGTTTGGCTCTGCTCCGGCCAGCGGACACCGTGGTCACGGATGTGGCCTCAGCTCCGTCACCTCTGACCAAGGTCTGCGAGGTAACGCCGGAAGATGGCGCCCATGGACTCCGGGCTCCTGCTACATCTGTGTGCGCCAGCGACGTGGCGGATGGCGCTGGCGGCCGGCCGCGTGGCACCGCCGTCGCTGCTGCATGAAGGCTTTGTGCATCTGTCCACACCTGCTCAGGTGCAGATACCGGCCAACGCGCGCTTCGCCGGGCGAATGGATCTGCTTGCACTGGTCATCGATCCGGCAAGGCTGCCAGCCGAGCTGCGCTTCGAACCTGCCCCGGACGCCGCCGCGGACGTGCGCTTCCCGCATCACTACGGGCCCCTTCCTGCCCATGCGGTGGTGGCGGTCGTGCCTTACCAGCCAGGATCGAGTGGGCGCTTCACCGATCCGGCAGGCCTACCCTCGCCCGGGGACTTCGCCGCCCGGGTTCGCCTGTTCGACCGGGCGCTAGCGCAGCGGCGCGCAGCGGCTGTGGTGCCGGTGAACGGCGGAGTCGCGGTGCTCGATCCGAGGTTCCCCGCATCGTATGAGCACAACTCGTTGTGGGTTGACGGGCGCAGCGACGCCACCACGGTGGCCGCCGACGCTGACCGGGTGCTCGGTGCCGCCAACCTCAGCCATCGGCGGGCCGTGCTCGATGATCCCGCCACGGCGACCGCGCTGGCCAGCCAGGGCTGGCATGTGCAGGAGCTACGCCAGCTGGTCTACGGCGGGTCGCGGCCGGCGGAAAGATCCACCCGGGTGGTGGCGGTCACCCACGAGATCGTCAGCCGGCTCTGGGAACGGTCCTGGCGCCGAGAGCTGCCGCACCTCGATGGTGACGCGGTGCGCCAACTCGTTGCTGGCGAAAACGTTCACGATGCGGTGCTCCGCGTCGTGAACCTAGCTGTGCTTGACGGCCGCGGTGAGCCGATCGCGTCAACGCAGCTGCGCATCGATGGCGCCACTGCAGCGATCGAGGCCGTGATGACCGGCCCGGCGCACCGGCAGACCGGCCTGGCCAGGACGCTGGTGCTCGACGCGATCGCACGGGCCAGGGCCGCCGGATGCGATGTCATCTTCCTCACCGCCACAGCCGATGGCTGGCCGCTGCATTGGTACATCCGCCTCGGATTCACCGAGGTCGGCACCCGCTTCGAGGCCACGCGCGCCACTGTCGCGCAGTGACCGGCGGCCCTAGCATCGGGACATGAGTGATCGCTCCGCCACCACACCGGCCGTCCCCCAACGCGACACTGAGGAGACGTTCGACCGGCTGGTGGACGAGGGCAAGCAACGTCTCGGCCGTTCCTGGTCCGGGCTTCTCGCGACGGGCTTTCTCGGGGGTCTGGACGTCGGGGTGGGCGTGCTGGCGCTGCTGTTGATCGAACAGGCCACGCACAGCGTCCTGCTCGGCGGCCTCGGGTTGTCAATCGGTTTCATCGCGCTGACTCTGGCCCGCAGTGAACTGTTTACTGAGGACTTCCTTATTCCGGTGACAGCGGTGGTGGCCAAGTCTGCGTCGCTGCTGTCGCTCATGCGGCTCTGGACGACGACAACGCTGACCAATTTAGCCGGTGGATGGGTCATCACCGCGCTGGTCATGGCCGGATTTCCCGCGCTCCATTCTACCGCCATCGAAGCGGGACAGTTCTATATCGAGCTGGGCATCACCTGGAAGGCCCTCGCGCTGGCGCTCGTCGGTGGGATGTTGATCACGTTGATGACCCACCTACAGCACTCCACGGAGTCCGACGGCGTGCGCCTGGTACCGGCGATCGCCATGGGATTCATCCTCGGCGCGGGCAAAGTCAATCACGCGATCGTCGGATCACTGATGTGCTTCGCCGCATTACAGGTCGGGGCGCCGTTCGGCTATGCCGATTGGCTGAGGCTGTTCGCCTTCACCGCACTCGGCAATCTGATTGGCGGTCTCGGGCTGGTCACCCTGGTTCGCCTGCTGCAGGTTCCGCACAAGGTGCTGGCCGAGCGCGACGACGATATCAACCCGACGAGTGATCGAAAGATTGCCTAATTGACACTGGCAGCGCCCTCTACGTCGTACACCTCAGCCGCCGCAGTTGCCAGCAACAGCTCAGCCATCTCGCGTTTCAGGACCGTCAGGCGGTCCTCCTGGTACTCGCTGCGCTGCGGCAGGCGCGCCAGTGCGATGAATTCCTCCCCCACGAAACCCGCACGGAGCAGCACCGTCACGCTGCGCCCCCGGTAACCGAGCTGGAAAACAAATCGCTCGCGGGTCTGCCCCAGTTCGGCCCGCGCCAAGGCATCATGGACGGCATAACGGCCTTCCGTCACCGCCCGGGTGACCATCTCGAATGCATCGCGGGCGCCCGGACCGGCGAAGGCCGTGTTCACCTCGATCTCGTGGCGCTCCACCAGGCCGCCCGGCTCCAGCAGGGGCAGCACCCGTTCCAGCACTTTCAACGCGTGGGCCACGCCGCCGGGAGAACCTGGACCGTGGTAGCGCATCAGATCCTCAAAGGTATAGGTCAGCGCGCTTCCGTGGTCGGCCACCTCGATCGTGTTGATCACCTGTGCTCCTCCTGGCTTTGTGATGACACCGCACTGGCATGCCCAGACCTGGAATCATCGAGCTGGTGACGCCCCGCCCGCTGTGGCGCCCGGCCACGGCCTCGCGCTGGCGGTTCGAGGGTGAGATCGCTTCCTTTGGCACCGCCACAGGACACCGTATCGTCGCCGGCCGATGGCCGGTGTCGCCATTCGGCCCGATCAGCGACATCATGCTCGAGGCACCCGACGGCAGGCGGCTGCTGATCGCTCCGAGCGACGCGGTCGCCGATTTCCTCGCCAGCACCTACCGCTTCGACTCTATCGAGGTCATACCGGTCGAGATGATCCGCCGGCCAGGGCGGCTGCAGGTGACGGCCGGGCGGCTGCGAGCCGACCTGACCATCGGGCGACGGGGCTGGCTCGGGCTGCTCCTGCGAGCCGTGCCGCCCCCAGTGGCCACCGCCCCCCGGTGGGCAACGCTGATCGATCCACTGGCCCGAGTGGCGCTGCCCGGGGTGCGCACCCGCGGCAGCGCAGGTTCCGGGCGCCGGGAGTGGTACGGAGCCCGTGATCTCCATCCGCTGGTGTCAGTCACCGCCAGCTGGCAGGGCACCGACCTTGGCACCATGGCCGACGTCTGCCCGCCGGTCCGGTTCGGCTTCGGCTCCACACCGCGCCGACCCTCCATCGTGCACCTCACCACAACCGTCCAGCTATGACGCTGGCCCGACATGGAGACATATCGGGGTAAAAGGGCACCCGTTCACCCCGATATGTCTCCATGTCGGGGAGATGGGGCCTTAGGATCGGGGACGAGCCTGCGCCGGCCGGGCTGATACGGGGGAAGCTGTGGGGAAAAGGCTCGCGTTGCTGTTGTCCCTGCTATTGATTCTCGTCCCGGTCCTCGTGGTCGCCGACGGGTGCGCACAGGCGAACGGGGAGCGCGCCACCCAGACCATCACCCTCACGGTTGATGCGACCGAGGCCCCGCGGAAGATTTTCCATGCCCGCGAGGTGATACCGGTCAGCTCAGGCCCGCTCACCCTGTACTACCCGAAGTGGATTCCGGGCGAGCACAGGCCGACGGGACCTATCACCAACCTGTCGGGGCTGAATTTCACCGCAGGCGGAAAGACCCTCCCCTGGCGGCGCGACTCGATTGACATGTACGCCTTCCACCTCGACGTGCCGCAAGGCGCGACCGCAGTGGAGGCCAGTCTGGAATTCCTGGCACCGACCTTCGCGGGTGGCTTCACGTCGGGTTCCTCAACGACTTCGCACCTTGCCGTCTTCTCCTGGAATTGGATTCTGCTCTCCCCTCCGGTCGCAAACGACGACGACCTCCTGATCAATGCGTCGCTACGGTTGCCATCGGGCTGGAAGTTCGGTACGGGACTGTCGGTGGATCGGGAATCGGGCAGCGAGGTGACGTTCCGAACCGCCAGCCTGACGACGCTGGTGGATTCGCCAGTGCTGGCAGGTGAACATTTCCGCGTCATCCCGCTCTCGACCACGAAGCCGGCAGTCGAGATGGACATCGCCGCTGACAGCCCCGCCGCGCTCCAAGCGAGCCAGCAGTTCACCGATGCTATGCGAAAGCTCACCGAGGAGGCCAAGGCGCTGTTTGGCGCCGAGCACTACGAGCACTACAACTTTCTGTTCACGCTGAGCGACCACGTCGCGCACTTCGGGCTCGAACACCACCAGTCGAACGACAGCCGCGTCGCCGAGCGGGCACTGATCGACGAAACGCAGGGGCGACTCGCGCGTGGTGTGCTCCCGCACGAGTACGTCCATTCCTGGAACGGCAAATACCGCCGGCCGGCCGGGCTGGCGACGCCTAATTTCCAGACGCCGATGCAAGGCGAGCTACTCTGGGTCTACGAGGGGCTGACGCAGTACTACGGCAACGTACTCGCGGTGCGCAGCGGACTCTGGACGCCGGAACAGTACGCCGACACGCTGGCTCAGGCCACTGCGAGCCTGGACCACACGCCCGGTCGGCTCTGGCGCCCGTTGATCGACACGGCCGACGCGGCGCAGGTCCTCTACCCAGCCCCCTCGGAGTGGAGCGGCGAGCGGCGCGGCACCGATTTCTACAACGAGGGCTGGCTCATCTGGCTCGATGCCGACACCCTGATCCGCCAGCTCACCGTGGGGCAACGCTCACTCGACGACTTCTGCCGCCGCTTCCACGGCGGACCGTCGGGGCCACCGGCAGTCAAGCCCTACACCATTGACGATGTCGTGGCAACGCTCAACGACGTCGCGCCCTATGACTGGCGGGCGTTTTTCAACCAGCGCGTCTACACGACCAATGCCCACCCCCCGCTCGGCGGTATCGATCGCGGCGGTTGGCGGCTGGTCTACGACACCGTGCAGGGCCAGCGGATCAAGGATCTGGAAGGCGCCCGCAAGCAGGTCGAGATGGGTTACTCGCTTGGCCTTCGACTGAACGACGAGGGCCTCATTTCCGACGTGATCCCGGGGATGCCCGCGGACGAGGCGAAACTCGGCCCAGGCATGACCGTTGTCGCCATCGACGGCAAGAAGTTTTCGCCCGACGCTCTGCGTGACGCCGTGAGTGCGGCAAAAACGTCCAACAAACCGATTCAGCTGCTCGTCAACAACGAGGACGCTCTCATCAGCTATCCGCTCGACTACCACGGCGGCGAGCAATATCCGCACCTCGTGCGCGACAACACCA
Organism: Pseudonocardiaceae bacterium; assembly: GCA_050699635.1. GTDB lineage: Bacteria > Actinomycetota > Actinomycetes > Mycobacteriales > Pseudonocardiaceae. The sequence goes on along the minus strand of JBOHFK010000090.1, from coordinate 2,116 downwards.
AACCCGACGTGCTGAGCCAGACGATCGCACCGCTCACCCCGAGACGGTGAGGCCGCCACTCCATGAACCAGATGCGGCGCCGTCACCCACCAACATAGCAGGAGCCCGTGATGCCCGAGATTCCCTATGATCGATCATACAGATCGCTAGTGCGCCCAGGAGAAGCTGATGACTTCTTCAGGTTCGGCCCAATCCGGTCCGACGCGGCGCTCTGCGCCGAAATGTCGCGACTAGCATATGTGAAAGATAAGGAGCGACTCAGGATCTACCTCGAGCGCGCCGACTTTATGCTGGTGACGGCGATCGGCTATGAGAGACATGGAATGCAGGTATTCGTCGCGACGTCGAACGACGCGGCTGACCCGATTGCAGTCGCCGCGTTTCGCGGCACTGAGGGGGATGATCCCACGGATCTGTTCGCCGACGTGAAATTCTGGAAGGTCCGATGGCCCGGGGGCGGAAAAGTGAACGACGGATTTCGGGACGAGCTTGAGAGCGTTCCCGAGGTAAAGGACCGTACCAACCTCATTCCAGCCGGTGCGCGCGCTCTGTTCACCGGGCACTCTCTCGGCGGCGCGTTCGCCACCCTCGCCGCAGGACTGCACCGCCCCGAGCACCTGTATACATTCGGATCACCGCGCGTCGGCGACCAGGAATTCGCAATGAGCATGCAGGGTGGCAGCCACACACGCTACGTGGACTGCTGTGACCTGGTCGCCAAGGTGCCGCCCAGGACATTGCTGGGATACGAACACGTCGGTCTTCTGCACTACATCGACCGGCACGGAAAGATTGAGGTTTCGCCGACGGACGACACGATCGACGATGATCAACGCGAGGCTTCGAGCGCGTACGACAAGTATGCTGTGCTCAGGGGTAACGTGCCGGCGCGCACGTTGGCGGATCATGCGCCCATCAACTATGTCTCCGCGGTGATGGGCGTGCGAGTCTGAGCGGTCGATTCGTAGGAGGCAGCGTGCGGTTCGATGAGGGCAGCGAGCTCGACACCTCCCAGGTCGACGACCAGCGCCGCGGCGGCATCGGTGGCCGGGTCGCGGTGGGCGGCGGCAGCCTCGGCATCGTCGGTCTGGTGATCTACTTCCTGCTCTCCCAGTTGGGCGGCGGCCCGGCCGGCCCGCTGCCCGGCGGCCTGTCCGGGCTCGGCGCAGGTCAGAGCACCAACGACACACAGATCAGCGAGAGCTGCCGGTCCGGCCACGACGCGAACACCGCGCGCGACTGCGAGGTTGTCGCTGTCGTCAACTCCCTCGATGCCTACTGGGCTGGCAGCTTCGCCCAAACCGGCAGCCGGACCTATGTCAAGCCCAGGATCAACTTCTTCAACGGCGGGGTGCGCAGCGGCTGCGGCAGCGCGAGCTCGGACTCCGGCCCGTTCTACTGCCCCGCCGACCGCGAGACCTACATCGACCTGCATTTCTTCGACGAGCTCGAGCAGCGCTTCGGCGCACAGGGTGGCCCGTTCGCTCGGGCCTACGTCATCGCGCACGAATACGGTCATCACGTGCAGAACCTGCTCGGCACCTCACGGCAGGTCCGGCCGGGCGAGACGGGGCCCACGTCCGGCTCGGTCCGGCTGGAGCTGCAGGCGGACTGCTACGCCGGGGTCTGGGCGAAGAATGCGAGCACGACCCCGGGATCCTCCGGCCGGCCGCTGATCACCAACGTGACCGGCGACGACGTCAGCGCGGCACTGGACACCGCCGGGCGCATCGGCGATGACTACATCCAGACCAAGCTCGGCGGCGGCCAGGTCAACGAGAGCCAGTTCACCCACGGCACTTCCGACCAGCGCCAGAAGTGGTACCGCACCGGGTACGAATCCGGGAACCCGGCGAGCTGCAGTACCTTCGACACCAACGAACTCGGCTGACCCCAGCGCTCTACAACACTGCGCCCGATAACACTCCGGCGCCCTATAACACCCCGGCCCTGCGCCAGAGCAGCTTTCCTGGTCCGGCGATGAGCCCCACCTCATTGAGGAACTCGATGACCTTGCGGGCCGCGAACTGCTTGGTCTGGCGCCAGTGCGGGTTCGCCGCAGCCGCGGCGACGGCCTCGGCGACGTCCAGCCCGACAGCCGCGTACACCTTGGGGT
>JBOHFK010000089.1:0-24473 GCA_050699635.1 Pseudonocardiaceae bacterium | reverse complement strand
TGGACGCCTCCGGCGGGAACCTCGTGGTCACCCGGGAGGCCGGGGGCTGGGCCTCGGCGACCACGGTGGACGAGATCTACGCCCATGCCGATGTCCACGACCCGGTTTTCGACGGCGCTTTGCGCACGGTGTGGGGTGAGCAGCGGTGAGTGTGGTTGCGCTCGCCGCCCCACGGCATGATCGGGCCCCGGGTGAGGCTGCCGGGCGCGAGTCCCGGGATCGGCTGGAGCTGCTGAGCGCGTTGATCGACGGGCCGGGGTTCGACCCGGTGTTCCGCGGCGATGTGGTCCAGATCCCGGGTGATCATGCGGTGTTCCCGTGGCACTGCGTGGTGCTCGGGTGCAGGCGTCCGCGCTGGGCGAAGAAGGACCTGTGCGCGGTCCACGCCGCCGAGTGGCGCACGTCGCGGGCGGCGGGGATGAGTAAGAGCAGCTTCGTGCACACCGCAGCGCCACTGGAGCTGGGACAGGCGCTGGAGGTGGCGCGGTGCCGGGTCTGCCCGGGTCGGCCGGCGTTCAACCAGGCGCTGGGCCTGTGTCATCGGCACCGCAACAGGTGGCGGGCCCACCTGCGCAAGCACAGCGAGGGCAAGCACGGCGGCGGGGTCGGGCTCGAGGGTGATCTCACGGAGTGGCTGGCGTCGGAGCGTTCCTACCCCAGCTATGGCCAGTGCCGGACCCGGGCGTGTGACGAGCTGGCCTGCTCACCGCTGGGGCTGTGCGCCCAGCACCTGCACCGCTACCGCGCCGCGGGGCGCCCCGGCGGGGCGTCGTTGCCCGGCAAGTGGTTCAACACCTATGAGGGCTGCGGTCGTCCGACGCCGGTGAGCATCGACGACGAGACTGTTTTTCACCTGTGGTGCGTGCGTGAGCCGCCGGTGATGCGCATTGGCCAGGTCAACCTGCGTGGGCTACGCCCGTTGCTGGCCGCCGAGATCAAGTGGGGTTTGCACGCGCACGGCCAGGGTGACCAGCGGGCCCCGTGGGAGCTGCCGTGGATCCAGGGTCTGGTCGACTTCTGCCACCGCCGGGAGCTGAACTCGCTGCTGGAGATGGACCTGGTCCAGTGCCGCAACGGCTACCAGCGGATGATCGCCAAGGAGATCGCCGGACAGCTGCGGCTGATCTACCTCACCCCGGCCGACACCCGGGCGGCCGGGTTCATCCAGACCCAGCACTTCGGTGTCGGGTTCCCCGCCCGGTCGGGCTACTACCCGCTCACCGAGGTGCCCCAGCAGTGGCTGCGTGACCTTCTGTGGGACCACCTGAGCGGGGTGCTGGGATCGCCCCGGTGTCCCCGGACCGCGACGTTCATGGACGTCGCCCGCAAGGCATGCGTGGAACTCGGCGCCTTCCTCCAGATCGACGCGCCCGCCGGGGGCCACGATCCCGCGGTGCTGACCACCCAGCACGCCGAGAGGTTCGTCGCCGACATCCGGCGCCGGGAACGACTCGGGCTGCCCGCCCTGACCCTGGGCTCGCGGCGCCCCGGGGCGAAGGCCGTGATCACCTCGGCGATGCGCCAGACCCTGTTCAACGGCGTCCGCAGGGTGCTGCGGGAAGCGCTGGAGAACGCGGCAAGCGACCAGCTCGGTCTGGACCGGGGCTTCATCACCGCCATGCCCGCGGGTGGGCACGCCCTGGCCCGCAGCCGCACCCCGTTGTCGGACGAGGTGGCCCGCGCCTTGGCCGACGAGGCGAACCTGGCACGCCTGGGCGAGGTTCACGACCCCTGCGACCGGGGGCTGCGCGACATCTGGGAAGCGATCATCGCCACCGGCCGCCGCGCCAGTGAGGTGATCAAGCTCCGGCTGGAGTGCACCGGCCGCTACAACGGCCTGCCGATGCTCTGGCACGACCAGACCAAGGTCGGCAAATACGACGAGGCCATCCGGATCCCCGAAACCCTCTACGCCCGCATCGCGCAACGCCAGCTCACGACACTGGCCCGGTTCGCCGACCGACACGGCGGCCGGGCCGCCACCGGCGCCGAGCGCGCGGCGATGGCGCTGTTCCCCTCCGATCACCGCAACCGCGACGGGCAACGGTCGATGTCCTACAACTGGTTCCACGCCGGGTTCAGCGGATGGGTCGACCAGCTCGACCTCGGCCCCGTCGTCGCTCACCAGGCCCGGCACACCCTGGCCACCCGGCTGCTGCGCCATGGCGCCACGCTGTCCCACATCCGCCGCTACCTCGGCCACGTCTCCGACCGGATGGCCGAGCACTACGCCAAGGTCGCCGTCTCCGACATCGAGGACATCCTGGCGCACGTGTGGGTCACCGGCCCCGGCGCCGCCGCCCCCGGTGAGCTGATCGCGGGCAGCGCCGCGCCGATGAGCCGTCCCCAGGCCCAGGCCCTGGCCATCGACCTCGCCCGCGCCAGCACACCGACCCCGGGCGGTTTCTGCACCTTCCAACCCGTCGTCGACGGCGGCGCCTGCCCCTGGAAGCTGGACTGCGACAACTGCGACAAGTTCGTGCTCTCCGGCGCTGACCTGCTCTACTGGCGCCGCAAACGCGAGCAGTGGCGCTCCATCGCCGAACGCGCACCCGACGACGCCACCGCCGACTACCTGCACCAGGTCTTCGAACCCACCGCTCGCGCCATCGCGGGTCTGGAGAACGCCCTGGCCGGGCTCGGCCTGCTCGACGACGCCCTCGCCCTGGACCTGCGCCGCCCGCAGGACTACTTCCACCGGCTCTGGAGCATCGGCTTCCCCGCCACCGACCTCGCCCAAGCCGCCACCCACGGCCCCGCCGCCAGCGACCGACTGGCCCAGGAGCCGGCATGAGCGAGACCCCGCCGCCGCGCACCGCCGCCGCGTTGGCAGCCCGCCGCCACAACACCCAGAACAAGCTCGACCAGGTCCGCGTCGCGCTCACCCGGCTCCGACGCGAGAACAGCGCCATCACCTTCCCCGCCATCGCCCGACGAGCCACTGTCTCCCGCACGTTCCTCTACGAAAACGCCGAGGCCCGCGCCCTCGTCGAACAGGCCCTCACCCGCGCCACCGCCAGCCACGCGCAGGCCCGCACCGAACACGACACCGCGCAGGAAGCCGCCTGGCGCGAACGGGCGCTCAACGCCGAGGACGCCCTCAAGGCCGCGCACGCCGAGATCCGCACCCAACGCTCGCGCATCGGAACGCTCATAGGCAATCTCCGCGACCTGGAACAGAACCACCCCCACCAGTCCGTCGAACACCTCACGGCCGAGAACACCACGCTCAAACACCGGGTCCATCAGCTCGCCCAGGACAACCGCATCCTGGAGGAACGGCTCCACGCCGCCCGCTCAAACCTCCGCTTCCAAGACCGCCGACTCGCCGACCTCGAAGCCAAGCTGCTCGACAATGCCGACCATCAATAACACCACGAGCGGTCCAATCCGCTACCCACGTCACTTACATGCACGCGACGCGAAATCCCAGCTCAGAGACATCACGGACATCACGACGGCCGGAAAACTGGAATGTAACCCGGCAGGGCAGTGGGGTTGGCTCGCCGAGGAGACCGGCTTGCCGATCGCCGAGGCGATCGCCGACGAGTTGGTGCGTGCGGCATGACCAGCGCCGTGGAGTACCGCCGGGAGCTGGCAAGTGCGTTGGTCTCCGGCGGAGCCGCACGCAGCCCGTGGCTGCGGCGAGCGTTCGAAGAGACACCGAGGGAGGTGTTCGTTCCTCGCTTTCACCGCTGGTCCGAGCCTGGCCAGAAGGTACTGATTGACGGCACCGATCCCGCGCAGCGTGCCGAATGGCTCCGCGGAAGCTGGTTCACCGCAGGACTTCACCCAGATGGCGACGGGCTGTGCCCAGTGGCGCAGGGCGGTCCACAACGACTTTGGGATACCGTCGAATCTTGCCACGCCTTGTGGCGACGGCTCGGCGAGCCGCACGTTGGGCAGTTCGGCGTGACCGCCGACCAGGACCCTGACCTCCAGTACGTGTGGCTCGACCACCCAGATGCCCAGTATCGATGGCCTCTTCCGCTGTAGTTCCCCCTGCGCCAAGTGACGCTGGCCAGTTGGAGGTACATCGCCCGATCAGGCGGCGGTGGTGGTGGTCAGGCGGTTACGGAGTTCGGCGACACCCGTGCTGTTGTGCAAGGGTTCCAATGCGGTGTTCAGGACGCGGAGCCGGTCGTACGTTCGAGGCGACGACAGCGCAGTCACCGCATCTACAGCCTGGTGGCCCACGCTGACAGCGGTGTCGGCGTCCCCGGCCAACGCATGTGCCCCGGCAAGATCCGGCAGGTACAGCGCTTTCGATCGAGCGTAGCCGCAGCCGAAGTTGTCGACAGCCTGGCGCAACAACGGGACCGCACGACTGGCAGCCCGCAGGTCATGGCCGCTCAGGGCCAGCGCGTAGTGGGTCGCGCCCTGGAAGGAAGCAAGATGCGGTTCACCGAGGTGTATCCCCCACGGCGGGCGGGTTGCCGAGTCGATGGCACCGAACTGCTCGATACCCTGGCCCAAGGCCCGGTCGCAGCCCATCGAGTCGCCCAGGGCGGCGTGGGCCTGAGCTTGGATGTTCACTAGCCAGCAGTTAGTCGCCGCGGAGACGGCATGCGAACCCGCAGCGGCGGCATGGCCGAGGTGAACCAACCGCAGCGCCTCATCAGGCCGTTGCAGGTGCACCGCCTGAATCGCCATGTCATACAGCAGGAATACGGTTTGGTCGGTGCCAAGCGGGTGGTCGGCAGCGCGGGCGAGGTCCAGCCCGATCATCCACAGTCGCCGGGCGGCGTCGTGCTGCTTGACGTCGTAACTCATCCAGCCCGCTTGTGTCGCGAGGCGTGCGATGGCGATGTGCAGCCGAGGCCGCACGTCGGCGCTGACCTCTGCGTCCAGCAGCGAGAGGCTGGCGCGGAGGTGGGCCACGGCGGTATCGCGGGCCATCCCGCTTCCGTGGGCGAAATCCTGGCGTACGAACGCGGCGGTGGCCTGCTCGATGGTCTCGACGTCGGCCGCTCCGATGTGGCGGGTGCCGGTCGGTTCCGAGTGGGGCAGCAGGGCGATGAGCCGGTCGATGTCCAACCCGACCACCCCGGTGACGCCGACACTCAGGGCCGCGACGTGCTGCACGAAGTCTCTGCGATCCATCCAGCTCACGACCTTCCGCGCATCAATCCCTGCCTGGCCTACGGTAGTACCGCGGTCACTGAAACCGAGCAGGATCGAGGGAATCCACAGACCGGTGGCGACCCGGGCGACCAGGCCCACGTCCCTCAACCGGCAGATGCGGCGCTCGATCGCCGAGATCCGGGTCTGGTCCAGCCCGACGAGGTTGCCCAGAGTCTGCTGGGACCATCCAGTGCGCTCGCGCACCGTGCGGAACACGGTGCCGAAGTCATAGTTGGCCAGCGCGGCGGCGATCGGGTCTTGGAAGAAGAAGCCGGGTGGTAGCTCCCGGCGGGGATCCGGCCCGGCCCGATGACACGGGTCGCACAACGCCACGCCACGCTGCCGGGTCCGGCGCAACCACGCCCCACACCGCGCACAGCAAGCCCGACCGCTGATCGTCACCCTGCACGTCTCCCCTCTTGACACCCAGCACCCGGTGGGTGGCTTGGGCAGCGCCATGTGCGCACAGTGGCTGTACCACGGTGCAGCCAGCAGCAACAGAGCGAACATGCCTAGCGCCGTGTGTCTGGCCCGTAAGTCTGGCGGCGTCCGCTACCGCGATCACTTGTTCATCGATGCCCGGACCGGCGGTGTGATCAGCACTGATAGCGGTCGCGGCGGCGACGTCGAGTCCGCGTCACTGAGCGGCGGCGACCCCGGCCCGTGATCCCCGAAACCGGGCGGGGTCGTCGTCTTCCATCGCAGATCGGGAGAAGCAGCTGTGAATCATGCCTCGCAGGAATGTCAGATCCCTGATGCGCCGAGCCCCGCTGCCCCCGTGATCGACAGCCCACAAGCTGCCGCCAGGGCTCTGCAGGAGCTCTTCCTGGACAACGCCGATCGGGGTGACGACGCCGCCAACGACGAGCTCGTCGCCGAGCTGCGGCGCCGGATCCGCGAACAGCAAGCAGCTCGAGGTCGCGCCGGTCGGTCGACGCACGACTTGACTTTCTGGTAGAAGTCACGCGGGATACAGCACCCGATAAATCAGCCGCATTCGCGGCTATTTATTTCACATTGATACGCAATTGCGGTTCCCGTGGATGATCAGATTCGCTCGGGTCCTGACCTGCTGTTTCTCCCTACGTGACGGCCATTGCGGCGGTGTCGGATGCGCGGTGGGATAGGGGATAGCCGGCACAAAGTCGTGACGGTTCCTCGGTGATCCCTGGTCGTCGAGAGCCACCTACCATTAGCGGTCGGCGGCGCCGACCGGGACGAGGGGTAGAGCCCGTGACACGCATTGCTGTCATGGTCGACGGCGTCTCCTACGTCGACGACATTGAGCCACGAACGCTGCTGGTGCACTACCTGCGGGAGCGGCTGGGAAAGACCGGAACGGTCATCGGCTGCGACACCAGCAACTGCGGTGCCTGCACCGTTCACCTCGACGGCCGGAGCGTGAAATCCTGCTCGGTTTTCGCGGTGCAGGTCGACGGTAGTGAGATCACGACCATCGAAGGACTGGCCCGCGACGGGCAGCTGCACCCGATGCAGCAGGCATTCCACGACAACCACGCCCTGCAGTGCGGCTACTGCACTCCCGGCATGATCATGCAGGCGATCGACCTGCTCGGCGATGATCCCGATCCGGACGAGCCGGCCGTGCGGGCGGGGCTTGAGGGCAACCTGTGCCGCTGCACCGGCTACCAGAACATCGTGCGGGCCGTGCTGGATGCCGCGAAGAAGATGAAGCCGGCCGTGCGCGCACAGCAGCCCAGCACAGTTGCCCCCAGCACCGTCGCCCCCAGCACCGTCACGACAGGGGGGAACTGATGACCGCCACCGCGCAGCCGACGACCGGTGAGTTCGGTCGGGCACGTAAGCGCAAGGAGGACGCCCGGCTGATCACCGGGCGAACCCGCTGGACGGACAACATCACGCTGCCCGGGATGCTGCACCTCGCGGTGGTGCGCAGCCCACTGGCGCACGCCACGATCACCAGGATCGGCACTGACACGGCCAAGCGGCTACCCGGGGTGCACGGCGTCTTCACCGCCGCCGATCTCGGCGCCGAGGACATCAGCCTGCCCTGCGCCTGGCCGATCACCGCGGACATGAAAGCACCGAAAGCCCCACCGCTGGCCGTGGACACGGTGCACTTCGCCGGCGAAGGGGTGGCGATCGTGGTCGCCCGCGATGCCGCGTCGGCCGCCGATGCCGCCGATGCCGTCGAGGTCGACTACGAACCGCTGGAGCCGGTGCTCGACACGGAGGCGGCGCTGGCCGAGGGTGCCACCCTCGTGCACCCAGAGCTGGGCACCAACCGCAACGCGTTGTGGAGCTTCGACTCGGGCCAGGCCGGCAGCGGCGGCAGCGCCGATGCGGCCATCGCCAAGGCGGAGTCCGACCCGGACAGCGTCGTGGTCAGGCGGCGGTTCCGCCAGCAGCGCCTGATCCCCGCGTTCATGGAGCCGCGCTCGGTCGTGGTCGACCCGACCGCCGAGCAGCTGACCATGTGGTCCTCCACCCAGGTCCCGCACATCCTCAAGACCATGATCGCCCTCACCATGGGCCTGCCCGAGCACAAGGTGCGGGTCATCGCCCCGGACGTCGGTGGTGGCTTCGGCGGCAAGCTGCAGGTGACTCCGGAGGAGATCCTCGCCGTGCTGGTCGCCCGCCGGCTGGGCAAGCCGGTCAAATGGACCGAGACCCGGTCGGAGTGCATGGTCGCCGCGCACCATGGCCGGGATCAGATCCAGGATCTGACCCTGGCCGCCCGCAAGGACGGCACGGTCACCGCCCTCAAGGTCGAGTTGATCGCCGATATGGGTGCCTACCTGCGGATCATCTCGCCGGGCGTGCCGATCCTCGGGGCGTTCATGTTCAACGGGATCTACAAGTTCCCGGCCTACCATTTCGCCTGCACCAACGTGTTCACCAGCAAGACCCCGACCGACGCCTACCGCGGCGCCGGTCGGCCGGAGGCCACCTTCGGCATCGAGCGGATGATGGACGAGCTCGCCGCCGAGCTGGACATCGAACCGCTGGAGCTGCGGCAGCGAAATTGGATCACCCACGGCGAGTTCCCGTTCACCACCGTCAGCACGCTGACCTACGACACGGGAAACTACGAGGCGGCGACAGCCAAGGCGAAGGAGCTGTTCGACTACGACGGCCTGCGCCTCGAGCAGCGCCGCCGCCGGGAAGCCAACGACCCGGTGCAACTGGGCATCGGCATCTCAACGTTCACCGAGATGTGCGGCTGGGCGCCCTCGAGGCTGCTGGGCGCGCTGTCCTACGCCGCCGGCGGCTGGGAGCACGCCAGCATCCGGATGCTGGCCACGGGCAAGGTCGAAGTGGTCACCGGCTGCTCCCCGCACGGCCAAGGCCACGAGACGGCGTGGAGCCAGGTCGTGGCCGACCGGTTGGGGGTGCCCTTCGACGACATCGAGGTGCTGCACGGCGACACCCAGATCTCAGCGCGGGGTTTCGACACCTACGGTTCCCGATCGGCGGTGGTCGGTGCCATCGCGGTGCTCAAGGCCGCCGACAACGTGCTCGACAAGGCCCGCAAGGTGGCCGCGCACCTGCTCGAATGCGCCGAGGTGGACCTCGAGTTCGCCGACGGCAAGTTCACCATCAAGGGAACCGGCAAGGGCGTCACGATCCAGGAGGTCGCCTTCGCGGTCTTCTCCGCACACAACTACCCGGAGGGGATGGAACCCTCGCTGGATGCCGATGCCACCTTCGACCCGATGAGCCTGTCGTTCCCGCATGGGACTCATCTCTGCGCGGCTGAGGTGGACACCGAGACCGGCCGGGTGACGATCCGCCGCTACGTCTGCGTGGACGACGTGGGCACGGTGGTCAACCCGCTGATCGTGGAGGGACAGATCCAGGGCGGTCTGGCTCAGGGCATCGCGCAGGCGCTGTTCGAGGAAGCCGCCTACGACGAGAGCGGCACGCTGACCACCGGCACCCTGGCCGACTATCTGGTGCCCAGTGCGGCGGATCTGCCGCACTTCACCACCGACCGGACCGAAACCCCGTCCACGACGAACCCGCTGGGGGTCAAGGGCGTCGGGGAGGCCGGCACCATCGCCTCCACCCCGGCGGTGGTCAACGCGGTCCTCGATGCGGTGCGGCATCTCGGGGTGACCGACATCGAGATGCCGTGCTCGCCGCAGCGGGTCTGGCGCGCGGTGCAGTCGGCTCGCGGCGCGGTGAAGTCCACGTCGGAGCACACCGCCGAGGCCGCCGCTGGTGGCGGGTTGGGCTCGATCGATGCGCAGGGAGGTGCCCGGTGATCGCGTCCGCATTCGACTACATTGCCGCGTCCACGGTGGACGAAGCGGTGCACGCGCTGGCTGCGGCCGGCGATGACGTCAAGATCCTGGCCGGCGGCCAGAGCCTGGTGCCGGTGCTCCGGCTGCGCCTGGCCACCCCGTCCATGATCGTGGACCTGAACAAGATCAGCGAGTTGCGTGGAGTGCGTGACGAGGGCGACGCCATCGTCGTCGGGGCGATGACCACACACCATGACGTGATCAACGATCCGCTGGTGGCCGAGCACGCCGCGCTGCTGGCGCTGGCCACTGCGACGGTGGGCGATCCGCAGATCCGGCATCGCGGCACCGTCGGCGGCGCCCTGGTGCACGCCGACCCCGCTGGTGACCTGCTGGCCCCGGCGGTTGCGCTGGACTGCGAGATGGTCATCGTCGGGCCCGCCGGGCGGCGCACGGTGCCGGCCGCGGAGTTTTTCGTCGATCTGTTCACCACCGCGGTGGGGCCCGACGAGGTGCTCGTTGAGGTACGGATCCCCAAGAAGACCGGCTGGGGCATGCACTATGAGAAATTCAACCGGGTCGCGCAGGCCTGGGCGATCGTCGCGGTCGCCGCGGCGGTGCGAACCCAGGGCGGGTCGATCGCCGAAGCCAGGGTGGCCCTGACCAACATGGGTACCACCCCGATCCGGGCGATCGGCGTCGAGCAGGCCCTGGTCGGTCACCCCGCCACCGCGGCGACGATCCGCGCCGCAGCCGACCACGCTGCGGAGGGCACCAACCCGAGCTCGGACAGCAACGCCGACGCCGACTACCGCGAACACCTAGCCCGCGTACTCACCGCCCGCGCGCTGGCCGCAGCGACCGGACTGTCCAGCTGACTCTCCTGCTCCCGAACTCAACAGCAGCGCGCCAGTGCTTGATCAAAACAGCTCTGCTGTTGAGTTCGGGAGGCTGAGGGTGTTTCGATGATCGTTCAGCCTGCCCGAGTGTGCCGACAGAGCACTGTCCTACCTCCACCATCCCCTCCCCACCGACCCCGACGAACTCCCATGGGCGCCGTAGTGCTGATAGTGGAAAGCTGACCGGTATGAAGTTGAAGCACGAGTTCACCGTCCCGGCGCCCATCGACACCGTCTGGCAGGCCCTGCTGGATCCCGAGCGGATCGCGCCATGCTTCCCGGGAGCCACCCTCACCTCGGCCAGTGGTGACGAGTTCGCCGGGATTGTGAAAGTCCGGCTGGGTCCGATCTCGCTGCAGTACCGCGGATCAGGACGCTTCACGGGGACTGACGAGGCCGCGCACCGGACCATGATCGAGGCATCGGGCACGGCAACCGGGGGCCAGGGCACCGCCGCAGCCAAGGTGCAGGCCAGTCTTGCTGAGAATGGTCACGGCACCACGGTCACCGTGGTCACCGACCTGATTGTCACGGGCAAACCGGCGCAGTTCGGCCGAGGACTGATCGAGGATGTCGGCAAAAAGATCATCGGCCAGTTTGCGGACTGCCTGAGCACGAGTCTGGGACGCGAGGAGCCCGCACCTGCCACAACACCGCCAGCATCTGCCCCTGCCCCACTGACACCAGAACCGGTGTCACCATCGACACCACCAGCCCCGGTGCGACCAAACCCGGTGCGACCAAACCCGGTGCGACCAGCCCCGGTGCGACCAACACCGCCGCGGCCGTTGCCACCGCCGGTGGCCGACGAGATCGATCTGCTCGACGCCGCCGGTGGAGCGGTGGCCAAACGGGCTGTGCCAGCCGTCGCCGCACTTGTCCTGCTCGCATTGGTCATCCGCTGGCTGCGTTCAGCGCGCAAAGGACGCCGTAAATCCCGTCCGGAGCGTATCGCACTCGTCGCGCCGGTTGCGGCAACAGAGTTGCCTCAGGAGCCTGTCATTACTGACGGATCCGGATGAGATCCGGGCTGAGGTGGAGGGGATTGCGGCGTGGTGGCCCGCCCAGCCAGGGTGGTGGGTGGAATTCTGGAATGCCGCCGACCATCTCGATTAGCCAGTGGGAATGGTGGATGAGCCGGTGGTGGCGGCCGCAGAGAGCGATACAGTTGCCAAGGCTGGTGACGCCGCCGTCAACCCAATGGACAATATGATGAATCTCGCACCAACGGGCCGGTACGGAACAGCCCGGAAATGCGCATCCTCGGTCTCGGAGGATCACCGCGCGACGGATCGCGGGGGGTACGGTGCGGCTGGCCCGCCCGATGTCCAGGGGTTCGCTGCGGGCACCGAGCACGACCGGGATGACCGCGGAATCGCAGGCGATACGCCGGGCGATGTCGGCGTTGATCGGGCCACCCAACCCCAGTGACGCGGTCCCGATCCGGCCTTGCAGCACCGGCAGGCTCACGGTCACCACCACCTGCGGGCGTTCGCCGCCTTCGGAGGGCAGGTCCCCCTCGGCCAGTGCGCGGGCGGCGAGCTCGACCAGGGCGTCGGCGTCGCGTTGCGGCGCATCGCGCAGGTCGACCTCGTTGTCGGTGGCCGGACGTGGCGCGGCCAGCGGGCTCAGCGCGCAACGGAGGATCTCGGCGGCTTCCCGGTCCAGCCAGCCGGCCAGCTCATAGCCGCCGTCGCGGTCCCGGAAGCTGAGTCGCCGCTTGGTTTCGGGGGTGTCGTGTGGGCGTCGGCCGTCCTGGTCGAGATAGGCCAGGATCCGCCTGCCCAGGGTCATCAGCTGCCCGGCGTCCAGCGTGCGGGCGTGGCGGGCCAGCTCGGCTTCCACCTCGGCCCGGGTCTCAGTACCCAGGTGCGGAGGGATCCGGGCCAGCACCGAGCGGATCACCGCGACGTCCGCGGCGCCGATCGCCTGCTCAGCCACCGCCGCCGCGGTCGTCGGGAGCTTCGGCTCCGCCGGCGTGCCGTTCACCCCGAGGCGGGGCAGCACGTCGGCGGCAGCGTCGACTCGGGCCCGGGCCTCACCCCGGGAGACCCGCGCGATCGCGCGCACCAATTCCGCCGTGCTGCGGTATCCCAATCCGCTGGCCATGCTGCGGGAATCGATTTCGGCGACCACGGAGAGCATCTGCGCCCAAGTCGAATGCAACCGTGTTTCCAGCGCACCCAACTCAGCGAGCAGCTCAGCATCACTGCTCTGCCACACTGGTGGGCACCAAGAAGGGCACGCGCTCGACATGACCCAATTCTAGGACAGGGCACCGACAAAACCGGGCGCTCCGTCCAGGCTCAGGCATCCAAGCGAGAGAAATTCGAGAGGGAAGAACGCGTGCGTTCGGAACCCAAGAATCTGAGTTCAGTGCAGGTCGTCGGCGTCGATGATGTGGTAGGCGTAGCCCTGTTCGGCTAAGAAGCGCTGGCGGTGGGCGGCGTAGTCGGTGTCCAGGGTGTCCCGGGAGACCACTGAGTAGAAATGCGCCTGGCGGCCGTTGCCTTTCGGTCGTAGCAACCGGCCCAGGCGCTGGGCCTCTTCCTGCCGGGAGCCGAACGTGCCGGATACCTGCACGGCAAGGGAGGCCTCCGGCAGATCGATGGAGAAGTTGGCCACTTTGGACACCACCAGCCTGCGCACCTCGCCGCGGCGGAACGCGTCGTAGAGCTCCTCGCGCTGCCTGTTGCTGGTCGAGCCCTGCACCACCGGCGCGTCCAAGGCTTCGCTGAGTTGCTCCAGTTGGTCGAGGTAGGCCCCGATCACCAGGGTCGGCTCATCGGGGTGCCGGTCCAGGATGGCGGCGACGACCGACAGCTTGCTGCGCGCGGTGGCGGCCACCCGATAGCGCTCGTCTGGCTCCGCGGTGGCGTAACGCAGCCGCTCGGACTCGCTCAGGGTAACTCGGACCTCCACGCAATCCGCCGGGGCGATCCAGCCCTGCGCCTCGATGTCACGCCACGGCGCGTCGTAACGCTTGGGCCCGATCAGCGAGAACACGTCGCCTTCCCGGCCGTCCTCCCGCACCAGCGTCGCGGTCAGGCCGAGCCGGCGGCGGGACTGCAGATCGGCGGTCATCCGGAAGACCGGTGCGGGCAGCAGATGCACCTCGTCGTAGATGATCAGTCCCCAGTCCCGGCTGTCGAACAGATCCAGATGCCGGTACTCGCCTTTCGACTTGCGGGTCATGATCTGATAGGTGGCGACCGTCACCGGCCGGATCTCTTTGCGCTCACCGGAGTACTCGCCGACCTCATCGTCGGACAAGGAGGTGCGCGCGACGATTTCGCGCTTCCACTGCCGGCCTGCGACCGTGTTGGTCACCAGAATCAGCGTGGTCGCTTGCGCCTGGGCCATGGCAGCGAGCCCGACCAGAGTCTTACCCGCGCCGCAGGGCAGCACCACCACCCCGGAACCGCCGGCCCAGAACCCGATGACCGCGTCGCGCTGGTAGTCGCGCAGTGACCAGCCGTCCGGCACCAGCTCGATCGGATGCGCCTCGCCGTCGACGTAGCCGGCCAGGTCGTCAGCCGGCCAGCCGACCTTGAGCAGGCCCTGCTTGAGCCGGCCGCGCTCGGAGGGGTGCACCAGCACGATGTCGTCATCGATCCGCGCGCCCAGCATGGGAGCGATCTTCCGGTTACGGAGCACCTCCTCGAGCACCGCACGGTCCAGCGACACCAGCGCCAGCCCGTGCACGGGGTGCTGGACGAGCTGGAGGCGCCCGTAGCGGCTCATCGTGTCCACGATGTCGACCAGCAGCGGCTGCGGCACGGCGTACCGGGAGAAGCGCACCAGCGCATCGACTACCTGCTCGGCGTCGTGTCCCGCGGCGCGCGCGTTCCACAGCGCCAGCGGGGTGACCCGGTAGGTGTGCACGTGTTCTGGTGCGCGCTCCAGCTCGGCGAAAGGGGCGATCGCGGCGCGTGCCGCGCCGGCCGCCGGATTGTCGATCTCCAGCAGCAGGGTCTTGTCAGACTGGACGATGAGAGGTCCGGTCTCAGACGTTGAGCTCAACTCGCTCCCTCGGGCCATTCGGACATGCGACACGGTAAGGGGCAGCGCGACGCGCACGGAGCGCGGTCTATGCGACTTCTAGGTGCAAAGTAATTACCGTCGGTAGCTTTTCGGACTCCATGAGGGTAACGCGGTCTGCGCCGGGTGGGTGTTGTCCTGGTCTGACACTAGCGTCTTCAGCGGCCAGCGAGCACGGTAACGAGACCCGCGGGATGGCCCGAGCCAGGCCGTCGTATCGTCCGTGCCCTACATCGGGCGCATCCGGCCCGGTGCCATGAGGTCTTCACGTCCGCGCGGCGCGGTGTGCCGCACGGACGGGGCGACCTGTGGCGAGCCGGCGGATGTCGGTCCACCGTCGAGTCCTGGGGAGGGACCCCAAAGTGCCAGCGCGTAGTTCGCGACTCCCGTCCGCTGCGGGAGGCTGGTCATGAACGTGGTTGCTTGCCGTGTCGCGGGGGCGGCGTGATGACCGCCCTGCTGAGTCGATCCCCAGAGTCCCGGGTGGGGAGCTCCCCGGGAACTATCCGGTCCCGGTGGTACTGGCGTAACTGGCCGGTGGTGGTCAAGCTGGCCGCGGTCCTGCTCGTGCCCACCGTGGTGGCCCTGGTGGCCGGCATACTCCGGATCGTCGATCAAGCCGGTGCCGCGCCTGGCTACGTCCGGATCACCCAGATTGTGGGCGTCCAGCAGCAACTTTCCGACCTGATCGGCACTATGGGGCGGGAACGAGACCTGGCCACCACGTTTGTCGCCACCGGCCGGGTGGGGGACCGGCGGGGCCTGGATGCGCAGTTCCGCACCGTCGACGACAGTGCACGGGTGGTCGCGGGGGCGGCAGGTAAGGTGGCGGGGCTGGAGTTCACCCGCTCCCCGCTCGCCGCGCTCGGCGCGCTGGGAACCCTGCGCGCGAGCGTGACTACGGGCTTCGGCCCGGTCGAGGTGGTAGTCACCGAGTACAGCGACGCGATCGATCCGCTGATCGAGCTGGATGCCGCGCTGACTCGCCAGCTCGACGACGTTGCCGTCACCAATGACGCCGCCGCCGTGCACGACCTGCTGGCCGGTCGCGAGCAGGTCGCCCGGCAGCGGGCGATCGTCGCGGCAGCGCTGTACTTCAATCGGCTGGGCCCCGGCCAGATCGAAGACCTGCGCACGGCGACGGTCCGGTTGGCCACCGAGCAGGAAGCTGTCCGGGCCGCGTTGGCGCCCGCCGAGCGAGCCGCGGCGCTGGCCGGAGTCGGGCCGGACGCCGAGCTGGCCCGGCAGCGGGTGTTGCAGCTGGTACTCAACCGCGGTGTGGCCGGCCAACCGCTGAACACCGCACCGCAGGATTGGGATCAGCGCAACGAGGTGGTCGTCAGCAACATCGCTGCTGTGGAGAAGAACCTGCGGCAGCGGATCGAGCAGACCGCCCAGGGCCTGCTGCAGCATGTCCGCACCGAGGCCGGGCTGAACTCGGTGATCCTGTTCTTCGCCTTGGGACTGGGTGTGCTGGTCGGCATCCTGGTGACCCGGGCGCTGCTGCGGCCGCTGGGGGTGCTCAAGCGCACCGCGTTGGACGTCGCCGATCGGCGGCTGCCCGAGGCGATGGCCCGGATCCGCGACGGCGAGCAGCCCGACGCGGCGATCGAGCCGGTGCCGGTGGGTACCCGGGAGGAGATCGGTCAGGTCGCCAGGGCGTTCGACGAGGTACACAGCCAAGCGGTCCGGCTGGCCGGCGAGCAGGCCGAGCTGCGGGCCAACGTCAACGACATCTTCGTCAACCTCTCCCGCCGTACCCAGGGTCTGGTCGAGCGCCAGCTCAAGCTCATCGACCGGTTGGAAAGCGGTGAACAGGACCCGAAGCAACTGGACAACCTGTTCCAGCTCGATCATCTCGCCACCCGGATGCGGCGTAACAGCGAAAACCTGCTCGTGCTGGCCGGCACCGAGGCGGCCAGCCGGTCCGGGCGCCCGGTACGGCTGGTCGACGTACTCCGTGCCGCGGTGTCCGAGGTGGAGCAGTACCAGCGGCTGGTGCTCCAGCAGCCGCCGGCGGTGCTGGTACTCGGTCGCTCGGCCAGCGACCTGGTGCATCTGCTGGCGGAGTTACTGGACAACGCGACCCAGTTCTCGCCGCCGGACAGCCACGTGATGGTCTCCAGCGATCTTGCCTCGGGTGGCGCGGTCGCGATCGAGGTGGCTGACCGTGGAGTCGGGATGACCGATGCCGAACTCGCCGAGGCAAACCAGCGGCTGGCCGGCCCGGCGGCGGTGGACGGGTCAGTGTCCCGCCGGATGGGGCTGTTCGTGGTCGGCCGGCTGGCTGGCCGGCACGGCATCGGGGTGCAGCTACGCCGAGGGGATGCGGGCGTGGGTATCTGGGCGTCCGTGCTGGTGCCCACCCATTTGGTGCGAGTGGCCGTAGAACCGGTGGAGCCGTCATCGACCGGCGCTGCCGAAGTGGCCGCGACCAACGGCTCGGTCCCCGGCGCGGTGAGGGGGTCGCTGGCCAGCCGCAACGGCGTCCCGGCTCCCCGCGTACGGGCTGAACCGGACGTCGATGCCCCCGTCGCGCAGGACACCGTCGCGCAGGACAGCGCGGCACAGGACACCGCAGTAGCGGATGCCGCGGTAGCGGACGCCGACGGGAGGGAGGCCGAGGGCACCGGGCAGCCGACCGGCAGCGATGAGGCCCGCGGCTCCGGCCTGCCACAGCGCAACGGCACTCGGGCAACCCCGGCCGGGCCGCCGGCTCCTCCCGGGCCGCCTGCCAGCCCCTCGGTGGAGGACCCGGCGCAAATTCCTGGCGGGAGGGCGGGCGCTGATCTGTTCCGTCCGGCCCGGGCCAGCGTGGCCGGACCAGCGGGGCCAGGCAACCGGGTGACGCTGCAGCACTCCACGCCGATCTTCGACGACGTGGCGTCGGCGTGGTTCAAGGAACACGAAGCTGTCCCGGTGCGCTGGACGGCTCCGGCCGGCCGTGGGCCTGCTGGAGCAACCCGGGAGGCCCCGGCACGCCAGGCTCCCTCGCCGAATGCGCCGTTGCCCGACGCCCCGGCAGCCGACGCTCCGGCAGCCGACGCTCCGGCAGCCGATCATGCGTCGGCCGGCGTCCCAGCGTCAGATGCCGCGCCTGCTGCGGTGGGCCGGCCGCCCTTGGTCCGCCGGCAGCCCGGCAAGACGTTGGCCCAGGCAGATGCCGTGAAGGCGGGCAAGCCTCGACCCCCCGATCCATCGGCTGCGGCCGTGGGAGTTTCTGGTCCCCCCGCAGCAGCGGACTGGGGTGCCGGGGATGCGGGCTGGCGGGCCGCGGAGGCGCTGGCGACGCCGGTGACCGCGGAGATCACCGCCATGGGACTGCCCCGTCGGCAGCCTCGGGCGCTGCTGGTGCCCGGCGCGGCGGGTGGAACCGATTCCGCGAGTGCGCCGGTCCGCACTGCAGAGTCGATTCGTGGTCGGCTCGCCAGCTACCAGCAGGGCATCCGGGAAGGGCGCAAGGTCGCCCAGGGTGGTCACAACGCCCAGGGTGACCGCAATGCTGACGGGTCGCATCTCGAACAGCCCGAGCAGCACGACGGCGAGGAGGGGACGACGTGACCATCGCGCAGACGCGGCCGGAACGCTTCGGCTGGTTGGTCGACGACTTCGTCAACAGGGTGCCTGGAGTGGCACATGCGTTGGTCGTCTCGGCTGAGGGAATGCCGCTGACCGCGTCGGCGCACCTGCCCCGGGACCGCGCTGACCAGCTCGCCGCGGTGGCCTCTGGGCTGGTCAGCCTCGCTCAGGGAGCGGCCCGCTGCTTCGATGCCGGTCAGGTCGTGCAGACGGTGGTGGAGCTGGAACGCGGGATCATGCTGCTGATGTCAATCAGTGACGGCTCCAGCCTTGCGGTGCTGGCGGCCCCGACCTGTGACATCGGCCTGGTCGGGTATGAGATGACGTTGCTGGTTGATCGGGTAGGTCAGCAACTCACCCCGGATGCGCGTGCCGGGTTGCCCGGCGCGCTAGGCCGTTGATGCGGGGGGTGAGGTGCCAGTGAACGGATCCAGTAGCGATGCCGGCGGTGATGAGTCGTTTGCTGACGTGGTCAACAATCTCAGCGGTGGTCCCTGGCGCACGCGCCGGAAGCGCCAGCGGCAAGCGCCCCCACCGGCTGCCCAGCCGGTTCCAGGAGCGCGGGCCGTTGCGAGAGGGCAGGTGCCGGCGAGATCCGACGAGTGGTGTGAGCCAGCGGTTTCCTCGTCGGTGGTGCGGCCGTACACCTGGACTCGGGGCCGCACGTCACCTGCATTCGATCTTGCAGTGGAGACGCTGGTGTCCACCACTACGCACGGCCACGACGTGGCCGTGCTGACCAGTGAGGAACACCGGTCGGTGGCCGAGCTGTGCGGGCCCCCCCGATCGGTGGCCGAGGTGGCCGCTCTGCTATCTCTGCCGCTGGGCGTGGCCCGGGTCCTGCTGGCGGACATGGCGGATATCGGTTTGGTGAAGGTGCATCCCAGCGCGTACGGCGCGGCCGACACACCAGACATGGCCTTGATGGAAAGGGTATTGAGTGGACTTCGTCGACTCTGATCGGGCACGGTCCCAGGATGGTCAATGGGCGCTGGGGGGCCAATCGACGGCGATGCAAGCCATGCCGGCCCGGCTCGGCCCGCCGCCCCCTCCCCGAGAACCGGCCGGCCCCAGCGCGATATCCGCGAAGATCGTGGTCGGCGGAGGCTTCGGCGTCGGCAAGACGACCTTCGTCGGCTCGGTGTCCGAGATCGCGCCGTTGACCACCGAGGCCGTCCTCACCGATGCCAGTACCAGCGTGGACGACCTCGCGGCCACTCCGGACAAGTCCACCACCACGGTGGCGATGGACTTTGGCCGCCTGTCACTGGACGCGGAGCTGATCCTCTATCTGTTCGGTACCCCCGGGCAGCACCGCTTCTGGTTCATGTGGGACGACCTCGTGCGCGGCGCGATCGGCGCCGTGGTGCTGGTGGACACCCGCCGGCTGGCCGACTGTTTCGCGGCGGTGGACTTCTTCGAGGACCGCGGCCTGCCCTACGTCGTCGGGGTGAACTGCTTCGACGGCGTACTCGGCCACACCATCGACGACGTCCGGGAGGCACTGGCCATCGGGTCCGCGGTGCCCATCATCCCGTGTGACGCGCGGGAGCGGGCGTCTACCAAGAACATCCTCATCGCGTTGGTTGAGCACGCCATGCGGAGGTCGGTGGCGGTTCGCGGGTGATCGTCAAGAGCGGAGAGTGTGCAGCGTGGCCGGCCACAAAGTGAAGGCACGTCCACCCGCCGGGAGCCAGGGTAGTCCGGGGGGTGTGACAGTGCGTGCTGCACTGGCCCCGCCCAGCGGCGGTCCGGCGGCCGCGCTCGCCATGCTCGGTGGAGGTGGCGCTGCCCTGCGGCGCCGCGGCGGGCGTTGGCGCCTGCGGGACTGGAGGCTGCGCACCAAGATCACCGCAGTGCTGCTGGTACCGCTGGTGCTCGCTGGTGTGCTCGGGGCGCTGCGGGTCAGCGATCTGGTGGGCAAGGCGCACGATTCGGCGGCACTGACCCGCCAGATCGGGTTCGCCCAGCTGCTCGGCACCGTGGTGTATCACGTGCAGGGGGAGCGGTACCGGGTGGCCGCGATGCAGGCGGGCGGTCTGGTTACCGATGCCGCTGAGGTGCAGAAGCAGGCTCAGCGGGTGGACTCCGCGGTCGCCATGCTGCGCGCGGCGGACGTGGGTTCTGAGTCCTTCCCGGCCGCCGGCGGCGGCCAGTGGCAACGCGTTCACCGGGCCGCGCTGAGCCGGCTGTCCGGGCTCGCTGCCTTCCGGCAGACCAGCACCCCGGCCAACGCCGTCGCCGGGTACTCCAGCATCATCGCCGTGCTGCTCGACCTCGACCGTCAGGCGCTGGGCGGCGCGCCCGACTCACTGGCGCACCAAGCTGACGCCGTCAAGGCGCTCGCGACCGCCCAGGAACAGGCGTCCTGGCAGCATGCGGTGCTCCAGACAGGGATACTGACTGATCGCCTGACCGCGGAGCAGCAGGTGACCCTGCGCACCGCCGATGCCCGGTTCGATGCCGCCGCCGAGGAGTTCGGCCAGGCTGCGTCGCCCGCGCAACAGCAGCTCTACTTCACCGCCAGGGCGGTGGGCGACCGGAAGCGGCTGCTCGCTGCCGCGCTGGAACGGGCGGTGCGCGGTGCGCCGCTGGAGACCGTGCCGGGTGACTGGAACTCCGCCGCCGCGGGAACCGTGGAGGCGATCTGGCAGGGGCAGAGCACGCTGCTCAACGACCTGCGGCGAGATACCGCGAACCGCGGCGACGCGGCCATGCGCGAGGCCTACTGGGACGCGGCCGTGGTCGTGGTCCTCCTGCTCCTCGCCGTGGCGCTGTTGATCGCCGTGGTGCGGTCGTTGCTGCAACCGCTGCGCACCCTGCGTACCGCGGCCTTCGACGTCGCCGACCGGCAGTTGCCGGAGGCCGCGGAGCAGCTGCGGACTGCCGAGGGTCTCCCCGACGACACGACGGTTGATCCGGTGCCGGTGCATTCCCGGGAAGAGGTCGGTCAGGTCGCCAGGGCGTTCGACACGGTGCACGTCCAGGCGGTACGGCTGGCCGCTGAGCAGGCCAAGCTGCGGTGCAGCCTCAATGACGTCTTCCTCCGGCTGTCCGGGCGGAACCAGGGCCTGCTGGAACGCCAGCAGCGGCTGCTGGACGAGGTGCGGAATCGAGCCGCGGATCCTGAGCTGGTCAACCGGCTGTCCCAGCTCGATGGCCTGGCCACCCGGATGCGTCGCCACAGCGAGAATCTGCTGGTGCTCGCCGGTGGGACGGTGCGCCGGGGAGACGGTGCCGCGGTGGCCGTGCTGGACGTGCTGAGTGCTGCGGTCTCGGAGATCGAGGACGACCAGCGGGTGACGGTGGGTTCGTCCCCGGCAGCCCTGGTGACCGGCCCGGTCGCGACCGACCTGAGTCACCTCATCGCGGAGCTGCTGGACAACGCCGTCAGCGCAGCACCGCGCGGCGCGGGTGTCGCCTTGGGCGGCACACTCACTGAGGACAAGGGTCTCCTGGTAGAGATCACCGACTCCGGGACCGGGCTGTCCCCCGACGACCTGCAGGCGATCAACGCGTGGCTTGCGTCGGCACCGGCAGCCGATGCGCCGGCCGCCGGTCAGACGGGTCTGTTGGTGGTGCGCGAGCTCGCCGCGCAGCATGGCATCACGGTGCGCCTGCGCCAGCGCCTCGGCGGCAACGGGATCACCGCGACCGTGGCGCTGCCTCCCGCTCTGGTGGTGGTGGACCTCCGTGTCACGGCTGCTCACCCTGAACCGGCCGCCACCCCCCGCGCCCAGCAGCAACCGCCACTGCAGGTGTCGGTGATCGATGAGGCCACCGCGACGGACCTGTTCAGCCCCGCATCGTTCAGCCCCGCATCGTTCAGTGCGGCCTCGCTGGGCGCCCCGGCTTCGTCGGGAGCGGTGACCTCGCCGGCCAACAGTTCCCGGACGGCGGAAGAGGAGTGGCTTGAGCTCTTCGCCCCCCCGGAGTCCGCAGCTGACCGTGAGCCGGGCCCCGATCCGCCCGAGTGGGGTGCAGCGCATCTGCCGTCGGCTGCCGATTCGCTGGGAATCCCGGCTGCCGGAGCGGCCCCGGAGGTCCGCGAAGAGATTTTCGACATGGTGTCAGCCTGGTTCCGCGAGCGGCAGTCCGCGTCCACCAGCCAGCCCGAATGGCGATCCCCGTTCGACGAGGGCTGGCAGGCTGCGCAAGCACTGCGCAGCCCGGTGCCCCATGAGCTGACCTCAGCTGGATTGCCGAGGCGGCAGCCCCGGGCGCATCTGGTGGCCGGCGCGGACGGCCAGGTGTCGCCGACGCCAGGGCCGGCTGCCCCGGCCCGCACCCCGGAGGAGGTGCGTGGCCGGCTGAGCCGGTACCAGCGCGGATTGCGGGTCGGGCGGCATGCCCGCACCGGTCCCGAGGAGCAGGCAGCGTGGACGGACACCTTGCCGCGAATTTTCGACGTCGAGTACGGACCCTCTGAGGAGCATCAGCAGTGACTATCCCGGCGCGCCAGTACCCCGCCCAGGCCGCCCAGCCCGTCCAATCTGCCCAGCCCGTCCAATCTGCCCAGTCTGCTCAGCCCGGCCAGTTCGGTTGGCTGGTGGACAGCTTCGTGCAGCAGGTGCCCGGTGTGGCGCATGCTGTCGTGGTCTCCGCCGATGGGCTGCTGCTGGTCGGGTCCTCAGGACTGCCCATGGACCGCGCTGATCAGCTCGCCGCCGTCACCTCGGGTCTGGTGAGCCTCACCCAGGGAGCGGCCCGCTGTTTCGAGGCGGGCGGGGTGGTGCAGACCGTCGTGGAGATGGAACGCGGCATCGTCTTGACCATGGCGATCAGTGACGGATCCAGTCTCGCTGTGCTGGCCTCGCCGAGCTGCGACATCGGCCTGATCGGCTACGAGATGACCCTCCTGGTCGACCGGGCCGGCGCGCTGCTGACCCCCGAGCTCCGTGCCCAACTCCACAACGCCGCCCGCCCCTAGCGTTTTAGTCCCGGATGAGGTCGGCGGACGTGATCCGGTGCAGGGGGAAGCGGCGTAGTTCGTCGGCGCCCCGGTCGATTCCTTGCAGGATGCCGCCGCCGACACTGACTGGGCGGACGATCCGCGTGCTGGCCACGCCGTGGGTGTCCACGTAACTGATGCAGACGTTGCGCCCGGCGTGGGCGGCGTCTTGCAGCAATTCCAGTGTGGCGATAGTGGTGGATACCGAACCCACCGCGGGCCGGCGTCCGGTGCGGGTTGCGGCGTCACCGGCACGCACCGTCGCTACCAAGGCGGTGAGCTGCTCCGCCGACGGGATTGGTGGCCCGGTGGGGCTGCGGACCGGCTCGGCCCGGACCCTGGCCCGGCGAGCGCCGGCGCGCAGATCGACCACCTCGCCGTCGGCGCCCTCGGCGACCGGGAGGAAGCCGGCGCCGCGCACCTCGTCGAGCAGCGTCACCAGCGATAGCGAGCTGACCAGCACGGTAGGCGCCAGCCGGCGCAGCCCGCAGCGCGCGGCGACCGGATGCGCCAGGAGTTCGGTGAGCAGCACCGGGTCGTCGCAACGCAGGAAGGCGCCGGCGTCGCCGCCGCGCAACCGCCCGTGCCGCCGCGCCACATCGTCGATCAGGTAACTCAGCGACTGGGGCACCGGGGTCGCCGACCGGGCTCGGAACAACTCGTGCAGGTCGGCGGCGCTGCGACCGGCATCCAGCGCCCGGCGCACCGTGTCCTCGGTGACCCGGTAGACGGTGGCGGCACCCGCCGACTCGACGTCTGCCACCAGCCCGATCTCCTTGGCCAGTTCGGGCTCCAGCGGTCCCGGTGCCACCACGGTACGATCAGCCTGCACCACCACGTGATCCACCGGCTCGGGCAACGCGGCGAGCAGCGCCGCCGCCGCGGCGGCCGTACCCTCGCGCAGCAACGCCCGGCCGGCTGACGACAGCGCCCCGAGCGCCAGCACGCCCAGCATGGTGGCCTCCTGGACGGCCCAGCCGACCACCTCGTCGCGCCGGTGCCCGTCCTGCCGCGGTGCCCGCCAGGCCAGGACGGCGGTGAGCCCCGCCACGTGCTGGAGCGCTTGGCCGACCGGCAGCTCGGCGATCACCCCGAGGATCCGGCGCCGCGCAGCGGGCGCGCGGGGCCGGCGCAGTTCGTGGGACAGCGCCGCAAGCGGACGATCTTTGTCGTCCCGGGTCCCGGCCAGCCCGGGCAGCCGGGGCAGCTCCAGCCAGGCGTGCGCCAGCACGGCCCAGCGCCGCTGGGGCGGGGCGGCGAGCCACGAGTCGGTGGCGACGGTGGGCAACCACAGCGGCGGGCCCGTCCCCTCGTCCGTCCCGGTGATCAGCCCAGCAGCGACGGCGACCTCAGCGAACATCGTGACCGTCGCCTCGTCGAGATCCAGCAGGCGGGCGGTCCGCCGGATGTCCCGCACCCCCAGGCCGCCGGAACGTAACACCGGGGGAGGGTCTGCCGACCATTCGGCGAGCAGCCTCTCGGTGTGGCGCAGCAGATCAAGGACCGCGCCCGCGGAGGTGGAGTCCACCAGCGACCGATCACACCGTCGGGTGGGCAGCGCCGGCTCATCCAACTCAACTGGTCCGAGTGGCTGATCGCCGCGCAACGCCAGACCCACCTGCGCGGGTAACTCGACAGTGCCGGCGTCGA
>JBOHFK010000088.1:0-24586 GCA_050699635.1 Pseudonocardiaceae bacterium | reverse complement strand
CTGCTGGGCATCGCGCACGCCACCGTGCAGACCGACCTGGCCGACGTGGTGGCGTATTCCAGCATCGAGAACGGCGGCCTGATCAGCGTCGGGTACGGCGTCGCCCTGGTCGGGGCCGCGGTGGACCGGCCGCCGCTGGTCGCCGTGGGTCTGCTCGCCGCGACCCTGCAGACCGTGGCGCACGCGCTGGCCAAGTCACTGCTGTTCTCGGCCACCTCTGGGATCGAGGACGCCACCGGCACCACCGAACTGGAGGCGTTGCGCGGCGTCGGGCATCGCCTGCCCGCCAGCGGCACCGGCCTGGCCATCGGCGCGCTCACCCTGGCCGGGCTGCCGCTGACGGTGGGCTTCGTCTCGGAGTGGTTCCTGCTCGAGTCGCTCATGCAGCAGTTCCGGATCGGCCGGCTGGTTTACGCGTTGCCGCTGGCGCTGGCCGGTGCCCTGGTCGCGATCACCGCTGGGTTCGCCGCGGTGGCCTTCGTCCGGATCGTCGGGCTCATCGTGCTCGGTCCGCGCCAAGGCGCCGACGCGACCCGCAACCGCGATGCCGGCCCGCTGGGCGTTACCGGCCTGGCCCTGCTGGGGATCGGCTGCGTCGGGGTGGCCGCGGTCGCGCCACTGTGGATCAGAGTGCTGATCGCCGGACTGGACCCCGTGGTGGGGCGGGATGTGGCTGCCGGGGCCCTGAAATCGGAATGGGTGCTCCAGCCGGTCTACTCCGAGTTCTCCGCGCTGTCGCCGTCCTGGCTCATCGTCGTCATGCCGGTGCTGCTGCTCGGCGTGCTGGGCCTGAGCGTCGCCTTCGGGCGCGGCCGGATGTTCGCGGTGCGCCGGGTCCCGGCCTGGCGCTCGGCCACCGGCGGGGTGACCGGCGAGAACCAGTACACCCCCTTCGGGTTCGCCAACCCGACCCGCAAGGTGCTGGCCAACCTGCTGCTCACCCGATCCGAGCTCACCGTCCTGGAACGGGAGACCGGCGGGCGCACCGGCGACCCGCACCGCGACGCCGCGGGAGCGCACCTGGGCTACACCAGCGACGTGGTCGAGGTGGTCGAGCGGTTCCTGTTCCGCCCCCTGCACCGACCGCTGCTGCTGGCTGTGCGCACCGCGAAGCGGCTGCAGAACGGCCGGCTCGACGCCTACCTTGCCTACATGCTCATCGCCGTGATCGCGGTACTCGCCGTCGTGGCCGGGCTGGCGTGAGCAGGTCCGGTGGTGACAAGGGCGCGCGGAAGGCGCCTGGTCAGGCCGGCGGCAAACGTCGGGCCGATCGGATGCACACGGTGGCCGAGACCTCAGCGGGCGGCCTGGTGGTGGACACCGAGACCGGGCGAGCTGCGGTGATCGGTCGGTTGGATCGGCGCGGCCGGCTGCTGTGGTCGCTGCCCAAGGGTCACGTCGAGCCAGGCGAGACCGTAGAGCGGGCGGCCGTGCGCGAGGTGGCCGAGGAGACCGGGATCGAGAGCGCGGTGGTGGCCGTCCTGGGCAGCATCGACTACTGGTTTGTCGCCGAGGATCGCCGGGTGCACAAGACGGTGCACCACTTCCTGCTGCGCGCGGTGGGCGGGGAGCTGTCCGGTGCCGACCACGAGGTCACCGAGGTGGCCTGGGTGCTGCTGGCTGATCTGCCGGCCCGGCTGGCCTACGCCGACGAGCGCCGACTGGTCCAGCGCGCCGCCTTGATGCTCGCGGACTCCGCGTGAGGCCCCACGTGGTATCAGGGCTCGATGACCCGTGCACTCCACAATCATTTCGCGCCACAAGCGTGGGGGCGTGGTGATAGGCGGCGTGACGGCACGAGACGATCAGGACGGCCTGGCCAGCTTGCGACGGGTGCCGACCAGGAAGATCAGCAGCGCCCGGGCGGTAAGGATCTGCCCTCGAGCAGGCCGCCAAGGCCACGCGCGAGTAGCAGGATCGCAGTAGTGCGTGGGGCCGGTCATCATCGCTCCAGCACGCTGTCCGCAGGCCGCCACAGGTTGCCCAGATAGGGCGCCGTCGAATAGTGCCGGTTCGCGTGCAGCGCCCGGATGTGACCTGCCAGTGGGGGCCGTAGGTCAACCTCACCGAGGCGGCTCAACGCGATGAACCCGGCTCCATGCCGGGTTCGGAGCCGACGGGCCGGGCGGTCGGCCGGTCCGTCGAGAGGAAGACCACCTCGATGACGCGCTGCTCACCGCTCGGGTCGATGGTCTCCAGCACGAACGCGTACCGGCCGGGGTGCACGTCCAGGCCGGTCTCCTCGCCGACCTCCCGGCGGGCGCAGGCCAGCGCTCCTTGCCCCGGGCGCGGTCGGCCACCTGGCAACACCCAGTCGCCGGGGCGGATCGGCGGACGACGAGGACCTCGGCATCGCGGAAGACGATCGTGGCGCAGCGCAGCACCACAGGCGGGTCTGGACTCATTGGGGGCCTCCTCTACCGGTCCGCGCCGCGGGCACGGAGTGGTGCGGTAGAGGCCATCAGCGGTCGCAGCGCCGCAGTTGAGGCGAGCCCCATCGCCTGTGGCACCAGTCTGGGCGATCACGCCGCCGCGCAACAACCGTCCTTGCGAATATCGAAGCAAGACTCTCTCCATCCGCTGGCTAACAAGAGGGAAGTGCACAGTTCACGCGATTGTCATGAGGGTTCTGTACGCAACTGGCGTTTCGTGCCTCCTTCTCTGTGATAGCTGGTGGTAAAGAGCTGGGCAAGTGCGAGGAGGGTGGGCATGGCCATGATCGGAGGCAGCCCAGCCATCACCGGAATAGCCGAGCGTGGGGACGTGCTGGGCGCGCTGGACCAGCTCCTCCGGAACGCCGACCAGGGCCGTGGTGGAGCCCTGTTCGTCGTGGGACCGGCCGGGTTGGGCAAAACCACTGTGCTCGAGCGTGCGATCGCCACGGCTGGCAAGCGGTTCACGGTCGGTATCGGGCGAGGCGACCAGGTGGAGTCGGTGTTGCCGTTCGGTCTGATCGGCCAGGCTCTCGACCAGATCCTTGATGCGCAGATGCCGGGGGGCCGCCGTGCGCTGGGCGGTGATGCCGGTGCAGGGGATGAAACCACACCGCAGGCCCGTTTCTATGACATTCTGCGCGGGGTACAGGACGCGGCGGTTGCCCCGCTCTTGCTGGCTCTGGATGACCTGCATTGGTCGGATCTGGACTCGCTGACCGCGATCCATCTGATCTGCCGTCGCGTGGCCTCGCTTCCTGTGGCGCTGGTCGCCACGGCCCGGCCATGGCCCGAGGGGGCGTTGACGTCGGCCCAGGATCTGGCCGCGCAGGGGATGGCCGAGATCCGGCCGCTTGCCCCGCTGAGTGCGGTAGCTGCCCGCACGTTACTGCATTCCCGGGCGGGCGGGGATGTTCCCGACGAGGTGATGGATCAGGCCATCACGCTGTGTTCAGGTAATCCGTTGCTGGTCGAGCAGGTCGCGCTTGAGTTACGCCGAAGTGGCCGGTTACCGGATGGGCACATCTGGGTCACTCGCTTCGCCGGGGTCGGGGTGGCTGGGCGGCTCTATCTGCAGGCCGCGAGCGTATTCGGTACCCGGTTCCGGGTGGCCCTGGCGGCGGAGGTGGCCGGGCTGGCCACTCCCGAGGCCGCTGCTGAAATCGATGGGCTGTTCCAGGGCGGGCTGCTGTTTGAAGCCGATGATGGATGGGCCCGATTCACTCACGCCCTGATCCGGCAAGGCGTCTATGACGCTATTGCCCCGCCGCGGCGCAGGGATCTGCATGTGGCCGCATTCCGCGCCTTAGTCGCCTCTGGTGCTCATCCGGCCGAGGCGGCGGAGCACGCGGTAGCCGGTCAGCTGGCCGGCGACCCCGAGGCGGTGGCCGCAGTCGCGGGGGCGGGGCGCGTGGCGCTGCGGGCCGGGGCCGTCCGCGCCGCCCGCCAGCATCTGGACAATGCGATCCGGCTCGCGGGTGAGACCGCGTCTGCCGAAATGCTGTTCGACGTGGGTGCCGCGCTGGCCGCCGATGGTGCCAGTGAGGAGGCGGTGACTGTCTACGAGCGGATGCTGCACCTACCGGAATTGCCGGCCGCAGACCATGTCGCGGTGCTGCGTCACCTGGGGCAGGCCAGCTTCTTCGCTGGCCAGGTTGATCGTTCGAGCGCCTGTTACCGATCAGCCGCAGATCTCGCCGAGCAAGATTATCCCGCGCTGGCCGTAGGTGCCCTGCTTGATCAGGCATGCCATCAGCTGACCCTTTCCGGCCCCCGGGAGGCGCTGCCGTGGGCGGACCGTGCCATGAACCTGGCCATGGCACGCGGGACAATGGAGGTTTCAGCGCAAGCTACCTGGGGCACGATCGCCTATCGGAGCGGCAACCCCGATGGTCTCGCGGCCGCGGCAGCCAGCGCGAGCCGGGTGGAGGTCATCCCCCGTGTGCGGATCATGGAACGGCACACGTACCTCAACCCGGCCCTCAGCTACGCCATTCTGGCGGTTCAAGCGGAGCGTTTCGCTGACGCCGAGCGGCTCCTCACCGAGATCCTGAATTCTGCTGAACGCCGGTGCGAGCCCACCGCTTTGGTGTATGCCGGGGTGGCGTGGATCGATGGTCTCTGCCGGCTCGGCCGGCTGGCTGAGGCAAGCGTCATGGTGGATCGGCTCGTCGAACTCGCGGAGCTTCTCTTCCCGCACTGGTCTCCGCTCGCCAGGACTTTCCGGGCGTTGGTCCTGCTTGAGCAAGGACAGCTGGAACACGCCGCACGATGTTGCGAGCAACTCGCGGACCGGATCAACCGCCGTGACGGCCTGCATCGCACCGATGGGCTACTGCTCTACGTGCGGGGGGCCCTCGCCCGCCGCCAAGGCGATGCCGCGGCCGCATGCGCGCTGTTCACCCGGCTCGAGCGGTGGGCTGACGATACCGGGGAGGTGGACCCTGCATACTTGCCGTGGGCAGCTGAGGCGGTCGCGGCTTACCTTGCCAGTGGCCGTGATACCGACGCGCAGCGTGTCCTGGATTGGGTGTCCCAGCACTCCGCGGCACTGCCCAGCCGGTGGCCGAAAGTCGTCGTCGCGGCAGGTCAGGCGGCCCTGGCGGAGCACTCCGGAAACCGGGCCCAAGCCGAGGAATCCTTCGCCCAAGCGCTCGACCTGCACGCCGAGCTACCGATGCCGTTGACCCGGAGCCAGCTCCTCACCGATTATGGGGCATTTCTGACCCAGGCTGGCGAGACCATGCGGTCACGGCCGTTGCTTGCTGAAGCACTGCGCATCGCAGAGGGCTGCGGGGCAAGCTGGCATGCCCGGCGCGCGCGTGCTGAGTGGCGGCGAGCTGGCGGGCGCACAAGCACCCTGGGGCCCAACGAGCTAAGCCCGCAGGAAGCTAGCGTCGCCCGCTTGGCGCAGGCCGGCCGGTCCAACCGGCAGATCGCCCAGCAACTCCATCTTTCCATCAAGACCGTGGAAACCCACCTCGGCCACGTTTACCGGAAGGTTGGCATCCGTAATCGTTGGCAGTTATCCGAACGTACAATACCGCCGGATGACGGCGAATGAATTACCGTCGGCACTGTGATTTCTTCCGGGTCTGCGTTGTGGGGTAGGCAGGACCCGCCCCACAACAGGCTATCTGTTTCTGGGTGAATAACTCTCACGATCGGTGAGAGCACCACCCCGGATCGTGGTAGCGATCACCATAGCGGCGGCCACCAGGATGACGTCCTTGAGGACATACTGGCCTTCCAGCGTAGGCATGTGATGCGGTCCGGCGAATATCCGCCCGGGCAGGAGCAGCACTGGCGACAGGATGCCGGCTAGCCACGTTGTCAGCAGCAGCACGGCCAGCCGAGGCCACCACCCACTGAGCAGCAACACGCCGATGAGGCACTCGAGTGTCGCGACCAACGTCATCGCCACACCGCCGGGCACCATAGTGGGTACCAGCCCGAAACTCAGCATGTGCGTGGTCGCCAGCACCAGATCCTGCGCTGGGCTCACGCCGGGGAAATACTTCAGGATGCCGAATCCGAGTATCACCGCTCCCATGCTGACGCGCAACGCGTACAAACTATTACGCATCAGCCAGCGGTGAATGGCGGCTTCCCGGTCCTCGATTGCGGTGAGCCACGTCGGCGTGGCCAGTTCTTTCTGCTGCGCAACGCCGGTATTGGTGTCTTCAGCAGGTGCGCTTGGGCGTACCGATGGCGCCACGTCGTCGAGATAAGTCTTGGCAGGCATGCTCATCCTCCTTGCCGAAACGAGATCTAAAAAATGGACCGGGATATGGGCGACGCTATCCGTTGCGCTCGCCGGTCCATTGCTATCCAGTGTCGACGGGAGCCCGGTCTTTGTCGTCGGGGCAGCCCCTGAAAATAGAGGAACCACAGGGGCGTGCTGACAGCACTGTCCTCAGGGCAACCCCGAAAATAAGCCGGAAAACGACTGCCTACGCCGGGCGGGCAGGCTGTGCACCGAATTATTCACCGAGGAGCGGAAATGTCCAATGCTGTGATCCACTAATCCGCGTGAGCTGGGGATCGCCCGGCTGGCCGCCAGCGGGTTAGTGGTGGGACCAGCAGCGGCTTGCCGGCGCTCCCCGACGACAAGCTCCTGATCGGCAAGGCGGCCGGGGGTTGGGGACAAGCCCGCGCGCGGATCTGGGGTGATCACGCCCGGGTGGCCCATGTTTCGGACAAAGAAGAGAGATCGAATTAGTCGGCGCCTATGCCCCAAATTACCAAGAGGCCCAAATTACCAGGAGGCTGGGTCGTCACCTCGCGTGATCGGCCCGTCACGAGGTGACATTCACTCGAAAGTCGTATTGGACATCGTATCTAATCATGGGGACCAGGGCTCTGACTATATGATCGCCACCTTGTCTCCGCGGTGTTTCCCGTGAAGGCACTCCCCCGGCGGCACTGAGGACTAAACGTGATCGGGAAAACGCAGGAGAGGGAAATAATATGACGGTCAGTCACGGCGCGGTTCCCCGGGGCCTCATGACCCCGCCTCGGTCGCAGCTGCACGAGGGACGATTCGGTCGCCTTTTTCGAAACCTGCCCGCATTCGCCCCTGATGATGCTGACCTCGTGGCCCTGGCGGCAACGACGATCGAGCAGAGTCATGACATAGCGGGGGCTGAGGAAGCCTCGAACATTCACCAGGACCTGTCGGCGGGATTCACCTACCTTGCCCAGTTTCTCGACCACGACCTCACTTTCGATCCGGTGTCCCAACTTGACCGCATCAATGACCCCGACGCCCTGCGCGACTTCCGGACCCCCCGTTTCGATCTGGACAACGTCTACGGCAGCGGGCCCGGTGATGAGGTGTTCTTTTACCAGCGGGACCACAAGCACCTACTCTTCGACGAGCCGAACGACGATCTCCAGCGTAACTCGGAGGGCACCGCCGTCATCGGTGACCCGCGCAACGACGAGAACTCCAACATCGCGAACCTGCAGCTGGCGTTCCAGAAGTACCACAACTCGGTGGTTGATGATCTCGGAGCTAGCGGGAGCTTCGACACCGCGAGTCGCATCGTACGGTTCCACTACCAGTGGATGGTTGTCAACGATTTCCTGACCAAGGTTGTCGGCGAAGACCTGGTAAACGAAATCCTGGTTCCGGTAAGGCATCCCCGGACCGGTACGGTCATACAGTGGGACGGCAACCTAAGGTTTTTCCGGCCGCGAAACCGGCCATTCATTCCGGTCGAGTTCTCCGTCGCAGCCTACCGCTTCGGTCACAGCATGGTGCGCTTCAGCTATAGCCTCAACAAGCTCAGTGACAAAGATGATACCCCCGCTGGGAATGGGAAATTCCCCATCTTTGACCTTGCTGCGGGCCGGGACCTGCGGGGCGGCAAGCCACTCGACGCCGAACATCGCCTGGCGTGGTTCCGCTTCTTCGACTTTCCGGAGATTGCTGATCCGGATCTCGCGAAGAAACTGCAACCAGCGCGGGCGATCGACACCCAGATATCGGCGGGCCTTGGCAGCCTGCCGCCGTCGGTCGTGACCTCCGGTCCCCTATCCCTTGCCGAGCGCAATCTCAAACGCGGCAAGGTCCTTGGCCTGCCCACCGGCCAGGACGTGGCACGGGCCATGGGTGTCCCGGAAGAGCTGATCATCAGCAGCGGCAACCCCGACTTCCCATTCTCCATCGGCACGGCGTACAAGCGTCTCGATGGAACCGATGATGAGAGTGTTCCTGTCATCGCCGAAGATCTGAGGGCTCGTCTCACCGCCGTCTTCGCGGACAATACTCCGCTGTGGTACTACATTCTCAAGGAAGCCGAACTGATCGAGCAGGGTCAGAGGTTGGGGCCCGTGGGGGGCAGGATCGTAGCCGAAGTCTTCATCGGCCTTCTCCTCGAAGACCCCCAGTCCTACCTTGTCGCTCAACCGGGTTTCCAACCGAAGGCGGGCCAGTTCGGAGCCCCCCACGATGGCCAATTCGGCATCGTCGACCTGCTCCGGCAAGCCGTTAAGGACCCGCTGAAAAACAACTAGGTGATCTGTCGCGGTGAGGCGTTAGTTCAGACATCGCTGGGGCGACTGCCGGGTTCGGCAACGGCCTCGGCGCCCGGGCCTGGGCCGAGCTCGCCGACCTGCCCGAGGGGTGAGGTCGCCTCGGTGCTGTTCACCCTGGCCGAGGCCGGCATCGGCGGCTACGTCGCGATACCCCGGGCGCTGCGCGGCCGGTCCAGCGTGATGTACCGGTTGTGGGTGGACTCGCTGCACTACCGGCACGCCGACGACATCCTGATGGAACTGCTGGCCCGAATTGCATGGTGCTGTTGAACGAGTCATTCGCCTCGACCAACGAGAGGGAAGGTTCAGAAATCGCGACGTCCATCGTCCGGGTGTTGCTGGAGACAGGTATCAAGGTCTTCTTCGTGACCCACTCATTCGATCGACGGCCGATGCGAACCGCACCGAGCCGGCTCGCCGAGTCGGCAGCCGGCACGCTGCAGGCCATCGAGCGGCGGTCCACCACCGTCGCCGAACTGTGGCGCGGGGTGGCCGACCTCGATCAGCGGACGCTGGCGTGCCCGGTCTGCGCCGCGCTGCGCGAGGCGGAAGGAGACGCGGTCGCCGGCGCCGCATCGGGTGGGGCCCCGGCGACCGGCGCGGAGGTCCCCCCGTTGTGCGTGCACCACGTGGCGGCCGTACTCGGCGTCGGGCCATCGCTCGATCGCGGCCGAGCCCTCGTCCGGGGCCTCGCCATCGCACTGCGGCGGGCGTCGGAGGACATGCGGGCCTACGCGCTCAAGCGAGAAGGCAATCCACCGTGACCTCATCGTCAGCGAGGAGGAGCGTGCCCACCTCGATACGTTGCACCTCCTCGCAGGCCGACCCGATCTCGCTCGGATCCGGCCCCGGCAAGCCTGACCGCGCCGGTGTCCCCGGCCGGTTCCGCGGAACAGTTGGCAACCCTCCCTCGCTCCTGCCCACCGAAGATATGGGTGGATCCGTTGCAGAGGTGCCATCACGGCAACTTTGGGCGAGAAGTTGCCGGTGATGGCACCTCTGCACGCCACGAGGGTCCTTCCCTGGACCTCACTGACAGTGAGATAGGTACTACGATCTCGATGGGAGAGAAGTCACGAGGCCGCCCAGCCGGTCGTTGGCCTTGTCCAGAAACGCGGCGTCCACGGCTCCGATGCCCTCGTCCAGCAACAGGATCTCTGGGTCGAGGCTCGTGACGACGTCCAGCGCCAGGCGCACCCGCATTCCCGTGGAGTAGGTCCGCAGCGGCATCGACAGGTAGTCGCCGAGCTCGGTGAACTCGGCGATCTCGTCGACCCGCTTGTCCATCTGCCGTCGGGTCATGCCGAGGAAGCCCGCGGATGATGATGTTCTCGTAGCCGGAGATCTCCGGGTCCATACCGACGCCCAGGTCGAAGATCGGGGCGACCTTGCCGGTGATCCGCGTGGCGCCCCGGGTGGGCTCGTAGATCCCGGCCATCAGCCGCAGCAGCGTGGACTTGCCCGCGCCGTTGTGCCCCACCAGGTGGCCCGGACCCTGGCCACCTCCGCCGGTGTTCCACTGTGGACTTGGCTGCGGTGGGCTCGGGGTGCGGCCAGCTCAAGGCCGGAGCGCCGGCCCGCGGCGAGCGCGTGGCGAAGTACAACCGGCTGCTGGAGATCGAGATCGACGCCGGCCTGCCCTACGGACTGCCTGGATGAGTCATGGTCCAGCACCTCAGGAGGAGATGATGTAGGCGCGGCCGAAGAACGTTCCGATCTCTGCGCGGTGCAGATGACCGGCGACTGCTTGATCACCTTCTATGGCCATGACAGCGTGGATGTGCACCGTGCCGTCGACGATCTCCCCGCTACCGGTCATCTCGGCCGGTAGGGAGTAGTCGGTGATGATGTCCTTGGTGGCGTCATGTCGGGGCATGGTGGAGATCGTGAAACTGTCCACGGCGCCGATCAGGGTGACGATCGCCCCGTTGGTGATGTCGAGGCGCTTGGCTTCGTTGGTCACGGTCTCCATCAGCTCAGCGTTGCGGACCTCGATGACAACCATGTGGGCTACCTCCCGATCAGGGGACTGAGCGCTTGCAGCAGGGGCAGCGGCGCACCATCGCGCCGACGGCGCACCCCCTCTGACCGCCGAAAACGGGTCTGTTTCGGGGTGGTGAGCGCGTGCGAAACAGTGTGTTCCACGCATGTCCAGGCGTCGCCTGGACGAGTGATAACGCGGCTCGTAGGGACGGACGTCGATCAGTGGTCAAGGACATGCCCGGCGAGCTTCTCGTTGGCGCCATCGCCCGGCTGCCGGCCAGCTACACACCCTCGGCGCCCTGATACCCAGCCGAGGACGCCGAGCCGTGCCCTGACCGGCAGAGCACAGCTCGGCGCCGTGCGGGAACCTCGGCGATCTAGAAGAGCTTTCTAACGGTCAGCGTCGCAGGTGGTGATATTGATGAACCGAAGGCTGCCGGGTTGGTGGGAGTGAACACCGCGGTCAGCGTGTGCGTGCCGATGGCGAGCGGCGGCGTGGTCGATATTGCTATACCGCCTGTTACCGGCTTTGGGGCGCCGATGTTGTTGGTTCCGTCCTTGAATTGGACGGTGCCAGCAGCGTTGAAGGGAGCGACCGTCGCGATGAGGATCTCTGGGATGCCCTGGAATCCGGGATTCGGAGCCACCTGCAGCGTGGTGTGAGTGGCCGTGGCCCCGACCTGCCCGGTGATCGGGTCGAGGAGCAGCGGGCGGGCGTTGGGCGGCTGTGGGTGAGCGAAGTCGAACAGGCCGTTGAGTGAACCGGCGATGCTGTCGAAGCTGCCGGTGATCCGTCCGAGTCCCCAGTTGTCCTCGATGAACCGGGGGATCGAGCTCAGGTCGGTGAGTGTGTGATCGACGCTGTTGGCCTTGGCCCAGGGCGAGATGACCAGCAGCGGCATCCGCGGGCCGTAGCCGCACCGGCCCTGCTGGCCGGCCAGCGGTGTCGTGCCGTTCCCACACATCCCTGTGCCGGTGAGAGCGTCAGCGAAGCCTTGTGAGGTGTTGGTGATGCCGCTGTAGGCGTGGTCGTACCAGCCGTCGGAGTCGTCGTAGCTGACCACGACCGCGGTGCTGGGCCAGTCGGGTGTGGTCATCAGGGCGTTGATCTCGCCAGCGACGAACTGCTGCTCGCTGAGTGGGTTGGAGTAGGCGGCGTGCCCATCCTGGTAGCCCGGTGCCTTCAAGAAGCTGACCGCGGGCAGCGCGGTGGGCGGCAGGTCGCCGTGGTTGATGCCGGCGACGAGCTGGTCGAAGTCACTCATGTCGTACTGGTGGTTGGGGGTGTCGAACTGTGGAGCACCGTTGACGCCGTAGTGCTGGGTGTCGGTGCCGATGGTCGCCAGCGACGCGGGAGTGACAGTGCCGTTGGTGTCGGCGGGCAGCGTGAGGTGATGCGGGTTCGCTGTCGAGGCGTAGTAGTTGAACGGCTGGTGGTGCGGGATGTAGTCATCCTTGTAGCCGTATTGCCCGGTGCCTGGGGTCAGCGGGCTGGCCAGCCCCTGCCCGATCGGGTGAACGGCGTTGCAGATGCCCTAGTTCGACGAGTGCGGCACGGAGTTCTGGAAGCCTGCGTTCTTGAACTCGTCGGGCATGAAGGTCGCGGTGGGCTGACCGCTGTTGCCGGTGGCGGCCAGCGCGTCGGGGTAGGAGGTGGTGGGGCGGAACCCGCCTTCGAAGAACCCCCAGGACAGTCCGGCGGTGTTGAGCTTGTCACCGATGTTCTGACCGCTCATCGCTACCGCGTCGCGGGTGGAGCAGTCGTCCCAGTAAGGCTGCGCGTCGCTGGTCAGCGAAAAGCCACCCTGGCCGTCGGCAGTGAGGTCGGCATTGGGCTTGGCGGCACTGGCCACCGAGGGATTGTTGACCATGTGGGCCTGGTCGACGCCGCCGGTGTCACCGGAGACCAGGTTGATCGCGCCGGGTGAGGACGGCCCGAAGGTGGTGTCAAACGAATTGTCGCTCATCGCGAAGTGCTGGGCGTAGTTCCACATTCCGGTCACCGTGTTGCCGTCGTAGTAGTTCATCACATCCCCGGCGACGCAGGGCTGACCCGACGTGCTGGTGCCGCCGCCGGTGCCGACCGTGGCGACGAACTGGTCCATCGCGCCACCATGGAAAGCCCGCTGCTCGTCGGAGTAGTTGTGGTCCTGGTCGCAGGTGAGCACGTCGTTGATGTTGGTCGGGTCGTAGCGTCGGGGGTTGACGCCGTTGGGGTTGCTGGTGAGCAGAGCACTACTGAGACCGTTGACGGCGGGGGTGCCCGGGGCGGCGGTGAAGCGCTGGCCACTGCTGTTGGTCGCGTTGGGGTAGGTGCCGAAGTAGTGGTCGAACGAGACGTTCTCCTGGAAGATCACCACCACATGCTTGATCGGGGTCGCCGTCGTCGGAGCAGCGATACTCGAGCCAACGCCGGGACCGGCGATCAGCACGGCAAGCCCGGTTGCCATGGCCCCGGCGACGACCCGTCGACGAGGTAACGCTGAGTTCATGGATGTTCCCTTCCTGGTTCCCCGACCCGTGGTGGTCTGAGCTGACCCGGTTGATCGGGCCAGTTGGCCAGCAGCCGATGAACGACGGACGCCGTTAGACCAAAGTTCGGGTGGGGTGAGGACCAGGTACTCCAGGTCGGCCCGGTCACCTACATCAAATGACCACATTGACCCAGGTGGGGAAACCTCTGGCTGCGGCCGTAGGGATGTATATTGCCGTCGTATGGCGAGCAGGTTGCCCCCGGGTCCGCCGTGGCCGGGTGTGGTGCAGGCTGGGCTGATCTGGGTGGATCCGATCCGGTTCGTGAACACGTGCCACCGCCGTTACGGCGATTTGTTCACTGTCCGGATACCCGGGATCGGCACGCTGGTCTTCCTGGCCGATGCCGCTGACATCCGGACGGTGACCCGTGGGGACCCGGCGATCTTCCATGCCGGGGAGGCGGCATTTCCCTTCGCCGCAGTGGTCGGGCGCAACTCGCTGCTCATGCTCGACGAGGACCGGCACCGGCGCAGCCGCGGGGTGATGCTGCCGGCGTTTCACGGCGACTCGGTGCGCCGGCAGGTCGCCGAGATGATCGCCATCACCGCCGAGGAGGTCGCGCGATGGCCGGTGGGCGAGCAGTTCCCGCTGTTTCCCCGGATGCAGCGACTCACCCTGGAGATCATCCTGCGGACCGTCATCGGGGTGCACGACGAGCGCCGGCTCGCCGCACTGCGGACCGCGTTGCCGCCCATGATCGAGATCGGCTCGCCGGTGGAACTGATCCCGCCGCCGGAGTTCCTGCTCCGGTTCGGCATGTGGCGACGCCGCGCCGAGCGCCGGGCAGCGGCCCTGGTGCTGCTCAACGACGAGATCACCCGCTGCCGCGCCGACCCGCAGCTCGAAGAGCGCACTGACGCCCTGGCGATGATGGTGCGCAGCGTGGACGGCGCGCCGGCACAGATGCGCGATGAGGAGCTCGCCGACCAGCTCGTCACCCTGCTGCTGGCCGGGCACGACACCACCGCCACCGCACTGTCCTGGGCCTTCGAGCGGCTGACCCGCCATCCCGGCCTGCTGGCGCGCACCGCGCGCGCCGCCGCCGAGGGTGACGACGCGTGGCTCGACGCGGTGTGCAAGGAGAGCCTGCGGGTGCGGCCGGTGGTCTTCGAGTTCGGCCGCAAACTCACCGCCGCGCTGGACCTGGGCGGGTACCGCATCCCGGCCGGCGTCATCCTGGCTCCCAGCATCAACCTGGTGCACCACAGCAGCCGTTACTACCCCGACCCCGACGAGTTCCGGCCGCAGCGCTTCGCCGCGACCCGGCCCGACCCGGCAGTCTGGATGCCCTTCGGCGGGGGAGTACGCCGCTGCCTGGGCGCCACCTTCGCGCAGGTGGAGATGCGCATGGTGCTGCGCGAGGTGCTGAGCCGGGTGGAGCTGTCGGCCACCACCGCCCCGGACGAGCCGGTGCGACCCCGCCACGTGA
Organism: Pseudonocardiaceae bacterium; assembly: GCA_050699635.1. GTDB lineage: Bacteria > Actinomycetota > Actinomycetes > Mycobacteriales > Pseudonocardiaceae. The sequence continues at coordinate 10,165 of JBOHFK010000088.1, read as the reverse complement.
CCATGATCCCCCGCCAAGGCGCAATGGTGACGGTGCGCCGGCGGATCACCGCCGAGCGCGTCGCCACCGCGTAGCGGCGAGCCGCATGGCAGGCTGGTGGCCCGCGCACAGTGGGTGATAGGGGCAGCGGGTAACAGGGGAGGTTAGGTAGATGAGTCGGGTGGCGATTGTGGTGGCGGCGGGAGCAGTCGCGGTGGGAGTACTCAGTGGCTGCGGGCAGGCATCGGATGGAGCCAACGCCGCGCCCGGCGCGAAACCAGCCGGTGCGGCCGCGGCACCGGCTGCGCCGACCGTGCACACGATCAACATCAAGGTTCGGGGCGGGAAAGCCAGCGGCGACACCGGCCGGGTGGCGGTGCCCTTGGGCACCCCGGTCATCGTGTCGGTGACCAGCGATGTGGCCGATGAGATTCACGTGCACGGCTACGACCGCAAGGCCAAGGTCCCGGCGGGCGCCACCGGGGCGGTCGCCTTCACCGCGAACACCGCCGGCGTCTTCGAGGTGGAGCTGGAGGACTCCAAGCTTCAACTGCTGCAGCTGCAAGTGGGTTGACCCGTCGGGGTGATCACGGCTTGGGTGCGCTGGGCGACAAGATATGTCGTTCATGACACCCAAACCGTGATCACCGGGTGGGTCATATGATCCCGGGCGTGGCAGCCCCTGGCAGTTCGAACGGCGACGAGGCACTGCGGATCGCGGCCGAGCGCGCGCAGCGCACCGGCGTGCGGAATATCCCTGAGTTCACCGACCTGCCGATTCCCGGCGACACCGCGAACCTGCGCGAGGGCCCCGAGCTGCACCCGAACTGTCTCATGCTGCTGCCCCTGGTCGGTGTCTGGCGCGGCGAGGGCGAGATCGTCTACCCGACCATCGACGGGCCCTACCGGTTCGGTCAGCAGGTGGTGTTCTGCCACGACGGGCGGCCCTTCCTGCGCTACGAAGCGCGGGCGTGGCTACTCGACGCGGAGGGCAACGTGATCCGGCCGGCGGCCCGGGAAACCGGGTTCTGGCGGCCCCAGGCCGACGACACCGTCGAGGTGCTCGCGGTCCACGGGACCGGCATCGTGGAGCTGTACTACGGGCGTCCGCGAAACCAGACCTCGTGGGAACTGGCTACCGACGCGGTGCTGCGAAGTGCCTCGGCCAAGGAGGTCACCGGCGCGCACCGCCTCTACGGCATCGTCGAAAGCAACGACCTCGCCTACGTCGAGCAACGTGCGATGGTCGGCCAGCCCATGCAGCCGCACGCCTCAGCCCGCCTGCACCGGGTCGCTGGCTGAGGCCGTCACCCCACCAGCAGCACCCCACCAGCAGCACCCCACCAGCAGCACCCCACCAGCAGCACCCCACCAGAAGTCCCCCCGAACAGCAGTCAGCCCCCGGGGGGTTGGCCACACAGTGCGGCGCAATCCGAGCGGGACTAGTGCTCAGACAACCCCCGGGGGCGGGTGACTGCCTTGGATTCGCCGGCCGCCTCTCGCAGGCCGTCGTTGAGGTCAACGCCGTCCAGGAGGAGGTGGCCTTCCACGGCCGTCGGCGGCTCTAGCTGACAGCCACCTCACGAGTCCTATAGCTATTCAACCTTGGACCACCTCCTTTCCCGTGTGCCTGCACGCTATCCGCGCGGTGGTGGGTCCGGCAACGTGATTGGGAGCAACAATTCCTGTCCGGTTGGCTGCTCGGGTAGGGGTCCGGATGCAGCGCGTGGCGCTACCATCGTGGTTGTGGATACCAGCCTGCGGCGCACGCTGCATGAACGCGGCATGCGGATGACCCCGCAACGGCAGCTTGTGCTCGACGCGGTGCGGGAGTTGCAGCACGCCACCCCGGAGCGGATCTGCGAGCACGTCCAGCGCGTCGCACCCGCGGTCAACATCACCACCATCTACCGCACCCTCGATCTGCTCGAGGGGCTCGACCTGGTGCGACACACCCACCTGGGGCACGGCGCGCCGACCTACTCCACCCAGGCGCATGAGCACGTCCATCTGGTGTGCCACCGCTGTGGGGGCATCACCGAGGTACCACCTGAGGAGCTCAGCATTCTCATCGAGCGATTGCGGCAACGGCACGGGTTCGTGCTGGACCCCGGCCACCTCGCGCTGTCCGGGCGCTGCGCCGAGCATGCCGCGGTGGAGAGCAACGGCTCGTGAGGTCGCCTCTGCTGGAACTGGCGGGTGCGGTGCCCCCGCCCGAGGACTCTCCCGACCCCGGGGTGGCCTGGCACTACGGCGACCCGCTCGGTGAGCAGCGCGCCGCCGATCGCGACGCCGCGATGGTGGACCGGTCCAACCGCGAGGTCCTGGCCGTGCCCGGGGAGGACCGGCTGAGCTGGCTGCACACCATCACCTCCCAGCACCTGCTCGAGCTGGCCGACGGCGAGCACACCGAGGCGCTGGTGCTGGACCTGCGAGGCCACGTCGAGCACCACGCGGTGGTCTCCCATGTGGGCGACACGGTGTGGCTGGACACCGAACCCGGCCGGGCCGCGGAGCTGCTGGCCTACCTGAGCTCCATGGTGTTCTGGTCGAAGGTGGCGCCCCGGGACGCGACGGCGGAGCTGGCCGTGCTGTCGCTGCTGGGCCCGGCAGCTGATCAGGTCATCGCACGGGCCGGGGAACTAGGTGGGTTCGTGCGGGTGACCCCGGGCCGGACGGATCTGCTGGTGCCCCGCGGCGAGCTCACCGACGTCTGGCAGCGGCTTCTCGAGTCCGGTGCCACCCCGGCCGGCAGCTGGGCGTGTGAGGCCATCCGGGCCGCAGCGCTGCGCCCGCGGCTGGGCATCGACACCGACGAGCGCACCATCCCACACGAGGTCGGCTGGATCGGCCGGGCAGTGCACCTGGAAAAGGGGTGCTACCGGGGGCAGGAGACAGTGGCCCGGGTGTCCAATCTGGGCCGCCCGCCGCGGCGGATGGTCCTGTTGCACCTGGAGTCCCCCGAGAACGCGCCCACCACCGGGGACCCGGTACGCGCCGGCGAGCGGGTGGTCGGCCGGGTCGGCACAGTAGCCACCCATCACGACCTGGGCCCCATCGCCCTAGCCCTGCTCAAACGCACGGTGGACCCCACCACTGCGCTAGTCGCAGGCGACGCCGCCGCCGCCATCGACCCCGACTCGATCCCCCCCGACACCGGCGAACCCCCCGGCCGCGCAGCCGTCCGCCGCCTCAAGGCGTGATCAGAGGTCACTGATGGCGTCCTGTGACGATGTTCTACAATTGCGCGACAATTGTAGAACGCAGGTGATACTCTTTGGATCATGGCGACCACGATCGGCTTCCGGCCTAACGGCGAGGACGAGCGGATCATCAAGGCTGCGATGCGCCCTGACGAGCGCACCAGTGACGTGATCCGCCGCGCGCTGCGGCTACTCGAGCGCGAAGTATGGCTCGCCCACGCCCGATCCGACGCTGAGCGCCTCGCGAGGGAAGACTTGACGGGTGAGGCTGATGCGTGGTGATTCGTGGCGCGGTCTACCGAGTGGATCTGGATGACGCCAAGCGTGGCCATCAACAGCGCGGCAAGCGCCTAGGTCTGGTGCTCAGCCCGAGTTCAATGCCGTGGAGTGCCGTGACGATCGTCCCCACCTCGACAACTGCGCAGCCCGCCGTCTTCCGCCCATCAATGGAGATCAACGGACTGGAGACCAGGGTCCTCGTCGACCAAATCCGCAGCATCGACACGGACTACATCATCGGTGACCCGGTGCACTACCTCGAACGAGACGAGCTCGCCGAAGTCGAGCGCGCCGTCGCTCGGTATCTCGGCCTGTGAGCCCGGGCGTACCGCAAGCCGAACCCTTGCGACCGCTAACGTCCTGGTACCAGGAGATCGTTCAAGCGTCGGCGGAGTTTTTCTACGTTTTGGGTTATTTCGGCCGCTACCGTTCGGCCTTGCCACCGATGCCGACGGTAAACGAAGTCCATGGTTCCCCAGGACAGGGCACCGCTGACCACCAGCGCGCTGACGAGTAGCGAGAAGGCCCGCCATGAGGCATGCCCCGTGCGAAGCAGCGCGACGGCCGTTGCAGTGGCGAGACCTACGGTGATCGCTGCCCACAGCAGGCGGCGGACGGCACCACTCCTTTAGCTGGTCGTCGAGTAGCGCAGCCCCCTGCCGCAACACAGCAGGATGCAGCCGAGGGGGCAATCGGTACGCCCAACTTATCCGCAGCTCATCCTCGGTCTTCTCATTACGAAGCGTCTTGCTCGCGACATAAATTAGACCTAAGGATGCGATCAACCCCGTGATCAGGATGGCGAGCCCATTTCCCAGAGACACCGCGATCACCAGCGGACATGCTAACGTGACGACGACCACCGGTAGCGCCGCCCGGGTATGGTACTTGCCGACCGGCGCGCTGTGCAGATCACGTTCAACAGAATTGATACTGGACCGAAAGATCCCGACGAATGCAACCGCCAGGAACGGTGCGCACATGAACAACAATGACCACCCGGCGCGTGGATGACGGCGAGCACCACCGCAGAGTCGAGCACCGCCTTCTCCAGGTTGCCGGGAACCGGTCACCTGGCCGTAGGGATTCGGTGTCCAGGAAAACCTGTTCAGAGCCGAGGCTTTCCACCAACCGGCGGCCCAGCGCCAACACCACGTCGATATGGCCACCCCGACGGTAGCTGATAAAGATCCCGCCCATGATTACCCCGCGTCCTCCCACCAGCTACTTGCGTGATCGAAGAGGCACTGACAGTCACGACTGACGTGGTGACGCTGGGTCCCGGAGTGCTCAGCCGACCAGCGTCAGGGGCTTGTCGCTGAGCCGGTCACCGAGGAGGTCGTCGAGCAGCTCGGGCAGGTTGCCCGGCAGGAGCTTGTCGTGGCAGCGCCGGAGTTCGGCGACGGACCACCAGCGACGTTCGATCAGCCCGGCTTTCTCGTTCTCGGTGGGCTTCAGCGGTACCTGGGCCAGGGTGCTAGGGGTGCGGCCGAGGAACACGTGCTCGATCCGATGGTGGGCGCGACCCCGGTAGAGGAATCGTGACTCGCGAACCCACAGCTTGCGGCCCAGTTCCCGGAGCAGGATCCCGGATTCCTCGGCGAGTTCGCGGCGGGCGGCATCAGCCAGGTCCTCTCCCCGGTCCAGGCCGCCGCCGGGCAGTTCCCACCAGTGATGGCCGGGGTCGTCGGGGTCGAGGGCGTGGATGAGCAAGACCCGGTCGAGGGGATCGAGCAGCAAGACCCGGGCGCCGAGGCGGGGAATCATACTGGTGTGGGACATGCAGGAAGGTCCTTCGTGCTGGTCGGCGGTGGCGGCCAGCACGAACGCCCGGGTCAGAACAGGGTTGGCTCCAAGCCGGGCTCGCCGGTTGCCGCCGTGGCGGGGTCAGAGGTTAGCAGCGGTGTCGTGGCCAGGCGCACGGCGAGTCCGGAGTGATCGGTCAGCCTCGATCCGTCCGCGAGAACGGCCCTCGTCTGGTGGACGTAGTCACAACCTTGGAGCAGCGGCAGGAGCTGGGCGCAGCAGTGGGCGTGGTCGTAGCGGTAGCCGAGGTCGGGCCGTCGCGCCCAGCTGTGCTCGATCCGATCAGGGTGCAGGTGCCGGAACGCGTCGATCAGGCCGTGTTGATCGGTGAGGGCGCGGTAGAAGTCGTACTCGAACGGCGCGAACTGCTGGCGGTGTTCGGGCTGGTGATCAGGTTCCAGAACGTTCAGGTCCCCCAGCAGCAGCAGGGGGAAGCTGGATTTCGTGGCGTCCAGCGCGGTGTGGAAGCCCTCGATCCAGCGCTTCTTGCGCTCGGTCTTCTCGAGGGCCGCATCTCGCGAGGGGGCGTAGGCGCCGAGCACCCGCAGCGGCCCCTCCGAGGTGCCGATGATGACCCCTGCCGCGCGGGCCGGCAGGTAGCTGAGTGCTCCGGTGAGCGGATCGGGGGTGGTGGCGACCTTGCTGACGATCATGACGCCGAGCTCCCCAGGGTCGTGCTCAGGGAAGGTCACCGAGTAGTTCGCCGCGATACACCTCTGGGCCAGCAGCTGGCTGCCGGGGGTGGCTTTGGTCTCGGTGAGCACGAAGATGTCCTCGGGGCGGGCGGCGAGCCACTCGAGTTGCCGGCGTGCCCGCGCAGGCGAGGGAGCGCCGACATTGACGGTGATCACACTCAGGGACATACCAGGCTCTTTTCGCCAAGGGCACGGTAGATGAGGGACACGATCCTGGCAGCAACCATGCCGGGGCCCTCGGTGGTGCAGTCGAGTGTCTGCACCGGCCAGCCCGTGTCCTGGAGATCGGCCACGGCGCGGGCGTAGAGCGCGGACTCCCGAGCGCTGTTATCCGCGGCCCGCTCGAAGCGGCTGTGCCCGCCACGGGCCCGAAGCCGGGCATCGATCACCGCGGGATCGCCGGTGAGGATCAGGGACAGGTCAGGCCGGTATACGCCGTGGTTGAGCTGCCACACGATCTGGCTGGGTACGCCGTCAAGGCCCTGCAGCACGAGGGAGGAGGCGACGTACCGATCGCAGAGAACGATCCTGCCTTCCCGCAGGGCGGGTTTGATCTCGGTGTCGAGCTGGTGATGCCGATCTGCGGCGCACAAGCAGGCCAACGACATGCCCCAGTAGGTGTCGGTGCCGTGCCGGGCGAGTTCGCCGAGCTGGCCCCGGGAGGGTTGCCGGGTGCCGTGCACCGGCAGGCCCGCCGCGGTGAGCAGCTCGACCGCTCTGGTGACGGCGCTGGACTTGCCGACGCCGCCCGGCCCGTCGATGGCGATCAACGTTCCGGGCAGGCGAGGTTGGTCATCGATGGGGCCGGTCACGCCGGGATCAGCGGCAGCAGCCGGTGTCCCTCGACAGTGACCGGGCACTGCTGGGCGTCGACGTCGCCGATTTGCCCGCCAGCGGCGATGACCGCGGCCGGGCAGCCCTTGCCACAGCCGGAGTTCAGGGCGCACGAACCGCAGGTGGTGTTGGCGCCGACCTGGTATCGATCGTGGAAATGGTAGTCGTCCAGGCGTTGCGCCAGGTCAGGATCGGTGAAGATGTTGCCGACGATGAACTCGGTGTCGGCGTGCTGGGAGATCGGAGTCCGGGCAGCGAAGACCAGGTAAGGGCACACGGTCACCTCGCCGGGGGTGAACACATAGATAATCGTGCCGGCCTCACAGCCCGACAGCGGCTGGCCCGCAGTATTGGGGAAGCGGATGTGCACGATGTCGAGGTCAGGCCCGCCCCACGGCGCGGTCAGCTCGAAGATTTCCTGCATGTGCAGGGCGCTCTTCGCCAGCCGGTCTTGGGACTTGACCCCTCGGCCCATGCTGCCCAGCGGGTTGAGCAGCACATAACGCGCCCCGTTGCGGCGGGCGAACTCGCACAGCCGCGCGTACTCCTCGTTCTGGGCCAGGGTGTTCGGAGTGCACAGCAGCCCCTGCAGAATCCCGGCAGCGCCGAGCTTCTCCACCGTGGCCACCGTGACCTCGAAACAAGCCCGATTACCACGGAACTTGCCATGAGACTCCGCCGCGAAGCCGTCCAGGGAGACGTTGCAGTGCACACCCAGACCCGCGAGTTCCCCGACTTGATCGTCGTTCAGAGTGGTCGCGTTGGTGCAGATCCCGACATCCATCCCGGCGGCCCGGAAGGCCCGCACGATGGCCATGAACTCGGGGTGGATCGTCGGTTCGCCCCCAGTGAGGGTGACCCGCCCGACCCGGCAGCCGGCCAGGCGTGGGATCACCGTGTCGATCACCTTGGCCAGCGGCATCTGCTGACCGATCCGGGTTGCGGCCACGAAGCAATGAGCGCACCGCAAATTGCAGTCCTCGTTGATCTGCACCAAAGCCTTGCGGTGCGGGGCATCCACCGTGGTCCGGAAGTAGCAGGACCTGGCCAGACCATCCCCAGCGACGCTGCGGGCTCCAACCATCAGGAAACCTCCACATCCTTGCGCTCGCGAGCAGCTCATTGGTGCGGCGCACGCGGGTGGCGCACCGGGGCGCAAGGCCCCTCATTTAATGTCCGTTAGCACACTATCGTGACTGGCATTGTTCAACCGAACATTCTTGGGACAACTCAGGTGGAGCTGCGAGCATCGACAACCCAACTGCCCGCTCGAACAATTCTCATGTCAGGGTGGGTCAGTCAATGCCAGACGAGGAGGCGCGGTGCCGAACGGCGGAGACGACGAGACCGATGCGGCCGGTCTGCTGGCGACCCTGCTGGGCGCTCCAGCCGAGATGCTCGACATCACCCTCGACCAGTTACGCACGCTCGCCGTGGTGCACGTGACCGGCACAGCCCAACGAGCCGCACGCGCGCTGGGCCGGGAGCAATCCAGCGTGCAAAAACAGCTCGACAACCTCAACAAGATCGCCGCCCGCCTGCTGGGCGAGATGCTGGTGGCCAAACAGGGCCGAGGCAAGGAGTTCTTATTCACCCCGTCCGGCGTCGAGGTCGTGGAACTGGCTGCCCGGACCCTGCTCTCCTGGACCGAGAGCCTGCACCGCAGCAGACGGCGGGTGGGATCCACCGTCACCTTCGGAACCACTGAATTCACCGTGGAGTTCCTCGGCGCCATCTGGCCGAGGTTGCGCACGGACTTCGAACGCAGAGGCGTACAGCTCAAGATCGAGCATGTCCGCACCCGCGACCTGTGGCGCAAACTCGACGCCAAGCAGGTCGACATGGTCTGCGGCAGCTTCGCCACCGAACACGACCGGCCACCGGTCCTCGAATACGACTTTCTCGAATGGCACCGCGAACGCGTCGCCCTGCTCACCAACCTCACCCCGCGCGAGCTCCCCGACACCCCGGTCACCGCAACCAAGCTGCCCCACCTGCCGCTACTGGCACCGACCGCGGGGCTGCTCTCGCAGTTTCTCGGCCGCTGGTATGGACCCGACTACCGCGGCGTGCTCAACGTCATCGCCGAGATCGACTCCCTCACCTACGGCCTGAATTTACTCACGGCCGAACTGCTCCACGGATGCCTACTGACCACCGAACGAGTCGCCGACGCCGCCCTCGAAGGACGCCTGCCCGGCAGAAACCTTCGCAAAATCAACCTCGCCGACAACTACCAACCGCGCCTGGAGATCGTCACCGGCATCTTCGCCCGCAAAGGCGAACGGCAGCGCTACGCCAACAACCATCCACTGAACCTGCTGTGGAACGCATTCACCGAGGCGACCCCCACCAGACCAACGTTCGGCAACGCCCTCACGGACGAGCCGCGCAGCACTTGACCCCCGGCCTGACGATTGAGGTGCATCAGCACCGCTCGTCGTGGGGGCGGGTCAGCGGGGGTCGAATCGGCCTCGCTTGATCTCGCGGAGGAATGCCGGCACGTCGCGGACCAGGAGCACCGAGCCTGCGGGATCCTTGCTGTCCCGGATCGCGCCCGGTGGGTGCGCCAGTTCGACGCAGTTGCTTTGTGTGCCGCTGTGGCTGGATTTCCGCCAGGCCAGTTCGACGCAGTTGCCTTCTTCCCCACTGCGGCTGGATTTCCGCCAGCGCATCTCGGTCATGTCGCAGCCTCCAATTCGTGAGCTGTCTGAGTGATGAGGGTGAGGGAGTCGGCCGGGCTAATCGCCAGCTGGTGGATCTTGCCCACCGCAGCCTTGTATCCCGCCACGTCGTCCGGCTCGATGACGAACGCGCCGGTCCGGTGGTGTTCGAGCAGGGCGATGGACGGCGCGCCATCGAAGTCGTAGAGCACGAACGGGCCGTTCAGCCCTGGGTGCCAGCCCTGGGAGGACTGGACGACCTGAATGGTGATCGTGTCCGACTCGGCGACCTTGATCAGGTGGCGGAGCTGGTCGGCCATCACCCGAGGTCCACCGATCAGCTCGTGCAGGGCGGCCTCGCCGAGCAACGCGGTCAGCCGGACCGGGTTGCTCCGCATGATGACGTCGCGTCGTCCCATGCGCACCAGTACCCGCGCCTCGACCTCGCCAGCGGGAAGAGCGCCACCGCCGATGATCGTTCGCGCGTAGTCGGAGGTCTGGAGCAGGCCGGTGACGAGGTGCGGTGACCAGTCGGTGATCGCCGAGGCGGACCGCTCGCACTCCATGGTCCCGGCGAGTTGCTGGGAGATGCCGGGGATGCCGACGGTCAGCCAGTCCTGGTCACCCGCGTGCCGGCCCAGGGCGAGGATGGCTTCCCGTTCGTCGCCGGTCACGCCGATCGCGGTGAGGTAGCTGGCGACGTCCT
>JBOHFK010000087.1:0-24666 GCA_050699635.1 Pseudonocardiaceae bacterium | reverse complement strand
CCACACCACCACCCCTGCCCACCACAGCCTGGATCAACCAGCCCCCCACAACCATCGAAACCGAGGAGACACCACACAACAACCGCGCCGCCTGATGTCCCATCGAGTTTGACAGGTTCCGACCCGCTGAGATGTCAGCCTGACATCTCGTACCCCGCCTCGTCGACCGCAGCCAGGTCGACCTGTACATCGGTGACGCCAACAATGGCGCCGATCCCCTGGCTCACCGCCGAAACGCAGTGTTGGCAGGTCATCCCCGTGACGATGTATTCAATGGTAGCGGCGGTGTCCCCCATGTGACGGCCTCCTCAGGCTCGTTGTGGTGTCCTGAGCAGTGGCTCTAGAGCGAACCCACGGCGTTGGGTCAGCGCTTACGCGATCGCAGCTCGATCGCCGCCCCCTAATGACCGCAACAGGCCGGTACCGAACAGCAGGGTGGCCACCGCCGTCCCGAGGTGCAGGAAGGTGTCCGGCGTGGTGCCACTCATCACGGCGAGCGCACTGAGGTACCCGAGGAAACCCAGCACCGTGGCCAGTACCCAGAAACTGCCGAGCGCGAGGTTCAGCCCCTCCGCCCCATCAGCGGTGAGCACGAACGCCCCCATCAGCCACAGCAGTCCGACGGCGAGGTGGATGAAATTGTGGAACGGATTCACCATGAAGACACCGAAAAGCATATCGTTCATACCGGTACCGCTGCTGGAACCCGTCCAGAAGCCGGTCACTGCCAAAGCCAGGTAAAAGACTCCGGCCAGCAGGGAATACTTCTGCGCCAGGGACTTGAGCCGCATCTCCGGCTTGATCCCAAACGTCGTTTCTGCTTCTGCATCAACTGTCATGCCCATCCCCTCCCAGGTTGCGGTCGCGCAACGTCCCAGAGGGTTAGTCGTCGGTGTCCCCGGTTTAGTTCCCGACCCGGTGCCGAGCACGAGGATCTCGTCGACCCCGTCGAGCCCGGACAGGTTGTGGGTGACCAGCACGGTGGTTCGCCCCCGGGTGGCCGCAAGCGTGTCGGCCAGCACGGCTCGCGGTTGGCGGACAGCGGGGGTTGACGAGCCAGGCTATATCCCGGGCATCCCTGGCAATACCAGTGCCGCACCGCATTGGATTCGTCGGGGGTTGATCCAGGCGTGACAGCGCGAGGACAAATGCGATGACGACCCGGGCGACGACGAGGACACCATCGCCGCGTCCTCGGCCAACCGGCAGCACGCAGCACAGGACGCCAGGTGCACGTCGACCGCGCCCCGTTCCGCCGCGCCGTCCTCACCGTCCAGCCGGGCCGACAGGGCTTCCCTCCACTGCGTGCAGTCCACGTAGCAATTGTCGTCCGCTGAGCCCCGGGGTTCCAAGTCAACGCCGGGTCCTGCGGGTGCGCAGCGCCACTACCACGCCGGCCAACAGCAGCGCACCGACCCCGGCCACCCATGGCCACACCCACGTGCTACCAGATCCGGCCTCGGTGGTAAGCGTGGGGCCGCCGGAGCGTCCCGCGTTCGGCGCCGCGGTGCCCGGGCCTGGGGTGGTGAGGGTGAATTTCAGCGTGGCGCGCACGGGGTGGCCGTCGGCGGAGATGATCCGCCAGGCGACCGTGTAGTCGCCGGCCGGTCCCAACGGGCGGACCGGCGCAGATACCGTCGTGCCGTCCTCGGTGGCCGGGCCGGCTTGCCACTGGTTGCCGTCTGGACCGGTGATGATGATGGTGCTGAACCCGCGTTGCGCGGGGAGGTCGAAGGTGAGGATGACCCGCGCCGGGCCGGTGCTCAGCTGGGCGCCTTCGGGTGGGACGGTGGAGAGCAGTTCGTTGTGCATCGCGAACAGATTTCCCGTGTGCACGGCGACGGCGAGATCGGCGTGGCCGGCACCGTTGCCGTCTCCCCGGGCACTGACGCCGGAGTGAGCCGAGCCTGGTGTCGCGGCGTCGGCCACCATCGGACCGAGCGGCAGCATGAGTGCCAGTAGGGCCGCGGCAAGGGTGACAACGCTCGCGCGCGCCCACTGGGTGGTACTGCGCAGGGCTACGGCGCGAGACGGCTTGGGGGTCATCGGAGACGAGCCTTTCTCGCGGGTGGCATGTCATGGATAGGTGTCGGGACGAAACCCCCGAAAGTTCCCAAAGATCTCTATTCAAGAGATCCCGTAGACCATCGCTACTGTCACTCACCGTGGCATGGCGCTATGCGGTTCTTCCTCTTTCTTGAGATCTTGTGGGCTCGGGAACCAGCGACCCTCCGCGAACGACTCCTGATCTGAGTGAATCGAATTATTCGCTCAAACGGTTATTAACCGGGCAACAGGAGGTTGCGGGATGTTGAACAATGCCGCAGGGGCGCGCTGGCGCTGGCGGCGCCGAGTGGTGACTGTGTTCGGGCTGGGAGTCGCCACGGTCGTGGCCTTGGCGATCCCCGCGCTCGCGCATCCCGTCTTCTCCAACGATGCGCCCGGGTTCCCCAACCCCCAGGGCAGCACGGCTAACCCGTACCCGTTGGGCTCCCGACCCACGATGAACATGTTCCTGCCCTTCGAGCAGGACGGTGTGGTCTTCAACGGGGCGGACAACACCACCGTCGATGTGAAGGTCACCGTCCCGGCAGGGTGGACCAACCCGGCGTGCGGGGCCGTGCACGCCTCCCCATCATCGGCGGGCTACCGGCAGGTGAGCGCCCTCGTGGCCGGCTGGACCTGCACCGTCGAGCCTGCAGACTCCCACCAAGTGCTGCACTGGCATGGCCCGCAGGTCAGCGCTCCACATACCTGGGAGGACAGTGCGCAGTTCTTCACCTTCCAGGTGACGGTGCCCTCCCCGGCCACCCTGACCAGCTACGGGCTGCCCGGTAGGCCCGAAGGCTTCTACGTTGAGCAGCTCTACGCCAGCCACACCGCCGCCACCTGCGCAACCACCGACAACGACTGCTCACTGTGGCGGACCCCGAACTCCACGCGGCCGGGCGTGGTCGCCAATGGCGTAGTCCGCACCGTGGCGGGCAGCACAGCGCCGGCACCAGGCCAGACCCCGGAGCCCGAGTCCACGGAGAACCATCAGGGGCCGAATCATCCCAATCCGAACCCGCCGGGGGCGACGCCGACCGTGGCGAATCCCCCGGGGGCGAAACCAGCCAGCCCAACCCCACTGCCGGTGAAACAGGGTGGCGGCGGACCCGCACCTGCTCCGGCGGGCGGCCCATCGCCTGCCGGAACACCCACGGCAGGCGGCCCACCCGGTGCGACGCCGCAGGACTCACCAACGCCGAGCCCTGCTGATTCTTCGCCTGGGGTGGACCCGCAGCCCGCCTCGGCGGGCGAGCAGCGGCTCTCCCAGCAGCGTGACGACGCGGCAGGTCGCGGCGTCGGTTGGCTGACCGTGGTCGGCGCGGTGCTGGCCATAGCGCTCATGGCCGGGGCAGTGATCATGGTCGTGAAGCGGCGGCGAGCCTCGTGACAATTCGTCGACCCGCAACCGCGCCCGAGCGCAGCGTCGCAGACGTACCGAACCGGTTGGGGATGATAGTCGCGGTGGCAACACTGCTGGCGACGGTAGTGGGTGCCGGGTTGGTGGTCGGGCTGGGCGGGGACGGGATGATCGGGATGGAGATGCCCGATCCTGGGCTGCTCACCACGGCCGGGCTGCCAGTCATGCGGGTGCTGACCGAGTGCGCCGCGGTGGTCACGGTTGGGTCGCTGCTGTTGGCGGCGTTCCTGGTGCCGCCACAGCCCACCGGCGACCTCGGTACCGGCGGGCGCACGGCGATGGGCACGGCGCGGATTACCGCCGTAATCTGGACGCTGGCCGCGGCGCTGATGGTCCCGTTGTCGGCCTCCAACGAGGTGGGCAGCCCGGTGACCGACGTGCTGGACCCGCGGCTGCTGGCATCGCTGGTGGTCCGCCTGTCCCAGCTCGGGGCCTGGGCGATCACTGCGGTGATCGTCCTGGTGCTGGCCGGGTTCTGCTGGAATGCCCGGAGTTGGAGTGCGGCGGTGTGGCTGTTGGCGCTGTCGCTCGTGGGGCTGACCCCGGTGGCGCTGAGCGGGCACTCCTCGGTCGGCGGGGCGCACGACATCGCCATGGCCAGCTTGCTGTATCACCTCGTCGCCGCCGCGCTGTGGGTCGGCGGTCTGATCGCGCTGCTGGCGCACCTGGCCCGGCGGGGGGATCACTCCGGGCTGGCCTGCGCCCGGTTCTCCCAGCTGGCCCTGGTCTGCTGGATCGCGATGGCCGCCTCCGGGGTGATCAACGCGCTGATCCGGGTCACGCCCGATCGATTGCTCACCGCCTACGGGCTGCTGGTGCTGGGCAAGACGGCCGCGCTGCTGGTGCTGGGCATGATCGGCTACCTGCATCGCCGCGGCGCGGTGGCCGCGGTGGTCGAGCGCGGCGATCGCTCGGCGCTGCTCCGGCTGGGCAGCGTCGAGGTGCTGGTCATGTTCGCCACCATCGGGCTGGCGGTGGCGCTGAGCCAGACCGCGCCGCCCGGCGGCATCGCCGCGCACCCCAGCCGCACCGAAACGCTGCTGGGCTATGACCTGGCCGGCCCACCCACCGTGGCGCGGCTGGTGCTGGACTGGCGGCCGGACCTGGTGCTCGGGGTCGCCGCGCTGGTCCTCGCCGGCACCTACCTGGCCGGAGTGCGGCGGCTGGCGGCGCGCGGCGCGCACTGGCCACCGCACCGCACCGCGGCCTGGCTGGGCGGCTGCGCGGTCATCCTGATCGCCACGTCTTCGGGTGTCGGCAGGTATTCGATGGCCATGATCAGCGTGCACGTGGGTGCGCAGCTGCTGGTGTCGATAGTGGCCCCGATCCTGCTCGTGCTCGGTGGGCCGGTGACGCTGGGGCTGCGCGCGTTGCGCCCGGCGGCAGTAGGCGATCCGCCGGGGCCGCGGGAGTGGCTCGTGGCGTTCACCCATTCCTGGGTGGTGCGGATTTCCACACACCCGGCGATGGCCCTGGCTCTGCACTTCGCATCGTTGTATCTCATATATTTCACCGGCCTGTACGACGCCTTCGCGTCGTCACAGTGGACGCACCTGGGGATGAACACGCTGTCCCTGCTGATGGGTTATCTATATTACTGGCTCATCGTCGGTATCGACCCGGAACCCCACCGGCTACCACATCTGGGCAAGCTCGGCCTACTCGTGGTAGCCGTTCCGTTCCAGGCGTTCTTCGGAATCTTCCTGATGAACTCCGCCACGGTGATCGGTAGCGATTTTTACCGATCACTGGCCCTTCCTTTCATGCCCGATCTGCTGACCGATCAGCACATCGCCGGAGCGGTGTGGGCCTTGGGCGCGCTCCCGATGATAGTGCTGCTGGTAGCGCTACTGATGCCGTGGGTACGCACTGACCGAAACGTGGCCATCGGGCGCTCATAGACATACCCACGGCGGGTGCGCTGTGGTCGCCCAGTTCGACGTAAGGGCTGCCGGCTTCGTGGCGGACAACCCTGGTTCGAACTCGGCGACAGGAGGGTTAGCCATAGGTCCGCGGCGCACGAGCTAGTTCGTCCAGTTTGTTCCCCGCTGAATTTTCCTCAGTTCTTCTGAGATTCCGGGAACCAGCGTTCCTCCACGAACGACTCCTGCTTTGAGTGAATCGGATTATTCGCTCAAAGAATGCCAAAAAGGACAGCAGGAGGTTTCGGAATGATGAACAACGAGACAAGGGTGCACCGGCGCTGGCGACGCCGTGCTAGCACAGTGATCGGCTTGGGGGCCGCCATGGTCGCGGCCGTCGCGGTCCCTGCGTTCGCGCACCCGTCGTTCCCCAACGGCGGGCCCGGCTTCCCCAACCCCAACGGCGGCACCGGCGCCGGCACCGCGACGCCCCCTTACGCCCCGGGCTCGATCAACACCCTGAACCTGCGCGTGCCCTTCGAGCGCGATGGTGTGATCTTCAATGGAGCGTTGAACACCACGGTCGACATCAAAGCCATCGTCCCGGCCGGATGGACCAGCCCGACCTGCGGGGCGGCGAGCACCTCGGTCGGCGCCTCGCAGGTGGGCAGCGCGGTGCCCGGCTGGACCTGCGCTGTCGAGACCGCCAGTGGGCATCAGGTGCTGCATTGGCACGGCCCGCAGGTCAGCGCGACGCAGACCGCCAACGACAGCGCACAGTTCTTCACCTTCGGGGTGACCGTGCCCTCCCCAGCGAACCTGACCAGCTACGGCGCTAACGGTAGCCCCGCGGAGGGGTTCTTCGTGACGCAGCAGTACGCCGATCCCACCGATGCCTCGATCTGGAAGTGCCCCAACGACCCACGGCCGGCCACCGACGTGGCCAGCGGGCTGGTCCGCACCGTGGCCGGCACCTCGCCCCCGCCCCCGACGCCGACCCCGCTACCGCCACCGGTCGTGCACGCCACTGACGGCAAGATCGTCTTCCAGAGCGGCCGGGACGGCAACAACGAGATCTACCTCATGAACGCCGACGGCACCAGCGTGACCCGGCTGACCAACAACCCCGCCTCCGACAGCCAACCGGCACTGTCCCCCGACGGCGCCCGGATCACCTTCACCAGCAACCGGGACGGCGTCAGCGAGATCTACGTGATGAACGCCGACGGCACCGGGTTGACCCGGCTGACCCACACTTCGGTGTCGGGCCCCGAGTCGCCGTTCTCCCCGGCGAACAGCCAGCCGGTGTTCTCCCCCGACGGCACCCAGATCGCCTTCGTCAGGTTCGCCAACACCGCGCGGAACATCTTCATCATGAACGGCAACGGCACCGGGCAGACGAACCTCACCAACAACTCGGCCTCCAATGGCGGGCCCGTGTTCGGCCCGAGCGACCGGATCGCCTTCCACAGCAACTCTGACGCCAACAGCAACGAGATCTACCTAATGAACTCCGACGGCACCGGCGTGACCCGGCTGACCAACAACCCAGCGGTCGACGAGCGGCCGGCGTTCTCCCCGGACGGCACCAAGATCGTCTTCGCGACCGACCGGTCCGGCAACCGCGAGATCGACGTCACCAACACCGACGGCAGCAGCGGGGCGCTCAACCTCACCAACAACTCCGCCGTCGACGACTGGGCGCGCACCAGCCCCATCCCGGGAGCGGTCACTACAACCAAGCTCACCGCGAGCCCGATTCGCCTTCCCTTCGGATTGGGGGGCTACGTCCTGCCCATCGCCCGGGTCGCACCCTTTAACGCAGCCGGTTCCGTCCAGTTCAAGGACGGCAACACCAACATCGGCCCCCGGATTCCGGTGACCGGCGGCATCGCTGTCGGTCGCTTGGTATCCCTGCCACCGGGCTCGCATTCACTGACCGCGACGTTCATCCCGGCCAACCTGGCAGCCTTCCAGCTGTCAACGTCGAACACCGTGGCATTCACTCTGTAGGCAGCTCAGTGAGTTGAGGTGCTGCACCTGGGTAATCCTCACCCAGGTGCAGTTCCACCATTTTCTTGAGATTTCCTTGTCCGCGGGCTACCACCCGCGGGTCTGGGGTTCTTCCGCGCACTTGAGAATGGCTGGTTTTTTCGCGCGCCTGAAAGGCTGAGGAATCGCAGAGAGCGCGCGCCCTACCCGCACCGGCGTGCAGCGCATGACAGTCCCACCACTTTCTTGAGATTTCCTTGGCTCCCGGGGAACCCAGAATCCCCTGCGCACGACTCTTGATTTGGGCGAAACACATTATTCGCTCAAAAAGTTCTTAACCGGACAACAGGAGGTAAAAGGATGATGGGCAACGACCACCCGGAGGCCAAACGACGCTGGCGGCGCCGCGCCGGCACGGTGATCGGTCTGGGAGTCACCCCGATCGTGGCCTTCACCGCCGTAGCGCTCGCGCACCCGGTCTTCTCCAACAACCCGCCCGGGTTCCCCAACCCCTTGGGCAGCACGGGCACCCCGTACACCCCGGGCTCGACTCCCACCATGAACATGTTCCTGCCCTACGAGCAGGGCGACACGATCTTCCCCGACCCCGGCGGAGCGGCCAACACCACCATCGATGTCAAGGTCACCATCCCCCCACCTGGACCGCCGCCGTCTGCGGGACCGCGAGCAACCCGATCGGGGCGAGTACCTCGACCGGCAACGAGCAGGTAGGCAACCCCGTGCCCGGCTGGACCTGCGACTCCACCGGGCACGACACCAGCGGCCGCCAGGGAACGGCCCGCAGGTCGCGTTAACGCAGACGTTCGCGGACAGCGCACAGTTCTTCACCTTCCGGGTGACCACACCTTCCCCTGTCACCAAGACCAGCTACGGAGCGGCCGGCGGCCCCGAAGGCTTCTACGTGGTGCAGCTCTACGCCAGCCACGGAACAGCCGCCTGCGGGATCAACGACCTCGACTGCTCCCTATGGCGGACCCCGAGCGACACAATCCGGCCAGGCATAGTCGCCACCGGCATAGTGCGCACCGTGGCGGGGGCACCGACCCCGACCCCCACACCGACCCCCACACCGACCCCCACACCGACCCCCACACCGACCCCCACACCGACCCCCACACCGACCCCCACACCGACCCCCACACCGAGGGTGACACCGACACCCACGCCCGCACCTGGGGCGATAGCCACGACCACCACGCTCTCGGTGATCCGGGTTCCGCTTCCCTTTGGGTTGGGTGGCTTCGCGATCCCCATCGCGAATGTGGCGCCCAGTAACGCGAGAGGAACCGTCGTCTTCCTGGACAACGGCGTCCCGATCAGCGGCGCGGAGTCGGTGAGCGGCGGTTTTGCCGTGGGTCCCTTCACGAACCTGCCGCCCGGTCCGCACTCGGTGACCGCAGTGTTCACACCGAGCCACCCGGCGAATGTCACGACATCAACATCGAATGCCGTGACGTTCACGTTCTAGGCTGTCGCCGCGCCTGGGTGATCCCTCATCCAGGCGCGGCACCTCCATCGTCCATCCTCGGCGGAGCGCACTTCATCACCGCCATCTGAGAACCGCATGAGCGGGGATCGGTGCCTTCACGCCGGTTCCCACTCGCCGGCAGCGGGCCGGCGGCTGGGGGCTCCGCGGGCGTACAGGTCGCCCTGCGCCGAATCGGCCGCGGCGAAGGCCATGTCCAGCACCAGATCGAGGTCGGAAAAACATCCACCCGGACGCAACAGACCCGCGGCGCCGGCGCATACCCGGCGGATAGCAGTGGGCGCACCAGGTAGACCTACCCGGTCGGGTCGAGGTAACGCAGGTGGACGGCCTGCAGGACCTCGCCGCGAGACCGGCCGGTGGCCTCGGCCAGCTCGTCGAGCAGGATGCCCGACAGCGAGGACAGCCCGAACATCATGTCGGCCAGCCCCCGCCACGGATCCGGGGCGCCGGCGGCATCACCGAAGGCACGGTTCATAGCCTGGCGAAAGACCGCGGGATCCGCTTCGGTCTCGGCGATGCTCCACGCGGTGAGCACCTCCAGCGCCGGTGGCAGCACCGAGTGCAGCAGTTCGTCCGGACTCTCGATGCTCAGAGCAGCACCACCGACCGGGCCCGGGCGAACCGTCGGGCGACGTCGGCCCAGTTCACCACGTTCCACCACGCCTCGACATAGTCCGGCTTGACGTTGCGGTACTGCAGGTAGAAGGCGTGCTCCCACATGTCGAGCAACAGCAGCGGGATCATGCCGGGGGTCAGGTTGCCCTGGTGGTCGTAGCACTGCTGGAGGACCAGACGCTGCCCCAGCGATTCCCAGGCCAGGATCGACCACCCGGATCCCTGCACGCCAAGCGAGTTCGCGGTGAAGTGCTTGCGGAATCCGTCGAAGGACCCGAAGTGCTCGTCGATCGCCGCGGCGAGCTCGCCGTCGGGCTTGTCGCCGCCGTCGGGGGACATGTTGGGCCAGAACACCGAGTGGTTGACGTGCCCGCCGACGTTGAACGCCAGGTTCTTCTCCAGCATGTTCACCGTGGTCAGCGCATCGCTCTCACGCGCCTGCGCCAGCTGCTCCAGGGCGGTATTGGCACCCTTGACGTAGGTGGCGTGGTGCTTGGAGTGGTGCAACTCCATGATCGCCCCGGAGATGTGCGGCTCCAGGGCGCCGTAGTCGTAGGGCAGGTCGGGCAGGGTGTAATCGGCCATGCTGGTGACCTCCAGTAGTGGCTACTTAGTGCTTGCAGCCACTATCTTGCGATTGCTGCCTCAGCGCAACCCTGACGGTCACTGCGGGAATCCACCGGCTGGACCTCGATGCCGGCCACGGCGAGCTCGCGGCGCAGCCGGACCCAGCCGAGGCCGGTCACCTTGGAGATGCTGCGCAGGCTCTCCCCAGCAGCGCGGGCGTGGCGCAGATACCCGGCCAGGTCGTCGAAGCCCAGCGCACGCAGGCGACGGCCGAGTTCCCGCTCGCGCTGGGCAGCCCTGGTCATCCGGCCAGCATCGAGCGCGGCGCGGCGCAATCGGGCCAGCTCCGGTCGCTGGCTGGCGCTGTGCGCGGTAGACGCCAGCGTGGCGAGCTGCCCCGTCCTGGATAGCTCCTGACCCACGGCGAGCTGAGCCCGCAACGCGGAGGAGCGCCGGTACGCCCTGCTCTGACGAGTGGCGATCGACCGGGAGAGATTCTCGGCGACCAGCGGCCGGTTGCGGCACAGCCCCATCATTTCCCGGTAGGACTCGGCGGTGTGCCCATGCTTGCCAAGGTGGCCGCCCAATGAGATAAACCATCGCCCGCACAGATGGCAGCAGACCCGGCCGGTGCCGGGTTCGACCGCCAACTGGCCGTATGGGGCGTGCAACCCGGTGCCGTCGGGTGCGTACCACAAGTGGCCATGGGTCGACTCTCGCCGAGAGTGACCCACCGACGCGACCGTGCTGTTCGTCATCGTCGTTGCATCCTTATTGCCATTAGATTGCAAGTGCATCATGGCTGGGGTAGGGCACCGGATGCAAGGGGCCGTTCGGCGCTGCACGATCCACCCTGCCCCGCAGCGCGGTTAGCAGCAGTGGTCGCCGCGCCAGGCCTCACGACCTTCCTTCACCGCGACGACCGCGATGACCAGGGCGACGATCGGGTCGGCCCACGACCAGCCGAACAGGCTGTTGAGCAGCAGCCCGACGAGCAGGACCCCGGAGAGGTAGGTGCACAGCAGGGTCTGCTTGGAGTCGGCGACCGCGCTGGCCGAGCCGAGTTCCCGGCCGGCGCGGCGCTGGGCGGCCGACAGGAAACGGCATGACCAACGCACTGGATGGCTAGGGTTCCCGGAAACTTTTAGTTACCCTTTCCCGCATGGGTGACCCCCGACCTGATGACGCCCAGGCCACCGCACTAGCGCTATCCGCCGGTGCAGGCGACCGCGACGCCCTGGCAGCCTTCATTCGCGCAACTCAGCGTGACGTATACCGCTTTCTCAGCCACCTCTGTGCGCGGGACGAGGCCGAAGATCTCACGCAGGAGACATATCTGCGGGCCCTGCGGGCGCTACCGGGCTTCGCCGGCCGGTCCTCGGCCCGGACCTGGCTGCTGGCCATCGCCCGGCGGGTCGCCGCCGACCAGATCCGGCGGACCCTGGCTCGGCCCCGCACCACCGCCGTCGAGGACTGGGACGCCGTCGCGGCCGCAAGCCCGGCGCATCGGCGGTCCGGGATCGACGAGGGCATCCTGCTCCGCCAGCTGGTCGCCGGGCTGGAACCAGACCGCCGGGACGCCTTTATTCTGACCCAGATGCTGGGTCTGGACTACGCGGCCGCCGCTGAGGTGTGCGACTGCCCGGTCGGCACCATCCGCTCCCGAGTGGCCCGCGCCCGCGAGGACCTGGTCCGTGCGATGAACGCTCCGGGGCTACCCGGCCGAAGCGCCACCGGCCGCTGACGGGCACTCAATTCGCACTGGATCTCCCGAACTCAACAGGAGAGTTCTTCCAAACCCGCGCGAACAGCTCTGCTTTACTTGAGCTCGAGGCTGTTGAGTTCGGGAGATCCAGATTGTTCTGACCTGAACGGGTCTGGCGACTGTAGATAAACTGGGCAACCCGTTGTTCACTAAAGTGCGGCAACCTCCTGTTCACCTGCGCGTCGACGTAATGTCAACCGTAGAGATAATGCCGATTATCGGTAACAACCACACCACTGGGTCCGACAAACATGCTGACGTGTTTCGCTGGACGGAACTGCGCCGTCACGTCGACGAGGCGCGTGTGGTTTCGCCATCGAGAATGCAGCCACGAGCCGTGCGCGACGCCCAGCAGGAGGAGCCATGAGGAAATCCGCCATATGGAGGAGCAGAGCGTTGCCAGCGCTGGTGGCCGCAGCAATGGCCACGGTGGGGATGGTCACTGTCACTGGTTCGGCTGCCGCCGCGCCGTTTGACCCAGCATTCCCGTTTATCCCCGCAGTCGCGAACTCCACGGTCGTGGTACGCGGCGACGCGCACGGCCTGACCGTGACGCATGGGTCAGTGCGCGCCGGACTGGTCAACTTCGTGATCGATACCAGTAGCGATAATGGCAGCGACGTCACCATGTTCGCTCCCGCTCCGGGCAAGAATGCCGACACTGTCCTCGCGGACCTGCGTGACGAATTCTCTCACGATTCACCAACAGCAGCGAAGGGCACGCGGGAGCTCGTCGCCGATGCCCGTTTCTATGGACTCGCCACAGTCGTCAAGGGCACGCCTGTGATCGTTAGCGAGCAATTGAGAGCCGGCACGTACTACCTGTTCGATATCAATCCAGTGACCGAGGGCAAGCCGGCGACGCTTCTTACCTTGGAGGTCAGCGGCCCTGGCGGTGGCCACAGCAATGCCGTCTTTCCGTTCCCGATCCACGCGCCCTTCTTCCCGGGCCACATTCCGTTCCTTCCGGGCCATCTCCCCAGTGTCCAGGACCAGCTACCCGACGTCCTGAACCACTTGCCAGTTGACCTGAACCACCTGCCAGTTGACCTGAACCACCTCCCCTTTGTCTCGGGCCACTCTCCGTTCGTCACGGGCCACGTTCCCGGGCTCCCCGGCCACGGCACCGTCAAGCTGACCACCGACGACCGCTTCGACAGCCCGGATGTGCTCCCCAAGGCCGGCACGATCACCGTCCGCAATGTCTCGGACACGATCCACTTCATGAGCGTCTCGCCGGTCCAGGACGGCACCACCGACGGCGAAATCCAGGACTTCTTCGCCCATGCCCAAGGCCCTGGCGGCCCACCGCCGACGTTCGCAAAGGACGGCCCGTCGATCGCGATGGGGGTGCTGTCGCCTGGTAAGAGCGCCGACATCACCTACTCACTGCCGTCCGGCACGTATGACCTGGAATGTTTCGTCGCCGATGACAAGGATGGGATGCCGCACGCGCTCATGGGTATGCACAAGGTGGTCACTCTGAAGTAACCGGTCGTCGCTCAGTCCCTGCGCGTAGCGATGAATTGCGTCGCGATGGCGCCGGCGATCAGGGCCGTGAACGCGATGGCCAGCAACCCACTGGCCGGAACTATCAGGTCCGCTGATGTCGTCGCATTGGCCATCAGGCGGAACAATACGTTCACCGGCGGCAGGCCACGTACCAGCAGCATCGTCATCACGAGCCCGATCGCGATGACGAGTGCATAACCCTGCCGCCGGATCACCAAGCGGGAGCACAGCAACCCGATGGAAATGCCGATAGCAGCGCAGGTCAGCTCAGCCTCAACGCCGAGTACCAGATCAGATAGGTTGACGGCGTGCGCGCCGACGAGCACCGGCAGTGCCAAGCCGAACACAGCCAGCACCGAGCAACTGATGACCGCCACGCTGACGGAAGCCAGCAGGACCTTACGAGAATTCCCCGCACTGACGATGGTGATCGCCCGGTGCGCCGGATCCTCGATGCTGATCAGTGCGATGGTGAACCAGGTCGCGCACACAAACAATTCGCCTGCGCACAAGGCGTAGATGGGGGGAAGCGGCCCGCCGTCATTACTTGACGAGATGCCCACCACTGCCAGGAACAGCAGCACCGGAGCCAGATATCGCTGCGAGTGCAGCATGCTGGCTGTGGTGTAGCGGATGAGTGCGATCATCGAGCGTTCCTCTTCGACGTAACCATCGGCTCGCCCACGACTTCTTTGACTGACCAGCCGTTCCGCAACGCAGTCAGCAACAGCGCGTCCGAGTGTTCTCGGGCGACTCGGATAGTGATCGACTCCGGGCCGTTGGCAACCAGGATGACTCCGTCATTGGCATACCAGTCCACGTCACTTGCGCTGTTCGCACGGGCGCCGTCCACCCCGCTGCGTGCGACCAACACGACCTCGGTGACCTGCTGACCTTCTTGGGTGTGTTCCATGCCATATCGGGTCACCTGCCCGGCGCTGATGGCATAGGCCTGCGACGCGTGCGCCTCGGTGATCGATACACGGTGATCAGCGAATACGACCGATCCGCCACCGCGGGCCACCTCGGTGATGATGCCGGCCAGCACGCCGTGGGCGGCCACGTCCAATCCCGACCAGGGTTCGTCGAGGACCAGCAACTGCGGCGGGATCAGTAACGCCTGCGCCAGCGCGATCTTCTGGGCGTTCCCCTTGGACAGGGTGCGCAGCGGGGAGTCCTTCCCGCCCACCAGATCCAACCGGTCCATCAGCTCGTCCGCGCGCGCCGTCGCCACTCTGGTGGGCAGACCGCGAATCCGCCCCAGATGCGTGAGGTACGCCGTCGCGGACAACCGCTCATGCGGCGGAAACCGGTCGGGCACATAGCCGATCACTGCTGGCCGGCCGGACACCGTCCCGCTCGTCGGCCGGGTCAGGCCGATCAGCAGCCTCAGCAGCGTGGACTTTCCCGAACCGTTCGCCCCATTGATGGCGACGACCTGTCCAGCCGGAATGTCAAGATCGACATCCTGGAGCACCCATCTCCCCCAGCCGTAGCGCTTGCTCACCTCTGCCAGGCGAAGCACGTCAACTCCCTATCCCTGGAGTGGGCGATTGCGGGAACTCCGGGTGGCACCCCGGCGACTACCTCACCGTGGAAGGCAAGGCTGTCATCGCAACGGCTGGGCATGCCGCCGTCCGACCGCCGCTCAGGAGCCCCGCAGCGCTCAAGAGCCACAGCGCCGCAGGGAACCCGGTGCCCGAGCGCTGGGTGCCGGAGCGGATACTACGCGGCCATCTCGCCGGCGCCGGACTGTCCGCTGAGGTGGCCCGCTCCGGGGACGGACTGGTGCTGAGCGGGCCGGGAGTACCGGGCGGGCCACTGGTGTGCCGGGTGGACCGCCGCGGCCCCTGCGGCACCCTGCTCGACGAACCGCTGGTCCAGGCGGCCTGCGGGCTGATGGCGGTGCACGGCCGGAGCCGGGGCCGCCGTCCTGCCCGGCTCGGGGTGGACTATGTCACCACCGCAACCGGGGTGGTGCTCGCGCAGGGTGTGCTGGCCGGCCTGCTGGCCCGGCTGCGCGGCAGCCCCACGCGGGGCGTCACCGTGTCGATGGCCGGGACGGCGCTGCTCACCATCTCCCAGTACCTCGCCGCCGGCACCGCCGACCAACCCGATCTGCCGATCCGCGCCGGATCGGGGCACCCGCCGCCGTTTCGTTCCGCGGACGGCGTGACCTTCGAACTCGAGGCGCTGCACGCCGAGCCTTGGCGGTCGCTGTGGACCAGCCTGGGCGTGCCAGAACCGGTGGCGGGCCGGGCGTGGCGGCCGTTCATGCTGCGCTACGACACGGC
The DNA here is from genome assembly GCA_050699635.1 of Pseudonocardiaceae bacterium. GTDB lineage: Bacteria > Actinomycetota > Actinomycetes > Mycobacteriales > Pseudonocardiaceae. The sequence continues at coordinate 9,080 of JBOHFK010000087.1, read as the reverse complement.
GGTGGCCCCGCTGCCCGCAGCGTTGCATACGGCCACCCAGATGCGCTCGTTCGCTCAACTGACCTGCGCGGCCGCCGCGGCCGGGGTAGCCGTGCAACGGCTGCGCCGGCACGCTGAGCGGCGCGACGAGCTCGCCGGCAGCAGGCCGTTCGCCGCGCCCTGGCAGATCGAATCGGCCGGATCAGCCACCTCGAGAGCTGCGCCGCGCCCGTTAGACGGCGGCGGCCCGCTGGCGGGAATGGTCGTTGTCGAGGCCGGACGGCGAACACAGGGACCACTGGCCGGGCATCTGCTCGGGTTACTCGGTGCGGATGTGATCAGCATCGAACCGACCGGCGGAGACCCACTGCGTGGCATGCCACCGATGGCAGGCCACTGCTCGGCCCGCTTCTTCGCGCTCAACCGCGGCAAGCGGCTGGTGGAGGCCGACCTGTGGAACCCGGTAGGTCGCCGCACCGTGCTGGACGCGGTCGCCCAGGCTGACGTGTTCCTGCACAGCTGGGCACCGGGCAAGGCAGCGCAGCTCGGTTTGGATCATGATCGCCTCGCCGCTGTCAACCCCCGGCTGGTCCACGCCCACGCCTGCGGCTGGGGGGACCCGGGGCCGGGACCATCCTCGGGCGCCCAGCCGCCGCCCGGCACCGACTTCATGGTGCAGGCCTACGCGGGCCTGCCCCACCACCTCACGCCCACCGGGGAAGCCCCTGCTGGGTCGCTGATGACGGTGCTTGACGTGCTGGGCGGCCTAGTGGCGACCAGCGGGGTGCTTGCCGCACTGCTCGGCCGCGAGCGGGACGGGCGGGGACGGCGGGTGCGCAGCTCGCTGCTGTCGGCTGCCACCCTGCTGCAGGCCCAGCTCGGCGGGGAACGCGGGCCGCACGGGCGGCCCGAGTTCGGCGTGTTCGGAGTTCCGCTGGCCGCCTTGGGCGGCGATCTGGTGATCAGCCGCACCGCCTCGGGACGCGCGGTCACCGCTGCGCTGGGGCTCGACAATCTGGGGCTCGACAATCTGGGGCTCGACAATCTGGGGCTCGACAATCTCGCCGGGCTGCCCACCGCGATCGCCGCCCAGCCCGTTGACAGGTCGCTCGCGCTGCTTACCGGGGCGGGCGTCGACGCGGTCCGCGCCTGCCAGGATCCCGCCGAGCTGGCCGAGGACCTGTGGGCGGCCAGGCTGCTGCACCGCGACCGCTGCGTCCTCGTCCGCCCACCCTGGACGTTGACCGAATAACATCAGCCACTCGGGCCGTTGACGCTTGCTTCGCAGAGGTGACCATGGGTTCGGGGCGACGGCTGAGATTCACCGATCGCTTACGCACTACCGCGTGGCTGGCGCTGCCGGTCCTGGGGCTCACCAGCGCCGCATACCAGATCGCCGGTGAGGCGCGGGACGCGCGCCGATACCCACCACCGGGACGGCGCGTCGACATCGGCGGTCGACACCTGCACCTGTGGCAGGCCGGTAGCGGTGCACCGGCCGTCGTCATCGTGCCGCCCCCGTACCTGCTCGTCGGACACTCCGTCGGTGGGATCGTCGTGCGCCAGTTCGCGGTGCGCCACCCCGAGGTCCTCACCCGGCCTGGTGCTGGTCGATTCCAGCCACGAGAACCAGAACCAGCGCCTGGCCCCGTACCGGGACGGCGGTCCGCTCACCCTGTGGCGCCGCGCCGCCCGGCGGCGGCTCACCCCGCTGGGCATCGTCCGCGCGGCCACCGATCTGGGCATCACCACCCGCGCCACGCGCGACGCCGAGCGCGAGAACCCTCCTGGAATGGCCCCGGTTGGCCTGGCGCTGTCCCGCACCTCTCGGCACCGCCGGGCAGTGGTCCAGGAACTGATCGGCTTCGCGTCCAGCACCGCCAGCGGTGCGCCACCCCCTCTTGGTGAGTTGCCGCTGACTGTTCTCACGGCCGGACCAGCCCGGCGAGAACACTGGTACGCCGCCTGGCGCCAGATGCAAGACGAACTCGCCGCGTTGTCCTCCCGCAGCGTGCATCTCGTCGCTGAGCACTCCGGTCATCACATGCAACTCGATGACCCGGCTTTCGTGGTGCACGCTATCCGGGACGCCACCCGGCGAACCTAGGCGCGCTGACCCGAGTTCCATCCATGCCTGGAGGCCCCATGACATCAGCTGCATGGGGGCAGGCCCTACGATGCCTGGCGGTCGAGGGAGGCAGAATCACACATGGCCGGATCTGACGCAGCGAAGATGAAGGCCCTGGACTGGGTTGTGATCGGGGCGGGCTTGCTCGCGTTCATCTCGAGCCTGCTGCCCTGGTACATGTTCACCGCCAGCGTCCCAATCCTCGGAATCACGCGATCGGCGAGCGCGAATGCATGGCATGCCGGCGTCGGCGCGTGGATGTCGGTGCTGATGCTCGTGGCGGCGGCAGCTGTGGTGCTGGTGAGCACGTTGGGGGGGCGGCTGCGACGGGGCACTTCGCGGTCACTGATCACGCTGGTGCTGGCCGCGGTGGCGTCTATCACGATCGCGTTGCGCTGGGCGACGTATCCGGACGCCAATGGCGGGCTGGGCAGAATCGGTGAGCTGGGCGACTTCAACCTGGGTGATGTCAGCCTGGGCGGCGCCTTCTCGGTCACCAGCGGTGCGGGGTACGGCCTTTACCTGGGACTGGTCGCGGCCATCGCGGCCGCCGTGGCGTCCCTGGTCACCTTCCGCGCGGCGAGCAGCCTCGCCGACTGACCGCTGCGCACCCATGAGTGGCCTTCGGTGCTACAAGGCTGTTCGCACGGTGGCGGCGCGTGGTTGGTATCACCGATTGTGAAGTTCTTCCCGAGCGACGCGGCGGGCAATGACCGACACCACCAAGCCACAGCGGGTGGCAGCGGTCCGCTGATCATGATCACGGATCCCTGCGGAGCCTGCCCACGGTCGAGTTCAACAGCGACAATCGGCCGGACGGTCGTCCATGATCACCGTTTCGGAAGATTGAGCCGCGCTGAGCGCGGCTCAATCTTCCAGGATAGCGATCTTGGCCCGGATGAACGTCGCAATTGAGGGTTCGGCCGCAATCGGACTCACCGCATTACTGATCAAGATGACCCATGCTAGGCGGTCCGAGGCGCAGCGTCGTCAGCCAACAGCCTCGGCTACCCGAATCCATCGAGACGGCCCCGCTGTAGGGCGCAGCTGAGGTGGCTGCCACTCACGACTCTTCGGTGGTCAGGGAGCACGCGCGAAGCGCATCGGCCACCCGACGTGCCTCATCTCGGGTCAGGTCCACGCTCTGCTGACGAATCGTGACAGTGACGTACGGGTCGAAATCGTGCGCTTGCACGGTAAGGAGCTCCTCGCCGGTCACAGTGCTGAGATAGACCGATGCGATCACGATCTTCTCCCTTCGGTGTTAACACGACTGCAGGACTGGGCTGCACTGTGCATTCTGCAGCTTGGCCACACCTTGGAGCCGGCTTGGTGCGGCGTGATCGATCAATAGGCGACCCTGCATGCTCCGCTGAAGCGGGCAGGAATCATCCGGCTTGCACAGACGTTCATGATGGTAGTTGAATTATCAACCAGAAAGGTGGCACTCACATGCCTGCTGTCACCGTCGAGGACATCACCACACTGGCCCGCATCCCGGAGCCCGCACCGCAGGCCATCGACCGGCCGGTCCGGTCGGTGACCACCGCGCCATCGGGGTACGAGGGTGAGGGCTTCCCGGTTCGCCGGGCCTTCGCCGGGGTTGACCTGCGCGATCTCGACCCGTTCGTGCACATGGACCAGATGGGCGAGGTCGAGTACGCCCCGGGAGAGCCCAAGGGCACCGCCTGGCACCCGCACCGCGGGTTCGAGACCGTGACCTACATCATCGACGGCATCTTCGAGCATGCGGACTCCAATGGCGGGGGCGGCCAGATCACCAACGGCGACACCCAGTGGATGACCGCGGGCGGCGGCATCCTGCATATCGAGCGCCCGCCGGAGCACCTGGTGGTCAGCGGCGGTTTGTTCCATGGCCTGCAACTGTGGGTCAACCTGCCCAAGAAGCTCAAGTGGACCGAGCCCCGCTATCAGGACCTGCGGGCCACCGAGTCGGCGCTGCTCACCACGGCCGACGGCGGCGCGCTGGTCCGGCTGATCGCCGGCGACGTCGCCGGGCACCGCGGTCCCGGTGCCACCTACACCCCGATGACGATGCTGCACGCCACCATCAGCCCCGGCGCGACGCTGCGGCTGCCGTGGCGCGCGGAGCACAATGCGCTGGTCTATGTGCTGTCCGGGGCGGGAACCGTCGGTGCCGCGGGACAGCCGGTGCGTACGGGTCAGCTAGCGGTGTTCGGACCAGGTGATGTGATCACCATCGCGGGTGTGCAGCACCAGGAATCGCGGCACCCCGCGCTCGACGTCGTCGTCCTGGGTGGCGCCCCGATCCGGGAGCCCGTCGCGTGGAGTGGGCCGTTCGTGATGAACACCCGCGCGGAGGTCATTGCGGCCTTCGAGGATTACCAGGCCGGCCGGCTGGGCACCATCCCCGCCCAGCACCTGCCCCACGCAGCGGTGGGCGGGGCTCCTCCGATTCGAAGACCCCGCCAGGACGGCTGACCCTCCCAGCCATCGAGTTCTCAGCCTTTTCTCAACTATCGCGCGGATGCTGGTGGTGATAGGACCGCAAAGAGGAGGTCATGGGTGGAGGCGTTGCTCGCGCTCGTCGGACTGGTGCTACTGCTGTTCGAGCTGCTGCTCATCGCCAGGATCGTCGTCGATCTGGTAGGGACCCTGGCCCGGCCCGAGCGCCGTTTCGACGACAGTCTCGGGGCAGCACGAAGGGTGATCTACCGCGTCACCGAGCCGGTGCTCGCCCCGGTGCGCCGCGTTGTCCGGCCGGTCCGGCTGGGTGGTGTGCTGTTCGACCTGTCGGTGACGCTCGTCTTCATCGCCGTCGTGGTCCTGCGGCAGCTGGTGATCGTGGCGTGATGTCACGTTCTGTTCACTCTGTCACTTTATGTTCGCCGCATGCGACGACTCCTCGGCGTCACCGGTGGCATCCTGCTGGTGACCAGCGTCCTAGCGTGTACCCCGCCGGTGACCACTAGCGATCCGTCGCGCAAGATCGACCATATCGTGGTGATCTACCAGGAGAACCACAGCTTCGACAACCTCTACGGTGGGTGGGGCGAGGTCGGCGGCCAGCACGTCACGGGCGTCTCCGATGCCACCCCGGCGCAGCTGACCCAGGTCGCCCAGGACGGCAGCCCGCTGACCTGCCTCTACCAGGTTGACCTGAACATCACCTCGCCGTCCCCGCTGCCCACGACCTGCACCGACACCGCCCACCCAGCGCGGCAGGGCACGCCCCCCACGCCACAACCGGTGAACAGCGCCTTCGCCAACAAGCCCTGGCGGATCGACTCCGTCATTCCCGCCACGGCGAGCACCTGCTCGACCACCGGCGGATCCGACGATGTCCGCAATGGCACCGGAGCGTCCGGCGGCTGCACCCATGACCTGGTCCACCGCTTCTACCAGGAGCAGTACCAGATCGACGGCGGCAAGCAGGACCGCTACGTCACCGGCAGCGACGCGGCCGGCTTGACCATGGGGCATTACGACACCACCCAACTGCCGATCTACAAATATCTGCACGGCCCGGATGCCCCGCCGTACGTGATCGCGGACAATTTCTTCCAAGGCGCCTTCGGCGGCTCTTTTCTCAATCATCAAGTGCTTATCGCCGCCCAGGCTCCGATTTTTCCGGGCGCAGATCGAAGTGGGCAGACCACCGGCTGCGCCACCGGTACGGCTGAGTGCGACCTGCACTCCGTGGTGGATTCGAACGGCATGCCGACCTCCTACCCGTACTACTTATCACCGGCCGGCGCGGTGAAAGATCAGCAGCTCACCGAGGCGGCTGATCCCTCCGGCCGCTGCACCCCGAGCTTCCCCGACACTGCGCCGGCGCCGGCTGGGACCCTGTGCGGCGACTACGCGATCAACACCATCCAGCCCTTCACCCAGCCCTACGTCCCGGGCACCGCGGTGGGCAAGCGGCTGCCGCTGCTGCACAGCGCCAACATCGGCACCGCGCTGTCGGCCCGCGGGGTGTCCTGGGCCTGGTACTCCGGCGGTTGGGACAACGCCGCCGGCAACAACGGGCGCGACGCCACCCACCCCCTCGGCGCGGGCTGGACCGCCGGCCCAACCAGCACCGCGACCGGCACCTGCGCCGCCCCGGTCGCCAACCGGCGCAGCGTTCCCGAACTGCATGAACCCGCTGTTCCAGTTCCACCACCAGCCGCTGGGCTACTTCGCCGACTTCGCCGACGGCACCGCGGGCCGAGCCCAGCACCTCCGGGACGAACAGCAGTTCCTGCGCGACGTCACCCGGCCCGGTGCCCTTCCGGCGGTCAGCTTCGTCAAGCCGATCGGCGCCGAGAACGAGCACCCCGGCTACGCCAGCGAACCCAACGGCAACTCACACCTGGTCGAGCTGATCAAGACCATCGAGAACGGGCCGAACGCGTCCAGCACGATGATCATCGTGACCTACGACGAGTTCGGTGGCCAGTGGGACCACGTCAGCCCACCCGGTTCCGCCGGCAATCCCGGCCCGCACGACACCTTCGGGCCCGGCACCCGGATTCCGGCAGTGATTCTCGCGCCGTCCATCAAACCGGGCGTCGACCACACCCAGCACGACACGACGTCCATCCTGGCCACCATCGAGCACCGCTTCGGCCTACCCCCACTGACCGGCCCCGACGGCCGGCCAACCCGGGACGCCCGCGTCGCCGACCTGTTCACCTCCTTGCGCTAGGAATCCAATTCCCACGGCAGAACCCGACGAGCGGACCAGAGCGTGATACGACATGATCACTGCAGCGGACGACCCAGAAGTCACGAGCGGGGCCAAGGAGGAACAATCCTCCGATGGCTCGTCTCAGCCGAAATTGGCCCACAGAATCAGCGGAGGTGCACGCTTCGCCAGTCTCGGCGGATTGGTCTTGCTGTCGAACACTCTGATGGCTGGCAAAGGAGTCGTGTTCGTCGTGCTCTGTGTCCTCCTGCTAATCACAGCAGTTGTGTTCGCCGACCGATCTGAGCCCACCGCCCGCGTCGTAGAGATCATCAATGCCCTGCGTAACCACAGGTCCGACCACTAGGGATCGATGGGTCGTGAGAGCGCAGCCCGTTCATTTGTTCCGAGCCGCTGACGTAGGGGCGGGTGAGGAGCTCCAGGACGTGCCGTCGGGAGGGGTGTCCTCCTAACGGGTTGCGTCCCAGGTCAGCACCTCATTGAGCACAACGAAGGTTCTCCTATGACTCATCATAAGGATGCTGAGCCGCGATAACTCGTCAGTAGGCAGTCAGGGGCGCGCCTGGGTTCGTGTCAGACCTGCTCTGTGCCTGCGCGTACCTTAATCAGCCACACACGGGTTTCTTGAATCGATGAGCCCGGCTACGATTTGTGCACGCCCCGGACCCCGGCGTCACGAGAGCCCGGCTCGCGCCGAGCACCAGCCGTCCGAGGGTATTGATGCGCATTCCAGGACCGTCGCGATCGTCCGTTTCGCTCGCCATTGGGGGCGCTGCGGAACCGTTGGACCACGTCGAGGCGTCCGGGGATGGCGTGTGGGACGAGGAGCAGTCTCAGGCGCTGCGGCAGGCCCGTAAGGACACCGAGTTCACCGTCTTGGTTGACTCGGTGCGGGTGTATCTCAAGCAGATCGGCAAGGTCGCGCTGCTCAACGCTGAGGACGAGGTGCGGCTCGCCACGCAGATCGAGGCCGGGCTCTACGCCGCCGAGCGCGTGCGCCGGGCCGACGACGTCACCGACAAGCTGTCCCCGCAGCTGCGCCGGGACCTGCGCTGGATCGTCCGCGACGGGCAGCGCGCCAAGAATCACCTGGAGGCCAACCTCCGCCTGGTCGTCTCGGTGGCCAAGCGCTACACCGGCCGCGGCATGCCCTTCCTGGACGTGATCCAGGAGGGCAATCTGGGCCTGATCCACGCGGTGGAGAAGTTCGACAACACCAAGGGTTACAAGTTCTCCACCTATGCCACCTGGTGGATCCGCCAGGCCATCACCCGGGCGATGGCCGACCAGGCCCGGACCATCCGGATCCCGGTGTACCGGGCCGAGGTGATCAACAAACTGGGCGGTATCCAGCGCAAGCTACTTCCGGAGCTTGGTCGCGAGCCCACCCCGCAGGAGCTGGCCACGGAGATGGACATCACCCCGGAGGAGGTGCTGGAACTCCAGCACTACACCCGGGAACCCATCTCGCTGGATCAGACCGTCGGCGAGGAGGGCGTCTCCGCGTTCGGTGACTACATTGAGGACTCCCAGGCCGTGGTCGCGGTCGACGTAGTGTCAGGCACCCTGCTGCGAGACGACCTGCGCTCGGTGCTGGCCACGCTGTCCGATCGGGAGGCCGACGTTGTTCGGCTGCGCTTTGGCCTCACCGACGGCCAGCCGCGCACCCTAGCCCAGATCGGCCACGTCTACGGGATCACCCGGGAACGGGTCCGCCAAATCGAGTCGACGACGATAGCCAAGCTGCGCCAACCCTCGCGCTGTCAGGCGCGTCGCGGCTACCTCGACTAACAACGAGACCACGGTTGCTGCACCGCGGACGGATCCAGCTCGATCCTCACCCCGACTGACCCCTTGGATTCTCGTCGACGAGCCTTCAGATCGCCTGAGCCCAGGGGGTTCCCGGAGGTCGAGAAGGATCCGTGCAGCCGTTAGCGCTCTTGATGTGGCGGGGCGACCCGCGGTGGCCGGTTCAACGCCAGTGTGAGCTCATTGGCGTTGTGGGACGCTGATCGCTGCCGGGTGAGGAGCTGGTCGAGGACCTGGGGGGCAGCAATCGATGGAGGACACCCTGACCCGGTACCGCCGGGTGCTGGGCGATGACCACCTCGTCACTCTGCTCTTGGCCCACAACCTCGCCGCGGGCCTGCGTGCGGTGGGGGAGCACCAGCGGGCCCGCGAACTTGATGAGGACACCCTGACCCGGTACCGCCGGGTGCTGGGCGATGACCATTCCGCCACCCTGACCTCGGCGACCAACCTCGCCGGCGACCTGCGCGCGCTGGGGGAGCACCAGCA
>JBOHFK010000086.1:0-24749 GCA_050699635.1 Pseudonocardiaceae bacterium | reverse complement strand
GGTGGGGTTTTATCGGCTGCAGACGTTGGAGGGGTCGCCGTTGCGCCCGAAGCTCGTGGGCGCGGGATCTCCCGGGCCCTGCTGCGCCGTGTGCTTGAAGGTGGGCGCCAGCGCGGGGCGGCGATCAGCGCGCTGTTCCCCACGGTATCGGCGGTGTACCGGTCGGCTGGCTGGGCGTCGGTCGGTGCTATGTGCGGCCTCGACATCCCGACCTCAGCCCTGCCCTGGCGCCGATCCGGCGGCAGGTTGAGCGTGCGTGCGGGCGTGCCCGCCGACCTGGTAGCAGCCGGACAGCTCTACACCCAGCTCGCCCGGAGTCGGAACGGCATGCTCAGCCGCACTGGTCCGCTCTGCGCCTCTCCTGATGATCGTTTCCCGGATGGGGTCGACGGACTCACGGTGGTTGAGGACAGCACGAGGTTGGTGGGCTTCGCCTCATGGAGTCGCGGAGTCGGCTACGGACAAGACGCCGTGCTGCAGGTCAGAGACATGGTAGCCGTCACGGCGGAGGCTGCCCGAGAGCTGATCGGGGTCTTGGCCAGCTGGCGCAGCGTGGTCTCCACGGTTCGGTTTCGCGCGCTGCCATCGGGAGCGGTGATCAACGAGCTGCCGCTGGAGTCAGCGACGAAACATCGCGTGAGTCGCTGGATGCATCGCCCCGTCGACGTGGTGCAGGCCGTGACCGCTCGGAGATGGCCTGCGTGGGCGCGTGCCCGCACTACCTTCTCGCTCCACGACGAGCTCGCCGCGTGGAACACCGGAACGTGGGATCTGCAGATCGCTGATGGACAGGGCCACCTCGAACCAGCTACGCGGTCGACGGCTCTTCGGCTCGAGATCGAGGGGTTCGCCCTGCTTTTCAGCGGGGCGGGCAGCCCCGCGATGGTCCTCGAAGCCGGGCTCGTGGAGACCGGCTCAGCCGACGACCTTCGCTCGCTGGAGCCGTTGATGGCTACCCCACTGCCCGAGCTACTCGACTACTTCTGACCTCGCTCCCACCAACCCGATGACCCGGTCACGGCAGGAGACACCGTGGATCAGCACCGTGTCACCGCCCCCGACGGCTATAGGCGATTACCTCGTCGCCGACGTGGATGGCACTGGCGGCCGGCTGCACCGTTGAGCCCGGGCAAGCACGCGTCACCGGAGCCGCGCACGCGGCGGAGCTGGCGAGCAGCGGGGCCGTCGCACTCATGCCCGCCGGCTGGCCACCGAGCGATGGCGTCGCAGCGGTCATGCTGGTGTCCCCACGCCAGCAGCCGAACGTGTCCGGGCCGGGATGGCATCATTGGCTCCGCTGTCCCGGAGGACCACGACCGGGTGACCGCGCTGGACTTCTCGGACGTGCTGTGTATCGGCGCGGGGGCGTGTGGACTTGTTGCAGAGGTGCCACAGCGGGCAACCTACGACCGGAGTTGCCAGGGGTGGCACCTCTGCGCGCTGCCACCCCGCTCCCCCGGCGATGCAGAAAGTGACGAATTTGTCAACGCTCGGCGGGTCGGGCTGTGGATAACACACTCGTGTGCACAACCGCGCCCCCGGGCGACGCAGTTCACGATGGATGTCGGGGTGGGCCGGCATCGTGGCCGGCATGGGAAGCCGCATCCACGATCGCACCTATCGCAGCGCAGCCGAACTCGTGCGGGCTATCCGCGATGAGCACGTGCTGGAGGCGATCGGCCTGGACAGTTGGCTGTTGGCGAACCGCGTGGTGTGGCCGGCGCTGGAGGCGGGAGTGCCGCTGGTCATCGGCGGGGAGTTCGCGGCGGCCCTACAGGGTGTCCCGATCGGGGAGCCGGAGATGGTGCTGCACGTGCGGCTGCCCGATCTTGATGCATTCCACCGGGTGGTGCGAACCGCCCATGGCTCGCTGGGCGTGCTGGGATCATCGCTGGGTACTCTCGCTCGGGAGGATGTCACGGTCGGTAGTGAGCTTGCGGTGATCGCGCTCGGGGGCTTGATCCGGGTCCTGATGGTGGACGAGCCACCGGCGGCGAAGATGATCAGTGTCGAGCGCTGGTTTGTTGAGGACCGGACGCCCGTCGACGTGCCGGTGGTCCCGCTGGTGGAGTTGCTGGAATCGGGGGCAGTGGGGTCGGTGACGACGGCACTGGCCGAGCGGCTGCTCCAGCGCGGTTTGTGAGGAAGTTCTCAATCGCAAGCCACTGTTCACGTCCAGGTCTAGCCTTGTTCTTGATCCCTTCGACGTCCACCGCCCGTGCAGCGCATGCGGCGGTCCTCGGCATTCCCGGCGAACGCCGTCGGTCGGATGGGGGCCGGTTGGCTCACGAAGGAGACGGGCCGTGACTGCCACGATCGTTCCAGGTCTCTATAATGCCCCCACCCGCCACTCGCAACTGTGCGACTGGGTGCGCGAAACCGCCGAGCTCACCACACCCGACCGGATCGAGTGGTGCGACGGATCCCGGCAGGAATGGGAGCGGCTCACCGCGCAGCTGGTCGATACCGGCACGTTCGCCCGGCTGGATCGCAAGCCAAACTCGTTCTGGGCCACCTCCGATCGCTCCGACGTGGCCCGGGTGGAGGAGCGCACCTTTATCTGCTCTCGGGCGGAGCAGGATTGCGGCCCCACCAACAACTGGATGCAGCCAGACCGGATGAAGTCGATCATGAAGGAGTTGTACCGGGGTTGCATGCGCGGCCGGACGATGTATGTGGTGCCCTTCTGCATGGGCCCGCTGGAGGACCCGGATCCCAAGCTGGGCGTCGAGATCACCGACTCCGCCTACGTGGTGTGCTCGATGCGGATCATGACGCGGATGGGTGCCGCCGCGGTGCGCAAGTTCACCGCGCCAGACGGCAGCGATGCGGACTTCGTGCCGTGCCTGCACTCGGTGGGTCGCCCACTGGACCCCGGCGAGGTCGATGTGGCCTGGCCCTGTAATGACACCAAGTACATCAGCCACTTCCCCGAGGAACGGATGATCTGGAGCTACGGCTCCGGCTACGGTGGGAACGCGTTGCTGGGCAAGAAGTGCTACGCGCTGCGGATCGCCTCGGTGATGGCCCGCGACGAGGGCTGGCTCGCTGAGCACATGCTGATCCTCAAGCTGACCAGCCCGGAGCAGGTCGTGCACTATGTCGCGGCGGCGTTCCCGTCGGCCTGCGGCAAGACCAACCTGGCGATGCTCGCGCCGACCATCCCCGGCTGGAAGGCCGAGACCCTCGGCGACGACATCGCCTGGCTGCGCTTCGGTGCCGATGGCCGGCTGTATGCGGTGAACCCCGAGAGTGGCTTCTTCGGGGTGGCGCCGGGCACCAGCTGGCGGACCAACCCCAATGCGATGCGCACGCTGGGTGCCGGCAACTCGATCTTCACCAACGTCGCGCTCACTGACGACGGCGACATCTGGTGGGAGGGCATGGGGGGCAGCCCGGCGCACCTCATCTCCTGGAAGCTGGAGGACTGGACGCCTGCCGACGGTGCCGCCGGGCTGCGCGGTGCGCACCCGAACTCCCGGTACTGCACGCCGATGGCGCAGTGCCCGGTGCTCGCCGACGAATGGGACGATCCGGCGGGCGTGCCGATCTCGGCGATCTTGTTCGGTGGCCGGCGGGCCAGCACGATACCGCTGGTCAACGAGGCCTTCACCTGGCAGCACGGGGTATTCCTGGGTGCCACGCTGTCCAGCGAGAAGACCGCGGCGGCGGCCGGCCCGGTTGGTGAGGTGCGCCGTGACCCGATGGCGATGTTGCCGTTCATCGGCTACCACGCCGGCGACTACTTCCAGCACTGGATCAACCTCGGCAAACAGGCCGACGCCAGCAAGCTGCCGAAGATCTTCTACGTGAACTGGTTCCGCCGCGGTACTGATGGCCGCTTCCTGTGGCCAGGGTTCGGGGAGAACAGCCGGGTACTGAAGTGGATCATCGAGCGGGTCGAGGGCCGGGCCGCGGCCACCGACACCGCGATCGGCCGGGTGCCCACCCCGGACCAGCTCGACCTGTCCGGCCTGAACGCCGAGATCGCCGACGTCAACGCCGCACTCGCGGTGGACGTCGAGGAGTGGCGGGCGGAGCTCCCGCTCGTCGAGCAGTGGTTCGGCAAAATCGGCAGCGCCCTGCCCACCACGATGCACGACGAGCTCGACGCCCTCACCCAGCGCCTCTCCTGACCGCCCGACCCCGCATTCAGCGGGCTCAGCGGGGTTATTGAGCCCGGTTTACCCCGCTGAGCCCGCTGAATGCGCATAATGTCGGGATGAGTCGCTGGAACCTCCTGCTCCTGGTGCCGTTGGTGGCGCTGGTGACGCCGCTGTTCAACCGGGATGAGCCGCGGGTTTTCGGGTTTCCGTTCTTCTACTGGATGCAGTTCCTGTTCATCCCGCTCGGTGTGGTGTGCGTGGCGGTGGTGTACGTGCGGACCCGGGAGCGGCGATGATCCTGCGCTGGACCGAGCTGCTCATCTTCACGTTGCTGTTCGCCCTCGTCACCGGCTTGGGTTTTTACGCCGCCCGGTGGAAGACCACGGGCAGCCTCGAGCACCTCGACGAGTGGGGTCTGGGCGGTCGCCAGTTCGGCTCGTGGGTCACCTGGTTCCTCATCGGTGGAGATCTCTACACCGCCTACACCTTCGTCGCGGTGCCCGCACTGATGTTCGGCGCCGGGGCGATGGGGTTCTTCGCACTGCCCTACACCGTGCTGGTCTACCCGCTGGTGTTCCTGCCGCTGGTCCGGCTGTGGTCGGTGTCCCGGGTGCACGGTTACGTGACCCCGGCGGACTTCGTGGCCGGTCGCTACGGGTCGGCCACGTTGGCGCTGCTGGTCGCGGTCACCGGCATCGTCGCGACGATGCCGTACATCGCCGTGCAACTGGCCGGCTTGGAGGCAGTGCTGCGCACCATGGGCCTCAACGGGTCCGGGTTGGTCGGGCATGCCCCGCTGTTCGTCGCGTTCGTGATCCTTGCGCTGTACACCTACCAGTCCGGCTTGCGGGCCCCAGCGCTGATCGCGGTGGTCAAAGACACCCTGATCTACCTGGTCATCATCGCCGCCGTGATCATCCTGCCGGCTCAGCTCGGTGGCTGGGGTGCCATTTTCGGCGCCGCGGACGCGAAATTCGCCGCCACGAAAACGCCCGCAGACGGGATCCTGCTGGGCACGAACAACCAGCTGCAGTACATCACCCTGGCGCTGGGTTCGGCGCTGGCGTTGTTCCTCTATCCGCATGCGATCACCGGCGCCTTGGCCTCCCGCAGCCGCAATGTGATCAAACGCAACATGGTGGCGCTGCCCGCGTACTCGCTGATATTGGGATTACTCGCGCTACTGGGTTACGCCGCGATCGCGGCGAAAACGAAACCGATCGTCAATGCGGCCACCGGCCGGCCGGATTCCAACACCGTGGTGCCGATGCTGTTCGAGGGCCAGTTCCCCTCCTGGTTCGCCGGGATCGCGTTCGCGGCGATCGGGATCGGCGCGTTGGTGCCCGCCGCGATCATGTCGATCGCCGCGGCCAACCTGTGGACCCGCAACATCTACAAGGTCTACCTGCATCGCGGCGCCACCGCCGAGCAGGAATGCAAGCAGTCCAAGATCGCCTCGCTGGTGGTGAAGTTCGGTGCGGTCGTGTTCATCGTGTTCATCGACCCGCAGTACGCCATCGACCTCCAGTTGATCGGAGGTGTGATCATCCTGCAGACGTTGCCCATGGTGGCGATCGCGCTCTACACCCGCTGGTTCCACATCTGGGGATTGATCGCCGGCTGGCTGGTCGGCATGGGATGGGGTCTGGTGCTGCTCTACGCCATTCCCAACCCCACCACCGGAAAGCAACATTTCGGTGGCTCGGCGCTCGCGCTGAACAAGTTGTCACTCTTGGGCTGGCATCCCTTCGCCGGTTCACCGATGCAGATCTACGTCGGTTTCGTCGCGCTTATCGGCAATCTCGTGGCCGGGGTGTTGGTGACAATCCTGTTGCGACAGATGCGGGTATTCAACGGCACTGATGAAACCAACCCGTCCGATTACCACGAAGACGACGGCTCCCCCCGCCTGCGCCCCGTCGCCGGCATGCTCCGCTAGCGGAGTCCGCCATGTCCGAGGGCATTGACGTCGACGCCTTCGTCCGCTTCGAGGCCGAGGGCTGGTCCCGGGTTCCTGAGGGATACCACCGTTTTTTCGGTCCGATCACCGGGCGGGCGGCGGAGCCGCTGCTCGATGCCGCGGGGGTCGGTGCGGGCACGAGAGTGCTGGACGTGGCCACCGGCCCCGGCTACCTCGCCGGCCGCGCGGCCGCCAGAGGCGCGTCGGTGGTCGGTGTCGACTTCGCGCCCGAGATCCTGGCGCTTGCCACCGACCTCAACCCGGCGGTGGAGTTCCGTCGCGGTGACGCCCACGACCTACCGTTCGAGGACTGCTCGTTCGACGCGGTCGTGTCCGGTTTCCTGCTGCCCCACCTCGGGGACCACGCCCAGGCGATGGGTGAGCTCGTCCGAGTCCTCACCCCTGCGGGACGGCTCGCGGTATCGACGTGGGACCTCCCCGAGCGCACCGCGATCCCAGGCCTGCTTCTCGCGGCGGTCCAGCAGGCCGGGGCCAACCCGCCGGCGGACCTGCCCGCGGGCCCACCGTTTTTCCAGTACTCCGACGACGACGCGCTCATGGGGCTGCTGCGCAGCGCCGGCCTCGACGACGTCGCGGTCGCCCGGCTGGCGTTCACTCACCGGCTGTCTTCGGTGACGACGCTGTGGGATGGCCTGCTCACCGGCACAGTGCGCGCCGCCCCGCTCGTCCGCCGCCAGCCAGAGCCGGTTCAGGGGCGCATCCGCGCCGCCTTCGACGACCTCGCTGCGCGCTACCACACCGGCGGCTCGCTCGAACTGCCTGTCTCCATCAAACTGGCCTCCGGGCAGAAGCCCTCGGGTGCATAGGTCAGCGCAGGAGGGTGAAACAGCTGTGTGCCGGTGAGCCTCTACGAAGACGGAGCTGCGGTCGCCGATCTCGGGGTTGGTCAACCCGGCGCCGAGCAGTCGCCGGTGCAGAACCGGGTACAGATATGTACACGATAACGTACATTTGTTAGACTACGGCGATGACGAAGACCGTGCCGGTGAAGGATCTGCGACGCGATCTCGGGCCGCTGCTGGATGAGGTGAGCGACCGCCGCGAGCACATCGTGGTCACCAGACACGGGCGACCGGCCGCTGTCATCATCCCGCACGACGAGTACACGGCGCTGGAGGAGACCGCTGACGTGCTCTCCGACTCCGGCGCGATGGCCGCATTGGCCGAGGGTCTCGATGCCGATCCCGGTGATGACGTGACCCTGGACGCGCTGCGCACCGAGATCGCGAGGAAGCGCGCCGTTGGCTGAGGTCGTCCTCACCAAGCCGGCCGCCGATGCTCTTCGGGCTCTCCCGCCGCCGCTGGACGAAGCGGCGCTCGATGCGCTGACCGTGCTGGAGTCCGACCCGGAAGCCGGCAATGCGCTGCGAGGTCGGCTGCGTGGCGTGCGGTCGTTGCGGATCGGGTCCTTCCGGCTCCTCTACACCATCCACGACAACGCAGCGTTGGTCCGCGTCCGGGCGATTCGCCACCGATCAGTCGCCTACCATAGCGACCCCCGCTGACGAGCGCCGGCCGGAGGCGCTCCGCCGCCACCGATCCGTCGCATCGGACGTTCGTGGTGTTCGCTGAGCCGTCGGCGCGTTGCTTGAGACCTTCGTGGTCACCGAGGTCATCAAGCAGCTCGGCTGGTCCGCCACGGTCGCCCGCCCGTATCACTACCGCACGGCCGACGGCGTCGAGGTCGACCGCTTCGTCGCCGGCCTGGTGCTCAACACCGGAAGCCAGGCCCAACGCGTCGGGGACCGGCTCTCCGTCGCCCCGGTGGACCAGCTCTGGCACGCCGAGCAAAGCTGAGCGATCGAAGTCACCCCCGATTCGCGAAAATGCCAACTAGAGATGGCGCGTTCTGCAAGGCAGCCTAAGCGCGTTCTGCCAACTAGCGCTACTCTGGCTCGGTGCTGGTCGTCCGTAGTGCCGCGCCGAGGCTCGAAGAGCTGATGCGCACGTTCCGGATCGTGCTTCTCGGTGGTGCGCGCCAGACCGGTAAGACCACGCTGGTGCGCGATCTGCTCGATCTCCCCGCCATCTCGTGGTTCAGCCTGGACGACGAAGCAACTCTGGGCCGAGCCACCGACGATCCGGTTGGGTTCATCGAGGCACTGCCGCGGCCGGCCGCGATCGACGAGTTCCAGCGAGCGGGACCGGGATTGCTGCTGGCGGCCAAACAGGCGGCGGATCAGGACCGTACCCGGGGACGCCTCCTGCTTACCGGCTCCGCGAGCTACCTCGCCGACCGGAGCGTCTCGGAGACCCTCGCCGGCCGCGCCGGGCGGCTGACGCTGTGGCCGTTCTCGGAGGGAGAGCGGCGCGGGGTGCACGAGACGTTCATCGAGCGCCTCTTCGATGCCAGCGCATGGCCTTCTGCGTTCCCCGAGACTCCGAGTCGTCCAGACCTCGTCGAGCGGCTCCTGCGCGGCGCCTATCCCGAGATCATCACCGAAGCGCTTCCGGCCAGGGCACGACGCGACTGGTTCGAGGGGTATGTGCGGGACGTGGTCTCCCGCGAGGCACTGCGCCCGATGGCGGAGGTGCGGCTCGAGTCCGACCTGCGACGGGTACTCCGGCTGCTCGCCGCCCGCAGCTGCGCCGAACTGGTGATCGCCGATCTGGCCCGGGATGCCGAGCTCTCCCGGGAGACCACCGCCAACTACGTTGCGCTGCTCGAAGCGCTCTACCTGGTCACGCTGATTCCGCCGTGGGCGACGAGCGCGACGACGCGGGCGAAGCGGCGCGCGAAGATCACGTTATTGGACACTGGGCTGGCCGCCGACCTGGTGGGAGCCGGCGAGGCGACCTTCGCTCCGTCGGCCGATGGCGTGCTCGCCGGCGCTCTGTTCGAAACGCTCGTGGTTACCGAAGTCCTCAAGCAGGCGAGCTGGAGCGAACGGTCCATCGAGATTGCCCACTTCCGTGACCGAGACGGCGCCGAGATCGACCTCGTGGTGGAGGACCGGCGAAGTGGAGCGGTGGCCGGTATCGAGGTGAAACTGACCTCGACGCCGCTAGCGCGGCATGCACGCCACCTGACGCGGATGCGGGAGCGCGTGGGTGCCCGGTTCTCGGTCGGGCTGGTGGTCCATGCCGGACGCGTGACCCTGCCCCTTGGTGCGGATATCTGGGCGGTGCCGATCTCTGCTCTGTGGCGACACGATTAGTGACCCAGCACCGACGATGCCTCGGGCGGCGTCGCGGTCGCTACGACTGCATCAGGATGGTGAGCGGCCATGCTGTGTCGTTGCCCGCATCGCACGCTCCTCACTGGCATGCTGGCCGGATATGAGTATCCGGACGGGTGTTGCGATCATCGGTTTGGGGGTGCTCGCGGTCGCGTGCTCGGCGGCATCCCCGCCAGCCGGGCCCAGCGTGTCCCCCCGTCGGACCATCGAAAACAGTCCGACCATCCAAAACAGTCCGACTGTCGAAGCCTCGGAGCCGGCGCCCGGGGTGAGCTGGTTGCGGTTATCGCCGCAGGAGGGCTTGCGGGGCGCGACGGTGTCCCTCGATGTGGCGTGCCTGGATAATCTTGGTGCGGCGCACTCGCCGGTGCTCGACATCGGTGCGTTGCACGGCAGTCCCGACGGCCACCAACCGTGGCATCTCACCGGTACCGCCACCGTCCACTCCGACGCCGCGCCCGGTCGTTACCCGGTCTTGATGACCTGCGGCACCAGCCAGCTTGCCGCCGACTTCACCGTCGTGCCGCACCCCTGACCAGCGACCTGCAGGGCGCCACCCTCTCGGAGCGCGGATAATCGGCTTCGATGGATGGGAGGCAGCGGGGTGTTCGTCGATCGAGTCGACGCGGGCCGGCAGCTGGGTCAGCGGTTGCAGCACCTGCGGGTTCCCGAGACTGCGCATCGTGGCGTGGTGGTGCTTGGTCTGCCGCGCGGCGGGGTTCCGGTGGCAGCGGAGGTGGCGGCCGCGCTCGGCGCCCCATTGGAGGTGATCCTGGTGCGCAAACTCGGCGTACCAGCGCAGCCCGAGCTGGCCATGGGCGCCATCGGCGAAGGTGGGGTGCGCCTGCTCCAGCCTGAGACGATTCGCCGCGCGAGCGTCACCCAGGACGCCTTGGCCGCCGTGACGCGCCGGGAACGAGCAGAGCTGAACCGGCGCGCCGAGCTGTACCGCGGTGATCGGGCCCGGGTCCCCCTGACCGGGCGGATCGTTGTCATCGTCGACGATGGCATCGCGACCGGGTCGAGCGCCCGGGCCGCCTGCCTGGTGGCCCGGGCTCAGGGCGTGGCGCGGGTCATCCTCGCGGTTCCCGTGGCGCCCTTTGGTTGGGCCCGCGGGTTGCATGATGTCGCCGACGAGTTGATCGCACTGGTTACTCCGCGGGAACTGCAGGCGATCGGCATGTGGTATTCCGACTTCGCCCAAAGCTCCGATGAGGAGGTCGTCGCCTGCCTGCGCAGCGCTGTGGGGCGATGACAGTTGCGCGACGATGAGGTCGTCATGGCACGAGGACCGCGGCGCCGTGCACCCGGCCGGCCGCAAGGTCCGTCAGTGCCCTATCGGCCTGGTCCAGCGGGTAAGCGGTGGTCACCACCCGTAGCTGGTGGTCGGCGGCGAAGCGCAGGAAGTCGTGACCGTCTCGGCGGGTATTGGCCGTGACGCTGCGGATCTGCCGTTCCTGGAACAGGTGCTGCTGGTAGCGCAGCACAGGTATATCGGTCAGATGGATGCCGGCCAGCGCCAGGGTTCCGCCCCGGTCCAGCGCCGACAGTGCAGCGGGCACCAGCTCCCCGGCGGGAGCGAAGAGGATCGCGGAGTCGACCGGCTCCGGCGGCGCGTCGCCAGCACCCCCTACTGAGCTGGCACCCAGCGACAGGGCGAGCTCCCGAGCCTGCGGGCTGCGAGTCTGCACATGCACGGTTGCCCCCTGGGCAAGGGCGATCTGGGCGGTGAGGTGCGCGCTTGCCCCGAACCCGTAGAGGGCCAGCCGGTCGCGGCGGCGATTCCCGCACCCGGCGCAACGGCCCGGTTCTCATCGCCCCCGGCGCGGTCACCCGCCAAGCCAGCATCCCACCCATACTCGCGCATCCTCCTCCGATCGGCCCTGCGCTTCCGAACACAACAGCAGAGTTATTTGATCGCCGGGTTACGGTGGGAGCCATGACGGCCACCGCAACCCGGCTCACCCAGTACGCCCACGGGGGTGGTTGCGCGTGCAAGATCCCGCCCGGTGAGCTGGAGTCGGTGGTTGCCGGGCTGATCGGCGCCGAGGTGACCGACCCGGCCGGGGAGCTGGTAGTCGGCCTGGAGGACGGCGACGACGCCGCGGTGGTGCGGATCCAGGACGGCCTCGCCGTGATCGCCACCGCGGATTTCTTCACCCCGGTGGTCGACGATCCCTACGACTGGGGCCGGATCGCGGCGGCCAACGCCCTGTCCGACGTGTATGCCATGGGTGGGCGCCCGGTGGTCGCGGTGAACCTGCTCGGCTGGCCGCGCGAGGTGCTGCCGCTTGAGCTGGCCGCCGAGGTGCTGCGCGGGGGCCGCGACGTGTGCGCCGCGGCGGGCTGCCACCTGGCCGGCGGGCACAGCGTGGATGATCCGGAACCCAAGTACGGCCTGGCCGTCACCGGCATCGCCGACCCGCAGCGGATCCTGCGCAACGACGCGGGAGTGGCGGGCACGCCGCTGTCGTTGACCAAGCCGCTGGGCATCGGGGTGCTCAACAGCCGGCACAAGGCCACCGGCGAGGTGTTCCCGCACGCCATAGCGACGATGACGACGCTCAATGCGGCGGCCGCGACGGCCGCGCTGGCGGTCGGCGCCCGGTGCGCCACCGATGTCACCGGTTTCGGACTGCTCGGGCACCTGATGAAACTGGCCCGCGCCAGCGGGGTGTCGGCGGTGCTGCACGCCGCCGCGGTCCCCTACTTGGACGGTGCCCGGCAGGCGCTGGCCGACGGCCATGTCAGCGGGGGCACCCGGCGGAACCTGGACTGGGTGCGCCCGCACCTCGCGGCCGCTGCGTCCCTCGATCAGGACGAGTTGCTGCTGTTGGCCGACGCCCAGACCTCCGGCGGCCTACTGGTGGCCGGTGAGATCCCCGGCGCCCCCATCATCGGCGAACTGGTTCCCGCAGGCGAGCACCTGATCACCGTGTCGTGAGGTCGGGCCACCATCGGGTACGTTTCTTGACTCGTTCCAGATAACGCGGGATAGTGGCCCACGGCATGATCTCTCCAGACATCAGTGGCCAGCTTCGCCAGGCGGGCTCGCGGGTGACCGCACCACACCTGTCAGTACTACTGTGGCTGGCCGGACACCCGCATGCCACCGCCGAGCAGGTCCGCTCCGGGGTAGGACTCGACCGATGACCC
The DNA here is from genome assembly GCA_050699635.1 of Pseudonocardiaceae bacterium. Classification (GTDB taxonomy): domain Bacteria; phylum Actinomycetota; class Actinomycetes; order Mycobacteriales; family Pseudonocardiaceae. The sequence goes on along the minus strand of JBOHFK010000086.1, from coordinate 12,327 downwards.
CAACCGATGACCCCAACCGATGACCCCAATGAGTGACGACGAGAAGCCAATCCACTACGAGGAGGCACGGTAGTGATGAACACTCCACCCAAACCGACGACAACGGATGCCGGTATTCCGGTCGCGAGCGACGAGCACTCGCTCACTATCGGCCCCAACGGTCCGATCCTGTTGCAGGACGTGTATCTCATCGAGCAGATGGCGGCGTTCAACCGGGAGCGGATCCCGGAGCGCCAGCCGCACGCGAAAGGTGGCGGTGCCTTCGGCCGGTTCGAGGTCACCAACGATGTCAGTGCCTACACCAAGGCAGCGGTCTTCCAACCGGGTACCAAGACGGACATGTTGGTCCGGTTCTCCACGGTGGCCGGCGAGCGCGGCAGCCCCGACACCTGGCGCGACCCGCGTGGCTTTTCGCTGAAGTTCTACACCACCGAGGGCAACTACGACATGGTCGGGAACAACACCCCGGTCTTCTTCCTCCGGGACCCGATGAAATTCCAGCACTTCATCCGCTCGCAGAAGCGTCGTGCCAATAACGGCCTGCGGGACCACGATATGCAGTGGGACTTCTGGACGCTCTCGCCGGAATCGGCGCACCAGGTGACCTGGCTGATGGGTGACCGGGGCATCCCGAAGAACTGGCGGCGCATGAACGGCTACTCCAGCCATACCTACCTGTGGGTCAACGCCGGCGGTGAGCGGTTCTGGGTCAAATATCACTTCAAGACCGACCAGGGGATCGACTTCCTCACCCAGGCCGACGCCGACCGGCTGGCCGGCGAGGATGGCGACTACCACCAGCGGGACCTGTACGAGTCGATCGAGCGCGGCGAGTACCCGAGCTGGACGCTCAACATGCAAATCATGCCGTTCGAGGACGCCAAAACCTACCGGTTCAACCCGTTCGACCTGACCAAGGTCTGGCCGCACAGCGATTACCCGCTGGTCCCGGTCGGCACGATGACGCTGGACCGAAACCCTACCGACTACCACGCCGAGATCGAGCAGGCGGCATTCGAGCCCAACAACCTCGTGCCGGGTATCGGGCCGAGCCCGGACAAGATGCTGCTGGCCCGGCTGTTCTCCTACGCCGATGCGCACCGCGCCCGGATGGGAGTCAATTACAAGCAGATCCCGGTGAACGCGCCGCGCTCGCCCGTCAACAGCTATAGCAAAGACGGCGCGATGCGGATCCAGAACGTTTCCGACCCGGTGTACGCGCCGAACTCCTACGGCGGCCCGAAGGCCGACTCCCAGCGCTACGCTGAGTCAGCGATCTGGGCGGCCGACGGGGACATGGTACGCAGCGCGTACACGTTGCGCGCCGAGGATGACGACTGGGGCCAGGCCGGCACGATGGTCCGCGAGGTGCTCAGCGACGAAGCGCGCCAGCGGCTGGTGAGTAACATCGTTGGCCACCTGCTGGACGGGGTCAGCGAGCCGGTCCTGCAGCGGGCCTTCGAGTACTGGCGCAATGTGGACAAGGACCTGGGTGACCGGGTCGAGCAAGGTGTCCGCGCCGGCCAGTCCTGACAGTTCTGGGCTGACAGTTCTTCCGGACGGGGGATCAACGAGGGCCCGGCAGCTGGGGTGCCGGGCCCTCGCCCGTTCGCGAGCCATCGCGTCGTCGTAGGGTCGATATATGGGGCTCACCGTGGTCGGCATCGGTGGTTCGATGCGCGACGATTCGCAGTCCGAGCGAGCCCTGAGCGTCGTGTTGCGCAGTGCCCGGATCGCCGGCGCTGAGACCGTCGCTATCACCGGTTCGGAGTTGATACTGCCCTTCTACGACCCGGCAGTGCTCGACCGCACCGCGACGGCGCTGCGGTTGGTAGAGGCGTTGCGCGAGGCCGATGGGGTGGTGCTCGTCTCGCCGGGCTACCACGGCACCGTCTCCGGATTGGTCAAAAATGCGCTGGACTACGTCGAGGATCTCCGCGCCGACACCCGGCCCTACCTGGACGGCCGGGCGGTCGGCTGCGTGGCGATGGCGCTGGGCTGGCAGGCCACAGTGACCACACTGACCGCGCTGCGCTCGATCGTGCACAGCCTGCGTGGCTGGCCCACCCCACTGGGCGCGGCGCTGAACTCCGCCGAGATGAGCTTCGACGACCAGGGTGTCCCCTCGGATCCCGCCGTCGAGCGCACCCTGCGCGTCATCGGCGAGCAGGTAGTCCAGTTCGCGCTGACCCACCATCCGGGTGACCATCTTGGACATGTCTGACGTTTTGTGCATTAGCGCGGGCCTATCCGGGCCCGAGCGGCTAGGCGAGGCTGGCCTGGGTCGGTGCGGGGGGGATGGATTCCTCGGGCTGCAGGGCGGCCCGGACCCGCAGGGCACCGCCTTCCAGCCGGCCGCGGGGGCGCAGCCCGGCCCGCCGCAGCACCCGGGTCACCGCGCCGTTGCCCACCTGGGTCACCGCGACGATCTCCGTGAGTGCTTCGGTGCGGGCCAGTTCGACGAGGTTGCGGGCCAGCGCCGTGCCCACCCCGCGGCCCTGCCAGGCGTCCTCCACCAGCAGCGCGATCTCGGCCGTCTCCGGGGCGCTGCGGATCAGATTGGCCAGCCCGACCGCGGCCCCACCGTCGGTGGTCACCGCGAGCATGCTGGTGGAGCCGTCCGCGCCGATCAGCTGTTGCAGGACCGCCGCTGCCAGCACCGGCCTGGTAGGCAGCGAACGCAGCGATCGAGTCTGCGGTGAGCAGCGCGCGTGCAGCGCGGCGACCAGCGGGGCGTCGGCGGCGGTCGCGGCCCGGAGCACCACCTCGGCGCCGTCGGTGAGCTGCACGCTCATCCGGGTCGGCGGCGTGCGCCGCCCGTCGGAGCTACCGGCCAGCTCGAGCAGCGCCGCGGCCTGGGAGACCTCGGTGGCGGTGAACGGCCACCCGCGACGCAGCCGCACCCGGGTCGGGCCGGTGCCGACATCGGCATGATGCGCAGCCTGATGCGCGGCTGGCGACTCCTTTGGCCCGGCCAGCTCAGCGCGCAGCAGGGCGGCCACCGCCCGCGCGGCGCTCCCGGGATCGACTGCCACGCAGTGCGCCAGCGCCAGCGCGGTGCTCACCGGATCGGCCAGCGCCTGCGCGTCGGCCTGCACGACGACGTTGATCCGGAACCCGGCGGCCTCGACGGCTTCCACCAGCGTCGGGACCGGAACTTGCGGCGGCACCTTGACCAGCAGCTCGTCGGTCACCGCGCCGTCCTGGGTCGGCTCACCGACGACGTGCAGCGACACGATGTTCGCCCCACAGCCACCGATCGTGGCGGCGAGCGCGCCAAGCCGACCGGGTTGATCGGCCACGTCGACGTGCAGCCGCCACAGGGTCACATTGACCACCTCCTGAGCTAGCCTTCTCCTGCAGAGTTACCCCCATGTTGACCAAGGGTAAAGTCGGTCTGCCGAATAGGTGCCACCGAGTGTGCCGGAGATCAGCTACCGGGGACCACCTCACGGACAAACGCTACTTCAACGGCGGCATGCCGGAGGTTTTCGGCCACTACCAGCGACCCGTGCCCGGCGTCGTACCGGTAGCGCCGGTGATCTTTTCCCAGCTCGGTGAGCCGGGCCAGATAGTTGTCGATCTGGCGGATCGGGCAGCGCGGATCATTCTCGCCGGCCAGGATCAGCACCGGGGCGCGCAGCTGCGCCACATAGCTGATCGGGGACGACATCCGGTACAGCTCGGGCAGCTCCTCGGGTGAGCCGCCGAACAGGGCGCGGTCGAAGGCCCGCAGCGGCTCCATCTCATCGGCGTAGGCGGCCACGTAGTCACACACCGGCACTCCGGCGACTCCGGCCGCCCAGCGCTGCGGCTGGGTTCCCAGGGCCAGCAGGGCCAGATACCCGCCCCACGACCAGCCCTCCACCACGCACCTCGCCGGGTCGGCGAACCCGCTGGTGATCGCCCAGTCGTGCACGGCTGCGACGTCGTCCAGTTCGCTGAGCCCTGGCCGGCCCTCGATCGCGTCTCGCCAGGCTGATCCGTAGCCGGTCGATCCGCGGTAGTTGACATGCACGACGGCGAAGCCCGCATCGAGCCAGAGCGCCCGGCTGGCGGAGAAGCGGTCCTCGTCGGCTGCATGTGGCCCGCCGTGCAGCAGGAACACCGTGGGCAGCGCAGTATCACCAGTGCGGTCGGGGTCACCAGTGCCGTCGGGGTCACCAGTACCGTCGGGGCGGGCCACCAGGGCGTGCACCGCGCCGTGCGGGGTCGCCACGAACTGGTCGGTCAGGGGCACCGAGCCCGGCGCCGGTTCACCCCGGGGTTGCAGCAGCGCCCGGTCGGTGCCATCGGAGTGCAGGGCCCGGATGGACGGTGGCTCGGCGGCGCAGGACCAGGCGTACTCGACGGTGCCATCCGGGCGCACCGCGGCGCCGCCGACGGTGCCACGGGGGATCTCCAGTGCGGTCAGCTCGCCGGTGTTCAGCTGGTAGCGGTGCAGCGTGGAACGGGCCGCATGCTGGTGTTCGACGAGCAGGGCGGCGCCGTCTGGATACCAGTCGGCGGCCAGCTCGCCGGGCAGGTCCAGGGTGAGTTCGGTCTCGGTGTCCGTCGCGATGTCCCAGATCAGCAGTTCCTGCCGGCCGCGCCGTTCGTGGGCGAGCAGCAGCCGGGTGTCGCCGGCCACGGGGGCGAAGCCGAGCACGTCCAGGCCCTTGCCGGGACCGTCCCATTTCTCGGCGACGGCCTCTCGGGCGGCGTCCGGGCTGGTGTCCAGCACCCGGACCGCGGGATGCCGGGAATCGCCGTGCTCCGAGTGCATGATCGCGAGCAGTCGTTCATCCCGGGACAACGCCCCTACGCCGGCGTCGTGCTCGCTGCGGTACACGACCTCAGCGGCACCGTCGCGGGAGATCCACACCGTGGTGCCCTCGTCGGTGGCCGAACCGACCGCCGACGTGCGGTGCCCGAGCTCCAGCCCGGCCGGGTAGCCAGGTGCAGTACCCGGGACGGCCGGCTGGGGCTGTTCGTCGGCGGGCCGGCCGGCGAAGGGCTCGGTCACCCAGCTGCCGAATTCGTCTCCGTCGGTGTCGGCGAACCACCACACGTACTCACCGTCGGGTGTCATGGTGGCGCTGTGGGTGCCGTGCGGCCGGTCGGTGACCTGCCGGTGGGTCCCGGTGCTGCGATCCCAGGCGTAGACCTCCCAAGTACCCGACGCGTTGGAGGTGTAGAGGCAGCGATCGGGCGCATCCCGGGCCCAGTGCGGCAAACTGACCCGGGGTGCGGTGAACCGGGCTCGCCAGCGCGCCTCCGCGTCCGGGTCGTCGAACAGTGCGTCGGGGACGGTTGCGGAATGCGGCGCTGCGTTCACCCCCCGATAGTGCCGTATCAAGGACACCCGGTTCGGGGATTGATCAACAGGGCCTGGTCAGCGGGCGAGTCGGCGCGCGGTGTCCTTGATAACCTCGGTGAGTACCCGCTGGGCCGCCGAGCCCATGGTGGCCAGCACCGACTGCAGCCGCCGGGCGGTGTCCGGTTCGATCTTGCCGATCATGTGTGCTGCCTGAGTGGTCACGGCCAGCAGGACGCGCCGTAGGTCATCAGGGTCTGGTGAGCGCCGGACCAGTCCCGCCGTGACGAGCCGGTCGACCATCGCGCAGGTGGCTGGTGGCCGGGTGCCCAAGGCCTCGGACAGGGACAGCAACGTCATCGGAGCCTTCGCGCTGATGAAGTGCAGCGCGATCAGCTGGGACAGCGTCAGTCCACTGCCAGCCCAGGCCGCTGGGCGGCCGGACACCATCTTCCGCAGGTAGCCGGCGAGCCAGCGAGCATCCTCGGTCGTCACCATCGAGGGTGTGACCGCCCATTGGCCGTGCGGATCTGCATGCGTGACCTCCATTGCTCACGTTCCTTCATGGAACCAACGAACACAGCCGAACGCAAGAACCCGCTGGTGGGACCCCAGTCCGGGGCAGCGAAGGTGGCCAACTCACATCTGTGTGATCGGCGCAGGGGCCAGGACCTAGCAAACGGGCGAACCGGCCCGCCGGCGGAGTGCTTCGAAGTCGGTGACGACGAGCCGGTGCCCCGCGATGCGGAGATAGCCCCGTCGTTCGAACAGGTGCAGGATCTGGTTGACGCTCTGGCGCGAGCCCCCGACCATGGCGGCGAGGTCGGCCTGGGTCAGCCGCAGGTCCAGGGACCAGCCTTGGCCCGGACGCTTCTCTGGGCGCCCCGCTGCGTCCTCGATCAGGCGCAGTAGGAGCTTGGCGACCCTGCCGTGCAGATCCAGGAAAACGAGATCCCCGGCCTGCTCGATCATCCGGCGAACCAGCCGGCCAAGGGAGCGCAGCACAACGTCGGTCACCTCAGGTTGCCGGGACATCAGATCGAACAGGGTCGCGCGGGTCAGGGTGAGCGCAGTGGTGGGTTCCAGAGTCTGGATCGACGCCGACCGTGGCCCACCATCGATGAGAGCCAGTTCCCCGAAGACATCGGGTGGTGCCAGCGTCGCGAGGATCATCTCCCCGCCGTCCTCTGAGGCGAAGACGACCTTGACTCGTCCCTCCGTCAGAACGAACACCGCATCTCCGGCGTCACCCTGATGGAATATGTGCTCGCCTTTTTGGTAGGTGCGTTGACGCGCGTGAGTGCCGAGTCGGTGCAGCTCGGCTTGGCCGAGGCCCGCGAACAGCTGGGTCTGTGCCAGCAGCAACGCCACGTGCTCGGTTTTCACTTCGACAACCCCAGTTTCCGCAGCCACCTGGGCCGAAGCCTAAACCTGTCCGCCAACACGGCCAGGGAATGGGACACTCCTGCAAGGGGTGCCCGGGCCAGTCGGAGTGGCCCGCCTCGGTGGGGAGACATCAGCCCGGTGGACAGCGGCCCGGTGGACAGCAGCCCGGTGGGAAGGAGCACCGGCGGGCAGGCGGCCGCGCATCTGCCGGTCGGCACGGTGACCTTCATGCTCACTGACGTTGAGAGCTCGACGTTCCTGTGGGAGTCCGCTGCCGAGGCGATGGGTGCCGGGATCCGCCGGCACTACGAGCTGCTCGGTGCCGCGATCGCGTTGCATGGTGGGGCGCGGCCGCTGGAGCAGGGCGAGGGCGACAGCGTGGTGGCGGCGTTCGGGTGCGCTTCGGGCGCGTTGGCCGCGGCACTGGACATCCAGCGGGCCTTCCGGGACGAATGCTGGCCGGAGGGTGCGTCACTGAAGGTTCGCATCGCGTTGCACACCGCCCAGGCGCAGCTGCGGGATGAGCTGAATTACTGCGGGCCGGCGATGAACCGCTGTGCCCGGTTGCGCGCCCTTGCCCACGGCGGCCAGGTCGTACTGTCCAAGACGACCCGGGACCTCGTCGCCGACGGGCTTCCCGAGGAAGCCGAGCTGGTCGATCTTGGCGTGCACCGGCTGCGCGATCTGGGCCGGCCGGAGCACGTCTTCGGGCTGCTGCACCCCGATCTGCCCGTCGAGTTCCCGCCGCTGCGCTCGTTGGGCTCCCTGTCCAGCAATCTGCCGGGTGAGCTGACCAGCTTCGTCGGGCGGTCCGCGGAATTGGCGCAGGTCGCGGAGCTGCTCGGGCAGGTGCGGCTGCTCACGCTGACCGGCGCGGGCGGTTGCGGTAAGACGCGCCTGGCGCGCCAGGCTGCGGCTGACGCGATGGGCGATCACCTCGACGGGCTGTGGTGGGTCGAGCTCTCGCGGCTCAAGGACGCCCCATCGGTGCCGGCCGCGGTGATCGGTGCCATCGGGGTGCGGGAGGTACCAGGTTGGGAGCCGCTGGCCACCCTCGTCGGATACTTGCGGGCGCGCCGCGCGCTGCTCGTTCTCGACAACTGCGAGCACCTGGTGGCCGCGTGCGCGGAGCTCGCCGATGCGTTGCTGCGGGCGTGCCCGTCGCTCACGGTGCTGGTGACCAGCCGGGCGCCGTTGGGGGTGCCGGGGGAGACGGCGTGGCGGGTGCCCTCGATGTCGCTGCCAGCCACGGCCCTGGGTCAATCGGCCCAGTTTCAGTCGACCCAGGGTCAGCCGGCCGAGGTGCTGCGGCAGTCCGACGCGGTGGGCCTGTTCCTCGACCGCGCCAGGCAGGTGCGTCCCGACTTCCGGATCACCGAGGCCAACGCGCCCGCCGTGGCGCAGATCTGCCACGAGCTGGACGGCATGCCGTTGGCCATCGAGCTCGCCGCCGCACGGGTGCGGGTGCTGGCGCCGCACCAGATCGCGCACCGGCTGGGCGATCGCTTCGGGCTGCTCACCGGTGGCAGCCGCACGGCAATGCCCCGCCACCAGACCCTGCAGGCGTCGATCGACTGGAGCTATGAGCTGCTCAGCGGGGCTGAGCGGACGCTGCTGCGGCGGCTGGCGGTGTTCACCGGCGGGTGGACATTGGACGCCGCTGAGCAGGTGTGCGACGGCGCGGGCCTCGACCGCGACGGCGTGTTCGGCGCCCTGACCGGCCTGGTCGACCAGTCACTGGTCACCCCCGGGGATCAGGACGATGTGGTGCGATACGGGATGCTGGAGACCGTCGGCCAGTATGCCGCCGCCCGGCTGGCCGAGGCTGGCGAACTCGACGTGCTGGGCGAGCGTCACCTTGGCTATTACGTCGCCCTGGCTGAGCGCGCCGAACCGGAGGTACTGCGCGCCGGACGAGATGACCCCGTCCTGCACCGCCTCGCCACCGAGTTGCCGAACCTGCGCGCCGCCCTGGAACGGGCGGCCGCGACCGACCCGGATACCGCGCTGCGCCGGTTCGGCCTGCTCCTCGCCCTGGGCGATGCCCAGTGGTGGGCAGGGCACGTCTCCGAGGCGAGCGCGACGTTTCAGTCCGCCACCTTCCTCGCCCGGCAGTTCCAGGATCCACAACGGCTGGCCGAGGCTGCGCTGCGGGTGGGAGAGGTCGGATATGGCGGGGCCTACATGGAGGCCTGGTCCTTCGACCCGGTCAAGGCGGAGCTCCTCGATGAGGCCCTTGTGGCGCTGGGTGACCAGGAGACCCTGCTCAAGGTCCGGGTGCTGGCCCGGCTGGCCACCGCCCTGTATCTCTCGCCGTTCGACTCGCTGACCCGCAGGGACACGTTGAGCCGGGCGGCCGTGGAGTTGGCCCGCCGCCTGGGGGACGGCCCAGCCCTCGCCTACGCCCTGCACGCCCGGCACCTAGCGGTGTGGGGTCCGGACAATGTCGAGGAGCGCGTGCGCCTGTCGGCCGAGATCATCGAGCTCGCTCGCCAGGCCGGTGAGCGCTCCCTGGAGATAACCGGACACGTCTGGCAGCTGGCAGATCTGTTCGAGATAGGCGACATTCCGGGAGCCGATCGCGAGATCGACGTGCACGAGGCGCTGGCCGAGCAGGTGGGATATCCGCACTTCATCGCCCACGGGCTCATGTTCCGCGCGACGCAGGCCATGTGGCGGGGCGAGTTCGCCGACGCCGAGGCCTACGCTGCGCGTTCGCTTGCGCTCGGGGAGCAGGTCGGGGACGTGAACGTGCGGATCTCGCATCACGTCCAGATGGCGGTGTTGCGGGCTTTGCAGGGCCGGCCTGAAGAGACCGCCGCCTATTTCGAGCCCGCGGGCCGCCAACATCCTCCCGAACTTGCCAGGTTGGTGAAGCTGGGCTTTCTCTACGTCGCCGGAGAACGACGTGGCATCAAGGACGCCTTTCCCCTGGTCTGGCGGGACCGAAATCGGATACCGCCCCCATTCTGGCTGTCCATAGCTGGGGGCGCGTTGGCAATGTTGACTGCCCATACAGGAGCCTCCCGGGAGGCAGCGATCCTTTACGACCTTGTCCGTCCGTACGAACTCCGCTGGATTTTGGCGGGGCGTGACGCCGTCGCCCCGCTGGGTCCAGTTGCCTACTTCCTTGGTTTGCTCGCCGCGGCCCTGTCCCGCTTCGACGCCGCGGCCCGCCACTTCGAGGTGGCCCTTGAGGTCACCGACCGGGCTGGCGCCCGGCCGTTTCTCGCAATGACCCAGAGCGCCTACGGCACCATGCTCGCCCGCCGGGGCGCGACCCTGGACCGTCAACGCGCGAGGCAGCTGCTCTCGGATGCCCTGAAGGCGGCAAAGGAACTGGGGATGAACCAGCTCTATGACGAGGTTGTCACGACCCTTGCCGGCGCATTCCCGGGCTCGGCGGGACCTCCACCGCAGCTCGACCCGCCCCAGTCCGTCTTTCGCTGCGAGGGCGAGTTCTGGACCATTTATTTTGACCGGGTCGTCGTTCACCTGAGGGACGCGAAGGGCCTGCATTACCTCCGGAGGTTGCTGGCCGCTCCCGGCCAGGAGTTTCACGTTCTCGACCTTGCGGCGGGAACCAATTCACCGGCCCAGCGGGCGCGCTGGAATGTCAGCAAGTCGCTGCGTGCCTGCCTGAAGCGGATCGAGACGGCACACCCAGCGCTGGGAGCCCACCTGGCGGCCACGGTCAGAACTGGCTACTTCTGCTCGTACCAGCCCGTTTCAGGTGCTCTCTTCGAGTGGCGGACCTGACGCGACGCGGCCAGTCAGGTCTGTGTCGGCCAGCTGACACCGCCGCTGTCAGCTGACTGACAGCCAACCGCCCTGCCGGGCGCGGACAATCCTCACCGTCGGCACACTCAGGAGGAGCAATAACATGGGACATGCAGCGGATGTGGTGCACAGGAAAATCGCGGCGTTCAACGCGCAGGACGCCGGGCAGATCACGGCATTGGTGAGTCCCGATGTCGAATGGGCGGTTCCTGGTGGCCTGCTTCGGGGACCCGATCAGGTGCTGGCGTTCTTCTCCGTCCTTTGGGAGGCATTTCCCGACATCGAGCTGACCGTCACCTGCGAGGCCGAGAAAGGCTCCACCGTCCTGACTAACGGCAGAGCTCAAGGATCGCACAACGGAACGTTCCATACCCCTGCCGGCGACATCGCACCCACCGGCAAACACGCTGACGTCCTCTACTCGGAATACTACGAGATCGAGGAAAACGTGATCGTCTCAGCGCGACTTCTGTTCGACCGGCTGGATCTCCTCGAACAGCTAGGCGTGGCACCTGCCCCAGCGCACGCGTAGGGACCTATCATGAGTACAACGCTTCGATTCATCGCATTCGTGACGGCCTGCGCCGGTCTGGCCGTTGCCATCCCGGCCTGCGCGCCGGCGCCTGCCGATCCTCCGGTCATAGAGACGACGATCCGAAGCGAGGAAACGGCCTGGCTCAAGGCCATCGGCGCAGGGCAGTTGGATGCCACGGTCTCGTACTACGCCGACGGAGCGCTCCTGCTGGCACCGAACGCCCCGATCGCCCGGACCAAAGCGGAGATTCGCCAGACCTGGATGGCAGTGTTCGCGTCGCTCCCGGCCGGAACAACAGCCTCCGCCGGCACCACCAAGGTAGAAGTAGCACCCTCCGGCGACCTGGCCTACAGCACCGGAACCTTCGAATTTGACCTGAACCACACCACGATCGACAAAGGGAAGTTCGTCGACATCTGGAAGAAACAAGCCGACGGGTCATGGAAGGCGGTAATCGACATCTTCAACTCCGACCTTCCCGCGCACGCCTAACCACCGTGCTTTGTTGTGAGCCGAGACTGGTGTCGGTGCGTTCTTGTCGCCGAGTTCGACACCATGAGGCTTATGCGAAACCCTCCTTGAAGAAGTACAGGCCGATAGCGGCCCGGAATGAGGATAAGAAGGTCTTCAGTGGCCGTCTGTAATCCGTGAAGAGAATCCGCCATGTCTTCAGGTTGGCGACGGCTCGTTCGACGGGCGCACGCAGCGAGCTGACCTGGTTGTTGTAGTCATGTTCACGCATGTACAGGTCGCGGTCTTGCGGCTTGCGAACGGGAGTGGTGATGTAATCAGGTCCGATGAATCCCTTGTCTCCAATCACGCCGCCGGCCAGCTTGAGGATCATCTCGCACTCCGATCCTGTCAGTTTGGCCATATCGTGCTGGTTGCCCGTCACCGGCTCGGAGACGAAAGTGAGACGGCCGGTGCGGTTCGTGACGATCAGCGACCCGTGACCGGTTGTCTTATATTTCCCAGCCCACAGCTCACGCTCGCCGGCCCAGGACCAGCACGGCCACAAGGTGCCGTCTACCAGGGCGATCGCGCCCCTGGTGGCCTCCGCTGCCTCCTCCGCGGAGGGTCTGAACTCCGCGGTAGCCTGATCGATCAGCGGCGTCAGGAAGGTGATGTAGCGGGAGATCGTGGACTGGTCCACATCGAAGATCTCCGCCCACACCTCCTCGATGATGTTTTGGCGCATATATCCGCTGGTGACGACGAGCGCCTCGCGTAAGGTGAGCTCTTTTGGACGGCCATTACCCTGATCCCATGGTTGCTCGAGCAGTACGCCGACCATCTGCTCCAGCGCGTCGAGTTGCTCAGCGTCCAGTCC
>JBOHFK010000085.1:0-24822 GCA_050699635.1 Pseudonocardiaceae bacterium | reverse complement strand
ATGGGGAGACGTTTATCATTCACGTTTGTTGTCGCCGTCGCGGCCCTGCTGCCCACTGCCTGCGCGTATAAGGGGCTCAGCATGTCCGAGGTCACCGCGGTGGTCCTCCACGGTGAGGACCGCCTCGTCGCACCGACCCCGTCCGCCACGGCTGATACGTACAACCCGGCATTGGCGCCGGTCGGCGCTGCGCTGACGGCCAACCTGAACCCGTCGGGCGACACCACCGTCGTTGAGCTGCAGGTCTCCGGGATGGTCCCCAACCGGGGCTACGCAGCACACGCGCACACCAACGCCTGTGGGCAGAACCCGGCCGCGGCTGGGCCGCACTACCAGAACCGGGTGGATCCCGCCGCTACACCCCAAGCGCCATCGAGCAACCCGGAATACGCCAATCCGCGCAACGAGGTCTGGCTGGAGCTGCGCACTGATGCAACCGGTGCAGGCACCGCACGCACCACGGTGCCGTTCGTCTTCGCCGATCGGGGACCCGGCTCGATAGTGCTGCACGAGGCCGAGCAGACCGAAACGGGTCCGGGCAGCGCGGGTAAGGCAGGGGCTCGGGTCGCGTGTCTCACCCTGGCCGCCGTGGGACGGCAGGGCTTCCACCCGCTCGGCCAGCCGCGCTAATCGTGGTCGGGAGCGCCGGTCAGGTGGTGATCGGCGGCGTGCAGCACCTCGGCGACCAGCCGCCGGACATGCCCACCGCGGGCGGCGTAGACGGCGCGGCGGCCCTCCCGCCGCATCGTGACCAGCCCGGCGAGCCTCAGCTTGGCCAGGTGTTGCGACACCGACGGCCTGGCTGCGCCTACCGCGGCGGCGAGGCTGCTCACGTCGTAGTCGCCGGCGCTGAGCAGCCACAGCAGCCGCAACCGGGTGGGGTCGGCCAGCATCCGCAGCGCGGTCACTGCAGCGTCGATCCGCTCACTGGTGGGTGGCTGTTGCGGATCGCTCGCTGTTGCTGCGTTGTCGCGTGCGTACATGAGCACCTATCCTGACACAGGATTGTTCTCCTGCGAAGGGCACCCGGCATGGACAGCGACCATGGCCACGATGGTGACCACGGCCAGCACCACACACATCAGCGCCACGTACCCCAATACCAGACACCCCAGCGTCGGCGAGCCGGCAGCTGGTGGCATCGCGTCTCGCACCTGATCACGCCGCATTCGCACGACAGCGCGGACAAGCTCGACCCGGCGATGGAGACCTCACGCGATGGCATCCGCGCCTTGTGGATCTCGCTGGCCGTTCTTGGGGTCACCGCCGCCGTGCAGGCCGTGGTGGTGGCGTTGTCCGGGTCGGTGGCGCTGCTGGGTGACACCCTGCACAACGTTGCCGACGCCCTGACCGCCGTGCCGTTGGGAATCGCGTTCCTGGTCGGCCGCCGCGCGCCGACCCGCCGCTACACCTACGGGTTCGGCCGCGCGGAAGACCTGGCCGGCATCGTCATCGTGGTGGTCATCGCGGCCTCCTCGGTGCTCGCCGGCTACCAGGCTGTGCAGCGGCTGCTGCACCCCGCGGACGTCTCGTACCTACCCGCCGTCGCTGCCGCGGCGGTGGCCGGGTTCATCGGCAACGAGGTTGTCGCCCGCTACCGCATCCGGGTCGGCCGGCGGATCGGGTCCGCGGCGCTGGTCGCCGACGGGCTGCACGCCCGCACCGACGGGTTCACCTCCCTGGCGGTGCTGCTCGGCGCCGGCGGGGTGGCCCTCGGCTGGCGCTGGGCCGACCCAGTGGTCGGCCTGGCAATCACCGCCGTAATCCTGCTGGTCCTCAAGGACGCCGCCCGTGAGGTCTACCGGCGGCTCATGGACGCGGTCGATCCCGCGCTCGTCGACCAGGTCGAGGCCACCCTGCGCGCCACGCCCGGCGTGGTCGACGTCGGCGCGGTCCAGCTGCGCTGGATCGGTCACCGGCTGCGCGCCGAGTGCGACATCGTCGTGCCCGCCGACCTGACGGTCATGGCCGCGCACGCCATGGCTGTCGAGGCCGAACATCGGCTCATCCACGCCGTACCGCGGTTGACCTCGGCCATCGTACATACCGATCCGCACTCCCAGGACGGAGCCGATCACCACGCTGACCTCGCGCACCACAGAGTCATCAGCACCACAGAGCGATCAGCCGTCGAGCCGCCGGTTGAGGACCGGCTTCACGTCGACGATGGGTGTTCCGTTGAGGGCTTCGAGGTTCCGGACGAGGATCCTCGTGCCCTCGATCGACACGATGGTGACCCGGTGCAGCCCGAGGGGGTTCGGGCGGTGGGGGGAGCGGGTGCTGAACACGCCTTGCTCGGGGTTGGCCGGATCGTCGCGCGGGTGCACCCGCAGCACGTCGCGACGGGCCCGATCCAGCCAGGTCAGCACGATGACCTCGGTACCGGCCTGAAGATCACGAAATCCTGCGCTCACCGCCTCGTCCAAGACCAGCCAGGCGTCGGGTGATCCTTCGTCGCCTTGTTTCGGCGCCGTCGTGGGGTCTACCAGCGGTGATTCGACCCATCCGATCGGTCGCAATTCATACGAGTCCTCAGTCACGGTTCCTCCCGGCAGGCGCGACGTGGCATCGTCGCATGGCAGCGATCTGATCGTCGAGATGGCGTACTGGGAGCAGGCGTGCGGCTCATCGCGTATCAGGACCGCGCCGAGGCGACTATGGCGCGGGTGATGGAGGACGGCCGGCTGGCCGATATCAGCTCGGTGGCGGAGTTCTGGTCAGCTCCCTCCGCCGGTCTCGCGGCCGCCCGCCAGGCCAAACCCAGCTCTCGCACCAGTGACCAAGTTGAGCACCTCCCACCGGTCCCGCCGGCCGCCCACGTCCTGTGCGCCGGTCGTAACTACGCCGCGCATGCGGCGGAGTTCAACGCGCGTGTCCCGGAAAGCCCGGAGCTGTTCGGGCGCTGGCCCTCGACGCTGACCGTCAGCGGCCACCCCGTCCCGCTGCCGCCCCGGGAGGATCACCTGGACTGGGAGGGTGAACTGGCCGTCGTGCTCGGCAGCCACCTGCGTGAAGCGACCGTTGAGCAGGCACAGACGGCCATCCTCGGCTATCTATGCTTCAACGACCTGTCCGCGCGCGGCTTCCAGCGGGCCAGCAAGCAGTGGACGCTGGGCAAGAATGCCGACCTATCGGCCCCCATCGGCCCGTGGCTGGTCACCGCCGACGAGATCGCCGAGCCCGGCCGGCTACGCATCCGCACGCGGGTCAATGGCGAGGTGGTCCAGGACGGGTGCACCGAGGATCTGATCTTTTCGCCACCCGAGATCGCCGCGTATGCGTCGGGTTGCATGACGCTGCGTCCCGGCGACGTGATCGCCACCGGAACCCCTGATGGTGTCGGCTTCGCCCGCCAACCTCCCCGGTTCCTCCGCGCCGGCGACACCGTCGAGGTGGAGATCGACCAGATCGGCGCCATCGTGACCCCCATCGTCCCCGCCCTCGCTCCCCAACCGGGCTAACCCAGTGGTCGGCTACTCCGACCGGTGGGCCGCGCGGTAGCACTCGAGCGATGAGTTTCCGCGGCGTCGCGGGTCTCACCTGGAAGATGCTTGGCCGACCGAAGGAGAAACCGTGGGAGATGTCTGGTCAATGGTGCACGCGGAGCGTACGGCGCTGATCGACGACCTCAAGGACCTCGACGACCAGCGGTGGGAGGAGCAGTCGCTCTGCGGAGGGTGGACCGTGCACGACGTGGTCGCCCATCTGGTCGACACGGCTCGGACGACGCGCCTCAGTTTCGTGGTTGGCCTCGCCCGGGCGCGGTTCGATTTCCACCGCCAGAACGCGCGCGGCGTGGAGCGCGAGCGAGGTGCCTCACCGCAGGAGACGCTGGAGCGGCTTATCCAGGTGGCGTCGCGGAGATCGACCCGTCCAGCTCCCCTCGACAGCCGGCTCGTCGAGGAGGTCGTCCACGGCGAGGACATCCGTCGGCCCTTGGGGCTCACCCGCTCCTACCCGCGGGAGGCCGTCGTCTCTCTCCGCCTACAGGCTCGCACCGTTCCACGAAGCGTGTCGAATTGGTTCATGGAGTCGCCTCCTCGCGGTGGCGGCGTTGACTCAGGGTCTGAGTCTTCCCGTGGCGGTACCCGTTGCCACCAAGGGTGGTCTTACGTGGGTTTCCAGCGAGCTGGTTTATCGTCCTGCCGCAACTCGGCTCGGACGCCCTCGCCGCGAGCGCGGCCAGGTTCAACGCGGCGTTGTAGTCCCGGTCAAGCCGGGTGCCGCAGGATTGGCAGACGAACTGCCGCTGGGCGAGGGTGAGCTTGGCTTTCACCGCACCACACGCCGAGCAGGTCTTACTGGAGGGATACCACCGATCGGCCACGACCAGCCGGACACCGGCGTCGGTGGTCTTGTAGCCGAGCTGGCGACGTACCTCCGCCATGCCCAACCCGCCGAGGTGTCGGGCGAGACGACGGTTGCGGACCATCCCGGCCACGTTCAAATCCTCGATCACGATGATGTCGTGGTCGCGCACCAGCCGAGTGGACAGCTTGTGCAGCCCGTCGCGTCGGGCGTTGGCCACCCGGGTGTGCAGCGCGGCGACGCGGGCGGTGGTTTTGCGCCACCGGTTCGACGCCACGGTGCGGGTGCGCCGGTCGGGGCCCCGCCGCCGGGCTGCCTGACGCTGCGTGCAGCGCAGCGCGCGCAACGCGCCGTCGAGGTGACGCGGATTGGGCACGACTTCCCCGGTTGAGAGGACGGCCAGAGACGTGATGCCCAGGTCCACCCCTACCACCCGAGCGTCAGCGCGCACCGGTGGTGGGGGGTCGAGCAGCTCCACCGAGAACGCCACGTGCCAGCGCCCCCGCTGGTAGGACAGGGTCGCCGACCGGATCCGCGCGGTCCCCGCCTGGATCTTGCGGGCCAGCTTGCGGGTCGACTCGTGGGTGCGCACCAGGCCGATGCGGGGCAACTGGATGTGACGGCGATCCACCCCGAGCCCGAACGCACCCGTCGTGAAACGACACGTCAGCCGGGCCCGGCGGTTCTTGAACCGAGGAAACGCCACCCGCCGACCCGCCCGGGCACCGGACTTCGACGACGACCAGTTGGACAGTGCGGTGGCCAGGTTGGCCAGCCCGGACGAGTAGGCCTCCTTCGAGTTGGCCGCCCACCACGGCGCCCGCTCGTCTTTCACCTTGTTCCAGATCTTGCGCAGGCCAAATGCCGACCAGTCCACCACCGGGGTGAGCTGATCCTCGGGGATGCCATAACTGCGCTCAGCGGCCCGCTGATCCAGATTCGCCAGCACCAACCCAAGCCCAAAATTAAACGCGTAACGCTGCCCACCACAATGCGAGCGGAACGCTTCGACCTGCGCCTCGGTCGGGTCCAGCGCCACCAGATAAGCCCGGATCACCACCCGCCCCCGGCCCTCATCCGTGAACCGAACATGTGTTCGATTCTATCAGTCCGGGGTCGTATCCGTCTCGATGGACGCGCCGACCCGTCACGCCGGATCCCGCACCCAGCTGCAGGTCCACCTCGATCAGAGCGTCACCTTCGCACAACCACACTAAGCAGGCTGTCATCACACTTACCCGCGAACAGTCGCCAGCCCCGCTCAGGTGACGAGCACGGCCCGGAAGTCGTTGACGTTGGTGAGGGTGGGGCCGGTCACGACTTGATCGCCCAGCGCAGCGAAGAAGCTGTGCGCGTCGTTGTCGGCCAGCGCTGCCGCCGCGTCGATCCGGAACTGCTCGGCTCGGCGCAGAGTGTCAGGCCCTACCAGCGCTCCGGCCACGTCCTCCGACCCGTCGATGCCGTCGGTGTCGCAGGCGATCGCGTGTACGCCTTCCGCCTCCCGCAGAGCCAGCGCCAGGGACAACAGCAGCTCGACGTTGCGGCCGCCACGTCCCGTGCCACGCACGGTCACGGTGGTCTCCCCGCCGGAGAGCAGCACACACGGGGCCGGCGCCGGCTGGCCGTGCCGGCGCACCTGACGGGCGATGCCGGCCAGCACGATCCCGACCTCCCGGGATTCGCCCTCCAGCGAGTCGCTCAGGATCACCGGTGTCACGCCGGCCTGCCTAGCCACTGCCGCGGCGGCCATCAGGGATTGCTGCGGGGCAGCGATCACCTGGTTGGTGGCGCGGGCCATCCTCGGGTCGTCCGGGCCCGGGCACCCCGGGGTGGACTCCAGGTGCGCCTGCACGGCCGGCGGCACCGGCACGTGGAAAGCGGCCAGCGCCGCCAGTGCCTGCGCCGGGGTGGACGCCTCGGGCACGGTCGGCCCGGAGGCGATGACGGCGGGATCGTCGCCGGGTACATCGGAGATCAGCAGGCCCACGGTGGTAGCCGGGAACGCCGCGGCCGCCAGCCGGCCGCCCTTGATCGCCGAGAGGTGCTTGCGCACCAGGTTCATCGTGGCGATGGACGCACCGGAGCACAGCAGCGCGGTGTTGATCGCCTGCTTGTCGGCTAAGGTGATCCCAGGCGCGGGCAGCGCGAGCAGGGCCGAGCCACCGCCGGAGATCAACGCCAGCACCAGGTCATCCGGGCCGAGCCCGGACACCAGCCCCAGGATCCGGCGCGCGGCCCGCTCACCCGCGACGTCGGGTACCGGGTGCGCGGCCTCGGTGACCTCGATGTGTGAGCAGGGCACCGCGTGCCCGTAGCGGGTCACCACCAGCCCGCTCAGCGAGCCGTCCCAGAACTGCTCCACCGCCTGCGCCATCCGCGCCGAGGCCTTGCCGGCGCCGACCACCACCACCCGCCCGCACGGGCGCGCCGGAAGGAACGCCGGCACTCGCTGTAGCGGGTCCGCGGCCGCCACCGCCGCGTCGAACATCGCCCTGAGCAGGGCACGCGGGTCAGCGACCACCGTGGTCAGCTGGGCGGCCGGGTAGTTGCCGCGAGCGCGGCGAGGTCGAGGGTGACCGCGATCGGCTCGGTCAGAATCAGGGGGTGACCCGGGTCGACGCAGGCAATCTCAACGTAATGGTCTTGCCTCAGCTGGTAGGCGAGGGCACGTGGGTCGGCTTCGGCCAGCTCGATCCGCAGGTAGTGCGGGACACCGGCCTGGGCATACAGCTGCGGCTTGACCGCGCGGTCGACCGCCGCATTGCCCGGACTGGTGATCTCCACGACGAGGACCACGTCCGCTGCTTCGCATACGGTGAGATCGAGCCCGGGCACGGTGACCACCGCAAGATCCGGGATCAGGATCTTCCCGGGGCCTACCCGGACGTTGATCGCCTCCAGTACCTCGAGCCCGAACGGGATCGCGGCATCGAGGGCGGCCCAGAGGCGAGAGGACAACCGCTGGTGGCGGAGACGTGCGCTCGGGCTCATCAGCAGAGCCCCATCCAGCAGCTCAAGACGCCGATCCACTGGCAGCGCGAGGAACTCCGCCTCGGTCCACGGATCGCGGCGTTCGAACACCTCGGGTACGGGCGCGGCCATCGCTGCATCACCTCCGCACTGTTCGCTTGGCAGCAGGTCGCCTGGCAGCAGGTCGCCTGGCAGCAGGTCGCCTGGCAGCAGGTCTTCTGGGACATGGTCGCATTGTTGCGGTCCACCCCGACAGTCTCGGAGGCCTTCGGTTGCCTGATGCTGGTGGTCGTGCACCGTCATGATGCTGTCTCTCGCCGGCTCGCATCCAGGTAGCGGTAATCTACATAGATGCGAGCTACCTTTATCGGACGGTCTCGTGAGCTCGCCCTCCTGGGAAAGCGATTGGACCGGGTCACTGCTACAGGTTCGGCGACGGCGGTTGCCCTCCGTGGCCGGCGGCAGGTCGGCAAGTCCCGCCTTGTGCAGGAGTTCTGTGACCGGGCCGAGGTGCCATACCTCTACTTCACGGCGACGAAGGGGGCCTCGAGTGTCGAGTCGGTGGCCGCCTTTCTGGCCGATTTGAAGGACTCGTCGCTGCCCACCGATCGAGAGCTTGTTCCGGCGAACGGGTCGGGCAGCTGGCCGGATGCCTTGCGGATACTGGCTGCGGTGCTGCCGCCGGCCACGCCGTGCATCGTCGTGCTGGACGAGCTGCCTTGGCTGGCCGAGCAGGACGATCTCTTTGATGGCGCGCTGCAGACGGCGTGGGACCGCCTGCTGAGCCGGCACCCAGTACTGCTGCTGCTACTCGGCAGCGACATTCACATGATGGCGCGCCTCACGGCCTACGACCGCCCGTTTTTCGGGCGGGCCGACAACCTGGTGCTCGGTCCCCTCACCGTGGCCGATACCGGTGCCGCAACCGGTCTGGGCCCGGCCGACGCGATCGACGCTCACCTCGTCTCGGGCGGTCTGCCCGGCATACTGCGGAGCTGGCCGCATGGCACCCCCCCACTGTCGTTCCTCGAAGACGAGTGCGCGGACCCGGCCGCCCCGCTGTTCAGCGTGCCCGAGTCCGTGCTGATGGCCGAATTCCCCACTGCCGATCAGGCTCGGCGTGTGCTGGAGGCCGTGGGGGGTGGCGATCGGACATACGCCAACATCGCCGCGGCCGCGGGGGGCCGGCAGGGCGCAATCCCGTCGGGATCGCTGTCACCGTTGCTGCGCCGGCTGGTCGAGGACAAGCGGGTGCTCGCGGTCGAGGAGCCGTTGTCGACCCGACCCGGCAAGCCGGCCCTCTACCGGGTCGCCGACAGCAACCTTCGGCTGTACCTGGCGGCGCTGCGGTCGGCGCACGAACAGGCGCGCCGCGGACGACCGGACGTGGCCTTCCGGCTGGTGCGGCGGCGGTGGACCGCGTGGCGTGGCCGAGCGGTCGAACCGCTGGTCCGCCAGGCGCTCGAACTCGCCGCGGCAGCCGGCGAGTTGCCTTGGCCTGAGCACGACGCCGTCGGAGCCTGGTGGAACCGGCAGTTCGATCCCGAGATCGATCTGGTCGGAGCCGATCGGCGGCCGGTCGCGCAGCGGATCCTGTTCGCCGGGTCGATCAAGTGGCTGGCCACCCCGTTCGACAGCCACGACCTTGCCGACCTCGCGCGAGGTGCCGCCCGGGTGCCCGGCTTCGAGTCCGGTAGCTCCGGACTCGCCGTGGTCAGCCTCTCCGGCGCCACGCCAGGCCTGGAACCTGATCTGGTCGACCTCGTGTGGGGGCCCGGCGACATCGTCTCAGCCTGGGGGTCGTGACCCGCCCCAACAGTGTCGCGCTGGCCGTCCTCGACTACTGACACGATGCGGGCAGCTGCTCAGCTGGGCTTTGGCCAGGTCAGCGAGTACCGCCGGTACAGGTGGCGGCGGTAGTGCACGGCGGACAGCTGGCGTTCGGCGAGTTGCCGCATGTCGCGGTAGGTGACCGGGGGCGGCCAGAGGAGGGGCGACTGGTAGCTCGTGGCCGAGGTGCGCTTGCTCGGAGCCGAGGTGATCGACGACCCCCGCAGTGCCGCACCGTTGGTGGCTTTTGCCGAGCTGTTGTGGTGTCAGGCGACCGACTTCGCCACCTGGTGGGACGCCCACCCGAGCTGCCATCGCGACACCCAGGCAGTATGACGCGGTGCCACGAGGTAGGGCCCAGCCGGTCGCGCATGGCGAGATCGCCAAGCTGCTGCGGAAAATCCGTGACGACGCTGGTATTACCTCGGGCATCGAAGCGGGCCGCCGAGCAGGCTTCTCTCAGGCCAAGGTCTCCCGCATGGAGGCAGGTCTGCTGGTTCCTTCCCCGGCTGATGCCGAGCCCTATGCCCGAGCTCTGGGCGCGTCTGCCGCGCGCATCGCCGATGAGTACCGAATGCGGGGCCGCTGAGCGGGCATGCCCCTCGACCACGGCATAGACTGGCCGACCCCATCACCGGCGTCCCGCACCAGGTCGCCAGGCCCACCGGCGCGGTCGTCGCACTGGGGCGCGACGACCGCGCGATGTGACGGCGACTTAAGGCCGCACGGCGGGCGGGACAGTTGCCGGTTACCCACGGCGGCGTGGTCGGCCAGGTCTGGCGGGGTGGCGGAGCCCGGCAGGCGCTGCTGGTGCGGGCGATGGACGGCATCGACACCCGCGCATTGGGCGAGCAGCTCGGGCGTGCTGCTCGCCCGTACCGGCACCTCGGACGTCATCGACGCCGCGCTCGTCTTGCTCGCCGAGGACACCGACCACATCGCGACATCGCGACGTCCGACTTCTCGGATCTCCGGGTGCTGGCCGAGGCCGCCGACCGGCACGTGGAACTCATTCAGGTGTGAGCCGCGGGAACGCCGCTTCGCCGTTCGTGCTGGCACACCGTCATTTCGACGGGCATTGAAGCGCCTCGAGAAGATCCGCGGCCAGGACTGCCGCCGACATCGCGACGGTGATCGGATCGCCAACCCCTTCCTCTGCGCGGCCCGCCATGATCGATCCGGGGGCTTCTGGTCCTCGCGCGAACATGTCGTTGAGGTACGCGAGTCCTTGGACCGTGGTCGTTGCAGCGAAGTCGTCCTCGCGGAGCAGCCGCAGAATGCGGGCATGTCCTCGGTCGTGGTCGTGACCAGGAGTCGGAAGAGATCGTGCGCGTCCTTGTCGATGAGTCGCCCTGGATTCGCCTGTCGTTCGCCCAACTTGTGCATCTTGGCGATCAGAAGCGCGCCGGGTCCGGCGACGTTGGCGGTGTGGGTGCGGTGGTCGGTGCTATCCAGCGAAGTCACCAGCATGGGTGCGTGGTCGACGACCGCCGCTTCGAGTCCGGCGGCACGCCTGGCTGCGTGCTTCGAATGCGGAGGTATGCGTGCACCGCGACGCCCAGAGTTCCCGGTGAGCGCCTCAGGGACCATGAGATCGACCGGGATACCGGTTGGACTGAGCCACGAGCCGGGCTGGGGTGAGTGCAGGTCACGGCGGAAACCGGCGTCAGTCATCGCGTCCTCGAGCAGCGGCACGTCGCCCAACGATCTGGTGTCGAGTGCGAGGTCGCTGTCCTTCGTCGACTCAGCCAGTCCTACCGGAGCCCCTCCGGTGTGCATGTAGATCGCCTGAGCGCCGATCACGATCACCGAGCGCCGGTGCTCGTGCAGGGCCTCGAGCGCGTCCAGCAACGTGCCGCGGGCAGCGACGAGCAGGTCAGTGCCGCCAGTCGGCTTCATGGTTCTGCATCCAGTCGAGAAGGGCCTGACCCTCGGAGGGCCCCCGGCCGGGGGCGGTGAGAAGGTCGACGGCGGCCTGGCCAGGTGCCACGAATCGCAGGCCACCGTCGTCGACTGTTCGGTCGAAGACCACGTCGAAGTCGGTTCCGGCGACCAGCACGTTAGCCCCGCCGTCGACGGCCCGTAGGGCGAGACGATCGACCACCTTGGCGGGATCGTTCGAGTACAGCATCGCCAGCCGAGGTGGCGCGTAGGGGGCGAGCCGCTCGGCGGCGAACGATCCGGTCAGGGCGTAGTGAAGGTCGGGGGACGCGCGGAGGTCGTCAAGCAACGCACCGAGTCCTCGGGGCTGCAAGTAGGGGTTCGTTGCGTTGCTGCGCTGGAACTCGTAGTCCTCGCTCCAACGCTCGAGGACGCGGCGCCACTGCACCGCGACGACCCGACCGCGCGCTTGTCGCTCGATCAGGGCCTCCCGCTCCAGAAACTCCACCACGCGATAGGTGGCGCCGGTCGAAGCTCCCGAGCGGCGGACGAGCTCGGGGACGCTGAACGGCGGCGTGCAGTCCACCAGGGCGCGCACGACTCGTGCCGCCGATGGTCCTTGGAGCGTGGCGCGGGGTCGGCCCGGACCGCGCCATGGATCTCGATCGGCGCCGGTCTCGCGAAGGAAGAGAGCGGGCCTGTCCACGACGACTCGAAGGTTCCCGGTCGCGTCGACGTAGGACACCTCGTGCTCCTGGAGCCACTGCCGTGCTGAGGGTGCGAGGTACCTCGCTGCAACAACGGGCACGATTGACACCTCAGGCGTTGTGCGACGGAGATGGTCGATGATCGAACTCAACTGATTCACGACGGACTGCAGGTCGCGGACGACGACTGAGCGCTTCGCTTCGACCACGAGCACGGCGTGGGAACCGTCGAGTGCCACCACATCGAGTACAGCGTCCGCTCGTCGACCATCAGAACCGGCGGGCGCGTCCTCGGTTGCCGTCGTTTTCCAGGTGCTCGGCAACCTGTCGCTGATCAGCTCGATACCGCGCCGGAGTACGTCGGCCTCCCTCTCGGGCGCAGCCGCCGTACTGCCCACAAGGCCCTCCGATTGGCTCGGGACAATTTTTCTCGTGAAATACTCTCATTCCGATGTCAACGGAGCAAGGTGATTGTTAGGCGACGCGGCAGGGGGGTTCGCGGCCTTCCAGGAAGGCTTGCAGGTTGTCGAGGACGAGCATGCCCATGGCGGTGCGGGTCTCTAACGTCGCGCTGCCCAGGTGGGGGAGCAGTACGGCGTTGTCCAGTTCGATCAGCTCGGCCGGGATATCGGGTTCGCCCTCATAGACGTCGAGTCCGGCGCCGGCGATCGTGCCGGTTCGCAGCGCCTCGATCAGCGCAACTTGGTCGATGACGTCGCCGCGGGCGCTGTTGACCAGGAACGCGGTGGGCTTCATCCGGGCCAGCGCGGCGGCGTCGATGAGGTGGGTGTTCCCCGGACCACCGGGCATGTGCAGGGACACGAAGTCGGCGACGGCCAGCACCTCCTCGACGGTGCCGAATCGCCGGGCGCCGGGGATGCCGTGGTCGGGCTCGAAATCGGCCGGGTCGTAAAAGACCACCGGCATGCCGAAGCCGAAGTGTGCCCGGCGGGCCACCGCTACCCCGATCCGGCCCATGCCCAGGACGCCCAGCGTCTTGCCGGTGACGTCGGCGCCCATCATGTGGGTGGGGCGCCACCCGGTCCAGCGTCCGGCGCGGACCTCGCGTTCCCCCTCACCGGCCCGGCGGGCGATCATCAGCAGCAGGGTCATCGCGGTGTCCGCGGTGGTATCGGTGAGGACCCGCGGGGTGTTCGTCACGACGATCCCGGCCTTGGCCGCGGCCTCGACGTCGATGTGGTTGTAACCGACGCCGAAGTTGCCCAGGAACCTGGTCCGCAGCTCCCCTTCGAACAGTTCGGCCGGCAGCCGGTCGGAAACGGTGGGCAGCACCACGTCCGCCTGCTCCAGCGCGGCGCGCAGCCCGTCGCGCCCCAAGGGGGCATCGTCGGCGTTGAGCTGGACGTCCGGGAAGCGCCTGGCCAGCTCCTGCTCGACCGAGTCCGGCCAGCGCCGGGTGACGACGATCACGGGTTCAGTCACGACTCACACCTCCGACGGCAGCAGGCCATGCTCGGCGAGCACCTCCGCCACGGTCTCGCCGATGCACGACGGGTTGGGTGCCATGGTGATACCGGCAACGGTCAGGGCCTCGATCTTCTCCTGGGCGGATTCCCCCACCGCGGACACGATCGCGCCGGCGTGGCCCATCTTGCGGCCCTTGGGGGCGGACAGCCCGGCGATGTAGGCGATCACCGGTTTGGTCATGTGATCGCGCACGTAGTGGGCGCCCTCGACTTCCTGCGGTCCGCCGATCTCCCCGACCATCACGACCGCATCGGTGTCCGGGTCGGCTTCGAACAGCGCAAGGTGATCCCGGAACGACGACCCGTTGACCGGGTCGCCGCCGATACCCACCGAGGTGGACACGCCGATACCCAGCGCCTTCATCTGGGATGCGGCCTCGTAGCCCAGGGTGCCGGAGCGCCCGATCACCCCGACCCGTCCGGGCAGGTAGATGTGGCCGGGCATGATGCCCAGCAGCGAGCGACCGGGGGAGATGGTGCCCGCGCAGTTGGGTCCGGTCAGCGTCATCTTCTGCTGGGCCCGGTAGCGGCGCATGTAGCGCTTGACAATCATCATGTCCTGCATCGGGATGCCGTCGGTGATGCAGGCGCAGAACCGGATCCCCGCGTCCGCGGCCTCCATCAGGGCGTCAGCGGCGAACGGGGGAGGCACGAACACGATCGACGCGGTCGCCCCGGTCTGCGCCACGGCTTCTTTCATCGTGTTGAACACCGGGCGGTCCAGCACGGTCTCGCTGCCCTTACCCGGGGTGACGCCACCGACCACGTTGGTGCCGTAGTCGATCATCTCCTCGGTGTGGAAGCGCCCGATACGCCCGGTGATGCCCTGCACCACCACGCGGGTGTGCTCGTCGATCAAGATGGCCATGATCCCGCTTTCAGGCGTTGACGGCGACGGTGCGCACGACGGCGACGGCCTGGTGTGCCGCCTCGGCCAGGGTGTCGGCGGTGATGATGGGCAATCCGGAGGCCTGCAGCATGGCCTGGCCCTGCTCGACATGGGTGCCGGCCAGCCGCACCACCACCGGGATCTTCACGTCAAGGTCCTTGAACGCGGCGATGATGCCCTCGGCGATCCAGTCGCAGCGGTTGATCCCGGCGAAGATATTGATCAACATTGTCTCGACGTTCTTGTCCTGCAACACCGCACGGAAAGCTTTGAGCACCCGCTCAGGTGAGGCACCGCCGCCGATGTCGAGGAAGTTCGCCGGTTCACCGCCCGCTAGCTTGATCATGTCCATGGTCGCCATCGCCAGACCCGCACCGTTGATCATGCAGCCGATGTTGCCGTCCAGGCCGACGTAGGCCAGCCCGCGATCGGCGGCGTGGCTCTCCCTGGCGTCCTCCTGGCTGCGGTCCCGCAGTTCGGAGATCTCCAGATGCCGGAACAGCGCGTTGTCGTCGAACGACATCTTGGCGTCCACCGCGACCAGCCCGTTCTTGCCCGTCACGACCAGCGGGTTGATCTCCAGCATGGTGGCGTCCAGGTCCCGGAAGGCCCGGTAGGCCCGCCGGAATATCCTGCTGGCCTGGGCGATCAGCGCTGCTGGCAAGCCGAGCGCGAAGGCGATCTCCCGGGCCTGGAACTCCAGGAAACCCGCCGCGGGCTCGATCGTCGTGCGGATCAGCGCCTTGGGTTTGGTCGTGGCCAGCTCTTCGATTTCGACGCCGCCCTCGGCCGAGCTGATGATCACTACTCGCTCGATGCGGCGGTCCAGCACGATGCCGAAGTACAGCTCCCGGGCGATCTCGGTGGCCTCTTCGACGTACACCCGGTAGATCAGCTTGCCGCGTGGCCCGGACTGCGTGGTGACCAGCCGCCGGCCGAACATGCCGTTCGCGACGTCCTGCACCTCGCGGTCGGAGTGGCACACCTTCACGCCACCGGCCTCACCCCGGCCCCCGGCGTGGATCTGGGCCTTCACCACCCACGCCGAACCGCCGATCTCGGTACACCGGTAGGACGCCTGCTCGGGGCTGTACGCCAGGCCGCCGCGCGGGATGGGCACGTCGAAGCGGGCCAGGATCTCCTTGGCCTGGTACTCGTGAATGTCCACACCGCCCCTTTCAGGCCCGGCCCGCCGCGGCGGCCTTGATCGCCTCGTCCATCGCGATCACCGTCTGCGCCATCCGCTCGGAGGCGGCGTCGATCATCTTGCCATCAACCGAGGCCGCACCCTTGCCTTGCGTCTCGGCGTGGCGCAGCGCTTCGATGATCCGCCGGGCCCGGTCGACCTCGGCCTCCGGCGGGCTGAACACGTCATTGGCCAGCGCGACCTGGCTGGGGTGGATCGCCCACTTGCCCTCACACCCCAGCGCCGCGGCCCGCCGCGCGCTGGCCCGGAAACCGTCGGGGTCGGAGTAGTCCCCGAACGGCCCGTCGATCGGGCGTAGCCCGTAGGCCCGGCAGGCCACGATCATCCGGGACAGCGCGAAATGCCACTGGTCACCGGGGTAGCTGGGGTTCAGCCCACCGATGCTCACGGTGCGCGCCCGGTTGCTCGCGGCGTAGTCGGCCACCCCGAAGTGCAGTGCCTCCAACCGGCCGGGAGCGGCGGCGATGGCCTCGACGTTCGCCATCCCCAGCGCGGTCTCGATCAGGGCCTCGATGCCGACCTTGCGCTGGTGCCCCATGGCCTGCTCCACCTGGTCGACGAGAGTCTCCACGCAGTACAGATCTGCGGGCAGGCCGACCTTGGGTACCAGGATGGTGTGCAGGTATTCGCCGGCCTGTTCCATCACGTCGATGACGTCGCGGTACATGTAGTGGGTGTCCAGGCCGTTGATCCGCACCGACACCGTCTTGCCCTTGCCCGCCCAATCGATGTCCCGCAGTGCCTCGATCACATTGCGGCGGGCCTGCTCCTTGTCCGCCGGCGCGACCGCGTCCTCCAGATCCAGGAAGACGAAGTCGGCCGCGCTGTCGGCCGCCTTGTCGATGAAGCTGGTGTTCGATCCCGGCACCGCGAGCTCACTGCGCTGCAACCGCGGACGGCGCATCGGGTAGAGGGTATGGCTCATCGCGCACCGGCCTCCAGCCCCGCCTTGGTATCCAGCCCCGCCTTGGTATCCAGCCCCGCCTTGGTGTCCAGCCCCGCCTTGGTATCCAGCCCCGCCTTGGTGTCCAGCCCCGCCTTGGTGTCCAGCACTGTGCGGTAGTAGTCCTGGGCCGCCGCCACGCCGGCCGCGAGCTCCACCTTCGCCCCGGCATCGGCCAGTGACATTTCCGCGCTGGCCAGCGCGGCCAGGCACATCACCTCGTTGAGATCCCCGAGGTGCCCGATCCGGAACACCTTGCCCGCGACCTTGGACAGGCCGGCTCCGAATGAGGTGCGGTAGCGGTAGTAGCCGATCCGGCAGACCTCCGCACTGTCCACGCCCTCCGGGGTGCGGATCGCGGTGACCGTGTCGGAGTTCCACCGCGGGCTCACCGCGCACAGCGACAGGCCCAGCGCTTCCACCCCGCGACGGACGCCTTCGGCGAGCCGGTGGTGCCGGGCGAAGACCTGCGGCAGGCCCTCCTCGAACAGCAGGTTCAACGAACACCGCAGGCCGTGCAGCATCGGCGTGGCCGGGGTGTAGGGGAAGTAGCCCAGATCGTTGGTTCTGATCATGTCCTCGAAACTGAAGTAGCAGCGCGGCATCGTCGCGGACTGGTGGGCGTCGAGCGCCTTCGTGCTGACCCCGAGCATGGACATCCCGGCGGGCAGCATCAATCCCTTCTGCGAACCGGTCACCGCCAGGTCGACGCCCCACGCCTCCTGCTCGAACGGGATCGACGCCATCGAGGACACCGCGTCGACGTAGAGCAGGGCATCCGAGCCCGCCTCGTCCATCACCCGGCGGACCCCGGCGATGTCGGAGGTCACCCCGGTCGCGGTCTCGTTATGGCAGGCGAAGACGCCCTTGATGGTCTTGTCCTCGGTGAGGTGGCGCGCGTACTCCTCCAGCGGGACGCCCTCACCCCACTCCCGGTCGAGGCAGATCACGTCCAGGCCCAGCCGGGCCGCCATGTCGACCCAGAGGTGCGAGAACTGGCCGAAGCGCGACATCAGCACCCGGTCGCCCCGGTTGAGCGTGTTGGTGATCGCCGCCTCCCACGCCCCGGTGCCCGAGGAGGGATACAGGAACACCCGGCCGGTCTCGTTGGCGAAGACCTTCTTCAGGTCGGCGAACAACGGCAGGGTCAGCTCCGGGAAATCCGGCGCCCGGTGGTCCTGCTGCGGGACGTTCATCGCGCGGCGCACCGCGTCCGGGACGTTGGTCGGGCCGGGGATGAATAAGTGCACGGGCCCGTTCGGCATGCCCGTCACCGCCCCGACAGCTGCGGGTACAGCGGGTAGCGCGTGGCCAGTGCGGTGGTGCGCTCGGTGAGCGATGCCCGCTTGGCGTCGTCCAGGTCCCCGGTGAGCGCCTCGGTGATGACCTTGCCGATCTCGTGGAAGTCGCTGACCTGCAGGCCCCTGGTGGCCAGCCCGGAGGCGCCGATCCGCAGCCCGGACGCGACGGACGGGGGACGGGGGTCGAAGGGCACCGCGTTGCGGTTGACGGTGATCCCGACCTCGGCGAGCCGGTCCTCGGCCTGCTGCCCGTTCAGCGGGGATTCCCGCAGGTCGGCGAGCACCAGGTGGGTGTCGGTGCCACCGGTGAGCACATTGATGCCGCCCGCGAGCATCTCCTGCGCCAATGCCCGGGCGGCGGCCCGGGTGCGCTGCTGGCGTTCCCGGAACTCGTCCGACGCGGCGATCTTCAGGGCCACCGCCTTGGCGGCGATCACATGCATCAGCGGGCCACCCTGCCAGCCCGGGAACGTCCGCGAATTGATCTTCTTGCGGAACTCGTCCTTGCACAGGATCATCCCGCTGCGCGGGCCGCCCAGGGTCTTGTGGATCGTCGTGCTGACCACGTGGGCGTGCGGGACCGGGTTGGGGTACTCACCGGCGGCGACCAGCCCGGCGAAGTGCGCCATGTCGACGAACAGGTAGGCGCCCACCTCATCGGCGATCGCCCGGAAATGCGCGAAGTCCATCTCCCGGGGGTAGGCCGACCAGCCGGCCAGGATCATCTTCGGCCGGTGCTCCTTGGCCAGCCGCTCGACCTCGTCCATGTCCACCAGCGAGGTCTCCTTGGTCACCCCGTAGGGCACCACGTTGTAGTACAGGCCGGAGAAGTTCAGCCGCATGCCGTGGGTGAGGTGCCCGCCGTGGTCGAGCTTCATGCCCAGGAACGTGTCGCCGGGTTCCATCAGGGTGCTGTAGACGATGGCGTTGGCCGACGCGCCGCCGTTGGGCTGGACGTTGGCGTGCTCGGCGCCGAACAGTGCCTTGGCCCGGTCGATGGCCAGCTGCTCGGCGACGTCGACGTACTCGCAGCCGCCGTAGTAGCGCCGGCCCGGGTAGCCCTCGGCGTATTTGTTGGTGAGTACCGAGCCCTGGCAGTCCAGCACGGCCTGGGGCACGAAGTTCTCCGAGGCGATCATCTCCAGGGTGTGCTCCTGGCGGGCAAGCTCGTTCGCCAGCACCTCGGCGATCTCGGGGTCGACCTCGGCGACGGGTTTGATGAAGAAGTCAGCGGGCAGAGCACTCATCGGCGAATCCTCGGCTGGTAGGAAGGCGGACGTGACGGTCGTGGCACTGTGCCGATCGTGGCGTCGGGACGGTCGGGGCGCTGGCGGCTCCACCGGTCCAAACCTACCGTCGCCGAGGCTCGTGAACTCGTGATCCCGAACCCCTTATCCGGGCAGCATATCGGCGGGCGGCGCAGATAGACAGCCCTGTCTCATAAACGCTGTCGATCGTGTCCTCCGGCGCCTACCGCCGCACCTGCGGCGACCGCCAGGCCGCCGGCCATCTCTACCGTTCACCCGGATGGGTAGCCTCAGTGCATGCGCTCAACGTTTGACGGAGATATTTTTGAAGACTCTCGTGGGTTCTCGCTGCCGTACCGAAGGTTCATTCCGCCGGAGTATTCCGAACCATCTCGGAGTCTTGAGCGGTTTCCGCTGATATTGTCGCTGCATGGGGTGGGAGAATGCGGCGACGATAATGAGGCGCAGTTGGGTAATGGTGTGGCCGAGTTGTTGGGATCGCTGACCTCGCCGCACGCTCCGTGTTTCTCTGTGGTGCCCCAGTGCCCCACCGGCCGCCAGTGGGTGGATGTGTCCTACCGTGATCAGCGGCATGTCATCCCGGCGGAGCTGGCATTACCACTTTTCGCAACGCTGGAACTGCTCGACTGGCACTATGCCCAATATCGCATCGATCTTGGTCGTATCTACCTGATCGGTCTGTCGATGGGAGGTTACGGCGTGTGGGATCTGCTGTGTCGCCTGCCGGAGCGCTTCGCCGCGGCGGTGCCGATCTGCGGCGGAGCCGACGACAACGTGGTAGCCAAGGCGCGGTCCGTGCCGATCTGGGCTTTTCACGGAGCCCTTGATCCGGTGGTCCCCGTGAAGCGTTCCCGGAGGGCGATCGAAGCCGTGCGAGCAGCCGGCGGAACTCCGCGCTACACGGAATACCCTGACGTGGGCCACGACTCGTGGACTGGCGCCTTCGCTGAGCCAGACCTGCTTCCCTGGCTGTGCTCCCAGCGAGCCGGAGTCCCCGATCCTTGGGTTACCTGACGCGACGGCCAGGTGGTCGAGCGGCTTGAGCCGGGACTGTCAGACCGCATCGATACGGTGCCGCCATGGACTGGAAACTTGAGCTGGTATTCGTTCCCGTGGCCGACGTCGACCGGGCCAAGGCCTTCTACGTCGAGCAGGTCGGCTTCCAGGTCGACGTCGATCACCAAGTCACAGACACCCTGCGCTTCGTACAGCTCACTCCGCCCGGATCCGCTTGCTCGATCGCGATGGGTACCGGGATCACCGAGATGCCGCCTGGCTCCCAGAGAGGGCTGCAGGTCGTTGTGAAGGATGTCGTGGCTGCCCAGTGGGAACTCGTTGGCCGGGGTGTCGAGGTCAGTGAGGTCGACGTGCAGCCGTGGGGATCTTTCGTCACCTTCAGTGACCCAGACGGTAATACCTGGGCATTGCAGCAACTGCCCCAGCGGAATTAGCTTGGAGCTCGGCCTCGACCACGCCGTTCTCTTCGAGTGCGTGAAACACCGCTTTGTGATCACCTGTGGAATCTCAGGTAATTAGCGACCGTGGTCAAGGTTTCCATCGATGGCATCCGGTCAACGAATTCGATGCCATTGAGGTGGTCGATCTCATGTTGGATCGCCCGGGCCACATAGCCGGAGTATTGTTGTGAAATCTGGCGCCCATCCGTCGCGATATATTTGACGGTGATGGCGTCGGCTCGCGGGACGAGTCCCATCAGGCCGGGCACACTGAAGCAGCCCTCCCAGCCCGTCTCGGTCGTATCGCCCTGTTGCACGATGACCGGGTTGATCATCTGTAGGAGTGGGGAGGCCGGACGGTCGGGGAACACATCGGTCTTCCTGACCTCGACGACGATCACCTTCGTCGAGGCGCCGAGCTGGGGAGCAGCTAGACCGGCACCGTTCAGCTCACGGAGCCGATTGACCATACGTGCCAAGAGATCGGCGGCGTCGTGGGCGTCTCCGATCTCAGCTGTTTCCCTCTTGAGACGTGGATCGCCGATAGTGACGATATCGTCGCCGGCCACACCGGGCATCCAGCTGCGATCGCTCTTGGCAAGTTCCATCCGCCGATCTCTTTCATGTGGTCGTCGGGGTGGCGCAGGCCCTTACCGTCTTCGCTGGGCTGTGACGGCATCCGTGTAGGTCTCGACGGTCAGGTCGTGTTCGCTGATGCCCAGCTCGTGGAGCACGGACCGCACGACGTCCAAGGCTGCGTTCAGGTCGTCGGCGTCAGCCATGGTCTCCACTTCGATGAAGGTCTGGTTCTTCAGTTCGGGCACCGTGACCAGCGTTGCGAGCAGGTCGCGTCCCAGCGCGGTGAACCGGTAGTTCACGCAGTGCTTGTGGAATGCGATGAGTTCCTCGACGCCTAGTACGCCGAGCACGGTGGCCAGCACGTCCGCGTCCTCGGCGGTCGTCTCATACTCCGGTTTGACGCCGCTGTCTCCGTCGATGGGCGGTTCTTTGTATGTCAGGAGCACCCGAGTCTGTCCGGTGTTGTCGGTGATGGTGCGAACCCGCAGCTCGCGCCCCTGCTCGGTCAGCCGGTGATCGGGGTAGTCGAAATAGCGATCCGCGTAAGTGCACACTTGTGCAGCGCCGCGTCGGTTTAGCGCGGCGCTCGCGGCATCGATATCCCGCACGAGGGCTTTGAGCTCAGCCTCGATCAACGCCGTTCTTCCTGTTCTCATACGACCTGCCGCGAAGTGCGGCGCAGTTCGTCAGTGAATCTACGGAAACCCCGGTGCAGCGCGCCATGCGGTGATCCGGCGAGTCGATACATGGGCAAGGTATGTCCCTCGTGCTTCTCCCCGAATGCAGAAACGAACATTGTGTTGTCCAGGGAGATCACTCGCCAGGTGGGAAGCATCGAGTAAAGATGGCACTGCACCGTGCCCATTTCCTTGGCGAGATCGCGCAGTCGCTCGATCGATAAGAGCAGCCCACTGAGAAAACTGTCATAACCTTCGCGGATCTCGGCCGCTCGCTGGTGCGCGGCTTCGCAGTCCGGATCTAGCAGCAGCACGCGCACCGTCGGTGTGTTGGCCTGCACGCTGGCGCGTAGTAGGGAATCGTTCATGCCGAGGATGCCCAGCCCGCGGACGGCCAACACTTCGATCTCGTGAGCAGCTTTTGCAAGACCCTGCATGTCGGTCAGCGCGGCCGACTGCGACGGATAGACCGCGATGACCTCTGCTCGTCCGCTGGCGCTCAGATGATCGAGTCCGGCCGGATGTCGCGGTGCTAGCCCGAGCAGCATCCGGGCATCGTCGGGCATATCCAGACCGCCAGCAATCCGGTCAAACAGATCCAACGTCGACACTTTACGGGCACCGCGCATGATCTCGCTGACTCGGCCTTGCAGCAGCCCAGTGGCTACTGCAAGGCGACTCTGACTGGCACCCGCGTACTGCTGGGCCGCTCGGAACAACGCTCCGATGTTGCGCTCGCGGAGGGCAGAGCGAACCTCGTCGCGGCGCCATGCCCAAGCCGGCAACGTGACGGGAATCTGCGTTGCACCGTTCTGCACGGCGTCAGCCTACATCTCGCCGTGAGATGCCCATGACGGTATGGGACGGAGCTGATCACAACCCGATACTGGGTCTATGCCTGGAGAGTATGCAGTGGACGATACGAACAACGGGGCGGTGGCGCGGAGTGCCAGGGTCGGGCTGCTGATCCCCGAACTGGCTGTTGGCTGTATGACATGCGTCAAGTCAAGGTTGGTACTCAGTGGGAGCTGACAGCTCGGATCTGGTGATCGCCAAGCGGCTGCTTGATCAGCTCAAGTTGCGCGGCTTCCAGTTCCAACGGACGGCTCCGGGCGAGGATGGGCCGCTGATAGGCCACCGGGTGACCGACTGCTGGGCCGACCTGATCCATATCGAGGGATTCAGCCGCGATTGTTTCGCCTTACGTAAAAGGATCTCGGCACTGATCGCTCCGAGCGATGCGCTGCTGGAGCATCAGGCGAATGGCAGTGCACTGACCGTGCTCCGCGAGGTGCTGGTCTGGGAGACGGATTCCTGACCCGCCACCCCCCATCAGATCCCCGGCCGGCCGTCCGTTGAGCGCTGACCCCGCTTCGGCTCCCGGCGGCCGGTCGGCCACCACTCAGCTAGGAGGTGATCTGGACCATGCCCCCATACGATCCCTGGCGCGACGTCCACGGCCATCCGATTCCCGCGCAATGCCGGATCGAGCAGGTCGCCGTAGGCAAGAATCACGGGGCGTTACCGTCCCGGTTGCAGATGCACGGCGAGGTCGTCGGCCGTGCCCTCACCCGCCTCACCGTGCGGTTCGATGGCGAGGACGAACTGATCGGCATACGGCCCCACTTGGTTCGCGTGCTCCAGCAGCGGAAAGGCCGATTATGGGTAAGGACCGAGACGACAAGGGTAACCAGCCGGACCCGCGGGATGATCCCGGCAAACACGGTAGGGAGGACTACACGAAGGATGGACGCCCGGACCCGGTTCGCCCGATGCCGCCGCCCCCGGACCCCAACAAGCACGACCGGTGACCGCGAAGCGGGCTGACCCCGGAGAACTGCGGGCGCGGATGGTGCAGCGGCTAGCGACGAACACCTATCTTGCCCAGTGGGAGGCGGGCTGGACACCGTGGCGGCCAGCGCTGGCGGCGGTGCCCCGGCACCGCTACCTCCCGGACACCGTGTGGATCGACAATGACGGCGACGGTCCGGTGTTGCTGCCGCTGCGCCGCGCCGACGATCCGGATCGGTGGCTGGAGCTGGCCTACTGCGATGAGGCTGTGGTCACCCAGGTCGATGACGGTCGCCCGGCCGGACCGGATCTCGCCGGACGGATGCCGAGCAGTTCTGCATCGTCGCCGATCATCGTGGCAATGATGCTGGCCGCGCTGGATACGCAACCGGGGCAGCGGGTATGCGAGATCGGCACTGGCACCGGCTACAACGCTGCCTTGCTCGCGCACCGGCTCGGGTTCGAGCAGGTGATCAGCATCGAGGTCGACCCCGAGATCGCTGTCCAGGCCCGCACCGCACTGTCCCACACCGGCTACGGCAAGGTGGCGGTGGTCACCGCAGACGGCGCGCTCGGGTACCCGCCGGGCGGCGCCGTACGACCGAATCATCGCCACCGCTGCGGTGCATCGAATCCCGTATTGCTGGGTACAGCAGACCTGTCCTGGCGGTGTGATCCTGCTGCCGTGGATGAACAGTTACACCGGCGCGCTGGTGACCTTGACCGTCGACGCGCACGGCGGCGCGAGTGGCACCGTCGTCGGGGAGTCATCGTTCATGCCGCTGCGGGAGCAGCGGGAGCGGCGCGGGTCCGTGGGATCGGTCGCCGCCGCGGACGAGAACGACGGCGAACTCAGCGCCACTAGCCTGCATCCGCACTGGGTGTGCGCAGACCCAGCGGCCCGGTTCGCGATCGGTCAGCGGGTGCCACGCTGCCAGTGGCGGTACTGGCCTTATGACGAGCAGGATGGGCGAGCGGTGCTCTGGCTGCTCGACTTCGAATCCCGGTCGTGGGCCAAGCTGACCCACAGCACCCCGGATACCAGCGACAGCGAGTTCCCGGTGCGCCAGCATGGTCCCCGGCGGCTGTGGGATGAGGTCCACGCTGCTCACCAGTGGTGGGTGGACCACCGCAGGCCCGGCATTGACCGCTGGTGCTTCACGGTGACCGCCGATGACCAGCGGGTCGAGCTCGGCCGGCACTAGTGCAGCACCGCATAAGTTCTTTGGGGGTTCGTTCCGCGGTTGATCAGGGAGGTCGGGTGGTGGAGCCGGCCCGGGTGTGGTTCGACTACTTCTTGATCGCCGTATCTGTGCGCTGACAGTGCAGAATTCTGCACGGTCACTGCACAGATTCAGCGATCATGACCCGGCCGGTGCCGCCGGTGGGACCGCCACGAAGCCGAGATGCCGCGGCAGTGTGATCGACAAGGGTGGGTTGCGCGGCGTCGTCAGATGGTCCGGAGCTGGTGAGCGGTGAGCACCGCCGATTGGCCCGATGGTGCCCTCGTCGTCGCCCAGGGCGCGG
>JBOHFK010000084.1:0-24897 GCA_050699635.1 Pseudonocardiaceae bacterium | reverse complement strand
GCTCACCGACCCCGGGCCAGTACTGCGAACGGGTGCATCACGCCGGCCGAGCTCTCCGCGTCACGGATCGTGGTGCCGGTGTGGGCCAGAAAGACGTCATCCAGGGTGGGGCGGGTGACCGTGACCGACCGGATCGGCACGCCGAGCCCGGCGAACAGCCGGGGCACGAAGGACGCGCCATCGCTCACCGCGAAGGTGACCATGTCTTCGCGCACCGCAGCGTCGAGCTCGAAGCGCTCGCGCAGCGCGCCGATCGCGGCGCGGTCATCGTCGGTGGTGATCTGTACCCGATCCTCGCCCACCGCGGCCTTGAGCCGTTCGGGCGTGTCGAGCGCCACGATCTGGCCCTCGTTGATGATCGCGATCCGATCGCAGTTCTCGGCTTCGTCCATGTAGTGGGTGGTCACGAACACGGTGATCTCCTCGCTGCGGTGCAGGTCACGGAGGTACTCCCAGATCGACGCCCGGGTCTGCGGATCCAGCCCGATCGTCGGCTCGTCGAGAAACAGCACATTCGGTGAGTGCAGCAGCCCGCGGGCGATCTCCAATCGGCGGCGCATGCCCCCGGAATAGGTGTTGACCTCGTCGCCGCGCCGTTCCCACAGGCCGAACATCCGCAGCACCTCCTCCCGCCGCGCGGCGGCCCCCGAGCGGTCCACGCCGTAGAGCTCGCCGTGGAAGCGCAGGTTCTGCTCGCCGGTCAGGTAGGTGTCCAGCGTGGGCTCCTGAAACACCAGCCCGATGTGCCGGCGGACCGCGGCCCGATCGGTGGCCACATCCCAGCCCGCCACCTGGGCCGTGCCGCTGGTCGCCGCGACGAGCGTGCAGAGAATCTTGATCGTGGTTGACTTGCCCGCCCCGTTGGGGCCCAGGAAGCCGAAGGTCTCGCCGGGTGCGACATCGAGGTCTATCCCGCGCACGGCCTCAATCTCTGCATAGCGCTTGACCAACCCGCGCACGTGGATGGCAGGTGCCGGCCCGTCCCCGGTCCTGTTGGGTCTTGCGTCCACTCGTAGTTCTGCCATTCGCAACCACCCTTCCTCTAACAACGTTAGAGACGCTACTCTAACGACGTTCGAGGGGACAACCGATTTACCTGACGGGGGCCTGGTGGTGGCGATCACTCAGCAGGACGTGGTGCGGACCGCCGTCCGGCTGTTGGACGAGGTCGGGCTCGAGGGGCTCACACTGCGCCGGTTGGGTTGCGAGTTGGGCGTCTCGGCGCCGACGCTCTACTGGCACGTGCGGGATAAGCGCGCACTGCTCGACCTGGTCGCTGAGGCCATCGCGGCTGACCACCCAGCTCCACTTCGGCCCGCGCACGGTCAGCCGTGGTGGGAGTGGCTCAGCGATCGCGCTGGGGAGCAGTACCGGGCGCTGACCGGCCACCGCGATGCCGCCCTGGTCGTGGCCGGCAACCGGCCGACCCAGAACTCGCTGCCGGTGATCGACCAGCTCATCGGCGCACTCGTCGAGGTTGGTTTCCCGCCCCGGGAGGCACTGGAGTCGATTCTCACCCTTGGGCATTTCGTCCTCGGTTCTGCGCTGGAGCACCAGGCCGAGGCGGCGCGGGGTACGGCCACCGAAGCCGACGCCGCGCTGGCCCTCCGGTTGCGCGACGCCGCGGATCTACCCAATCTTGTCGGGGCCACGAGCGGCCGGTCCGCGTTTGAGTGCGACCCGACATCCCGGGACTCGACCTTCCGGTACGGGCTGGCACTGATGGTGGCCGGGCTACGGGCCCGTCACGCGGAGCTGACTCGGGGCTAAGCGGACTGCGACAGCGCCGTGTTCGGCGATGCGGTTACGACGATGCCAACGGACTCGACGTGGCGGCTTCCGCGCTGGACCGGCCGACCCACCGGGATGCTGTGCCAGGACGTCTTGTTCGCGCCGGCTCCCAGTGCCCCAGCTCCGAATGCCGCAGCTCCCCGTGCCGCAGCTCCCGGGGCGGCTCGTGCTGCCGAGCGGGCCTGAGCGATCCAGGCAATGGCGGGAGTTGATTCCAGGACCAGGAATGCGGCCAAAACGACGAGGTAGGGCATCCCGCGTAGGAGACCGAGCACACCGAGGATGACGCCCCCAGCGCCACGCATTGTGTGACCGATTGCCCACACTAGGCCGGGACCGGACCGGTGCATCCAACGCCCGGCGAGGAAATACAGGCCGATACCGACCACCCCGGACACCGTCAACATCGTCGAAATCTGCACTTCCACCATGGTCATGCTGCCCAGCAGCTGGGCGATCACCGGGACGCCGAACAGGGAGAGCAGCAGCGTCCGCCACGGCACGACGGTGTCGGAGGATCCGCCCGCTGCGGCGAGATCAATCTCAGGTCTGCGGATGCGGTCGGCCGCACGACGGCTGGTCGTCCACACCAGTACGCCGAGCAGACCTATGGCAAATCCGCCGACCCAGAACTGGGCATGGAATGACATTTTCTTCGTTGCCATCACACCGAGTAGCAGACCACCCACAATCTTACCCAGGTCCAGGTTGAGCTGCAGCCACGTCAACTGCCGGGACTGGATGACCGCAGGCTGGTCAGTGCCCAGGATGAAAGCGGGCGCAGCGACCGTCACCGCTGCCGCGCCGATGCCCATCACCGCGATGGCGAGCACAATCGACAGCGAGTCACCTGGGGCAAGCGCCAGCATCACCAGCCCGGCAGCCATCCCCAGCATGCCCAGCACCTGCGCCTGCCGGTTCGCCCGGCGGCGCCCCGCGGCCCGCCCGATCGAGGGTCCCAGCAGGGCGAACAGCCCAGCCATCGCCATCGCCACCCAGACATCGGTGACGCTGCCTCCCACGGAGAGCACATAGGCGGGCAGCAGTACCGGTACGAAGCAGTTGAACGCCAGCGCCAGGGCCAGGTTGGAGGTCATCCACCATTGGAACGGCCGAGCAGCACCATCGACGACGGAAAGCGGTTCGGCCATAGTTCGGACATTACCTCAGCGAGGAGAGGATCAGCGTGGGCATTTCACCATTGTTGCCCTCATTGCATCAGCCCACCGACACCGAAGCGCTGCGCTTTGGGCAGCATTCAGTAACCTATCGAAAGCTGCGAGTGGTAAGCGCGGGATTAGCGTCCCGATTGTCCGATGCGGGCCGGGTGGCAATCTGGGCCACACCCGAGTTGGAGACCTGCGTGGCGGTGGTGGCGGCGCTCGCGGCCGGCGTACCGGCGGTGCCGGTCAATCCCCGACTGGGGATCCGCGAGCTGCAACATGTCATCTCCGATTCGGCTCCCGATCTGGTGCTCGCCGCCCCGGGCGCCGCGCTGCCGGTGACGCTACGGGCGCTACCGCGGCTCGACGTCGATCTCGCGGCGGATGTCGGGCCGCGGGGGGTGGCCGCGCCGCTGCCGGCCGAGCCGGATCCCGAGTCACCCGCGCTGATCGTCTACACCTCGGGCACCACCGGGCCGCCCAAAGGTGTGGTGCTGCCGCGGCGCGCGCTGGCCGCCGACCTCGACGCGCTGGCCGCAGCGTGGTGCTGGACCGGCCAGGATGTGCTGGTGCACGCGCTTCCGCTGTTCCACGTGCACGGCCTGGTGCTGGGTGTGCTCGGGCCGCTGCGGCTCGGCGGTGCACTGCACCATCTGGGTTCGTTCTCGGTCGACGGGGTGGCCCGGGAACTCGCCGGCACCGCCACGATGCTCTTCGGGGTCCCGACGATGTACCACCGGCTGGCCGCCGCAGCCGAGCAGGATCCGCAGATCGCCGCGGCGCTGGGCCGGGCTCGGCTGCTCGTCTCGGGTTCGGCCGCGCTGGCCGTCCGCGACCACCAGCGGATCACAGCGGCCACCGGTCAGCACGTGGTGCAGCGATACGGGATGACCGAGTCGTTGATCACCTGTGCGGCCCGGGTCGACGGGCCGCGCCGCGCCGCTACGGTCGGGCCG
Source organism: Pseudonocardiaceae bacterium (assembly GCA_050699635.1). GTDB lineage: Bacteria > Actinomycetota > Actinomycetes > Mycobacteriales > Pseudonocardiaceae. The sequence goes on along the minus strand of JBOHFK010000084.1, from coordinate 20,987 downwards.
CCGTTGGAGCCGGTGGCGCTGCGGCTGGTGGACGATGGCGGTGCGATCCTCGACGTATCGAACGACGACACGATCGGTGAGATCGAGGTCGCCGGGCCAACGTTGTTCCTGGGTTACCTCAACCGGCCGGATGCCACTGCGCAGGTGATGCACGACGGCTGGTTGCGCACCGGAGATCTGGCTACTCGAGGCCTGGACGGTCAGCTACGGATCGTCGGGCGCCGCGCCACCGACCTGATCTCCAGCGGCGGATACAAGATCGGTGCGGGGGAGATCGAGACGGCGCTGCTGGAGCACCCGGGAGTGGCCGAGGCGGCCGTCACCGGGGAGCCGGATCCCGATCTCGGCGAGCGGGTGGTGGCCTGGGTGGTCACCACCCGCGATCCGCCGCCCACCGTGGACGAACTCGCGGAGCACGTCGCGGGTCTGCTCGCACCGCATAAGCGACCCCGGGTGGTGCACTTCCTGCCCGCGTTGCCGCGCAATGACTTGGGCAAAGTCCGCAAGAACGAGCTGGTGAACACCCCTCGGCTCGGCGAGGGCCCTCGATTCGGCGGGTAGCAGTCCCAGTAGGGTGTCCGCTTCGGTCCAGACGTCTGGGGGTCGAGGAGTGGGCGCAGCGCGAGCGGTCGGATTGCTTCTCGGGGTCGCTGCGGACGCGGCGTTCGGCGATCCGCGCCGCCATCACCCGGTAGCGGCCTTCGGTCAGCTCGCCGCGAGGGCCGAACGCGCCTGCTACGCCGAGCGACGGCTGGCTGGGCTGGCCTACACCGGTGTCCTGGTCGGTTCCGCGGCCGCGGTCGGTGGCTTACTGGAGCGAGCGGGGCGGCGGCACCCTGCAGTGCAGGTCGCCGGTACCGCGCTGGCCACCTGGGTTGCGCTGGGTGGGACATCGCTGGCTGAGGAAGGTGCGGCGATGGCTCGAGCCCTGGACGCAGGAGACCTCGACGATGCCCGATCCCGGCTGCCTCACCTGTGCGGGCGCGACCCAGGCACCCTCGACCTGGCCGGCGTGGCGAGGGCGAGCGTGGAGTCGATCGCCGAGAACACCTCCGACGCTGTGGTCGCTCCGCTGGTCTGGGGTGCGGTGGCCGGGATGCCTGGGTTGCTGGCCTACCGGGCGGCCAACACCTTGGACGCGATGGTCGGGTACCGCTCGCCGCGGTACCTGCGGTTCGGCTGGGCGGCGGCCCGGCTGGACGACCTGGCCAACCTGCTGCCGTCCCGGGCCGCGGCCGGGCTGACCACGTTGTGCGCGCCGGTGGTGGGCGGTTCGGCCCGCGGGGCGTGGCAGGCCTGGCGGCGTGATGCGGCTGCCCATCCCAGTCCCAACGCTGGACAGATCGAGGCGGCGTTCGCGGGCGCGCTGGAGGTGCGGCTGGGTGGGCGGACGGTCTACCCGCACGGTACTGAGCAGCGCCCGGTAATGGGCCACGGCCGCACCCCCGACGCCGGTGATCTGACCCGGGGAGTTGAGCTGTCCCGGGTGATCGGGCTGGTGGCGGCGGCGCTGTGCGCCGTGCTGGCCGGGTTGGTTCAGCGCCAACCACGATTGGCGCCGTACCGCTCGGCGAGCGCGGCCATCGGGGGATCATGCGGGTCGTCGGTATCACCGGTGTCCGGTGCCCACTCGTCGCGGTGCCCGTCGGTCGCCTCCCGCCACGCGAAATAGACCAGCCCCAGCGGGGCCATGATGCCGAACGCGATCCACTGCAGCGCGTAGGGGTAGGACGGTCCGGGGTCCAGTTGCGGCAGCGGTAGGGCGGAGAGCACTCCGGGCGCACCGTCGGCCAGTTGCACATAGCCCGGTTCCAGGGGCACCCCAGTAGCGGCAGTCACGGTGCGGGTACTCACCGCGTACACCTGCCGGTGCCCGTCGTGCTGCACAACCTCGCCGCCCTGCGGGTCCTGCTCGTCGGCCCGCAGCCGCCCGGTCACAGTCACCTCACCACCGGGCACCGGAGGGTACGCCGGTACCCGCACCCCTTCGGCCGGACGGAGATAGCCGCGGTCGACCAGAATGCTCGATCCGTCGGCCAGCTGCAGCGGAACCAGCACCTCGTAGGCCGGTTCACCCTGCACGGTGCGCAGCCGCACGACCATCTCGGCGTCGGGCAGGTAGTGCCCGGTGGCCTGGACCTGCCGCCACTCGGTGCCCTGGGTCGGTGCGGCGTGAACGGCGAGCACCTCGCGCAGCGGCTTTGGGGCAGTGCCGAAGGAGTGCTCGATGGCACTGTTGCGGTCTGCCCGTTCCGCTGCGCGGCGGAACTGCCAGGGTGCGAGCAGGGTGAACGCGGCGACGGCGAAGCAGATCACCATCGCGGTCAGTGCCAGCCAACCCGGGCGCAGCAGGAACCGCCAGCGCATGCCACCACCGTAACGGGTATTCACCCCCATGCCGCCCGCGCGGCCATGGCAGCCTTCGCGCCATACCCCCCACCGAACAGCACTGCATGCACCAGCAGGGGGAACAGCTGATGCAGTGGTATCCGCCGCTGCCAACCGGGCGCCAGTGGGGCGACGTCGGTGTAACCGGTGAGCAACAGCTCCAGGTTCGGGCAGCCGAACAGCGCGAGCATGGCCAGGTCGGTTTCCCGGTGCCCGCCATGCGCGGCCGGATCGAGCAGCCAGGCCCGCCCGTCCGCGCCGGTGTGCACGTTGCCTGACCAGAGATCGCCATGCAGCCGCGCCGGTGGCTCTGCGGGTCCGGCCAGCTCGTCGAGCCGATCACAGGTTCGCTGTATCGCCGCGGCGCCGGCGGAATCCAACGCGCCGCAGTCCACTGCGGTGCGCAGGTAACACAGCACCCGGTGCTCGGCGTACCACTGCGGCCACTGCGCTGCAGTGACGTTAACCATCGGGGCGGCGCCGATCCACGCCAGCTGCGGTCCGCCTGGGGGTGCGGCGCCGAAGGCCGGGGCACCCGCGGCGTGCAGCGCGGCGAGTTCGCGTCCGAGCCGTTCGGCCGCGGCGCCCGCCGGCCGTCCGGCTGGCACGTATTCGGTGACCAGCCACTGCTCGTCGTGTCCGTGCACCTGCGGCACCGGAGGTCCGCCCGGCACCTGAATCCAGCGCAGCCCAGCGGCTTCGGCCCGGACCTGCCCCGCCGTGCCGCGCTTGGCCACCACGGTGCGCCCATCGTCGAGATCGAGGCACCAGATGGCGCCGCGAGCTGTCGCGGCCCGCACCGCCTGGCCGGTGATCGCGGCGACGGACTCCGCGACGGCACTCACAGCCGCTCGCGCACCCAGGCCAGCAAACCGGGCACCGCTGCGCGCACCATGCTGAGCACCTCGTCGAAGCCGTGCTTGCCACCGTAGTAAGGGTCGGGCACGTCCAGGTCCCGGCCGGCTGCCGTGTCGAACGATCGCAGCAGCACCACCCGCTCCGGATCGCCGACCAGCCGATGCAGCGCCGCGAGGTGCCCGCGATCCAGCGCCACCAGCAGGTCCGCGGACAGGTGCTGGGCTCCGACTTGCGTTGCGACGTGCTCGCTGGGCAATCCGGCCCGTCGCAACGCCTCCGCGGCGCGCGGGTCCGCGGGGTCGCCGACGTGCCAGCTACCGGTTCCAGCGCTGCTCACCCGCACCCGATCGGCCAGACCTTCCTGGCGCAGCGCATCCGCGAAGACGATCTCAGCCATCGGGGAGCGGCAGATGTTGCCGGTGCATACGAAGCACATAAATAGCCTCTTTTGTTGTTCGCTCACAACACCAGTCTGAGCCGTGCCGCGGGGTATCTGCCGGGGCTCCTCGGGTATGTCGGGCCGGGACAGGATTTCGGATCTTGGTGTGCAGCGCGATGGCCAGGAGATGCTGTCGTAGCCTGGACTCACCTCCTCACCGAGGTTTCCGCCCCGGGGCGACGGCCCCGGGGCATCGGTGGGGGGCTCGGTGAGGAGTGGTTCCTGGTGGACGCTGATGAAGCGTCGGCGATCGGCGCGCGCGCTCGGAAGATCCGCTCCCGGCGCGGGTTGAGCCTGGACGTCGCGGCAGGCCTGGCCGGAGTCACCAAGAGCTACCTGTCGATGCTCGAACGGGGCCAGCGTGGGTTCAACCGACGCGGGCTGATCGAGGACCTGGCCGAAGCGTTGGGTTGCTCTGTCGTGGATCTGACGGGCCAGCCGTACGCACCGCCGGACCGGGGAACGGCAGACGCTCTAGCGACGGTTCCGGGCATCTCGTTGGCGATCAACGACTGCACTCTTGATGACGTACCGGATCTGCCGGCCCGACCGATTGAGCAGCTGATATCCGCCGCAGCGACGGCCAACGCTCACCTTGATGCTGCACGGTTCTCACTGGCCGGCCGAGAACTGGGCGCGGTGCTAACAGAGCTGCACGTCGCCGTGGTCACCGGCAGTACCGACACCGGCCGCGCAGCACTGGCCGCGCTGGCCGAGGCATGCCTAGTGGGGGCGTCCATTGCGCGTCACCTAGGTCATGCCGATCTCGCCGTCCAGACAGCGCGGCGGGGATACGACGCTGCCCAACGGCTGGAGGATCCCACCCGAGCGGGGCTACTTACCATGCACCGTGCACTGGGCCTGGGCTGGATCGGTGCGCGGCACCGGATGAGTGCCGTCCTTGACGATGCGCTGGCCGGGATCGCCGCGGACCCTTCCGCAGCCGACACCGGCCCGGCGCAGGCCGCCGGAATGCTGCACCTGACAGCTGCCCTGAATCATGCCCGGCAGAAACGGGGCCGGGCTGCCGATGACCACCTAGACGCCGCGTCAGAGCTCGCACGCCACGCTGGGGAAGGCAACGTGCTGCTGCAGCACTTCGGCCCGGTCAACGTCGCTACCTGGGGAATCAACGTCGCAGTTGAGCTGGGGCGTGGCCCGGCCATCGCCGAGAGTACGTACGCAGACGTGCCCCGCCTGCTCGACACGTTCGGCTCAGCCGTGCGTGGAAGTGCGCTGTACTTCGACTTGGCGCGTGCCTATGCGCAGGCAGACGGCGATCGTGACCGTGAGGCGATCCAGTGCCTGGACGCCGCCGATCGTATGGCGCCACAGTACGTCCGGCCCGACCCCATGGCCCGTGACCTGGTGCTTACCCTGGACCGGCGGGCCCGTCGGCGGGTGTGGGAGCTGGACAGCTTGCGTAACCGCTTCGGTGTCGGCAGCCAGGGTGCACGGAGTGTGAACAACTAGCGTGATCTAGGCCGCAGTCTCTGTCGAATGACTGACGGGGAACACGCGCAACCAACGCAAGACGACATCGACGATCAGGCCGAGGATGGGCCGCACCGCGTGCACCTGGTGCCGGCCGAGCGGGAGCTGTTGGCCGAGTGTCATCGGCACCGGGTTTACCTGGCGCTGTGCGGCGCGGTGCTGCCCACTGACGAGCTGGCCAGCTCGTTGTGCGACACCGGGTGCAAGCGCATGATCGTCTACTGCGCGGGGTGCCTGCGTGAGGCCGGCAAGGTCAACGCCGAGGCTGGGGTGGTCGTGGACTGGTCGCCCTCGGGTGTCATGGTGGTGATCCGGTGAACGGGTTCAGGTGGGGGCTGAGCGTGCTGGACTGGCGCCGGCATGCGGTGGATGAGTCGATCGATCATCCGATCGGTGTCTACAAGGCCCGGTGCGGGCATCTGCTGATGATGGTGACGCCGCTGCTGGCTGAGCCGGTCAGTTCCCGGTGCGAGGCGTGTGCCGCAGTGCCGCCGGCGGGCCACCGGTGAGCGGCCTCGACGTCGGCAAGCATGAGCAGGACGATGACGGCGAGCGGCAAGGGTGGTGGGTCGGTCGGTGCGGGCATTTCGTGCCGATCATCAACTGGCACGTCGGTCGCTGCGAGTGTGATCGAGATGTTGTCGATGGAGCGGTGGAGCCTGTCTGCGTGCCATGCGATGACGGCGGTCAGGTAGCCGGCCTCGATGTCGGCGAGAGGCGTTCATAGTGGGGCCGTCGCTTGCCGCTGTAAGCCGAGAGGTCGTTGTCTGCGTAGGTGTCGACCATGACCCAACCAAGCGGGTTTGCAAGCTCGCGGCAGTCGCGCTGCTGCCGCTCAATGCCGAGACCTGCGCCGATGCGGTCGCGGCTGATCCTGCAATAGATGCCCACCTTGTGCGTCACAAAAAGAGGCAATCACGGTGCTCGGTGCACACGAAGCACACTTTGAGCACCTTCGGAGATTCCACGCTGCCAGTCTGGCCGAAGATCACCGAATCTCCAGCCGTGACCGTGCAATTGTGCACTGCCACGGCTGGAGATTCGGTGATCATGCTGGGCTGATCGCTTCAGCGGGTCCGTTCGGCCTACCTTGGGCAGGATGACCACTCAGGCGCCTCGAATCGTCTCGCTGCTCCCGTCTGCGACCGAGATCGTCTGCGCGCTGGGGCTGGCCGATTCGCTGGTCGGCGTCACCCACGAGTGCGACTACCCCAGCGGCGTCGAGCGAAAGCCTCAGCTGACCGCCAGCCGCATCTCGCACCAGACCATGAGCAGCGCGGAGATCGATCACGCGGTGCGCTCGCAGCTGGATGGGCACGGGTGCATCTACGACCTCGACGAGGATCGGCTGCGGACGCTGGCTCCTGACCTGATTCTGACTCAGGAGCTCTGCGAGGTCTGCGCGGTCAGCTACCGAACGGTGTGGCAGGCGGCGCGCAGGCTGGACACCGACGCCACCATCGTCTCGCTGGAGCCGGCCACGATCGCCGATATCATGGCCAACATCGTCACCGTAGGTGAGCTGACCGGCCGCGAGGCTGAGGCGGACGCGCTGGTGGGCGGCTTGTGCGTTCGCCTCGACGCGCTGGAGGCGTCGCTGTCCGGGATCACCCGCCGCCCACGCACCCTGGTCCTCGAGTGGTTGGAACCACTCTTCGCACCTGGTCACTGGGTGCCCGAGCAGGTCGGCCTCGCGGGCGGAGACTCGGGTTTCGGCACCGCTGGCGGGGTGTCCCGGACCACCACAGCCGAGGAGATCAGCGCGTACGCCCCGGAGGTGATCGTGCTGGCACCCTGCGGCTTCTACGCCACCGACACGCTCCGCCAGCTGCCGATGGCACGGCTACCGGCTGGCTGGCCGGACCTGCCCGCGGTCAAGGACAGCAAGGTGTGGGCCGTCGACGCGACCTCGTATTTCAGCCGACCGGGCCCGCGGGTGATCGACGGTGCCGAAATCCTCGCCCGCATCCTGCACCCCGACCTGCTCGGACCACCCGAGCCGCAGCACGCCCTGCGCGTGTCACCCGAGCTGATGCGCAGCCCAAGTTGATGATCTTGAACAAGGAAGCGTTCCACAGCCCTGGTGTCGCCGAGTTCGACAGGACGGCTGTCGATGGCGAAACGGACAGCCGTCCTGTCGAACTCGGCGACACCACGGTGATTGGCCTCGGCGGATCGGGCGGCGCCGATCAGCATCAGCACGTCGTGCCGGCAGCGCCGTGCTGGCGGCTTCACGACCGCGCGATAGCGTTGATGTTCACATGGACCAGCTGTTACGCCATCACGGGGACATCGACGCCGCACCGGGACTGCTCGACTTCGCGGTGAACGTGCGCGGCGCCCGGCCCCCGGCGTGGTTGCGTGAGCGGCTGGCCGAGGCACTGGACGGGCTCGGCCGTTACCCGTCAGCTGCGCAGGACGCCGCCGCCCGTGCCGCAGTGGCCGCCCGGCATGACCGCGATCCTACTGAGGTGCTCGTGCTCGGCGGTGTCGCGGAGGGCTTTGCCGTATTGCCCGCCCTGGCGCCCCGGTCAGCGGTGGTCGTGCACCCGTCATTCACCGAACCCGAAGTGGCATTGCGCCGGGCTGGCATCCCGGTCCGGCAGGTGTTCACTGACGCTGCGTATCGGCTGAGACCAGAGCGGATCCCCGCCGAGGCCGACCTCGTCGTGCTGGGCAATCCCACGAACCCGACTTCGGTGTTGCATCCAGCCGAGGTGGTGCGTGCGCTGGCCCGTCCGGGGCGGGTGCTGGTGGTGGACGAGGCCTTCGCCGACGCGGTGCCCGGGGAACGCGAATCGTTGGCGGCCGATCGCGACACCCCCGGCCTGCTGGTGTTTCGCAGTCTCACCAAGACCTGGGCGCTGCCGGGGCTGCGGGCCGGGTACGCGCTGGGGGCACCTGATCTGCTTGCCCGGCTGGCGGCGCCACGGCCGGCGTGGCCGGTCGGCACGCTGGTCTTGGAGGCGGTGCGGGCCTGCGGCGCCCCGGCCGCGGTCGCGGAGGCCGCTGCCGCGGCGGCGCAGTGTTCCCAGCACCGGGACTGGATGGTCGGCCAGCTCGCCGAGCTGCCCGGCGTTTCGGTCCACCAGCCGGCCGCGGCGCCGTTTCTGTTGCTGCACGTGCCAGGTGGTGAGCGCGTCCGGTCCGCGCTCGCGGATGCCGGCATCGCGGTCCGGCGCGCTGACACGTTCCCCGGCCTGACCCCCGATCACCTGCGCGTCGCAGTCCGACCCCCCGAGGTCGCCACCCTGCTCGTCGAAGCTCTGCGTGCTGCTCTGGGATGATCGCCGACGGACGCCAGGTGGGATCGAAATCGCGAGCCAAAGGTGAGGAGTGGCATGACTGCGTTCGTGCGGGATGTGGTGGAGGCGTTGGAGGCCGCCTACCCGCCGGCGCTCGCGGCCATCTGGGACGCGGTGGGGCTGGTCTGCGGCGACCCCGCTGAGCCCGTACGGCGGGTGCTGGTGGCGGTGGACCCGGTCGCCGAGACCGTGGCAGAGACGCTGGATCAGGACGCCCAGTTGCTGGTCACCCACCATCCGCTGCTGCTGCGCGGGGTGCATGGGGTGCCCGCCGACAATCCGAAAGGCAGCTTGGTGCACCGGATGGTGCGCGCCGGGGTGGGGCTGTTCTGCGCGCACACCAACGCTGACTCGGCCGACCCGGGGGTGTCCGACGCGCTGGCCCACGCGCTGGGCTTGCAGGTCACCGGTGTGCTCGAGCCTCGCGGGGAAGGTGAGCGGACCGGGCTCGGGCGGATCTGCGAGCTGCCGCAGCCCGAATCGCTGCGGGTGTTCACCGACCGGGTGCGGGCCGCGCTACCCGAGACGGCATGGGGTGTGCGGGCCGGTGGTGATCCGCAGCGCGTTGTGCGCACTGTCGCGGTGTGCGGCGGCGCCGGGGACTCGCTGCTCGGGCTGGCCAGCGCGGCGGGGGTTGACGCGTTCGTCACCGCCGACCTGCGGCACCACCCGGCGTCGGAACACCTGGCCGCCGGTGGTCCGGCGCTGGTGGACGTCGCCCACTGGGCCAGCGAGCATCCGTGGTGCGCACAGGCCGCGGCGGTGCTCTCAGCGGCGCTCGGCGGTACGGTCGACGTTCACGTTTCGTATCGCCGTACCGATCCATGGACGATCGGCTCGGCACAATCATCTGGGAGGCCCTCGCGGTGAACGCCGATCCCGCCGCACAACGCCGGCTGCTCGACCTGGCCGCGGTGGACGCCGAGCTGACCCGCGCTGCGCATCGTCGCCGGTCCTTACCCGAGTTGGCCGAGCTGGAGCAGGTCGGCAAGGCTCTTCAGGCGGCCCGGGACTCAGTGGTGGCTTCCGAGACGATGGCATCCGACTTGGACCGCGACATCCGGAAGCTGGAAGCTGAGATAGACCAGGTCCGCGCCAGGGAAGATCGGGATCGCGGCCTCCTCGACTCCGGATCGATCTCCTCGGGCAAGCAGCTGGAAGATTTGCAACACGAGTTGGCCACGCTTCGGCGTCGGCAGACCGTGCTGGAGGATGATCTGCTCGAGGTGATGGAACGGCGTGAGGCCACCGGCGTCGATCTTGAGCGCGGCCGGGTGGCCATGGCCGACGTTGAGCAGCGTCACCTTGCCGCGACCCGCCGCCGGGACGAGGCTCTGGCGGATCTGGACTCCACCGAGCAGCAGGGCAACCAAGAGCGCGGGATGCTCATAGGCGGGTTGCCCGCCGAACTGGTGACGCTCTACGAGCGGATCCGGGCGAGAAACGGCAGTGGCGCGGCGTTGCTGCGCGAGGGTCGGTGCGGCGCCTGCCGGTTGGAGCTGGACCGCACCGCGATCGGCCGGCTGCGGGACGCATCGCCCGACGAGGTGCTGCGCTGCGAGGAGTGCGGCGTCGTGCTCGTGCGTACCCCGGAGTCCGGGCTGTGACCCGGCGGGTGATCATCGAGGCGGACGGTGGGTCCCGCGGCAATCCTGGGCCCGCCGGGTACGGGGCGGTGGTTCGGGACGCGGACACCGGAGCGCTGCTCGTGGAGGCTTCGGGCGGGCTGGGCAGCACCACCAACAACGTGGCTGAGTACTCGGGCCTCATCGCTGGGCTGCGCGCCGCGGTCAAAGAGGGCGCGGTCGCCGCCGAGGCGCGGCTGGACTCCAAGCTGGTTGTCGAGCAGATGAGCGGACGCTGGCAGGTCAAGCAACCGCATCTGCGGCCACTGGTCACCGAGGCGGCCGGGCTGGCCCGCGAGCTCGGCGAGGTCACCTACACCTGGGTACCACGGGCCCGCAACGCGCACGCCGATCGGCTGGCCAACGAGGCGATGGACGCCCAGGCCGGCGTCAGCCGCACACCTGCGGTCCAGACCCCGGCGCACTGGACAGGTGCCACCGGCTCCCCGACCCGGCTGTTGATGCTGCGGCACGGGCAGACCGAGCATTCCGCGCAGCGCCGCTACTCCGGGCGCGCGGACCTGCCGCTGACCGAGCTGGGGGAGTGCCATGCAGCTGCTGCGGCCGCTCGACTGGCAACCATTGACGGTGTCGTCGCGGTGGTCAGCTCGCCGCTGCTGCGCGCGAGGCAGACCGCCCAGCCGGTGGCTGACGCGCTGGGTGCACCGATGAACGTCCTTGATGGCCTGATTGAGACCGACTTCGGAGCCTGGGAGGGATTGACCTTCGCCGAGGCCAGCGCCCGGGATCCAGAGCTGCACGCCAGCTGGCTCACCGACACATCGGTGACCCCGCCGGGCGGCGAGAGCATGGACGCGGTGCACCGCAGAGTGCGCCGGGTGCGTGACCAGCTGATCGCCGAGCACGGCGCCGCCACCCTGATTGTGGTCAGTCACGTGACGCCGATCAAGGCGCTCCTGCGGATGGCGCTGGACGCCGGCCCGTCGCTCCTGCATCGCCTGCACCTCGACGTCGCATCACTGTCGGTAGCAGAGTTCTACCCCGACGGCCCCGCCACCGTCAGCCTGGTCAACGACACCTCCCACCTCCCCTAACCCTGCGTGTCGCGCCCTGGTGTCCCGCGTGTCGTGCCCCAGTGCCCGGCGTGTCGTCTCACGGTGCCCACCTGCTAGCCCACGAACAAAGAGATCGACACCGCCAAACCCACCACCACTACTGCGACCCGCAACGTCCCCGCAGAAAGCCGACCCGCCAGCTTCGCGCCGACAAAGCCGCCGACCAGAGTGGCAGGAGCGAGCAACCCGACGGCCAGCCAATCCACCGGTGCGGCGATGGCGAACACCACCACGGTGACCACACTGATGATCAGTGAGAGCACGCCTTTGACGGCATTGAGCCTGCGCAGGTCATCGCGCGCGGTGAGGGCGAGTACCGCGATCAGGATGACGCCGAGCGCCCCGCCGAAATACCCGCCGTAGATCGCACCGAGGAACACCGCAGGTAGCAGGACCGCGCGGCGGTCCGTGGAACCCGCTTCGGGTTCGCTGATCCACCGCGCGAGCCACGGCTGCACCCCGAGCAGCACGCTGGCCAGCGCGACCAGCGCGGGCACCACCGCGTCGAACACGGTGGCGGGCAACACCAACAGCAGCAAGCTGCCCACCAACGAGCCGGCTACCGCGACCCCGGTCGTCGACAGCACCCGCCCCCGCTGTCCGCGCAACTCCCGGCGGCTACCCAATGCCAGACCCAGGTAACCGGGGCACTGGATAACCGAGTTGGTGACGTTCGCTGCTAGCGGCGGGAAGCCCACCGCCAGCAGCGCCGGGAACAGCAGCAGCGACCCACCCCCGGCCAGGGCGTTGACCACGCCCGACGCAACACCCGCGACGACCAGCAGGGCGAGGTGGGCGAACGGCACGAGGCGCCACGCTAATCCGCTCCGGGAGGAACTATGATCGTGGGGCGGACGAGCTGGCCGGGCGGTCGCGTCGGACTCGGAGACGGGCCCGTCGAGGAAAGTCCGGACTCCTCAGGGCAGGGTGGTTGCTAACAGCAACCCGGGGTGACCCGCGGGACAGTGCCACAGAAAACAGACCGCCCCGCCCCACGAGAACGACGGGGCCGGGGTAAGGGTGAAACGGCGGTGTAAGAGACCACCAGCGTCCCGGGTGACCGGGACGGCTCGGTAAACCCCACCTGGAGCAAGGCCAAAAGGCACGCCGGCTTCCGGAGTGCTGCGCAGGCGATCGAGGGTGGCCCGCCCGATGCCTGCGGGTAGGCTGCTAGAGCCTGCCGGCGACGGCAGGCCGAGATGGATGACCGTCGGCTGGGACGCCGCAAGGTGCCCGGTGCACAGGATCCGGCTTACAGGCCAGCTCGTCCGCCCCATGCGTCGCCACCTGCGTCAACGGAGTGATGCACAGGGTTGATCAGGAGGAACGCTCTCGTTACTTCTCCAGGTTTCTCACAGCTTCTCGACGTCCGACGGCCCGACGACGGCCCCAGGAGCCGATCTTGCGCGCTGGGGCTATGTGGCGTCCCGTCGATCTGGCGCAGCCCGACCACACGCCAGCCCGGGGGCAGCCCTCGACGGAACCGGCGCGTGCGTCATCTGGCTCTGCTCCCGGGTTGGCGTGTGGTAGCCCTCCGGGAGGTCGATGGGATGCCACACCCCGCCCACCTGACCCAGCCGCAGCAGTTCTTGTGGCTGGTCATCCCGGAGATCTGCCCGCCCGGCGAGGGCATTTTTGGTTGGGTGCAGGCTCTATTAGAGAGTCGAGTACCGGCGTGCAAAGGTAGGCCCATAACCGAGTGAGAGCAGAAAAGTCATCTGGTGCGCGGTTAGTGTGAAGAGTTCGGTTTGATGCATCCCGCGAGGTCAGTGGTTGAGGTCAGTGGTTATAGAGCGCCACACTCTGACAACACCATTCGCAGGGTTGCTGGGCTGGGGAGCGTCTCCCAGTCTCTGCCGCCACTATCTGGACGTTCCGCGACGATTGGGACATGCTGGTTTTGCGCAGCGCGCGGGGCCAACCGGCCGTCCTGCACTTTTCAACGCAGCACCTTGCCCGATTGGCTGCCCAAACGGACCGTGGCGACCCGTCCGGGTCGGCATACTGAGGGGATGCCGGACTGCCGCGTCGGACTCGTTGATCAGCAGGTCTCAACGATTCTGGGCACGCTAGAGATCGCGCTGCCAGCGGGTGCGGTGCTGGAGCCGGACCCGGGTGCGGTTGAGGGTCTCGGGTGGTGGTGGTCGCCGCGGCCGGACGTAGGTGTGTTTACATTCAGTCAGGGCGAGGCGGATCAGCGTACGCCCGCTTATTTGCTCGCCCTGGAGCGCAGTCTGGAGGACAACAGTGTCGTTGTTCTCCATGACGAGGCGGGCAACGCCGAGGGCGAACGCCGCCTGGAGTTTCTCTCCAGCCGGGTGGTGCCAAGCACGTTTGGGGTCGACGCCTCCGGGCATCACTGCTCCGATCCCGGTGGCGTGGTCACCCAGCGCGCGCGGTTCCGGTTCTGGCAGCGTGACGAGCTTGCGCTGCGCGTGGGCTATCGACTCGACGAGGCCGCAGCGCCGGAATGGCGGGCTACCTTCGACGGCATCCTCGACTCCGCCCGGCTGCAATGAGAGAGCATCGCACGCTAGATCAGGACACGGCGGCCGCCCCACGGCGTGCCGGGACACCGGCTGTCCGAGGTGGACCTGCTGAGGCGGTGCTGTGGTTGCAGCGCCACGTCGGGAACGTGGCCACCCGCACCTGGTTGTCGCAAATTGGTTCCGTTGCGCAGCACAGGGGTACCGTTGCGCAGCACAGGGGTACCGTCGCGCAGCGGCAGGCGGTCGGTGGCGGTATCGCCGCCCCGGCCAAGGCGATGGCTGCGGTGGCTGCCGCGAACGCCGACGCGGCGGACACTTCCCGGCGCGTCACTGCGGTGCTGCAGGACATGCTCCGTAGCGCCAACCCGACCGTGCGCAATACTGCACAGCTCTATACCGTCTCCTCACCACGGCTGACCTGGACCCCGATGACCCGCCGCTCGGATTCCGCGGCGATAGCACACCAGCTCGGTACCGTCGGGGTGATGGAGTACTTCTTCACAGGACTGACCCAGCCAGCGTGGACGCCGGGTAACCCCCCGCCCGCCAACACCAAGGAGTTTGAGCCGGGCGTCGGGGGCACGATCCAGGGGAACATCGCACTGATCCGCAGCCGGCTTCCCTCCGGTGAGGCGTACTCCGACCGCACGCTGGCCAGCGTGTTGGTGCACGAGACCAGCCACGTGCTGGTCCGGTCCTATGGCGAACACCCGAGGGTTGCCGACCCGCGCAGTTTCGACCGTTACAAGAGCGAATTCCGGTCCTACTTCATCGACCCCTTCGACGAGAATTTCTCCGGCCTAAAACCGGACAACAAGCCCGCCCGGATCCGCGAGAAATTGGTCGGCAAAGGCCGGACCGACCCAAACCCCGCCACTAACCCCTACCGCCCGCTTCAGGAAGCCTACTGGGGCAAACCCCCTGCCCACGTGCGCGACCTCACCTTTGTCGGCCAAGTCGACACGCACATCCGGCCGGACGGGTTCAACCTCACCAGCAGCCCCCGACTGGACGCGCTGTTCACGGTCCTCACCGCCGCCGCGGCTGATCCGTCCAAGGTGGACGACGTCGTGCTTGCGATCACCAGGCTGCCGAGCGCCGAACGCGCCGAGGCGGCGACCAGCACCCTGATCCAGACCCGTTCGCAGGCCCTGGGCGGCGCGGCCTTCCAGCGTATCCACCTCGCGCTCAATGCTCCGACCAGCGTCGAGTACACCGGAGCGCTCAATCCGGACAACAGCGGGCGCATCACCGGCTTTTACGACGCGCTGGTCCTGGACAGTCCGGACGGTATCAAGGCGGCGTACGGCCTGCTCAACCCCACCGAGCGGGGCCGGTTGTCGATGAACGCCGCCACACTCGTGTTCATCAACCGGCACGTCAGCATGCGGAACGGGGCGTGTGTGGTTGGCATGGTGAACTCCGGATCTGTCGGCCAGTTCGACGCGGTGAACCGGTTCATCGACGCGTGCCTGGACACGCTGTCCGACGCGGCGCGATACGTCGTACTCACCGCACCCCCCGCGCCACTCCTCGCCGCGGCCCGCGGCATGGCGTACGAGACCCGCCTGGGCTTCTACCGCCTCAGCAAGGACGCGTGCACCGAGTACGTCGAGGCCCTCCCACCGCCAGTGAGCCGACCCATGATCGCGATCCTGCGAGGCGAGCGGGAACCCTGACTAAATCTGCATGCATTAAGAGATTAAGAGGCAGACACACTCGCCGCCTTAGAGACTCTCTTCAGATAGCAGGGCGAGTTCGGCAAACACCCCCGGAGCCGATGCCCGGGGTCGATATCCAGATCGACTCGTAGCGACGGAAATGAAGATCTCGGAGGAACGCCTGTTCGCTCTGATCACTCGCGCCGACCACAGCTGTTTGAGCCCGCGCATCGGCCGCAGCCGGGATTTCAGTCCTCCGTGATCCGATTCGATCGGGAGAGTTCGCGGAGACTTGCGCACTAACCCGAATTGTACTCGACACCGCCTGCTGATGATGATACCCACCTGTTCCCAGCTTTGAAAATGTGGCGGCGATCGTGAGGCTGAGCTGCACTAATGCTGGACTCCCGGGTATGGACTGCTTGTGATCTGGGTGATCGTTATTGATGCCTCGCGACCCTACGTACACGCGCTAGGCAGACGCGCGGGTTTTAGCCTCCTTCAAGCGGCGCCTGCGTGCTATCCCGCCGGCAGCCTACTCCACCGCGTGAAGGGCACTCTGCTTCTGGCGAAAGCTGACTCGGATCGTCCTCTTAGGCGGTGTGAAACCCTCGTGGAGGTCGGCGGAATAGCACGCAAGGACGTACGCGGGTCGCAGCGTTTCGCTGTTGGTGCTCGTCCTGTTGGGCTGCTCAAACGGCGAGTATCTGTTTTCGTCTCCTGGTCGCGTCAGCTGCGGCACCCCATCTGCCTAAGACGCCGGCCGTGCGAGCGGGCCACGACCGAGCACGGCCCGCCAGGGCCGCGCGCAGTGTTGTGGCCCGGTCGCACGGGCCAGGCGACCACTGACCTAGCGGCAGGTGCACCGCGCCGCCGCACGCGGTTGTCTTGATGACCACCGGACGGAACGCAGCGCGTTCGTTCGGCAACTCCTCGAAGCCGTCGGTATCCAACCCGCGCACGGTCCCGACGACGGGCCCTACCGGTGGGAACGCCCCGCACCCACCGACCCCGACATCCCACCTCGACCCGTCCTGCTCCTCCAAGCCGTCGCAGAACGACAGCGATGGGAGGCCGAATACACCGCCGCGCAACTCGCCGCGAGCGGTTCACCACCCGAGAACCGTTCGGCAAGCGAGGAGGCAGCGTGACGGGCGACGTAGCGAGGATTGATCTGTTGTGGACGGTCGATGATGCGGCGCTGTATCTCCGCGTGCCGGTGAAGACGCTCTATCAGTGGAAGTGGCGGGGCGAGGGTCCGCCGGTTCGCAAGGTCGGCCGGCATCTCCGGTACGACCCGGCCGAGGTTCGGAACTGGTTCGCTGGCCTCGGCTCCGAGGTGGCCTGACGTCATGGGCCACATCGAGGATCGCTGGTGGAAGGTAGTCGCGGACCCGGTGACGAAGAAGCGAGCCCGGGTCAAGGCGGCGCGGCACGGCACGGGCCAGCGTTATCGGGTGCGCTACCTCGACCCCGAGGGCCACGAGCGCAGCGTGAGCTTCCCCGACCGCCAGAAGAAGGCGGCAGAGGACTTCCTCGTCAGAGTCGAGGGCGATAAGCGCCAGGGGACCTACATCGACCCGAAGGCGGGCAGGCTTACTTTCGGCGGATTCGTGCGAACTTGGCTCGATAGTCAGACGTTTGATGCTTCCACGCGGAACAGCGTGACGTGGCGGCTCAACGCGCAGATCCTGCCGTTTTTCGAACGGCGCGAGCTCGGATCGATCAGACCCACCGACGTCCGAGCGTGGATCCGGGGCATGCAGGAACGTAACGTGGCCGCGAGCTACCAATCGGGCTGCTTCGCGCACCTGTCTTCAATCCTCAGCGCGGCCGTTGATGACAAATTGATCCGTGAGAACCCGTGCCACGCCCGCACAGTGGTCCGACCTCGACCCGTCTCACAGAAAGTCGTGCCTTGGTCGCGTGCTCGGGTGAACGCGATGCGACTAGCGCTGGCCGACTGCTACAAGATCGCCATTCCACTCGGCGCCGGTTGCGGGCTGCGGCAAGGGGAGTTTTTCGGGCTCGCTCCAGACGATCTCGACCGAGAAGGCATGGTCGTGCATGTCGTTCGGCAAGTGCGGATCATCGACGGCCAGCAGGTGTACGCCCTGCCCAAGCGCAACAAGACTCGGGACGTCCCGCTTCCGCGAAGTGTATTGCGGCTGCTGGATGAGCATATGGGACGCTTCCCACCAGTGCCGGTGACGCTGCCGTGGCGCATCCCGAGAGGGGATCCCGTCACGGTGCGCTTGATCCTGACCACTCCCGTGGGTGGAGCGCTCCTGCGCAGCCGCTTCAATGATCGGGTCTGGGCACCGGCCAGAAGGGCGGCCGGTATCACTCACCCGACCCGGCAGGACGGAACGCACGCACTACGACACCACTACGCCTCGGTGCTGCTCGATGCAGGGGAGAGCATCAAGGCCCTGTCGGAGTACCTCGGCCACCACGACCCCGGCTTCACCCTCCGGACCTACACCCACCTCATGCCAACCAGTACGGCCCGAACTCAACGCGCGATCGACGGCCTGTTCGGTGATGGGGAAGCGGACGTTGACGGCCCCGTGACGGCCCAAGACCACGATCCGGGCCTCTGATCAGGGACAACGGCTGTATCCGGCTTACAGGCCAGCTTGTCCGCCCCACCTCACGCTGCGCCCGGAAAGCTGGCCGCCGACACGACTCCGCGGTGGACCTCACGAGGCCCACAGATGCCCCAGCAGACCGCGACGCACCTGCGCTCATCGAGTGTGAGCCATCCACCCGTCGGGTGACCAGGTCACGACCGACTGGTGTGGATGGTCGACCAGCCCAGTGTCAGCGTTGCACCGCGCGGCCTTGTCCAGGCAGTCCAGGCAGTAGGCGATCATGCCGTCGCACCCGGCGTCGCGCGACGAGCTGGCCAGCTCTTCAGCGGCCAGCTCGACAGCCCAACGCCTACACATTGATCGGGAGGCTAGTGGCATCTGCGGTGGCGAGATGATACTGAGCGCCAGCGTCCGTCGCAGGAACGGCCCGCGGTGAACGCGCTAACAGCCACCGCCCTCATCGAGGTTCGACTACGCTGCTCGGTGTGAGCAGCACCGCCAGCCCCCACCCCGACGGCGGCATCGATCTCGGTATCGATGTCGTTGTCGACGACGACGGTGCGCTGCATGTCTCGGCCTCCGAGCTGGCCCGTCACGGTATTCGGGCCGGCAGCCACCTGCGCATCGTGTCCGACACGGCGCACGCTACCGCGCGGCGCAGCGTCCGCGGGATGTTCGCCGGTACTGCCGCGGCCTCCGACGTCGACGACCTGCTCGCGGCGCTCGACGACGCCAGGTCCGACCGGATCGCCGACATCGAGAAGCGGTGGGAGTGAAGGTCGTCGCGGACACCCACGTGCTCGTTTTCTATCTCTTCACGCCCGACCGTCTGACCGACACCGCCCTGGACGCGCTGCTGGAAGCCGAGAACACCGACGGCATCGTCGTGTCGGCCGCCACCTTCGCCGACCTCTGGTACGCGAGCCGGAAGACCAGCTCGGCCGCCATCGCACCCGGCGTACACGAACAAATCCAGGCCACCGTTCTCGACCCGACCACCAACCTGCTGCTGCAGCCGGTTTCGGCCGCGACGATGGCTCACTTCGGCGCCGTGCCGCTCGAGAAGCTCCACGACCCCTTCGACAGGTTCATTCTCGCAACGGCCCTCCAGCTCAAGGTCCCGCTGGTCACCGCCGACGGCGCCATCACCGCCACCGGCGCGGCGGAGATCCTGTGGTGAGCACCAACGAGCGCCGCCCAGTACCGCCACCGACAACAGGAGCAGCGGCCTGATCGTCGACGACTTCCGGTGCAACATCGCCGGGCGTCTCGGCGGGCGGGCCAAGGCGATGGTCGTCACCTCCAGTCGTCAGCACGCGCTCGACCTGTACCAGGCCATCCGCACCTACGTCGCCGAACCCGGGCACGCGGATCTTGGCGTGCTCGTCGCCTTCTCCGGGCAGCTGAAAGACGACGCCGGTCTGGAGTTCACCGAGGCACAGCTCAACGGCTTCCCGGAGAGCCGGCTGCCGGAGATGTTCGGCTACACCAAGGTCGACGACCCGCAGGCCGCCGCCCGCGGCCAGGACGAGTACCGGCTGCTCGTCGCCGCCGAGAAGTACCAGACCGGTTTCGACCAGCCGCTGCTGTGCGCGATGTACGTCGACAAGCCGCTCACCGGGGTGACGGCCGTGCAGACGCTGTCGCGGCTCAACCGGATCCACCCGCTCAAGGCGCAGGACGACGTGCACATCCTCGACTTCGTCAACCAGGCCACCGACATCCCGACCGCATTCGAGGACTGGTTCGAGACCACGATCACCGAGCCGAGCGACCCGAACCTGCTCTACGACAAGCAGCGGCAGGTGATGGACTACGGGCTGCTCGCCGCATCGGAGATGGAGGCGTTCATCCGCGTCCTCGCCACCGACGACCAGCGCGACGGCTTCCGCAGCGCCCTGCAGAACTTCGTCCGCGCCTACAGCCTCATCGCGCAGATCGTCGACTGGGGCGACCCGGACCTGGAACGGCTCTACCAGTACGGCCGGGTCCTGCTGATCCGGCTGCCCGGCCGGCCATCGGCGTCGGTCGACATCGGCGACGCCGACCTGAGCCACTTCCGGCTGGAGGCGACGAGCGCCTGGACCGGCAGGTGGCGATCAAGTTGCTCCGCCGCCCTCGGCATCGGTCCCGGCCGGCCCGGACAGCCCAGAGGCCGTCGAGATCTTCGATGCACTGGACCGCGACCGCAAGCGTTTCCTGCGCGAGATCCGCACCACCGCCCAACTGGAGCACCCCGGCACGCCGGCCGTCTACGACACCGGCGTGGAGACCGCTCCCGCCGGGAGCATGCAGCTGTGGCTCGTCATGCAGCTGTTGCGTGGCTCGACCCTGGAAGCCGTGCTCGACCGGGCGGACTACACCGCAGCGCCGCCGAGCCTGGCTTGGGCGGCGCGATTGCGGCACAGATCGCGGCCGTGCTGGCCGACGTCCACCGCGTCGACATCGTCCATCGTGACATCAAGCCAGCCAACGTGATGCTCGTGGACGGCGGCTTGGTGAAGGTGCTCGACTTCGGCATCGCCATCCTGCGCGGCGCGGGAGCCCTGCCGCGCCTGACGCAGGTCGACCGGACCGTAGGCACCCCGGCGTACATGTCTCCGGAGCAGGGCATCGGGCAGGTCGTGACGGCTGCGTCCGACGTCTACTCGCTCGGTTGCCTGCTCTGCGATCTGCTCACCGCAGATCCGCCCTTCCACGGGACGGCAGACATCTCGCTGCGGGCCCGTCACCTCCAATCGCCGGCACCGTCGATACGGGAGCGGCGGGCCGACGTTTCCGCCGACGTCGACGCACTGGTCGCCGCGATGCTGGCGAAGGAGCCGCACGTGCGGCCGTCGGCTGAGGCGGTCTACGACGCACTCGTGCCGTTATCATCCCAGGCGGACGACACGGCGGGGGATGAGGACCGCGACCCGACACGGCCGTTCCGCCGGCCGTTGCTCTCCCCGCCGCCGCGCCGGCGGCAACTCGGACGGTCATGTCGCTGGCTTGCCCGGAGCACTGCCGTGAACTCGACGTTACCGAACATTTTTGGCGCTCCAAATGTCGGTAACGT
>JBOHFK010000083.1:0-25194 GCA_050699635.1 Pseudonocardiaceae bacterium | reverse complement strand
GCGTACGCGCTCTTCGAGCAGCGCCCACGCGAGATCGGTTACCGGTACGAGCTCCGGCCAGTGGAAGTATGCGCTCGTCGCTTGAGCACGCGGCGGACCGACAAACAGGTTTCTCTCGCCGAACTTCTCCGCCAGGTGGACGATCCCGTGCTCAATCGACCGATAGAGGTGTCCTACCGTCGCGAAGTCCTGCGCCTGGGGCACGATGTCGCTCTCCGCGATCAACGGCACAGCGTCGTGGACCGGCGCGTCGATTCCCTCCGCGCCTTTCAGGTCCATGCCCTCGGGGCGCTCGAGGAACATGAAGTGCCGCAGCGCCGGCTCACCGAACGGCACCAGCGTCAGGTTGACACCCGCCGGATAGTGGTGCGCCGGGGCGGGCAGACTTGGGCGGTCGAGGTGCGGAGCCGCGCCAATAGCCGACAACAAGTTTTGTACCAGCGCGAGGTGCAGCATCTCCTCGGTCGCGATGCGGGAGATGATCCGCCGCCATCTGAGAACCGCCTTGAGTTCCTCGCCGGTCAGCCCCTCGGCTTGGCCCTGTTTGAGCGAGAAGGCAGCGAACAGGTACTGACACATGAGGCCGTGCTCGAGCTCCGCCGCCTCGCACAACATGTATATCAACGCCTCGCGATGCTCGATGACAAATGGGGCCTCAGGCGCTGCAAGTCCGCCGCGCGAAGCCATGACCGCAGCAAGCTTTCCGTGTCCAGCAGCCCGTGCTTTCTCGTTCGCGTCCGACGGCACCCTCGTCCTCCCATTCGTTGCGTGCAGATCATTTCCTCGTCTTCGAGTGGCAGCTCCTCGGCGGTGAGCCCTCACGGGGCACTCAGCAATTCTCGCGTTCCTTTAACCTGCGCGGTGTGGGCCAGAGATCGTGGATGAGAACGATGGGCGGCCTCTGCTCAGACATGGTGACCTCTGAACGCGTTCCGGAGGACGTGGACCGCTTGTTCGACGGCGCCGGTGGTCGCGGCTGTGCCGCGCAGGGGGTTGAGCATCATGAAATCGTGGATGATGCCGTTGTACCGAACGCTGGTGGTGCGCACTCCCGCCGCCGTCAGATTGCGGGCGTAGGCTTCGCCCTCGTCACGGAGGACGTCGTTCTCGTCCACGATCAAGAAGGCCTCTGGCAGCCCCGCGAGTTCCTCCAGCGTCGCCCGCAGAGGCGACGCGGTGATCTCGGCGCGCTTTTCCCGGTCAGGCAGGTAGCAGTCCCAGAACCAGGCCATCCCCTTCGCGGTGAGGAAGGGGCCATCGGCGAACTCGCGGTAGCTGTCGGTGTCCTGCCCGGCGTCGGTGACGGGGTAGTACATCGACTGATGCACGAAGGTGACATCGCCGCGCTGCTTGGCGAGAATCGCGAGCGCGGCAGTCATATTGCCACCGACTGAATCGCCGGCGACGGCGAGGCGTGAACTGTCGAGGCCTTCGCTGCGCCCCCCGTTCCCGATCCAACGTGCCACCGCGTAAGCCTGCTCGATCGCGACCGGGTAGTGCGCCTCCGGCGAACGGTCGTACTCGACGAAGACGATGGCGGCGTTCGCACCGACGGCCGGTTCGCGGACGAGACGATCATGGGTGCCGGCGTTGCCGAGAACCCAACCGCCACCGTGGACGTACAGAACCGTGGGAAGGACCTCAGTCGCCCCGGGCGGTTTGACGATGCGCGCCTGAACGTCGCCAACGTCGGCGGGAACGCTCACCCACTTCTCGTCGACGTCGGGCTTGTCGATCGGTGCGGACTGGACGTCGTCAAGGACTTTCCGTGCCCCATCGGGCCCGAGCTCGTAAAGGAACGGGGGTTTCGAAGTCGCCTCGGCAAACTCCTGCGCCGCTGGTTCGAGGATGTGGTTGGTCATGTGGGACTCCTCGCGAAGGTGGTTCTCGTCCTGGATGGCTTCACACGATCGCTGTCAGCTAAGACAGGATCGGACTCCGTTTTGTGACACCTTCAGGAACGCTGCAACGAGGCGTCGAAAGGAGCGATCATGAGCATCGAGGCTTGTCTCCGGATCGAGGATCTGGGCGGCAGAACACCATCAGGGGGTGGGACCGGTATACGCCAGAAACCTGCCACGGTGTCGTGTAGGTACGCGGCGTAAGTACTGGTCAGCGAGCTGGCGACGCAGTCAGCGGACGTGCCTATTGGGCTTCTGGCTGAAGGGTGGTGAAGTCGGCTCGGGCCTGGGCGACGGCTTCGGGGTAACGCTGGTGTTTGTCGTGTTCGGCTAGCGCCCGGTAGATGCTGGCAAGGCTCGGGTTACGGCCCCTTGCGCTTGCCGGTGTCGGCCGGCGCCGGACCTACCGTGTGGGTCCAGATTGACCTGTTACCGGACCGCCTGACCCATCCCGTCACCCCTGCGACAGTAGGAGCCGATCAAGTTTTGACCTGCGGCTCACCTGTTGTTTTCGGACCAGTGGCCAGGGCGTCCAGACCGACGGGGCGGGCTATTCCTTGCAAGCCACCGGCTGGCAGGCACTGATCAGCCACACCCCATCGCCCTGGCATCCAGCCCTAGACAAGATCAATCTTAGGGCCGAGCTGATGACCTTGTTCCATACGCATTTCCACCTGGGCGGCGGCCTGGTCCCGGCTGACCGCGCCTAGGACCTTGGACGCGCGCGGTCTCGTCCGACGGACGGGTGACGTCGCAAGCGTCGCGTCGGCTGCGTGTCGGGGCGGCGGCCGAGGCCGGACAGGAGCCGGCCTCGGGTGACGGCATGCGGTCGCCCTCATGGCTGTAGCCGTGGCGAAGCCTCTCATCGTTCCCTGACCGGTCGCATTCGAGGCACGTCACCGACATTCGACCGGACGCGCGGGTCGACTGTCACACAAGCGGGAGCTGTCCGGTCCTAGCTGGTGCCGGTAAACGCCGGCTCACCACACGAGCAGCTGGGAGAGCTCATGACTATCGGCCACCACTCACACCACCTCGAGGACCCGAACGCGACGACACCCCCGCCGCAGATCGAGCTCGTCGGCTCGGTGCCGACCCCGCCGGTGCCCGATCCCTCCGAGGCCATGACCATCCACGTCACCCTGCCCCCGGGCAGCGCCGGCAGCCCACCTCACCGACACACCGGCCCGGCCTTCGGCTACATGATCGAAGGCGAGATGATCTTCGAGTTGGAGGGCGAGCCCGAGCGTGTCGTGCGCGCCGGGGACACGTTCTGGGAGGCAGGCGGCGACGTGATCCACTACCAGGACGGCAACAACCTCGCCGACGCCCCGACCCGATTCGTCGTCACCATGTTCGGCGTCCCCGGCCAGCCAATGCTCATCCCGGTGAGCGCCGAGGAACTCGAGGAACGGCGGTCCCGCCGCGCCCCCCGTCCGTGACCCCGGGGTGAGGTAGGCATCGAGGGCCCTTTAACAGGCACGCCTGCGCTCCACTTTCGGACCGCTGGTGCAGCCATCGTCGCCGACATGCTGACCGCTCAGCAGCCAACCGACTCCGACCCTGTGGCCACGGATTCCGCCCGTGCCGTGCGGTTTCGTCGACGAGTGGGCATTTTCGGGTTGCTCGTCACGTCGAGTAGTGCGGTGAAGCGCGGCGCGGTAGTCGTCCGTTTCCACGTTGCCTATCCCCATTGGGGCAGGATCGAAAGACCGCATTGGAGAACAGGTCGACGAGGCGCGCCATGTCGCCGGCTCGCGCTGCGTCGAGGAAGGCTTCAAGCAGCGCATCTCGCTGCGCTGGATCGACCGGGTTGTGCCGTTGTTCGGCGAGATGCTTGCGCGCTCGGCGCGCCAGTTGCCGCGCGTTGACTTCGCTGAGCCCGAGTACTTCGGCGATTTCGCGGAACGGATAGTCGAACGCCTCGCGAAGCACGTAAACGGCGCGTTCGACGGGGGACAGCCGTTCCATCAGGAGCTGGACTGCGAACTCGAGCGCCTCGCTGCGTTCTGCCTCCAGCGCTGGATCGACGGATGCGAGATCGCGCTGCGGTAGCCATCCGCCGACACAGACCTCGCGACGAGCGCGGGCCGAGGTTGCCACGTTGAGTGCAAGCCGCGTCGTGATGGTCACGAGGAACGCGACCCGATCCCGGATCCGTGCTTGGTCCGCGCCTTGCCAGCGGACCCACACGTCCTGAACGACGTCCTCGGCGTCGGCCGCACGACGCAGCAGCTGGTAAGCGATCCCGAACAGTCGAGAACGGACGCCGTCGAAGTCTGCTGCCGCCTCAGGCCCGGATGGACCGGTCATCGCGCTCCGACGATCTGGGGCGGGCGTCGCGACGGGGAAGCGAACGGCGGACACCGTTGCGTTCCCTGTCACACCTACGCTCGACGAGCCTGACTCCGACACGAGGTCGACGCTGGACACGCGCATGACCATCTTCCCCGATCACAGTGGTCTGGACCGCCAGGACCGGCTCCTCGTTCTCCAGGCCCGACTCAGTGACATAGCCACCGTCGTCCGACTCGGGTGCCGGATGCACCCGTCGAAACCCGGGTGGACCCCTGGCGAAGTGCGTCCCGGGGGCACCGGCCGGCCCGCCATCCGGGCGCACTCGCCCGGGGGCAGAAGGCTCGTACGTCACGGGATAAGTGCACGGGTCGGCGGACGGCACGTCACCGCCGTCGGGTCCGTTACCCGGGTGTATCGGCCGGCCCCGCTCGGAGAGTGCAGCGCTGCGGTTCCGGCGGAAGCTCGCGAGCGGCTGCTCGCACAGACCACGTTTGCCGGGACACGCGGCAACGACGCCCCGCTCCCGCTACTCAAGGACAAAGGCAGACAGGGAGCCGCCTGCGCTGCACCGTGACTCCGCCACCGGATCGGCGTCCCGGAGATCTCCACAGGGTCCCGGGCGTGCACCAGGCGATGGCCCGGGCCTTCCCCGTGGCGATCGGCGCGCCCCGCCATCCGGACCCGGACCGAGATCCGAGCGCGTGCTGGATCGGGTTCTGGCTCGATCCGTGGCGGACCTGGTCCATGGATGTAGAGCTACCGCGGATACTGGCGGGGCGGATCCTCATGAAGCGGCGTTGGGTTCGGCCGGGGCCGTGTGATAGCCCAGCGAGAACTTCGGGCTCCGCCCGCGATGGCGGCGGCGTACGTCGAACTGAACAAGATTGTTCAAGGGCTGGCCAGGCGCCAGACCTGGAAGCAGCTCAACGAGCGAACCGTGACGAAGACGTGAGCCAGGTCTACGCCAGGCTGGGAATGCGGCTGACGCAGCGCAAGCTGGGCCAAGCTGTGCCGGTGATCGGAGCTGTGGTCGGCGCAGGGCTCAACGCTCGCATGCTCTCGCGTGTTGTTGACGACGCCCAGCATGAATACCGCAGACGGTTCCTTCGGGAGAAGTACGACATGCCAGACCCACCGGAACCGGCAGCCACCAGATCCGACGAGGCCGACGTCATCCCGATGGCCGACATCGTCGACGCAGAGATCGTGGAGGATGCCGACGACCCGCGGTAACGGCGTAGCCCGGCCGCCGCGCAGAGGACGGCATGGGATGGCCGCCGGATGGCCACTCCCCGATCGGTCTGACGTTAGGCGGGCAGCTACCGCCCCGGCGTGTCTCGTCGCTACACCCGGTAGCCCAGCAACATTGCCTTTTGGCCGAATACGCTTAGCATGGCCCACGCAGTCAGTGTCGACAAGCAACGCCCCGCCGCACCGGCCGTCTGACTCCCGATCGGCGCACACCAAGTCACCGACCTCGGGAACGATCTTGCCGACGGGGTAGGCCCAGAATGGGTTCGACGTGCTGCCCGTCTCGGCGTTGCGCTGGCAGCGCTGACGCACTCGCGGTGCGCGGTGCTGTCGAAGAAGGCATGCAACAAACCCTGCGACCCCGCTGTCGCGCATGGCCGACCCTACTCCGGTCTCCCCAGCTCGGAGAGCGACCGGGGGGCGTGGGACCGCTACAGCCCGCAGGAGCCGCGGTCGAGGTGGAAGTATCTGGCATTGGCCCAGTGGCAGAGCAGGATGCCGACGACGACACCCGCGATCGTGACGATGGCGGGGAGATATCCGCTGGCAACTTGGATGATCGGGATCGCCGGGCATCCACCCGAGATTGCCCAGCCGGTGCCGAACAGTACCGCGCCGGGTATCACCCCAGCGTGGATGCGTCCCGGTGTGCGGCGGACTCGTAGCACGGCGAAGACCACTACGATGATCGCTACGGCGCCGGCGAAGGCAAGGAGCATGCGCAGGTCCTGGAAGGTGAACATCCGGTTCAGTTCGGCGTAGTCGCCGAACCCGATATTCGCAACGGTGTAGCCAAGGGCCAGACCGGCGATGATGTTGGCGACGAGAACCCCGCCTCGGGTACGCATCAGATCACCTTCCACAGCAGGAACGACACGAGGACGGCGGCCCCAAAGAAAACGGCGGTCGCGAGGATGCTGACTGGGCGCAGCCGGCCACAGCCGCTGAGTCCATGACCGGAGCTGCACCCTCCGGCGAGGCGGGTGCCAAAGCCGACGAGTACACCTCCCACGAACAACACGACGATCATGGTGGTCGGATTGTCGGTGACGAGGTCGCGGAAACCGTTGCCCATGTCGAAGCGGAGCTCGAATCGGCCGGCGGTGACTGCCGCTACCCATCCGCCGAGGAAAATCGACAGAAGCAGGGCGGCCTGGGTGACCAGAGGTGCCGGGCGCAGACTCGTGACGGGGGCCTCGTCAACCGCTGTTGGTTCAACGTCCCGGTCGCGTGTCTGGGTGTCGCCGTGCGCGTCATCCGGCGGGGTGGGCGCGCCTGGGCCAGTGCCGAAGTGCTCGGCAGTGGCCGCAGCGAAAGCGTCAACGAGAGCACGGTCGTCGGCGAACTGGGCGTCGAGCCGTTCGAGGCGCCGTTCGGCGCGCCAATGCAAGACGCGATCCCACGCTGCGGACACTCCGAGGGACCGATCAGTGGTGAGGGTGTAGTTGATGGTGACGAGGGCGAGCCCGATAGCGCCTGCCCACCAGGGCCAATAGTTGCTCATGCGGGGCGTGCCATCCAATCGGCGAGCCGGGTCCACCAGCGGCGCGTTGAGCCATATGCCCGTCGCGGGGGTCGCGTCAATCGTGCTGGTGGGTTCCCGAGGGACTGTGGAGCTTGTGAGGGTCGTGACGGCTCACGCAGCCGCGCCGGCGCCGGTGCCAGCCCTGATTCGAACCGAGTCATGGGCTCTGCGGTCTGCGGTGACCCGGGATCGAGTCCTGACGGTGGTGCCTGCCCGGATGCAGGCTTCAGTTGGGCCGCCCCGGACCGGTCGGCGTCGGGCCTCAGGAGCTGCGCGTCGTGCCCGTTCGGGAGCAGCGTGATTGGCACGAGCTGGCCGGTGAGTGACAACTTGTATCGGGCACAGTCGTGCCAACGATCCGTGCTGTCGCAGTAGTAGTCGCGCCAGCCGCGCAAACTTGCGTTGAGCAGTGGGAAGAGGGGACATCCCTCTCTGTGCGAGCAGCCCACGCCGTTCCGATCTGTCGGAGCACACCACCTGGCCGGGGTAGGTGGGTGCGATCTTGTCGTTGTAGAACCCAGCCAGCGAACTCAAAGCGTCGCGGAGTGTAGCCACAGCACCATGATGCGAACACCGGGGGCAGCGCCATGCCTGTGGCGCCGCCTGTTCGACGCAAGCGTCGGACACCAACTCCAGGCCCGCCCCCAACCACAACTATCGCGCACCGATCCGAGGGCGTGGCACGGCGACGACGCAGCAGATCACCCCTGGTAGAGGGGCAGTTCGACAACGCAGCGGCGGCCCCAAAAGTGTCATTCGCGCGGCCGCACTGGGCGCTGGCACCGTGGCGACGGCTGCTCAGTCACTACGCCAAATGGACTAACGTCTGACCGCCTGCAGGGGGTCGCTACGCTGCCCGCCTCCGTGTGTCCTCGGGGTGACAACGGAGATACACGGGTCACCCCCGGCGTGCGACGCGCGTCACGGGCCCTCGGAAAGGGAATGGTGTGATTAGCGTCCATGAGCGCGGTTTCCGTGCCACGTTGAGATTCCGCGTGCTGGTCATCGCTTTGGTTCCAAGTCTGGTGCTCTTACTTTTTGGTGTCAGCGTGAGTGGGTATTTGCTCGTCAATGCCCTACAACAGCGTGACAGGGCGCATCTGCTTGGTCAGGGCTATCAGATGGCAGTGCCGTTCATGCCGGCCATGAGCCAAGAGCGCCGTGCCAGTATGCTGGCGGTCTCCAATCCCGCCCCGGAGAACCGCGTGGCCTTGGCTCGGGCTCGCCAAGATATGGATGGTTTGCAAGCTCAATTCGGGTCGATATCGTCTCAAGTGGCGGACGCCATGCCGCCCGGCGCGAAGGCAGCAATTGGAAATTTTGTTGCAAAAATGCCTCAACTTGTTGCGACCCGCCAGGCAGTAGACGCTGGTCGCATATCGCGACTCGACGTGTACCGCGCCTACAATGAGGTGGCGGACGCCATGATTGTCGCCGCGGGTGCCATCGGAAGAGATTCTATCGACAAGGAGGTAGCCTTCGATCGGGCGATGGCCTCCGATCTAATGCGTGCGTCAGATTGGCTGGATCGTGCTAATGCGCTCGCCGCCGCAGCGTTGACTGATGACGGTTTGACGGCCGAAGAGCTGAATGAATACAATCATCTAACTCAAGGCTACCGTGCTGAATTGGATGGCCTCGCTCCTCATCTGGCGGAGGAGCAGGGCCAACTTGGCGCACTCCGTTCATCCCGTGCGTGGGAACAGCTGTCGGCCGTGGAGAATTCCCTCGTTGGGCAGGAATACTCCGCACGCGCACGGAGTTCGTTCAATACTAAACCATCGAAGACTGGATCATCGAAACCTCAACTATCGGATACTGAGCCACCGCAAGTTATCCTACCGGTTCTCCCGGTCAGCTTCCAGGATTGGCAGAACGCGGCTCACGAGAGTGCCACAAAACTCAGCAGCTTAGGCTTAGGGACGCTGGGGACTCACGCAGCCAAGTTGGAGGGCGATCGAGCCGACACCGCTTTTGTCCGTTCGCTTATTGCTGCGCTGGTGACGTTGTGTGTGATCACAGCAGTCTTAATCATTGCGATTCGGCTCAGCACCAACCTTGTCCGGAGGTTGGTCCGGCTCCGTACAGAAACTCTCAGATTGGCCGACGAACACTTGCCACAGGTTGTGGAGCGGCTCCGCGCCGGTGAGCAGATCGACGTCGCCGTCGAGGTCCCCGAACTGGACCACGGCAGCGACGAGATCGGGCAGGTCGCTGCCGCCTTCAATAAGGCACAGCAGACGGCTGTGGCCGCGGCTGTACAGGAGGCGAAGACAAGGGAGGGCATCAATGCGGTATTCCTCAACATCGCACGTCGAAGTCAGACGAACGTGCACCAACAACTGCAGGTCCTCGACTCCGCAGAGCGCGCAGTAGACAACCCTGACCAGCTCCAGCTGTTGTTCCAGTTGGATCATTCGGCAACTCGAGAACGACGGAACGCGGAAAATCTGATCATTCTCGGTGGCGGGCAGCTGGGCCGCCAGTGGCGCAATTCTGTGTCCCTAATTGAGATTGTACGCAGCGCCGTCGCCGAAGCTGAGCAATACACCCGCGTAACGGTCGGCCGTGTTCCTGACGTTCTGGTGGACGGCCGAGCTGTCGCCGACCTCATCCATCTTTTATCCGAATTGATCGACAACGCCACCTCTTTCTCACCTCCGGGATCTCCCATCGAGGTGCGCGGTAACCCAGTTGGTAAGGGCGTGGTCGTCGAGGTGGAGGACCAGGGACTCGGCATTGAGGTTGAGCGGCGGGAGACTCTCAACAAGATGTTCCACAATCAACCCGATTTCGGGCTAGTGGCATTGCTTGAAGATCCTCGGATTGGGTTTTTCGTGGTAGCACGCCTGGCTCATCAGCATGGCATGCGGGTGAGTCTAACGGAGTCAACTTATGGCGGCGTGCGGGCTGGCGTGCTGGTTCCGAGCGTATTGATCACGATACGGGACCAGGATTCCGGAGGCGAGCACAACGGAAACGATCACACCGACGAGTCGCTGGATCTGACTTCTTCCGCCCCCGTTGGCGAAGCCGTAATGCACCAAAACGGGTCGTCGCAGCTGCAACCATTGATCACCGATCCGCAGCCTTCTGCGGCTGACACCAGCCCGGAGACAACCACACCTCAGGGGACGCAGCATGGGGGTGATCGTCCTGCCCTACCGCGGCGTCGTCCACAGGAGCACCTCGCAAGCCAACTTCACGAGGAGTTGGCTGCGGGTGCCGAGGGTCAGATCATCGAGCCAGATCTTGACCTCGCAGCGAAGCGCGCCCAGAGTACTCTCTCTGCATTTCAACGGGGAACCGAGCGTAGTCGCACCAATGGCAATAGGCCCCGGTCGTGAGTCGGGACTGGACGGATAGTCTCAAGCGACGAGGACATCATGGTGAAAGTGAAGACAACAACTGATCTACGGTGGCTGCTCGATGATTTCGTAAGACGGGTCGCTGCCGCCGATCGCGCAGTGGTGCTTTCCGCTGACGGCTTGCTCGTCGGCCGATCGAGTAGCTTGTCGAATGAGGATGCAGAACATCTTTCGGCGATAGCTTCCACGTTTCAGGGCTTAGCCCGCGGCGCTGCCCGACACTTTGACGGTGGGCGAGTCCGGCAGACACTGGTCGAGATGGATAATGTGTTCTTGGTTGTGACCGCTGCGGGGCGGGGTGCTTGTCTTGCGGTGCTGGCTTCAGATGAGGCCGACCTCGGCCTGATCGCCTACGAGATGAATATCCTTCTCAAGAGAGTGGGCACACACTTGTCATCGGCGCCACGGACCGCTGATCCCGGCGACACGTGTGGTGCCCACGCGTCATGAAAGTGGAAAATGAGTTTTGGTTCGATGAGGATGCAGGCCCTCTGGTTAGGCCTTATGCGGTCGCTCGCGGTCGGACCCGGCCGACTCGTCACAACCTCGAGATGACTACGCTCGTTGTTGCCGTGAGCGCAGACCGCCACGTGAATGTCGACCGGGAATACGCCCATATTCTGCGGATGTCCCAACAGCCATTGTCGATCGCTGAAGTGTCCGCGACGCTGAACCTACCGCTCGTGGTGGTCAAGGTGTTGCTCAGCGATCTCATCGATTGGGGACTCATTATTTTCCGGTCCCCACCGCGGACATCAGATTATCCCCAAACGGAACTACTGCAGGCGGTTCTCGATGGCATTCGTAAGCTCTGACACTTCGGTGACCCAGGCTCTGTCCGCCAGAGCGGTCAAAATCTTGATAGCGGGTGGATTTGGCGTTGGCAAGACAACCATGGTGGGGTCGGTTAGCGAGATCCGGCCATTGCGCACTGAAGAAATGCTCAGCGAGCTGAGCTCCGGCGTTGATGATCTGTCGGGTATCGGGGACAAGACCACAACGACGGTCGCCCTGGACTTTGGCCGCATCACGATCAATCCCGATCTTATCCTCTACCTCTTCGGGACTCCAGGTCAAGAGCGTTTTTGGTTCATGTGGGATGAACTCGCCTACGAGGCGCTGGGCGCGGTTGTTCTCGCCGACACTCGACGGCTAGCGAGTTGTTTTGCCGCGGTAGACTTCTTCGAACGCAGAAAAATTCCGTTTATGATAGCAGTCAATTGCTTCGACAACGCACCGGTGTACGAGTCTCACGAGGTTAGGGAAGCCCTAGGCGTCGCCAAGGAAATCCCGGCCTTGATGTGCGACGTGCGCAGACGGGATTCAAGCAAGCAGGTGCTGATAACGCTAATGGAATATCTGATCAGCTTGAGGATACCCGCCACTGTATCGGCCGAAGCATCCTCGCCGATACAATGAGCGTTATTCGAGGCCGCTGTCTCGGCGGCGGTCACGTCGTTGGTAGATCTGGCGTGCGATTACCGACAGTGCCTAAAAGCACCTGCACGATCGCTCCGCTGCGATAATGTTTGTCTCCTGCCGCCCGATGTGTCCCGGGTCGAAGCCGACACAAGGGCCCACTATCGGCTCGATCCACCAGCAGTCCGCTGTGGTCTTGAGACGGGTGACCTGGCTTTGCGGGCATGACCAGTCTGCTGCGGTGCGGTTCGAGGCCGGTTGGGTGCTGCCTACGCCACTGTCCTCCTTCAGTTCCTGGCTGCAGGGGACCAAGCTGACGTCAGTGGGTCTGGTTGCCCCCGCCCCCATCCCCAAAGCGGTAGGGGCACCTGGGCGGCGTGGAATCAAACGTGGTGCGAACTCAAGTCTAACGGTGCCACTGGTGCACCCAAAGGTGTGAGAACTGCAACCGTCGTGCCTGGTAAAGGCCACGGTAGGCGTGGTACGGCCTCCTCGTAATGAGCAGGTCCGGGGTTCGATTCCCCGAGGCGGCTCCACCTCTGACCAGCGAAACAACGTTGGCCAGGCATGTGTCGGACATCACCACCGGGCACTTCCGTCACATCGGTCACTGTGGACGACCCCGCGAGGCTATCAGCGCAAAGATGGCGGCAAAACCGCCGCGGTACGGCAAGGGATCGGGCTGGTCGAGCCACCAACTGGAGGGCGCGCCGCTCGGGCTGCAGGCGCTGTTAGCGGGGTGTAGCCAAACGATCGTTTCTGTTCCACCTGACGATCGGAGACTGAGGGCGTTTCCGCAGGTGCTAGGCCCCTCGTGCAGCACGGGTGCAACGCTGCTGCGGCTCTCGCGCTCTGGTCTCGGCCCGCGACTCCGTGTTGTCTTTTCATTACGGCTGCACCCTCTCGTCGCAGTGCAACTCACCGCGACGAGCGTGTTCACGCCTGAGCTGGGGTCAGTGCGGCCGACAGGATCTCCTCAGATCGTCGCATCGCCCCTCCGCTCTGCACGGGGCCGGGCTTTGGGTGTGCCCGGGGCCGCAAGACCACACATGGGGGGTCACGGTGGACGAGCGGGACGACGCCGTACTGGACCGTGATAGGCGAGTCCTCGCTCGGGTGGTAGGCGCGGCAGGGGCGTTCTGTCTTCTGTGGATAGACGGTGCCCCAGAAATCGTGCTGGACCTGTTCCTCATTGGAGGTGAAGCCCCCACAGACGCTGCTTGAGACCGCCGAACTGGCCGCCCGCACGGCCCCCCGGTCCGGCAGGCTTTCACGTGTCGCTGGATCGCTGTGGCGGCACGGCTTGTTCGTCGAGATCCTGCCAGCGCACCGTCGTCATGACGACGTTTAGATCCGGGTGCGGTGGACCTGATGCGGTGATGTCGCGCGCCGCGTCCGTGGCGACGATCCGCCATCCGATGTCTGGGTTGAACACCATCTCGACTTCCACGGTCTGGCGCTGTGCGTCGGAATGGCGGTAGCGGTGGAGCCGGTAGCGCCGCGCGATCTGCCAAACCTCAGAGCCCGATACCAGAACTTCGAGTCTCCGAAGAAGATCCATTTCACTGTTAATACCCCCCATGGGGCCACGATAACGCCGGGCCGTGAAAAGCGGATCCCCCAACCCACCAGCGGTTAGCCGGACCGCCCGTTATCCGAAGATGATGTTGAGGACCGGGGTGCAGCTCGATCCCGTTGGGCGCGTGCCCGGGTGAGGTGAACCTTTTCATGACTCGTTCGCGCTGGCGGGTGGGTTGGTGAGAGTTCTCCGCCGGTTGTTCAAATACTCCACCGGCGATGCTCACACCGGCGAGCAGGTCCCGACGGGCCACGCCGTAGCCGGCCAGCTTATCGGTGATCACCTCCCGGGGCACGTAACGCGGACCTTGAGCAGGCGTGCCACTTGTCCCCGGCGACATCTACAGCGCGGCGCCCGGCCCCGTTAGCCTCGGGATTATGAGTGTTGCGGCCCGGCTGACGTTCGCGTTCGACAACTCCTATGTGCGTGAGCTGGCGGGCCTGTATGAGCCGTGGCACGCGACACCGGCGCCGGCGCCCCGGTTGTTGGTGCTCAACCAGGAGCTGGCCGCAGTGCTGGGTGTCGATGCCGACGCGCTGAGCGCACCTGACGGTGTCGCCGTCCTGGTCGGCAACGCCGTGCCCGAGGGGGCGTCGCCGGTGGCGCAGGCCTACGCCGGCCATCAGTTCGGTGGGTTTGTGCCGCGCCTGGGCGATGGCCGGGCGCTGCTGCTCGGCGAGGTGCTCGACGTTGCCGGACGCCGTCGCGACCTGCACCTGAAGGGCTCGGGACGCACGCCGTTCGCCCGGGGTGGTGATGGGAAGGCGCCGGTGGGCCCGATGCTGCGCGAGTATGCGATCGGCGAGGCGATGCACGCGCTGGGCATTCCCACGTCCCGGGCGCTCGCTGTGGTAGCGACCGGCGATCAGGTCGCGCGGGATACGGTGCTGCCCGGCGCGGTGCTCACCCGGGTCGCGGCCAGCCATGTCCGGGTGGGCACATTCCAGTACGCCGCAGCCCATGATGGTCCGGCGCTCGTGCGGCGCCTCGCCGATTACGCGATCGCGCGGCATTACCCCCAGGCGGTCGAGGCGAACAACCCGTATCTCGCGTTTTTCGGCAGCGTCGTCGACGCGCAGGCATCGCTGGTCGCGCGCTGGATGCTGGTCGGGTTCATCCACGGCGTCATGAACACCGACAACATGACGATCTCCGGCGAGACCATCGACTACGGTCCGTGCGCGTTCCTGGATGCCTTCGACCCCGCCACCGTGTTCAGCTCGATTGATCACGGCGGCCGCTACGCATACGGCAACCAGCCGCGCGTCGCGCAGTGGAACCTGGCCCGGCTGGCCGAGACATTGCTGCCTCTGATCCACGCCGAGCCGGATACGGCTATTGCGGCGGCCACCGACGTGCTGGCGTCGTTCCCCGACCGTTACGACGAGTACTTCAACCACGGGATGCGCGCCAAGCTGGGCCTGGCAGATACCCCACGATCCGACGGCGCGCTGATCGACGACCTGCTGGCGCTGCTGACGGCCCAGCGGGTCGATTTCACCTCGTGCTTTCGGACGCTGTCCTGGGCAGTGCGCGGAGATGCCGCACCGGCGCGATTGCTCTTCGCCGAACCCGTCGCCTTCGACGCGTGGGCCGACCGTTGGCGGGCACAGCTGTCGTCCCAAGCGCTGTCGTCCCAAGCGTCTGGACCACTGGTGATCGCGGACGCGATGGACCGGGTCAATCCGGTCTACATCCCGCGGAACCACCAGATCGAGGAAGCGCTGGCCGCGGCCGGCGCCGGGGACCTAGGACCGTTTGAACGACTACTCGATGTGCTGGCGCAGCCGTTCGATGAACGACCCGGTCTGGAACCATACGCCGCACCCGCCCCACCGGGCTTCGGCCCGTATCGCACGTTCTGCGGTACGTAGTAGCCCAGTGGCGAGTCACATCCCGACCAGTCCGCCGCTGAGCCACGCCGCGCTCGCAGCGGCGTGGGGTGGCGGGCCGGGTTCCGCTGCTACAAGCCGGTGAGGCGGCGGAGCCAGTCGTCGACGGTGGCGAGGGTGGATGCTTCGGCGGTTCCCAGACAGCGTTGCAGCCGGCGCTGCGCGATCTCGCCGCCCACGCTCGAGCGCAGCACGCTGCTCCACCCCGCCGGCCCCTCCCGCGGCTCGAACAGCACCGACGCGCCCAGCCGGCGTCCCCGCTCGGTGATCGCCTCGATCTGCGCAACCTCCACGTACGGAAGCCACGTCGCGTGCCTCGCACGACACTCAACGATCCCGCCGTCCAGCGCACCGCCGAGCGCGAGCGCGTGGTAGGAACCCCAGCGAACGTCGATCCGCTCCGTGCGCCACCGCAGCAGCCGGCCGTAGAACGCGCTCGCGCCACAGAGATCGGGAGTGTGCAACTCCAGGTGCACGACCCGCCTCGGCTGGGGCGGGTTCATGGCTCGATGCATCGTTCGGCTCCTTCGTCGGACCCCATCAACCGCCCCTACGCCGGGATCGCGACGATCGCCGCCATCTGCCGCTCCACGCTCTTGGGCGAGGAAAAGAACTGCTCACCGAGGGCCACGGCGAACGCCGGTGATGTCGACATTTCCGACTGGCCCGGTTTGGCGCTCGGACCGGCCCGGCCGGCCACCTGCGATGAGTAACTTGCGCTGCCGGAGTCATCTTGAACAGCGGTGGCGGCACCTCGGTGTCGTCATCCACAGTCGCTGATCGAAGGTAAGGACACCACGCCATGACGACCCTAGATACACCCGACGCCGGCAACCGCACCACAGCCGCCTCCGTCGCTCGTGACCTCGTGCTGCTTGTGGCGCGAATCGGGCTCGGGGTGCTGATGGTGGCGCACGCCAAACTCGAGTACGACTTCGCAGGCGGCAGCATCGCAGGTGTCGGGGGACTGTTCGAGAAGTCCGGCGTCCCGCTGGCGGCGATCGCTGGGCCGGCGAACGTGCTGTTCGAGTTCGTCGGCGGTGCCGCGATGATCCTCGGTCTGGCGGTCCTTCCCGTCGGCATCGTGATGGCGCTGAACATGGCGGGCGCCTGGATCTTGGTGCACCACGGTGGCATCTACGCGCTCGACAACACCGGCCCCGAACTGGTCATCGCACTCGGGCTGCTGAGCCTGGTACTCGCTGTGTCGGGCTCTGGCCGGCTGGGGCTCGACCACCTACTCGTCCAACGCGTTGTCCGCCGTCGAGGGCTGCACCTCTCACCTGGTTAACAGATCCAGGGTGAGAGTTTGGCCTACCGCAGCGTCTTGGTCATCAACTACTGATGCGGTACGGCGGCGCCTAGACGCTGGCACTCTGGAGCCGAACCGAATGCGGGTGTCAGCTCCTTGTTGCTGGTCAGCCCCTGTACCTGAGTGGTGGCCGGGCCAAGATCGGTGCCCGCGACCTGAGCGAGCTGGTTCGCTTTCTGCGCGAAGTTCGGGTCCTTGACGTCCAGCTCGGCCAGCTTCACCCGCCGGTCGTCGACCGCGGCCGCAGCGGTGGTGAAAAAGCCCACCGTGCTGTCCTGGGTTTGTTTGCCGTTGGTGATTCCCGGCGGGCCGAGCTGGGTGAGCTTGTGGGCGGTGTTGGTCAACGCCTGCACGGTGGCATCGGCGAGCTTGAGCAACCCGTCCTTCTGACCCTGCGGGGTCGGCGCCGGCTTGGCGGCGGCAGCCTGTGCGGCGATCACCTCACCGAGACCGCCGCAGAACGCGCCTATCCAAGCCTGCGGACTGACGCCTGGGGGGACGGGTGGCTTCACCTTGACATCGGCGGAACCGCATCCACCCAACGCCACCCCGAGCGCTAGCAGGGCAACGACACCGGTAGGGCGATGTGATGAGGGCACGACTACTCCTCTGGCGGGCTGGGTGTTTCGCCGGGCGGTGGGGTGCGAGGACATCGGTGGTCCCTGGGCGACGCTGCCCGCCCGAGGTGAAAAGGAGGAGTCCAGTGCCCGAAGGGGGGACTACGGCAAACCGACAAGGGCGCGGCGTCGACATTGAACCGGTAGCCGATTGCCGACGGATCGGCACCTCGCCAGCGCATACGCCTGCGCAGCGGGCGGCGTCGCGCCCACGATTTTTTTCTTGATCGATAGATGTCAGCGACCTTGTGCACAACGATCCCGGCAGACGTCCCCGTCCGGCTTCCTCTGGATGACCGCGGTCAGCTGTCTGCGCGGATCCGGATGCCCTTGGGGTCGTACAGCGGGTCGGCCTCGACCACGCCCTCGAACCGGCGACCGGCGATCTGCACCGCGACCGGAGTACCCATCTGCACCGCAGGCACCGGCAGGTAGGCGAAGCAGATCGAGCGTCCGACTGTATAACCGTAGCCACCTGAGGTGACCCGGCCGAGCACCGCGTCGCCCACCAGCACCGGCTCGCCGCCCAAAGCAACCGCATGCCAGTCGTTAAGGGTGAGACAGCGCAGCCTGCGGGTCGCACCCCGCTCCCGGGCGGTGAGCAGCGCTTCCCGGCCTACGAACCCACCAGGCTTGTCCATCCGGACGCAGAAGCCCAGCCCAGCCTCGTCAGGGGTGATCTCCGGGCCGATGTCGGCACCCCACACCCGGTAGCCCTTCTCCAGCCGCAGGCTCTCGATCGCCCGGTAGCCGCCCGCCACCAGCCCGTGCGGCCGGCCGACCTGCCACACGGTGCGCCACAGCGCCGCCCCGTATTCGGCGGAGCAGTACAGCTCCCAGCCCAGCTCGCCGACGAAGGTCACCCGCGCCGCGCGCACCGGGACGTCGCCGACGGTGGTCTCCCGGGTAGACAGGTACGGGAATGCGGCGTTGGACAGCTGGTGCGGGGTCAGCGGGGCGAGCACGTCGCGGGACTTCGGCCCGCACAATGCGATGCAGGCGTACTGCCCGGTGACGTCGGCGAGGCGCACCGACGCTCCGGTGCGCCGGGCGTGATCGCGCAGCCACCCCAGGTCGTGCGCGCCGAACGCGGTCCCGGTGACGATCAGGAATTCTTGGTCGTCGAGGTGGGACACCGTGACGTCGCATTCGATCCCGCCGCGGGAGTTCAGCGCCTGGGTGTAGGTGACCGTGCCCGGGCCACGGGCGACCCGGTTGGCGAAGACGTGCTCCAGGAACGCGGCGGCGTCGGTTCCGCTGACCGAGATCTTGGCAAACGAGCTCTCGTCGAACAACCCGGCCGCGCTGCGGGTGGCCTGGTGCTCGACGCCGATCGCCGGTGACCAGGCACTGCTGTCCTCCGGGCGCAGCGACTCATCACCAGCGGCCGCATTGCCGGCGTAGTAGTCGACCCGCTCCCAGCCGGACTTCTCCCCGAACACCGCTCCGAGCGCGGCGTGCCAGCTATAGGCCGGTGACGTGCGCAGCGGGCGGCCGGCGCGGCGCTGCTGGTGCGGGTAGCGGATGTCGTAGTAGCTCTCGTAGCTCTCGACGGTGCGCGCGACGGTGTAGGACGGCGAGCGGTAGTGCGGGCCGAAGCGGCGGATGTCCATGTGCCACAGGTCCATGCCCGGCTCGCCGTCGACGATCCAGTTGGCCATCACCTGCCCGACCCCACCGGCCCCGGCGATGCCGTGTGCGCAGAACCCGGCCGCCACGAAAAACCCGCCGACCTCGGTCTCGCCGAGGCAGAACTCGTTGTCCGGGGTGAACGCCTCGGGCCCGTTGACCAACGTCCGGATCCCGACGTCGGCCAGCGCGGGCACCCGGACCTGGGCGTTCTCGGCGATCTGGGCGAAGCGTTCCCAGTCGCCCGGCAGCAGCCGTCCGTTGAAGTCAGCCGGCACTGAATCGAAGTCACCAGCAGTAACCTTCCAGGGTGCACTGCATCGCTCGTACCCGCCCATCACCAGGCCGTCGATCTCCTGGCGGTAGTAGACCAGCAGGTCCGGGTCGCGCAGCGTCGGCAGCCGCGCCGGAGCACTGGATGCGGTCAGGAACGGCTGCGTGACCACGTACTGGTGCGACATCGGCACCACCGGCACCCGCACCCCCACCAGACGCGCGATCTCGGCGGCGAACATCCCGCCGCAGTTGACGACGACTTCACAGTCGACGTCACCCCGGTCGGTCCGGACCCGATGGACCCGGCCCCGCGCCACGTCGATACCGACCACCCGGGTCCGCTGCTGGATCGACACCCCACCAGCGCGCGCCAACGCCGCCAGCGCGTAACACAACCGGGCCGGGTCGACGTAGCCGTCGGTCGGTGACCACGCGGCACCCAGCACGCCATCGGTCTCGATCAGCGGGAACAGCTCACGGGCCGCGGCCGCGGAGATCTCCTCCAGCTCCAGCCCGGCATGACGTGCCCATCCGAGCTGGCGCCGGATCTCCGCCAGCCGCGCAGGCGAGGACGCCAGCCGGATACCACCGCACTCGACCCAGCCCGGCGCGTGCTCGGTGCGCTCCAGCCGGCGGTAGAGCTCGACGGAGTAGGTGTTCATCCGGGTCAACGTCGGATCGGCGCGCAACTGGCCGACCAGCCCGGCGGAGTGGAAGGTCGAGCCGCTGGTCAGCTCGGCGCGTTCCAGCACCAGCACGTCCCGCTCGCCGTGCTCGGTCAGGTGGTAGGCGACGCTGGCTCCGCCGACCCCTCCGCCGATCACCACGATCCGGGCCGACGCAGGCAGGGACATGGGCAACTCCTCCCACTGGTCCGCGGACAGCAAGCGTGGTGACAGGGGTCGAGATTGCCAGCAAACTGTGTCTCTACGCGATAATGGGCCCATGCGCGAGGCGTTCGCTCACGAGGCCGGTTCGACGAGTGCACCCCCGGACCCCCGCAGCGCCACGTCGTCGGCAATCCTGGCGCGGTGGTCGTCGTGAACTCGACGTCACCTACATCCGGAGACACGGCGGAGGTCGGTGACGTCGAGTTCACGACACACTCGATCGTTGCGCGGGTAGACCCGGGTGTTTCGGGATGCTCCGTGGTTGCCTCAAACCCCGACGGACTTCCGGCGCTTACCACTTAGTCATGCACCTTCCTACAGAGATAGCGGTCGATGCTGAGCTGGTTGCCTTGCTGGATCGGATGCCGTGCACTGCGGGCCGCCCGCGGACCGTCGAGGACCTGCCCGGTGGGCTGACCAATCGCAACCTCAAGGTGACCACCCCGGACGGGGCGGTGGTCGTGCGGATCTCGAGTGGCGCGACCAGCCTGCTGGCGATTGATCGGGACAACGAGCACGCCAACTCCCGCGCCGCGGCGACCACCGGGGTGGGGGCGCCGGTGCGGGACTACCTGCCGGGTGAGGGTGTGCTCGTGGTCAGCTTCCTGCCCGGTCGCACCCTCACCGACGACGACCTGGCCGACCCGGTCGTGCTGGGCCGGGTCGCCCGGGCGTGCCGGACGCTGCACGCCGGCCCGCGGTTCGCCGCCGATTTCGACATGTTCGAGGTTCAGCGGCGCTACCTGCAGATCGTGCAGGCGCAGGGCTTCCGGCTGCCGCCGCGCTACCTGGAGTTCGCACCGGCCGTCGAACGTATCGAGCGCGCGCTGGCGGTGCGCCGCGAGCCCACGGTGCCATGCCATAACGATTTGCTGGCCGCCAACCTGATCGACGACGGCACCCAGGTCTGGATCATCGACTACGAGTACTCGGGCAACAACGACCCCTGCTTCGAGCTGGGCAACATCTGGAGCGAGGCCGACCTGTCGCTGGACCACCTGGCAGAGCTGGTCGGCCAGTACTACGCCCGGACGCCGCGCCACAAGCTAGCCCGGGCCCGCCTGTTCGGGCTGATGTCGAAGTACGGCTGGACGCTGTGGGCCTCGATCCAGCACGGCGCCGCCACCATGGATTTCGATTTCTGGTCCTGGGGCATGGAGAAGTACGACCGCGCCGTAGCCGAGTTCACCAGCCCGGAATTCGAACGCCTACTGGACTGCGTCCAGGGACCTGACTGACCGCGTGCGCTCCACCTGCTGCTGTCAACGACACTGAACCTCCCGAACTCGACAGGAGGGCTGCCACCGCTTGATCAAAACAGCCCTCCTGTCGAGTTCGGGAGACTGAGAGCTGTTGCGGTGAGCGGAGGGGGAGCGGGGATGGGTGCAGAGCAGGGACTGCTGACGTTGGAAGAGCTTCGGGTGCTGGTTGATGAGCAGCTGGTGGATACGGTGCTGATCGGGCTGACCGACATGCAGGGCCGGCTGCAGGGCAAGCGGTGCGCCGCGCGTACGCCGCCGCCGGTGACCAGCGCCTCGGCCTGGTTCTGCTGCGCGGTGCTGTCCTGACCAGCGTTCTGATAGAGGATCTCACATTTCGGGCATAGCTGCTGGAGTCGCTGGGTGAGCAGTGGGCGGTCGAACGTCTCATACCGTGACGTCTTCGACTCGGGCAGCAGGATCCCGATCGGGAACCCCTGTGCCACCGATGGGGCTACCGATGCGGCGCCCTCGCGAGGGCTCACCGGGTTGCCGCATGCCGCCACGACGAACATCAGCGTCGCGATCGCCGCCGTAACCCAGGTCTTCATCGCCTGTTCCCCTCCCCGAGGGACCGGACCGACAGCGCCCATCGGCGCGACCCCAGCATGGTGCACGTCCCACATGCCGTCAATACTTGAACGTTGCACTGTCCAATTCGTTCAACTTATGAAGACTGCTGAAGGCTCAGCGGCTCAGCCGAGTAGGGAATCGACCCGGTCGAAGACATCGGTACTGCGCACCACCGTAGCCAATGCACCCATCACAGCGGCCCGATCGCCCAGCTCGCCGCAGCGCACCTCGACCCGTTGCGCAACAGCGGGAAGTGTTCGCCGGTCCAGCGCCTGCCGGATCGGGTCCAGCAGCAGCTCACCAGCCTGGGCCAGCTCACCGCCCAGCACGATCTGGCTCGGGTTGAGCACGTTACACAGCATCGCGGCGGCAACCCCCACGGCGCGACCGCCGTCTCCGATCACCCGGCGGGATCCGAGATCCCCCTCGACGGCGGCCTGGACCAACCCGCGAAGGGTCGGCCGATCCTGCCCCGGCCGCCTGGGCAGCAGATCAAGCAGATGCGGCCCGCCGACCAGCGTCTCCAGACAACCGCGGTTGCCGCACCGGCAGACCGGGCCGTACTCGTCGATGGTGATATGACCGAACTGGCCGGCCAGCCCGCTACTGCCGGGATAGACCTCCCCCTTGATCACCAGGGCCGCCTCGACGCTGCTGGACAACCGGAGATAGGCCAGGTCAGCGGTGAAGCGGGCCGCGCCGCAGGCCACTTCGCCGAGGGCGGCCGCGTTGACCTCAGTGATCAGCTGTACCGGCAGGTCCACCCGGCCCGAGAGCTCCTCGGTGATGTCCACCCCCTGCCAGCACGGAACCGGGAGGTTCGGGCCCGTGCCCAGGTCAAGCGGACCAGGCACGCTCACCCCAACCCCGCGCACCTGGCTGCGGTCCACTCGGGCCTGCCGCAGCAACGTGCCCACCAGCCAGTCAACTCTGCGCAAGCCCCGCTCCGGCGACTGCGCCATGTCGTAGTCGATGTCCTCCTCGATGAGCACCCGGTAGCCCATGTCGCAGATCGCCCCCCGCAGACGGGCCGGGCCCAGCTCGATGCCGATCGCCAGACCGCTGAGCTGAGACAGGGACACACTCTGCGCTCTGCGCCCCGTCGCAGTCTGCGTCACCAC
The DNA here is from genome assembly GCA_050699635.1 of Pseudonocardiaceae bacterium. Classification (GTDB taxonomy): domain Bacteria; phylum Actinomycetota; class Actinomycetes; order Mycobacteriales; family Pseudonocardiaceae. The sequence goes on along the minus strand of JBOHFK010000083.1, from coordinate 2,284 downwards.
CACCAGCTCGCTGGCCTGCAACTCCCGCACGATGGTGGAGACGGTGCCTGCGGACAGCCCAGTGCAGCGGACGATCTCGGCCTGGGTCAGTGAGCTGGCGGCCTGGACCGCCCGCAGCACCCGCCGCAAGTTCGCCTCCCGCAGCGCGCTTTGCGACCCCGGCGTGTCTGTCACCAACAGATGCTCCCTACGCCGGGCCGCTCACGATCACCGGCCTCCTCTGCCAGCTGACAGCTTAGCTTCAAGAAGTGAACACTGCGCCCCCGCTCGCTGTGTTCCCGAGACGCGGTGTTTCCCGAGACGCGGTGTTTCCCGAGACGCGGTGTTTCCCGAGATTCTGTGTTTCCCGAGATTCTGTGTTTCCCGAGACGCTGGCGGCTACAAGGGGGTGACGTACGCCCCGGAGATTCCGCCGTCGACCAGGAACGTCGAGGCGGTGATGAAGGAGGCATCGTCGCTGGCCAGGAAGGCGACCGCGGCAGCGATCTCGGTCGGCTCGCCGAAGCGGCCCATCGGGACGTGCACCAGCCGGCGCTGCGCGCGCTCGGGGTCCGCGGCGAACAGCTCGCGCAACAATGGGGTGTTCACCGGCCCCGGGCACAGCGCGTTGACCCGGATGCCCTGTCGGGCGAACTGCACACCCAGCTCCCGGGACAGCGCCACCACCCCGCCCTTGGACGCGGTGTAGGAGATCTGCGAGGTCGCCGATCCCAGCACCGCCACGAACGACGCGGTGTTGATGATCGAGCCGCGGCCCTGGCGCTGCATGTGCGGCAGCACCGCCCGGCAGCACAGGTACACCGAGGTGAGGTTGACCTCCTGGACCCGCCGCCAGGCGTCGAGTTCGGTGGTCAGGATCGAGTCGTCCTCCGGTGGGGAGATGCCGGCGTTGTGGAAGGAGACGTCCACCGCGCCGTAGCGCTCGATCGCCGCCGAGAACAGGGCGTCCACATCGGACTCTTTGGTCACGTCGGTGTGCACGAACAGGCCGTGCACCTCGGTGGCAGCGGCGGCTCCGGTGGCGGGGTCGATATCCGCGACCACCACCGATGCTCCGTCGGCGGCCAACCGGCGCGCCGAGGCCAACCCGATCCCGCTCCCGCCACCGGTCACCACCGCGACCCGGCCGTCCAACCGTCCGCCCACCTGATCTCCTCCCCCACGCTCGTCGAGTCCCTCAAGTCACAGCCGTTCGAAGCCACGCCGGCGCTCCCAGTCGGTCACCGCGGAGTCGAAGGCGGCCAGCTCGACTCGGGCAGCATTGCAGTAATGCTCGACGACGTCGGTGCCGAACGCAGCGAGCGCGATCGGGCTGCCCGCCAGCAGCTCGGCGGCGTCGCGCAGCGTGCTGGGCATCCGCGGCGCATCCGAGTGGTAGGCATTACCAGCGAACGGCGCCGGCAGTACCAGCTCGTGCTCGATCCCGTGCAGCCCCGCCGCGACCAGCGCGGCCACCGCAAGATACGGGTTGACGTCGCCGCCGGGCACCCGGTTCTCCACCCGCAGCGACCGGCCGTGCCCGACCACCCGCAGCGCGCAGGTCCGGTTGTCCAGCCCCCAGGCCACCGCGGTCGGGGCGAAGCTGCCCGCCACGAAACGCTTGTAGGAGTTCACATTCGGCGCGAATAAATAGCTGAACTCGGGCAAGCACGCCAACTGCCCGGCCAGGAAGTGCTCCATCAGCGGGGAGAAACCGTGCGGGCCGTTCCCGGACAGGACCGGTTCGCCGTCGTCGCCGCGCAGCGAGAGGTGGATGTGGCAGGAGTTGCCCTCCCGCTGGTCGAATTTGGCCATAAAGGTCAGGCTCATCCCGGCCGCCTCGGCGATCTCCTTGGCGCCGGTCTTGTAGATGCTGTGGTTGTCGCAGGTGACCAGGGCGTCGGCGTAGCGGAAGGTGATCTCGTGCTGGCCCAGGTTGCACTCGCCCTTGGCCGATTCGACGATCAGGCCGGCGCCGGCCATGCCGTTGCGGATCGCGCGCAGCAGCGGCTCGATGCGCCCGGTGCCCAGCAGCGAGTAGTCGACGTTGTAGCGGTTCGCCGGTTCCAGTTCGCGGTAGCCCTTGCGCCAGGCCGCGTCATAGGAGTCGGCGAACACGATGAATTCCAGCTCGGTGCCCACCTGCGCGATCAGCCCGCGCTCAGCGAGGCGATCCACCTGGCGGCGCAGCACCTGGCGCGGCGACACCGCCACCGGGGCGCCGTCGGCCCACCGGGCGTCGCAGAGCACCAGCGCGGTCGCCTCGTGCCAGGGCACCCGGCGCAGCGTCGCGAGGTCGGGCGCC
>JBOHFK010000082.1:0-25395 GCA_050699635.1 Pseudonocardiaceae bacterium | reverse complement strand
GCGGTGCCGGGCCAGCTCATCGAGCTCGGTGAATGACCCGGCGTCCAGCAGCGCCTCGATCCGCTCCCGGGCGGTCTGACGGCCCTTGGCGTGCTGGCGCGCCGCTGCGCGGGCCGATCCGGCGTGCACGGCTTCCTCGTTGCGGCGCACCAGATCAGCGAGCTTGCCCGTCGTGGTGTGGACATCCGGCTCCATGACGGCCGACCCTAGAGGTAGCGTCTGAGCCCGTGTGGACCGATCTCGGGCGACCGTCGCTGCGGGCGGGCGCGCTGCGGCGTGCCCTGCTGGCGCCGGTGGGCCCGTATGCGGCGCTGGACGTCGTCAAGAAGTGGTCCTGTCGGATCCGCACCGGGCTGGCGGGTTCGGCATCGGCCATCACGGCACGGACCAGACTCGCGGCCGGCAGAGGCCTCGCGGGCGCACAAGCCGCAGGTCAGCTAGCGTCTGCGAGTTCCTGCCAACCCCTCGCCGCCGCAACCCGGGGGCCCAAGGTTGCCTGCTCGGGACCCGACAAACCAAGCGTCGGTGCCACCTTCGTGACCAGAGCATCAGCTAACGGACCGACCTGATCCTCGGTACTTGGATGTGCCGAAATAATGGTTGCGTGGTGCTGGATGAGGATCTTCTCCAGCTTATCCAGATAGGCGGCCCGCGTCATTGTCCCTTGAGCTACATTATTGAGATCCAACAGCTTGACCGAGGATTTCGTGAACGAATCGATCTCCGCGGCGGTAGGACTCGACCAATCGGTATCCTGGAACACTTTTGAGAGCTTTCTTATGTTCTTGGCCTCTTTGTGTCCTCCTGGATCTCCCCAAGTTCCCTCGTGGTAGGTAAAGTTCAGACTGTTCCGGGCGCGCAGGTGCCGGAAAATGAGTTCTTCCAGGTGGTAGTTCCAGTTTGCTGGATCATCGGCCTGTGTCCGTGCCTCCTTGAGGGCATTGCGAGCCTCCTTCAACGCCTTCCTCTGGGTAGCGTTGCCTGCATACCCGGGGAGTTCCTCCAGGTCGTCGATCATCGCATCCATACGGCCCACGGCCTGGTCATAGGTAGCATCGAACAATGCGTTTTCGACGATCTCGATGAAGAGCTGAAATGCTGTCGTGTGAGCGCCACCAGCGGACCCCGGCATACGATCTATCCGGATTGTCTCAATGCGCCGGGCTGGCGGTTTCGGCTTCTTCTTGCCGCCCTTGACTGTTATTTTCGTGATGCCCTTTGTGGTTTTGGGATCTGTCCACTTGATTAGGCGCTGAACGGGAACATCCGTACCAGAGTCACCGACCTCAGTGCTCGGCCGGGTGGAGAGGAGGCTACTGACAGCGCGATTGCCGACGAGTCGTTGCAGAGCGAGAACTTTCTCCACGGCGACCGGGCCGGTCCGGGCCGAGTCGACGGCGTCATCAGCAGACCGCGCCGTGGCGCCGCCCCGCCTAGCCTGGCGCGATTCGCGGACCGCAGGCACTGACTTCCTCTCTCGCACCGTCCCAGTATGGCTGCTGACATCGGTGATGGTAAACAGCGGCCGGCGAATCTGCGGTAAGACGCACCCAGGTCGATGGTGTGCACGTCCGGCTCCATGGCTGCCGACCCCAGAGGTAGCGTCTGGAGATGATGTGGTCCGATCTTGAGCGCCCGCCGCTGCGTGAGGACGCACTGCGGCGGGCGCTGCTGGCGCCGGTGGGTCCATATGCGGTGCTGGATGTCGTCGAGTCGGTGCCCTCGACGAACACCGCGCTGGCCGCCGCAGCCCGGCAGGGTGCGCCGGATCGCACGGTCCTGGTCGCCGAGCACCAGAGCGCCGGGCGCGGCCGGGCGGCGCGCAGTTGGGTGGCGCCGGCCCGGTCGGGGCTGATGTTGTCGGTGCTGCTGCGTCCGGCCGAGGTGCCGCAGGCCCGCTGGAGTTGGCTCCCGCTGCTGGCGGGGGTGGCGCTGTGCCGGACCATCAGCGCGCTGGGCGAATTGCCCGCAACTCTGAAATGGCCCAACGACCTGCTGCTGGGCACCCACCGTCGCAAGGCCGCGGGGATCCTCGCCGAGGTGATCCCGGTGGACCCAGCGGTCGTCGTGGGCATCGGGCTCAACGTCACGCTGCGCCCCGACGAGCTGCCGGTGCCCGGGGCCACCTCACTGGCCATCGAGCAGGCTTCCTGCACCGATCGCGACCCCCTGCTGCGAGCCCTGCTGCGCACCCTGGACACCGAGCTGCGGCAGTGGGTCCAGTACGGGGGTGATCCGGTGACCTCCTGTCTGCGGGAGGCTTACCGGCAACGGTGCGTGACGCTGGGCGCGCAGGTCAGCGTGGAGCTGCCGGCGCAGCCTGCCCTGGTGGGTACCGCGGAAGACATCGACATCGAAGGCCGCCTTGTGGTTCGCACAGCTGGACAGCGACGGGCGCTGTCGGTCGGTGATGTGACGCACGTGCGTATGGCCTGACCGTCCGGGTGCGGTTCGGAACTGGCGGTTAAATCGGTGCAGGCGGTGAACGGGGTTGTCGGGCTGCTTAGCCGTCCCTTGTGAGGCTGGTCGTCATCTCCTGCCCCTCTCTGATGGCCTTGTTCTGTCCACCTCGAGGACGCATGTTCGCCCAGTGAAATCGGTGTCTGCGCGCAGCACGCGGGTGATCGTCGTCGGCCTGGCCGCGTTGCTCATGGTGCTGGCGGGAGGGATACCGGTATTCGCCGCGGCGGCCGCCCCGCCGCAGGAGCTGACCAGCATGTGCGCGGGCAAGTTCAGTGGTCTCGTGCGTTATGTCACCAGCCCGTCGAGCTGCAACACGCTGACGGAGACACCGCTGTCGCTGCCCGCCAACGCGCCGATCCAGCTGTGCAGCCCGCCGGGTGGCATCGCGCGCCGGGTCATCCCCCAGCCCAGTGCCTGCCGGGGGAGGCACCGATCACCGTGCCCGGGACCGGACCGTTGTACTTCTGCGCCCTGGCGTTTGTGGCGTATCTACGCCCGGTGACCTCGCCCAGCCAGTGCAATCTCACCGAGACGGCGCTGGTGGTGTCCGTGCCGGTGGCCACCGGCGACGCCTACTCCGTGAACGAGGACACGACCCTGAGCCCGGCCGCACCGGGAGTGCTGGCCAACGACGGCGATGCCCACGGCGACTCGCTCACCGCGCAGCTGGTCACCGGCCCGGCGCACGCCGCGAGCTTCACCCTCAACGGCAACGGCTCGTTCTCCTACACACCGGCCGCCAACGTCAACGGTGCGGACAGCTTCACCTACAAGGTCACCGACGGCACATACACCTCTGCTCCCGCCACGGTGGCTATCACCGTCAATCCGGTCAACGATGCGCCGAGTTTCACCAAGGGCCCGGATCAGTCGGTGTTGCGGGATTCGGGGCCGCAGGTTGTCAACCCGTGGGCCACGGGGATCAGCGCGGGGCCGCCCGATGAGTCGGGTCAGACGCTCGCGTTCACCGTCACCGCCAACAACTCTGGCTTGTTCTCCGCGGGCCCGGCGATCTCCCCGGCCGGGGTGCTCAGCTACACCCCGGCGGCGGGTGTCAGTGGCATCGCGATGGTCACGGTGGTGCTCAAGGACAACGGTGGCACCGCCAACGGTGGGGCCGACACCAGCGGGCCACAGACCTTCACGATCACGGTCGACGCGGTGCCCGTCGCCAGCGGCGACTCGGCCGGCCTGCTCGAAGATGGTGTGCTCAACCAGGCCGCTCCGGGGGTGCTGGGTAATGACACCGACGCTGATCATGACCCGCTCACGGCGAAGCTGATCACCGGCCCGGCTCAGGCGGCATCGTTCACACTGCACGCCGACGGGTCGTACGTCTACACACCGAACGCGAACTTCTGCGGCAGCGACAGCTTCACCTATGTGGCCGACGACGGCAAAGCCGACTCCGGCACCGCCACCGTCACCCTCACCGTGACCTGCGTCAACGACGCGCCGAGCTTCACCAAGGGCCCGGATCAGACGGTGGGCGAGGACGCCGGGGCGCAGACGGTTGATCCGTGGGCCACCGCGGTCAGCGCCGGGCCGGCCAACGAGTCGGGTCAGCACCTGAGCTTCAGCGTCACCAACAACTCCAACCCGGGCCTGTTCTCCGGCGCGCCGGAGATCTCCGCGACCGGCGCCCTGACCTATACCCCGGCCGCTAATGGCAGTGGCAGCGCCATGATCACCGTGGAGCTCAAGGATGACGGTGGCACGGCCAATGGCGGGGTGGATACCAGCCCGGCGCAGACCTTCATGATCACAGTGACCAGCGTCAACGACCCGCCCAGCTTCACCAAGGGTGCCGATCAGGCCGTGAACGAGGACGCCGGGCCGCAGACGGTGAACCCGTGGGCCACCGCGATCAGCCCCGGCCCGCCGGATGAGTCCACCCAGACCGTGACCTTCCTCGTCAGCAGCGACAACACCGGGCTCTTCTCCACTCAGCCCGCGGTGTCTCCCTCCGGGGTGCTGACCTACACCCCGGCCCCCAACGCCAAGGGCGTCGCCACGGTCACCGTCGCTCTGCAAGACAACGGCGGTGTCCTCAATGGGGGCACCAACACCAGCGCACCGCAAACATTCACCATCACCGTCAACCCGGTCAACGACCCGCCGGTGGGCGTGGTCGACCGGACGCACGCGGTGACCGGCAACGTGCGCATCCAGGTGCCGGCCAGCGCCGGGCTGCTGGCGGGTGTCTCGGACGTCGAGGGTGACGCGCTGACCGCGCAGGTCGACCCGTCCATCGCCAGCGCCGGGGACATCACCATCAACGCTGATGGCAGCTACAGCTACAACCCCAAGCCCGGCCATGAGGGGGACGATGTCGTCAAGTACAAGGTCTGCGACAACGGCACGCCCTCCGCCTGCTCACCGGTACGCAGCCTGACGCTGACCGTCTCGGACATGATCTGGTTCATCGACAACAACGCTCCCGTTGGCGGCACCGGGCGGCTGAGCGTCCCGTTCAACTCGATTAGCGCGTTCACCGCCGTCAACAACGGCACCGGTGACAACCCGGTGGCCGGCGACACGATCTTCCTCGACCGGAACACCGCCACCAGCTACACCGGCCCGCTCACCTTGCTGAACAACCAGAAGGTGATCGGCAAGGGCGCCAGCGTCCCGGTCACCACCGCCGCGGGCATCGCCCTCGCGCCGGACAGCGACCCGCTGCCCGGCGCCAGCGGCACCTCACCCACCATCACTACTACCGCGGCGGGAGCTAACGGCATCACCCTGGCCAGCGGTAACACCCTGCGCGGGGTCACCGTCGGCAACACCACCGGCGCGGGCATCGCCGGAACCGGCTTCGGCACCCTGACCGTGCTGGAGACCACCGTCAACGGCGCCGGCTAGGCGCTGAACCTCAACAACGGCTCCTTCGCCACTGGCTCGGTGTTCACCCAGGTCAGCTCCACCAGCGGCGCCACCGGCATCACCCTGGTCAGCGTCAACGGCAACGCCGACCTGGGCGCCGGCGCCATCACCGGGTCCACCGGCGCCGAGGTCGACGTCACCGGCGGCAACGGCACCATCACCTACTCCGGCACGGTCACCAACACGGCGGGCCGAACCGTGTCGATCATCAACCGCACCGGCGGCACGTTCACCCTCGCCGGGCAGGTCACCGACACCACCGGCAGCGGCACCGGGGTACTCGCCAACAACAACGGCGCCGGCACCGTCGCCTTCACCGGCGGGCTGACCCTGAGCACCGGGGCGAACCCCGCGTTAACCGCCACGAACGGCGGCACGGTGGTCGTCACCGGGACCAACAACACCCTCACCACCACCACCGGCACCGCTCTGACGGTGACCAGCGCCACCATCGGGGGCGCGGGCCTGACCTTCAAGAGCATCTCCTCCAACGGGGCGGCCAGCGGGATCGTACTCAACAACATCGGCGGCTCCGGTGGCCTGACCGTCGCCGGCACCGGCACCCCCGCCTCCGGCGGCACCATCCAGGCCTCCACCGGCGACGGCGTCGTCCTGACCAGCACCAGCAACGTGTCGCTGTCCTGGATGGACGTCAAGACGAGCAAGAACGACGGCATCAACGGCACCCTGGTGACCAACCTGTCGCTCAACGGTATGCGGATCCAGAACAACACCGACGCGCTGGTCGAGGCCGGGTGCTGCTGACCAACCTGCGCGGCACCAGCACCGTCACCGACACCGAGGTGAGCGGCTCCACCGAGGACAACGTCCGGGTGATCAACAACTCCGGAACGCTGGGCGGGATCACCTTCTCGGGCTGTACGATCAAGAACAACAGCACCACCTCGGGCAACGTGGGTATCAGTGTGCAGTCCACCCAGACCGCCGTGATGAACGGCGTGGTCATCGACGGGTGCACCTTCACCGGCAACCGGAGCGTGTCGCTGGCCGGTGACACGGCTGACAGCTCGCAGCTGGCCATCACCGCCCGGAACAACGTGATCACTGCGGGCAGCCCCAACCAGGGCAACCAGGGCATCGAGTTCGCCTCGTCGCTCACCTCGCAGATCACCTACGACATCGACTCCAACAAGGTCGGCACCGACGGCACCACCAACGCGCCGCTGAAGAGCACCGGCATCAACGTCTTCGCCAGCAACGACTCGACGTCGACCGGCAAGGTGCGCAACAACACCGTCGTCAACGCCGGCGCCGGCCAGAGCGGGTCTGGGATCACCGTCTCTCAGGCGGTGAACGCGATCCTGCGCGCCAACGTCAGCGGCAACACCGTGAGCAACGTGGGTCTCGACTTCGGGATCGAAGTGGATGGCGGGAGCTCGAGCAACCCGTCCCTGAACCCCCACGCGGTCCCGACAGATGTCGCGCTGACCGGCAACAACGTCTCGGTGCTACCCGGCGCCCTGGATGCGATCCGTGCCCAGGCCCGCAACCTCGACACCATGTGCGCCCGGATCTCCGCCAACACCACCAGTGCGGGTGGCACCGGGTTCTTCGGCCTGTTCGTGCGCCAGGCGCAGACGGCGGTGTTCAACCTTGAAGGCCTGTCGGGAGCGGTGAACACCTACCTCACAGCCCAGAACCCTGGCGCCGCCACGGTGGGCGGCGCGGGCACGATCAGCTCCGCGCCGGCCAACAGCTGCAACATCCCAAACTGATCATGTGGAGGTCGGGTGGCTGAGCCATTCCTGTCGGAGATCAGGATCTTTTCGTTCGGGTTCGCCCCGCAGGGCTGGGCACTGTGCGACGGGCAGCTCCTGCCGATCAACCAGAACCAGGCCCTGTTCTCGCTGCTCGGAACGACCTTCGGCGGTGACGGCCGGGTCAACTTCGCGCTGCCCGACTTCCGGGCTCGCACTCCCATCCACGTTGGCAATGGGCACAACCTCGGGGAGCGGGGCGGCGAGAACACCCACCCGCTCTCCCTTTCCTACCGGCCCCCCGATGCCCTCACCGCCCTGGGGTCCAGCACGATCGCCAGTACGGGCGGAAGCCAGCCGCACCAGAACATGCAACCGTTCCTGACGCTGAGCTGCTGCATCGCCCTGGTGGGCATCTTCCAGTCCGCGAACTAGCTAGCGAGGAGACGACGATGGGTCAGCCTTACGTCGGGGAGATCCGGATGTTCGCGGGGAACTTCGCCCCCGCGGGCTGGATGTTCTGCGAGGGGCAGCTGCTGGCGATCTCGGAGTATGAAGTGTTGTTCCAGCTCATCGGCACGACCTACGGCGGTGACGGGGAGTCGACATTCGCGCTACCCGATCTGCGCGGCCGCATCCCGCTGCACCAGGGCGGGGGGTGCTGGGCGAAAACGGGGGAGCGGAGCAGGTGACCCTCACCGTCGCGCAGATCCCGCACAGCCACCCGTTCCTGGCCTCATCGAACGTTGCCGCCAAGGCCAACACCGCCGGCAACGTCCTCGCCCAGACACCCAGCTACCTGCCATACATCTCCGGCTTTTCCGCCAACACCCCGCTGGCGCCGGTTGCGGTGGGGTCGGCGGGTGGCAGCCAGCCGCACACCAACTTCCAGCCCTACCTGTGCGTCGACTTCATCATCTCCCTGTCCGGGATCTTCCCCTCGCCCACGTAGGAGGTCCGCAGTGGCTGATCCGTTCATCGCCGAGATCCGCATCTTCCCCTTCAACTTCCCGCCGAAGGGCTGGGCGTGGTGTGACGGCCAGATCTTGCCCATCAACCAGAACACCGCGCTGTTCTCGCTACTGGGCACCACCTACGGCGGTGATGGCAAGTCGAACTTCGCTCTGCCCGACTTGCAGGGTCGGGCCCCCATGCACCCCGGTCAGGGACCCGGGCTGAGCCTGCACGATCTTGGCGAGACCGGTGGCTCCGACACGGTCGCCCTGCTGGAAAGCGAGATACCCGGGCACAGCCACGCCATGGCAGGCTCCAACCAACCCGCCGAGGACCATACCCCGGACAACGAGGTGCTAGCCCGGTCGGTGGGGGCGTCGTTGTACCAGACGGTGACCAACCAGAACGTCGTGCAACTGGCCGCCGAGGCGCTGGCCCCGGCGGGTGGCGACCAGCCACACAACAACCTGCAGCCCTATCTGACCTGCTACTTTACCATCGCCCTGCAAGGTGTCTACCCGCCGCGAACTTGACCGGTGCCTAGCCGAAGACCGCCTCGTAGCGCATGCCTCCCGGATCGGGGCCGAGGGGGACGATGAACAGCTCGAAGCTTCCGAGTTCCGGATGGCTGATCGGATAGCTGCGTTGCGGGATGACGGTGCCACCCGGCTCCCGGAACAGCAGCGAGAAGGGCTGCCGGTCCTGGGCCCGAGCGGGCAGCCCGCTCGCCTCGCCGAGCACCAGGCCGAGGGTTCCCCCGGGCAGCCGCACCCGGAACGTCTCACCGACCAGCGGGACGAAGGTCTCCAGCGTGAAGGACTCGAGCATGCCAGAATTGTGCCATTCCCCGGACGCCGCGACAAAGATCACTCTGCGTTCCGCCCGCCCAGCTGACGAGGCGTTCCTCTACCAGGTGTACGCCGGTACCCGGCAGGAGGAGCTGGCGCTGGTGGACTGGGACGAGGAGCGGCGCGAGGCGTTCCTGCGTCAACAGTTCACGGCCCAGCACCGGTGGTACTACGAGCAGTACACCGACACAACGTTCGATGTCGTGCTCGCCGACGGTGCCCCGATCGGCCGCCTGTATGTGGCCCGGTGGCCCGACGAGATCCGCATCGTCGACATCGCGCTGCTCCCGGAGCACCGGCGGCGCGGCATCGGCTCCGCCCTGCTGGCGCAGCTGCTTAACGGGGCCGATCGCTCCGGGTTGCGGACGACCATCCACGTCGAGCGATTCAATCCGGCCCGGCGACTGTACGACAGACTCGGCTTCGTCCCGGTCGCCGAAACCGCCCCGTACCTGTTCATGGAGCGTCCCGCTTGCGCCCACTGGTAGTCGCTCGCCGCCAAATGGAACCTAATCGCGCTTCTGGCGCCCCTGGAAGCGCCAAGTGGAGCCTAATGGCGCTCGAGGATCCCCGCGGGGCTATTCGCACTGTGCGCGGGGCTGGCTAGCGTGAGCATGATGGCCGAGCAGCCCAGGGGAAGCGGGGTGTCGGGGATCCCCGACACCCCGCTCTGGTTCGCCCGGCGACGCTGTATCTGGCGCCCGGTTGCCGCGTTGTTCGCCCTGTGACTGCTGCCCACCGCGCTGGATGCCTGGCACTCCGACCGGCCCGCGCGGCTGCGGGTGCTGATCTGCGTGCTGCTCGCCGGCTATGTGGCGGCTTACCTCTGCATGCGCCCTCGACCTCGTGGACGGCCAAGCCTCGGTGGGTCGCCTACGGCTGCGTCGTGGCGGGGGGCGACATTCATGCCGATTCGTTCCGGTCGGTTCTGAAAGTCCATTTTGATAGTGTCGGGGGACTGCCGGTACCGGAGCAGCAGGTGGCTGGGGACGCGATCCAGGTTATGCACACGGTGGCGTCCGATCAGTGCACGGGGTGATCCTAACTGGTCGCCGACGGGATAAATGTTTTGCCCATCCGTAATTTTTGCGGTGCAGGCCACGACACACAAAGCGCACAGTCCGTATAGCAGTTCGAGCAGAGTGGGGGATCCATGGGCATCTGGGGTCCGGGCCAAAAACGTTTAGACGACGGCAACGAAATGTGGATCCGGAAACGTTTCCGACTGCTGACCGGTGACACAATGCACATTGCCGAATGCACCGACGGGTGGGTCAGCGAGCATCACATCGACTACAATGACGCCGAAAAGGACTTCGGTGAGCACCACAAGTTGCAACACGGGGAAAGTAGTTCCCGATCGCGAGTGCCACGAGCAGTGCGGCGATCTTGTCGCGCTGCTCCTGGTCGCTGTGGGGGGTCCGGGGCGGTTGACATCTGTCACGGGGGAGTTCTGACTGTGGGCATTGCCAGCCGGGCCCGGTGGCGGGGATTGTGGTCGCCGTGTCCGAAATACTGGAGATTGACCGGGTACGGCATCGCTTCGGCGCGGTGACGGCACTCGATGACGTAGGACTGAGCGTCGGCACTGGTGAGTGTGTGGCACTGCTCGGCCCGAACGGGGCGGGCAAGACCACGGTGATCGGGCTGGCCACCGGGTTGCTGCGCATCCAGGCCGGCCGCGTCCACGTGTGTGGTGGGGATCCGCGCCGGGCGGCGACCCGGCGCCATCTCGGGGTGGTGCAGCAGTCGATGGGTTTCCCGCGGACGTTGACGGTCGGCGAGTTGGTGCGGGGCTGGGCGGTGCGCGCGGGACGCCCTGCTGCCGCGGCGGGACCGGTGCTCGCCGAGGTCGGGATCACCGAGTTGCGTGGGCGGCGGGCGGCGAAGCTGTCCGGCGGCCAGCAGCAGCGGGTGGCGCTGGCGATGGCGCTGGTCTCGCCGCCGATGACGGACTGACCGAACTGCGGGTGGAGGGCGCCAGCCTGGAGCAGGCCCTGTTCGCCTCGACCGGCGACCAGCACATGGTGGGAGCGGTGGCAGGACGGCAACAATGGAATCAGCGACGGTGCCGGCCTGGCCTTTCCAGGTGCTCGGCGTGGAGGTGCTCGACGAGCTGCGGGGGATCCGGCGGGAGCCCGCGGCGCTGTTTTTCTCGGTGCTCATGCCGATCGGCTTCTACGCACTGTTCGCCTCGCTGTTCGGCAATTACCAGCAGCCCGGGGGTCTGCCGGTCGCTGCGCAGATGCTGGCGACCTACGGCACGTTCGGGGTGGTGTCAGTGGTCCTGCTCAATCCCGGCATCGGCGTGGCCGACGCGCGCAGCCGGGGCTGGTTGCGGGTCAAGAAGGTCTCAGCGGTCCCGGTGGGCACCACGCTTGCGGCCAAGGTCATCGCGACGCTGCCTTACGCGCTGGCCGTGCTGCTGGCGATGGCCGCGGTATCCCGGGTCGTGGCCGGGCCGGTGGTCGGAGTCGGGACCGTGCTGCGGTTGGCCGGTGTGCAGCTGCTCGGCGCGCTGCCCTTCGCGCTGATCGGGCTCGCGGTCGGGTTCGTCGCCTCGTCCAACACCGCCGCCGCGGTGCTCAACGCCCTGCTCATCCCGATGTCGGTGGCCTCGGGGCTGTGGATACCGCTGGAGAACCTGCCCCCGTTCGTGCAGCACCTGGCGCCGGTGCTGCCGACCTACCACCTGTCCCAGCTGGCGCTGGCTCAGCTGACCGGGGCGCCAGTCACCGGGCACGTGCTCGCGCTGCTGCTCACCACCGCTGTCGCCGGAGCGCTGGCCGCACTGGCCGCACTGGCCTACCGTAACCTGCGGGTATGACGCTCCCGGAGCGCGATGGTGCTCGGCGCGTTCGCCGTGCTGCTGGCCCTGGAGCCTGACCTCGACGTCGTCGCGACGGCCACCGATGGTGCCGCTGCGCTGGCGGCCGTGCGGGCCCATGACCCGGACGTGCTGGTCACCGATGTGGAGATGCCTGGTGCGACCGGTCTGGAGGTGGCCGCGGAGCTGCACCGCTGCGGTGCCCGGACCCGGCTGGTGATCGTGACGACGTTCGCGCGCTCGGGCTACCTGCGCCGGGCGCTGGAGGCCGGGGTGTCGGGTTACGTCCTCCAGGACGCGCCGATCGACCAGCTCGTCGAGACGATCCGCCGGGTACACGCCGGGCAGCGGGTGATCGACCCGGCGCTGGCCGTCGCACCGTACGCAACTACCTCTCGACCGCGATCACCAAGCTCGGCGCGCGCAACCGCATCGAGGCCGCTCGGCTGGCCCGGGATCGCGGCTGGCTCTGACCACTTGGCCGGGAACGAGCCGATGCGAGGTGACCAGGACTTGCTGGTGTGCACCCGGGACGATTGATCGTCAGAGGCCGGTTTCGGCGTCCAGCATTGCTACGATTTTCTCGTATTGGAGGGTCGCGGCTGCGCGAGTCCGGTCAATGGCCACTACCCCGAGTCGACCGATCTCCAATGCGCTCAACATGTAGAAGGCCGCGCCGTCCCTGGTGGCGTGGCCATAGTGTAGGCCGTTGCGCAGCGCTGCATCCACCACGTTGTCTGGTCCGAGCGCGCGGTACCGGTCGTGCTGCAGCCGGTCTGTCGCGAAATAGCACCGTGGTTCGCCGTCCGGTCCGAGGTAGTTTCCGGACTGGGTGTCGAACTCGCCCTCGACCAGGCCGTGCAGCAAGAAGTACGGTGCGGTGCCGCCGCCCATCCGCAGGTTGATCTCAAGCCCATAGTGCCGCCACCCGGTCGCGGTGCGTGTCGACAGGAAATCGACGCTCAGCAGCCCGACGACCGACTTCGCGGCCAGCGTCTTGCCCACGCGCAGTGCCAGTTTCTGAATTTCCCCGCGGTATTCGACGTCGGCGGGGAAGGTGCCACCGACGAAGATCTGATTCGCTGCGCCGGAGAACGTCTGGTCCTGAGTGGACAGGATGCGCGCCGTGCCAGCCGGGGAGATCAGTAGCTGTGCCGAGGGCGACCGCGTCTCGCTCGCGGTAACGAACCGTTCGACAACGGCTCGCATTGAGACCAGTTTCGCCAGGTAGTGTTCCCAGGAGTCGGGTGGCGAGGCGAAGACGGCTCGCCGGGGCAGCTCACGTGAAATCCAGCTCTGCAACCCGGTTTGCGGTGCGCCGTCGAAGGAGAACAGCACATTCCCGCCAGCGCCGAAGCTGTCGTTGAGCTTGATCATTGCTTGTCGAAGGCCCCGATCACGGGACCGCAATTCGGCCAGGGCGTCCGCCACCTCGTGCTCGTCGCGCAGATCCTCGAAACCATCCGCGACAGTGACACCGGACTCTGCGAAGACCCGGCGGGAACCGCTTTTGCTGCCCAGGTGCGACAGCTCGGGGTCGGCGGCGTACAGCGGGACGCCGAGTTGCACAGCAAGCTCACGTTCAAAGGGAGAACCGTTGAAGGCCACCAGGCAGGCGTCGAGTGGATCGTCTATCGCCTGCCGGATCTCCTGCACGAGATCGGGCCGGTGCAGGATCTTCTCGGTGAGCGGAGCGGGCTCGCGGTCGGCGCAGTCGAGCAATGTCAGCCTGCGCCGGCCATGCCAGTTCGGCAGCGAGGAGACCAGATCGAGGGCGTATTCCGGGATGATCGGGGCCAGTTTGTCGCTGGTGATATACACGATCCGGGTCTCGGGTCGGCGGAGTAGCTGCAAGAAGACCAGCCACCGCTCCTCGTAGTGCCGTACCCCGGGGATCTTCACGAGCCCGGCGCGGTCCAGTGTCATGCTCGGCAGGACCACGACGGTGCTCGGTCGCTTGTCATCTAGCGGGTCGAACGGATCCCGCAATCGCCGCTGCAGCTGACGAAAATTCAGTGCTGGAGACCCACCGCCATCGGACATGCGTCGATAGCCCTCTCTGCTAGCCGGCGTTCCCCGGACTCAGGTTGTCGAGTTTGTGGCCTCGTCGATTTCCAGTTGGGCGATGATGTCGCGCATCACCTCGCTCGGCCCAGCCGCAATGGTGGCCGCCCGCGCGTCGCGAAAGGCCCTGGCTACCTCGGTGTCGTCGAGGTATCCGGATGCGCCGTGTAACTGCAGGCTCGTGTCGGCCATTCGGGTGGCGAGCTCGGTCGCGTAGAGCTTGGCCATGGAACATTCCCGTACGGATCCCAGATCGTCGGACTGGTACCGCCAGACGGCATGGTAGACAAGCTCGCGAGCCGCGGCGAGGTCCGTGGCGAGGCCGGCGACCACGTGGCGTACGGCCTGCAGGTCGGCCAGCCTGGCGCCGAAGGCACTGCGGCGCACCAGGTGTTCGCGGGTGAGCTGCAGGCTTCGGTCGGCACCGCCGAGCGCGAGGACTGCCGCGACCACACGTTCGAGTTGGAACCCGCGCATGAGCTGGTAGAACCCGCTGCTGAGGCGCCCGACGACCTGGTCAAGCGGCACGCGCACGGCCTCGAAGCCCACGGTCGCCAGATCGGCGGCACGCCAGCCAACCGGTGCAGTCCGCTTGATGGTGATCCCGGGGCTGTCGGCATCGACCACGAACAGAGAGAGTCCCGCCGCGCCGCGACCGCCGCCGGATGCAACGCCGGACCGGGCACCGCTGCGGGCGAGGACCACGTAGAAGTCTGCCGAGGAGCCGTTGCTCACCATGCTTTTGGTTGCGTCGAGGACAAAGTGGTCCGGATGCTCGTGCACCGTGCTGGTGAGGGCGGCAAGGTCCGACCCTGCACCGGGTTCGGTGACGGCCAGCGCGGCGATCTTGCCACCAGCGACGGCCGGGGCCAGGTAGCGCTGGCGCAGCGCGGCATTGCCGGAGCGGGCCAGGTAATAGGTCGCCATGTAGGCGTGCACCGAGACCGCCGCCCGTAGGCCGCCGTAACCGGTGCGGCCCAGCTCTTCCAGGAAGACTACCGAGGAGAACAGGTCTCGGGCGCTGCCACCGACCTCGGGGGAATGCAGCAACCCCAGTAGTCCCTGCTCGCCGAAAGATTTCCACGCTTCTCGCGGCAATCGCCGTTGCGCCTCCCAATCGGCGGCGAACGGCACGACGGTCCCCGCCAAGAAATCTCGTACCTCCCTGCGGAATTGCTCATGCTGCTCGGTGAAATAAATCGACTCCACGCGCACCGTCCCGTCTAGCCAACCTCTGCCAGGGCCGCCGTCAGCTCGCTGGCCAGGAGTTCGAGAAAGGCACCGTCACCGGAGTGGACGAAGAAGTGGTCGCCAGCGAGAACGTGGATCGTAAACGGTCCGACGAAACGGGACCAACGACGCATGCTCCAGGGTGGCGCGACCCTGTCGTCTCGACCAGCGAACGCGGTCGCGGGGACCTGCACCGGGGTGGGCGCGACCGGTGGCCAGGTCTCTGCGAGGGTGAGATCGGCCCGCATCAGCGGCCGCACGAATCTCATCATCCGCCGGTTGGCGAGCACCTCCGGTGGAGTGCTGGCCACCAGCGACAGGTGGCGGGTGAACTCGTCATCCGGCAGCCGGTGAATGGCCGGGAGCAGCAGCGGCACGTCCGGCGCGCGGCACCCGGCGAGCAGTAGCCGGTGTGGCGCGGGGCCGGCGCCGGCTGATAGCCGACCGGTCAGCTCGTAGGCCATCATCGCGCCCAGGCTGTGCCCGAACAGCACGAACGGACGGTCGACCGCCGCGTTCACCACTCGACCCAGCAAGGGCAACAACTCGTCCCAGTTGTCGTAGGGCCGCTCGCTGATCCGGGTCTGTCGGCCTGGCAACTGCATGGCGAGCAGCTCCACCCCTGCTGGCAGCATGTCGACCCACCGGTGAAAGTCCGAAGGGCCACCGCCGGCGTGCGGAAAGCACAGCATGAGCAGCCGGGCGGCAGGACGCGGAAGCGGTCGCCACAGCCAGCGCTCTGCCCGGAGCATCTGGGAATCGGACTCACCGGACTTACCGATCATCCGGCTCACACCCCGCGCGCGCTAACCGGAGCCATTCCCTGCTCCGTCCCGGGATCCCAGTGCAACAGCGATGGCATCCGCCAGGTCACCGAAGCGGGTAGTCGTGAAGATGAGGTCTGGTTCGATGATCTCCTCGCCCAGTTGATTCTCGATCTTCGCCAGCAGCCGCACCGCAGTGAGCGAGTTGCCGCCCAGATGGAAGAAATCGGCATCGGGCGTGTCCGAGCCTGCACCGAAAAGTGCTGTCCAGGCGCTGGACAGTACTGCCGCCGCTGACGCACGCTCGGGCAGGGTGGATGCCCGCATCTCGGCTGATGCGTTGACGGCATCGATGCGGGCCACCCAGACAATTTCGTCGGGCAGCGGGAGGTCGGCCAGCTGCTGGGTGGCGAACGCGCGAAGCTCGGCGGTCAACGCGGCCCGGGTCTGCGCTGGCTGTGATTCGGTGAGCACCGGCGGACGGGCGCCGGGCCGCCGGGCGTAGACGTTGTGACACGGCGTCAGTTCCAGCCGCTGGTCCTGTTCGTGCACCGTGTCGAAGCCACGAGCCGTCAGCTGGTCCAGGACAGTCCGCAGCCGACCGTGTAGATCGTGCACCTCCAGGACGACCTGGTCGATTTTCTCCCAGGTGGCCGGGTCGATGCCGGCCAGCACGTCGGCCTCCGCCTTCTCCACATCGATCTTTAGCAGGTCGATCCGGTCGATTCCGTGCGTGGCGACGACCTCAGCCAGGGTGGTCAGCCGGCAGCGGCGTGGCTCCGCCCGCATCCTGTCGTCCACCAGCCGGTCAAACTGCGCGCCCAGCTCCACGTCCGGTGCGGTGCGCAGGTAGGAACGCAGCACTGCGCGGTCCTCCTCGGTGTCGCCGTAGATCCCGGACATGAGCGTGTTGTTGGGGTAGTAGGAGAACGCGACCTCGCCACAGCGGCTGCCGAGCCCGCAGTTCAGCACCGTGACGTCGAGACCGTGCAGTTCAGCGTTGACCGTCGCCGCGTGGGCGAGCTCGGCAACCGGTTCCACCGCGATGATCCGAGCGCCGCTGGAGCTTTGGGCGACCAGCAGTGTGAACATGCCGATATTCGCACCGACATCGACCACTACCGGGTTCGGGGGAAGCCCGATACCGTGCCGCAGATAGGCATTCTCTATGAAGATCTCCCGGTAGAGAAAGTCCGTTTCAGTCCGGTTGAGCTGCGCTACCAGCAGTTCCCCCGCTGGCTCGTGCAGGGATAAACCTGCCAGTGCTCCGGCTGCCGCCATCCGGCACGCCCGGTGCACGACCGGCGCATGCCGCTCGTCAGGCACAAGATAGGCGATCAACCGGTCGTCCCCGCGGATCGCGGCGGCGGCCACCGAGGGGTGGCGCGTCAGTTCGGTCGCGATCCGCTGCCCAGTCTGCTGGTCCACCCGCGCGCTCACGTTGCTGCCTGCACTTGGTCGATGAAGGATTTCGCGAGCTCAAGCAGATCAGGGGCGGCGTCGAACGCCGCAAGGTGATCGCACTCGGGCAGCAGTTCTAACCGTGCACCCGGTATACGCGACGCGACGAAGACCGACCCCTCGGGATGGGCCGTGGTGTCGGCCATGCTGCTGACGACCAGCGTCGGAACATCGATTCCGGCCAGTAGCGGCCGGCAGTCTGTGGTCATGATCGCGCCATTGAGCCGCCCGTAGCGGTAGAGCAGCTCCGCACTGGCGTAGGGATAGATCAGGTCATGCGCGAGGTCGGCACGCAGGTTGTCCAGCGTGGCCGGGCGGCGCAACATCGCGTGCAAGGCGGCCGCGCGCTTTCGTTGGCGGCCGGCCATGAGCATGAGGGACTGGACGTCCTGCTGGTGGTTGGTCTTGGGTACCTCGGTGCCCAGCTCGTAGTCACCGTGCCAGAGACTCAGCGACCGCCTCCGGGCGGACCCGGCAGCGAGTGCGACCGCGGCGCCCCCGCACAACCCGACGACATGCGCCGTCTCGACCTCGAAGACGTCCAGCACGGCATGCAGGTCGTCGGCTTGGGTGGGAACGTCATAACCTCGCTGGTCGAAATCCTCGTCCAGGGCTTCCCGCGCGGGGAACATCCCTCGGCTTTCCCAGGTGAGTACCCGGAAGCGGTCGGCGAGCCCGTTCATCCAGCGCCGGACAAGACCGACCGGCATGCCGCAGGCCGACACGAGCACCACCACCGGGCCGTCGGGAGGACCAAAGGCATAGCAGCGCAACGTCGAGCCGTCCGGGGCAGCCGCGACAGTTACCGCGGGCCGGCCGCGCCGTGCGCGTTCGACCGCGGCAGCGATGAGGGCGTCGGACGCGCCGCCGAACATCACCGAATGATCGACGAGCGTGGCCAGGTCGAGCCGATTGCTGATGGCCAGCTCCGCGGCCACCAAGTCTGATGGATCAGCCACCACCCGCAGAGCGCGCACACCCAGTGCCCAAGTCAGCTGGTCGACCAGGGTCTGCATCGCGTCTAGACCAGCGGGCCGTTCGGTACCCGGCCGCAGCGGCGCTACTCGAGGTGTGGCGTCCAGCGCACCACTCAGCGGTCCGATCTCGACCAGGGCCGATGCCAACTGAGCCAGCATCGTCTCCGGGGCTTCATCCGCGCGCTGGTCCGCGGTGGCCGGGGGTAGTGATGCCGGACCCGGCATCACTACCCCCGCTGGGCGACGAATCGGTCGCCTCGAGTTGTGTGGGTGGCAATCCGGTTACCGGGGTACTCGTTTCGCCCGCGAACGACCACGGACCCATAACGTTCTAGACTGACCCGGCCGCCGTACTCCTCGACGACGTCGGTGTCGGGATAGACTCGTACAGAGCTGGGCACATACCGTGCCGCGAATCCCATCCGCATATCGTTAGTCTTGCCGCTGTGCGGATGAGAGGCGTGCATCAGCGTCGACCAGAACATGATGAACTGTCCGGCCGCCATCTCCATCGAGACGGCGCGGGTCTCGTCGGGCTTCCAGTCCGGATCAATCTGCAGCTCCCGGTAGTCGTATCCGAAGAATCCTCGTCGAGCGCCTTCCTTCTCCACCGAATTCACCTTGGTCGGATCGTAGTGCATTCGTTTGGTTTCGTCGTAGAACATTGTCCGGTGGGTGCCGGGAATGAATTGTAGACAGCCCATATCGATTGACGCCTCGGTGAATGCGCACCACACGGTGATGGTGCCGCCGAATTCCGTGTCCTGCGGCCAGAGAATCTGCGGGCTGCCGGAGGCGTTCGCGAATGTGTCGGCCTGGTGCCAGTCGGTGCCCTCATCGCCAGGGTACTTGGGGAAGAACTCGGTTCGCCAGCACAACACGTTCGGGCCAAGCACGGCAGAGACCCGGTCGACGATCTCCGGGCGGCAGATGTGATCGGCAAGGAATGCGTTGTCCAGGTGCCGGTCGTAGTTCGCGATGTTGGTGACACCCGACTTAGCGGCAGTGTCCTGATAGACCGCGGCGCTGCGGTCCATGAGTCGGACACGCTCACGGCGCCAGATCCGTTTGACCTCAGCCGGTTCGTATAAGGTGAAAGGCCCGGCATATCCGCGTCGGTGAAAATCGGCGAGCTCGTCAGCAGTCCACGAGAAGTCCACCATCTGGGGGTCCTGGGTGGGCATGTACCTGTACCTCCAAAGATACTGGCCTATGGCGTCGGTGCATCCAGTTCAAGCGTGCTGGCGAGTGAGTGAACGGTGGCCTCATCGACGAGCGTCTCGATGCCGATATCCGCACCGAAGCTCGCATTGACCCGGTCGAGCATCCGAATCAGGGTCAGCGATGTTCCGCCCAGATCGAAGAAGTCCTCGTCCAGTCCGACTATCGAGAGGTTCAAGATGTCAGCCCACACCGCGGCGACCCTGGACTGGACCGGGGTCATCGCAGGGTTTTCAACCTGGTCGCGCCGGGTTAGCGGAGCCGGTAGGGCGGTCCTGTCGACCTTTCCGTTGGCAGTCAGCGGGAGGACGGGGATCGACACGAATGCTGACGGGCGCAAATAGGTCGGCAATCCCGCCAGCTCGTCCGCCAGTTTCGTTCGGATGCCCTCGGCCCATCCCGGATCGACGCCGGGGTCGCTGGGTACCAGGTAGGCGATTAATCGTACGTCCCCGTCGCCGTAGTCATGCGGGACTACCACGCCAGCGGCCACCTCGGGGTGAGTCTCGAGAACGATCTCGATCTCCCTGGGCTCGATCCGGTACCCTCGGATTTTGAGCTGGTCGTCGACCCGGCCGACATAGTGGTACTCCCCGTTCTGGTCGGCTGATACCAGGTCGCCGGTTCGATAAACGCGGTTCCCGTCAGCAAGCGGGTGCGCGAGGAACCGCTCGGCGGTGATGTCCGCGCGGTGCAGGTAGCCACGGCTTACGCCTGCGCCGCTGATGTACAGCTCGCCGGGCTCGCCAGCCGCTGCCGGCTCGCCGGCCGCGTTCAGGACCATGAAACGCAGGTCGGGCAACGGCACACCGATTGGGCTCAGGTCTGGCCTGGCCAGGTCTACGTGGTGAATCGGCCGGAACGAGGCGTGCACCGTGGTCTCGGTGATGCCGTACATGTTCACCAGCGCAGGTTCTTGGTCACCGCGCCGGTCCATCCACCCGGCGAGCATGCCGACGTTAAGCCGCTCGCCGCCGAACACCACCAGCCGCAGGTGCTCCGGTCCCGGATCGGTCGCACCTCGGTCAGCCGCGTCCAGCTGACGGAACGCAGACGGTGTCTGGTTCAGCACGGTGACCTGCTCGCGCCGCAGCAGCTCTCGGAAACGAAGTGGGGACCGGCAGGTCTCGTCCGGCACCACAATCAACCGCCCACCGAACAGCAGCGCGCCCCAGATCTCCCACACCGAGAAATCGAACGCGACGGAATGAAATATGGTCCAGATATCCTGCTCACAGAAACGGAACCACTGCTGGGTGACCTCGAACAGGCGTACCACGTGCCGATGCTCCACGAGCACCCCCTTCGGGGTCCCCGTGGAGCCCGACGTGTAGATCGCATAGGCGAGATCCGTCGACGCGTACTCGGCGGCCAGTGCCCGCCCACGGTCGATCCGCCCGTGCTCCCGCTCAACGGCCTCGGAGTCGGCCAGCACCAGCACGATGGACCGTTCCGTGATCCGTTCGGCCAGCGAGGACATCGTGACGGCAATCCCGACGCCGCTGTCGCGCAGCAACCAGTTGACCCGCGGCACCGGAGTGCTCACGTCGATGGGAAGGTATCCGCCGCCGGCCTTGAGGATTCCCAATATCCCCACGATGAGGTCGATTCCGCAGCCTACGTACAACGCCACTAGGACGTTCGGTGCGACACCGAGGTCGGCCAGACGGCGGGCCAGAACATCGGCGTGGTAATCAATGTCCGCATACGTCGCGGTTTCGCCGTCGGATACGACCGCTGTCCGATGAGGATAGGACCGCGCTCTGGCTTCGAAGATCTGGTCGAGCCGATGCGTCGCAAAGTCAGGATCGGCTTCTGTTACGTCTTCACCTAGCGCAGGATAATCACGGTCTACCACGGCCACCCCCACCATGCCGCAGGCGCGTCAACTGCTCCGACAACAAGACGATCGAAGCGTCAACGACCTAGATCATGTTACGACAAAACCACAGGGCGCTAGATCGAGATACCGCTAAGAGGATGATGGCCAGCCAGCTCGGGGCTACGCTCCGTGTTGCCGCTTCGAAGATCGGTCGCCAGCGGTATGTGCAAACGCGGCGGCCCCGGCTTAGCTTCCCGCGCCCACCGTATATTGCGTCGAGATTCGTGCTGTCAGCAACGGTAACGAATCAGGCACGGTGACGTCGGGGAATGTATGGTAACAGCGTAGCTGCCAGCACCGCCCGCCCACGCGATCGTTTCGCGTGGGCGGGCGGTGTCGATATACTTGGGCGCCGTCGGTTCCGTTGCGTCGGTTACGTTGGGCCGCTAAGTAGTCGAGACCAGTTTTCTGCGCAGTCGATGAAACCCGATCATGTGACATGTACAAATGTCCCGGTGAGCAATATGTTAAACGAAGTTGGGTGCAGGGCCACAGTGCCAGCAAACGGATTGTTTACATCGACGATGAAAAACATCGTAGCTATCAAGAAAGCGGCGAAGACGCCGTACAGTGCGAGATTTCGCCGTCCCTTCAACCGGCCGGTGTAGGGAATGGCCAGCAAGATGAGGCCCACCAGCAGGATCAGGCCCTCGATGAGGATTGGGGGCACGCCACCAGCGGTGGCCGCGTCCAACCGGGCGCGCCTGGCCGCGAAGAGGTTGGACACTTGAGACAGCTCACTGCCGTAGACGGCCTTCTCGGTAGGAGTGTTCGGTTGGAAGCCCAGGATGTCGTCTCGAATCGCCCGCACCGCCGCCGAGGTCTGCTCGCTGGATTTGTGCTGACCGAGCAGCGGCCATTCCTGCTCGATAACCAGCGTCGTGTACCTCCTGAGCAGGCCCTGAAGCCGACTGTGTTCAGGTTCGGACAGTGCGTGGGCATACCAGTAGAGCTCTCCGACGCTGTTGGCCTCGGTAGCGGCGGAGGCCTTAGCGGTTGCCAGCGTCGAGGTCGCCTGGGAAACGGTCAGACCCAGGACAAAGGCGAAGACCAAGATGATACCGGAAACCATCGTGCCTACCGGGGCTTCCCCGGTCGGGTGAAACCGCTCGGGAAGTATGCGTAAGGCACCCCAGGCCAGGGCGGCTAATGCGAAACCCAGTATCAGCCCCGGCAACAGTATCGTCATAAAATCCAACGCCAACACCCCTCCTTCACGGGAACCCACCGGGTACCAGGAATCACCGGGACCTTATTAGGCCCCAATGTCCGGAAGCCGGGAGGCGCGCCAAAGAAGTTGTCCGGGCCGTAGCGCCGATCATGTGCGACCCACGATCCGACAAGATCGCGCTCGACGGGGGCGTGGGCGGCCGCGCCTGACGGGACCGCGTCGTCTCCGAGGTGAAGCGCATGGCCATGGGTTCATTGCCTTTCGGGATGCCTTGCGGGCACCCTCACGGCCACCTGTGTCAGATATGCCGGACAACCGTGGAGAATGGGAGCACCCAGCCGGATACAGCGGAAATGGGGCTCACCTCCTCGGGTCGATCGCGCACCGGGGCGATATCAGACCTCCGACGGCGTTGCCCAGCCCGACTACTCCGATGCCGCGCCCGGTCAAGCACCGCGTTCCAAAGACCTGCTCAGCGCCGGCGAGCTGGGTCGCGAGCACACTGTGGGCGGTGGCCTCGGCCGAGTGGCCGCTGCCGCCAGCGCTGACGGGCCGGCAGAACGCGTAGCCGGTGCGTCGGTGATGACCAGCATGTCCGCCGGCCCACTGCCGATGTCTGGCCCGGTCAGATACCTGCCGGTGAATGACCCGATCACATCAGCGATGTCGAGCACGAGCGCGGCGTGCAGTGCCGTGGAATGCACGG
Source organism: Pseudonocardiaceae bacterium (assembly GCA_050699635.1). GTDB lineage: Bacteria > Actinomycetota > Actinomycetes > Mycobacteriales > Pseudonocardiaceae. The sequence goes on along the minus strand of JBOHFK010000082.1, from coordinate 2,223 downwards.
CCACGTGCCCTGCAGACCCCAATCACCTTGCTTAGGAGCCGATAGTGCGGGTTAACCGGTGAGGTCGCCGAAGCGGTCGCGGTAACTGGCCAGGATCTGCGCGGCGGCATCGTCGTCGCCGTCGGAGACCGACGCGGTGACGAGGTCTTGAACCTGAGCGGTCAGAGTGCTGTGGGCGCGCCGCAGGCAGGTCATCAGCTCGGCGGAGAGCCGGGCCGGGTCCGCGCCGCGGGCCCGGTCGGTCAGGGTCAGCTCGGTGGGTATGCCCTGGGCGTCGACGCTGACCCGGACCATGCCGTCGGCTGATGTCTCGGTCACCGTGAGCTGGGACATCCGGTGGTGCAGGCCGCGGTAGGCGTCCGCCTTGCGTTGGAGCTGCTCAGCCCAACCGATCAGAGCCTGCCCGGGGTCCATGCCGGCGCCCTCCGGGCTCGGGTTGCGCATGATTGATCTCAACTTTCTGCGACGCCGATCCACTGCCCTGATGAGCATGCCGGTCACGACCACGGGCGCCGCCGGACTGTACCTTCCCGGCGCACCGCCCGTGCAGCGGTACCGTGATCAGTGTCGACGAGGAGGAGTCTTGCCCTACCCAAAGGACCTGCTGCGCGGCGATGAGCGGGTGGTGGTGCACAAGCACCCGCACTGGAAGATGCTGGTGCTGCCGGTGGTGGCGTTATTGATCATCGTGGGACTCGGCTCCTATGCGGCCGCGTTGATCGCCGGGGCATCGTGGCAGCTGTACGGGTGGATCGGTCTGGGCGTGCTCGGCGGTGCCGGCGTGGTGTGGCTCACCGTGACACCGCTGCTGCGCTGGCGCACCACGCATTTCGTGCTCACCAACAGGCGGGTGCTGGTCCGCGAGGGCGTCCTGTCCCGCAGCGGGATCGACATCCCGATCAACCGGATCAATACGGTGCAGTTCCGGCATACACTGATCGACCGGCTCCTGGGCTGCGGGACGCTGATCATCGAGTCGGCTTCCGATGAGCCGCTGGAATTCGACGACATTCCCCAAGTGGAGCGGGTGCACTCGCTGCTGTATTACGAGGTGAACCCGGAGCCGGACCCCGCATGACCGCGAGGGCGGCCGGCCTGCCTGACCGGCACCCGGCGCCGGGCCTGCCGGCGCGGGTGACGATCTGGGAAGTGGGGGCCCGCGACGGCCTGCAGAACGAGCCGGCGGTCCTGCCGGTCGAGGTCAAGATCGAATTTCTGGACCGGCTGGCTGCGGCAGGGCTGCAGGTCCTGGAAGCGACCAGCTTCGCGCACCCGCGCTGGGTACCGCAGCTGGCTGATGCCACGGAGTTACTCGGGCGGCTCACCCGGCGCGACGGGGTGCGCTATCCCGTGCTGGTGCCCAACGAGCGGGGCCTGGAGCGGGCGCTGGCGGCCGGCGTCACCGAGGTCGCGGTCTTCGCCTCGGCCACCGAGAGCTTCGCCCGCCGCAACCTCAACCGCGACTTCGAGGGGCAGTTCGCGATGTTCACGCCGGTACTGCGCCGGGCCGGCGCGAGTGGCCTTCAGGTCCGCGGATACGTCTCGATGTGCTTCGGCGACCCCTGGGAGGGCCCGGTGCCGGTTTCCCAGGTCGTCGCAGTCGGCCACAGGCTGCTGGAGCTGGGATGCCACCAGCTCTCGCTGGGCGACACGATCGGGGTGGCTACCCCCGGCCACGTCGCCGCCATGCTGGACGGGTTCAGCGCGGCCGGCGTCGGGACCGAGGCCCTCGCAGTGCACTTCCACGACACCTACGGCCAAGCGCTCGCCAACACCCTCGCCGCGCTGCGCGCCGGGGTGAGCTGCGTGGACGCCTCAGCCGGTGGGTTAGGCGGCTGCCCCTACGCCGGATCGGCCACCGGCAACCTGGCCACCGAGGACCTGGTGTGGATGCTGGACGGGCTGGGCATCGATCACGGCGTCGACCTCGACGCCCTGATCACCACCAGCGCCTGGATGGCCACCCAGCTCGGCAGACCCTCCCCCTCCAGGGTGGTCCAAGCCCTCACCCGCCTTCCACCGGAACCCTGATCCTCCCGAACTGAACAGCAGAGTTTTTGATCAAGCTAGAGAGCGCTGCTGTTCAGTTCGGGGGCTCTAGCGGGAGTTTCCGGGCTAGCGTGATCTAGGTCGGTGTTTCTGCTGGTCACGATGGGTGTGGATCTTCGGGTTTCCTATGACCTAAGTCTGGGGCGCCCAGCGGTGCAGGTCGAAGATCTCGGC
>JBOHFK010000081.1:0-25462 GCA_050699635.1 Pseudonocardiaceae bacterium | reverse complement strand
CTCCGGCGCACGCACCCGAAGATCAAAGCGCACACCCGACGATCACGCCGTGACCGACACGCCCACCGCCAAGCATCACATCGTCGACCTCAACCCGCACGTCAGAGCGAGGGCTGAATGCTTACGTCGACCACTGCCATAACACTGGCAATGTGCGAGGCATATTGTGCGATACCTGCAATAGAGGCATCGGGCATCTTCAAGACGATCCGAAATTGATTCGGAGCGCCGCAGAATATTTAGAGGGGGCCGAACAGCGCGATGCCGTTGATCTACGAGGCCCGTGCCAATGAGGTAGTTCTGAGCGTGAACACTCAAAAGGAGGTGAACCGTTCCCCACTCGTAGCCACGGGCCGCGCTCGCTGCTGGCTATACCACCGCAAAGGCACGCAGTGTCGGCGGGTTCCCGTTCTTGCCGAGATGACAGGGGCCGAGCGTTCGAAGTGGCCTTCCAGATTGCCGTTCGAGCGGTATGTCATCCCGCCGGGCGTACAGATCTCGCCGAGGTCAACCTTCTTCCTCGGCGGCAACGCTGACTTCAAGCTAGCCTTGACCGGCCGAGGGCTCCCACACGGTCGTCGACCCGTGGCGGTGTCCTCACGGATGGTGGGATAGCCTCGACCCAGGTTGCAGGGTTAAACGTAGCCGCGATGCTGCGCGTCTACGCCAAGCGCATTGCCGGTCGTGGCCGAGTTCCGGGTGGCATGCCAGCGGCGTGCCAGGCCGTGTACATGCGGTTGGCTCGCTGCCGGAATTCTGGGATGGTGGGGTTGACGGATGGGTGCGCTGGGCTACGCCGATTCCCCCCGAATCGGGGCATAGCCTGGGTGACCACATCGACCAGATTCGTGGAGGTGAGAGCGCAGCGTGCATCAGGGAACTAACCAGTCGTCGCCACAGGTGAAAAATGAGCCCTTCCGTTCGCCGCGCCCCTTTGGGGACTTTGACCTCCGTCCGAGTGACCCAAACCAGGCGCAGCGATTATCGAAGATCAGCTGGTGGATCCTTGGTATCGGTCTAGGCCTGACGATCGCCTTAGCGATCTTGGGCTCAAGTGAGAGTGCGGCCATCTCCGCCATTCTTGCGTTGCTGAGCGGTCTACTTCAGGTGGCGAGCGTGTTGATTGGTCAGTGGATCGGGCGCCCGGACCCCAATCTCGTAAGGCACCTATCGAGGCGAACTCAGGTCCTTGGTCGGCGGATGAACCTAGCTGTCGAGTCTGCCGAGGTGCTGTTCAAAGCGTCCGAGGGGAACGATGAGGTTCGGTCCGCGGTTGGGCGGCTAAGCGTTGAGCTCGACTACACCCGGGAAGCGCTCGGCGAACTACTAGAGACTTGGCGCGACCTTAACCCGGAATTGTTCAAGGATCGCGGAGATGAACATGAATCGAATTGAGGGTAAAGTCGCACAAATCTTGAACTCGCGAGAACTGGTCATAAATAGAGGCGTAGAGCACGGCGTCGAGATCGGGATGCAGTTCGCTGTACTGAACAACAAAGGTGGAGACATTAAAGATCCCGATACGGGGGGATCTCTCGGTTCTGTCGAGCTCCCGAAGGTACTTCTGAAGGTCGTTCGGGTTTACGGCAAGATGTCGGTTGCCAGCACTTTTCGTCAGTTTCGAACTACTGGTGGTACGCTTGGGAGTCTGGCTGGTATCACAGAGGCGTTCTATGCTAAGCCGGAGACGAGAACCGAGACACTGCGGACGAATGAGCGCACCTATCGAGAGGAGTTAGACGAAGAAGACTCCTACGTACACACGGGAGACTTGGCTGTGGAGGTTAAAGGCGACGAGTTCGCAGGTTGGACTGCCCGACGTTAGATGCTTTGCCTGACCCAAAGTGTCTCACCGAGTGCCGAGTGGCCGCCTCCACCGAACCGAAGCCGCTGTCATCAAGGAATCCGAAGGAAACTCATCAGGAGGCTAAATGGTGGTGGTACGTTGAGTGACGGATTGAATCTTCAGGAACACGTTGCTGTCCTCGCTCGCTCGGACCCATCCTCGCTAGGATTCCTGACCTAAAGTCTCGCGTTCGAGTATCCACATCCAGGGCCTTGAAGATATACTGCATTCATGATGGCGTTTGCGCAGCCATGGAAATTAGGAATCAAGTGGCTAAGCCTGTCCTGCTGACGGTGGATGACGACCCCGGCGTGTCGCGGGCGGTGGCGCGGGATCTGCGCCGCCGCTACGGCGAGCACTACCGCGTGGTCCGGGCGGACTCGGCGCTGGACGCGCTGGACGCGCTGAAGGAGATCAAGCGCCGCGGGGAACCCGTGGCAGCGATCTTGGCGGACTACCGGATGCCGCAGCTCAACGGGGTGGAATTCCTGGAGCAGGCGATGGATCTGTTCCCCCGGGCCCGGCGTGCGCTGCTGACTGCCTACGCCGACACCGACGCGGCGATCCAGGCGATCAACGTGGTCGACGTCGACCACTACCTGCTCAAGCCGTGGGACCCGCCGGAGGAGAAGCTCTACCCAGTGGTCGACGCCCTGATCGAAACATGGCGGGCGATCGGGGAGACCGCCGTTGAACAGACCAGGGTGATCGGGCACCGCTGGTCGGCGCCGTCCTACCAGGCGCGGGACTTCCTGGCCCGTAACGCGGTGCCCTACCGCTGGTACAGCGTCGATGACCCGGAGGGCCGGCGTCTGCTCGACGCGGCCAGCGTCACCGTCGAAGACATTCCCGTTGTGATCACCGCGGACGGGCGGACCCTGGTGCAGCCCAGCGACGCGGAGATCGCTGCCGCGGTCGGGCTGTCCACCCAGCCGGCGGCCGCGTTCTATGACCTGATCGTCGTTGGTGCGGGGCCGGCCGGTCTGGGCGCCGCGGTGTATGGCGCGTCGGAGGGGCTGAGCACGGTGCTGGTCGAGCGCCTGGCCAGCGGTGGGCAGGCCGGGCAGAGTTCCCGGATCGAGAACTACCTCGGTTTCCCCGACGGGGTGTCGGGCGCCCAGTTAACCGACCGGGCCCGGCGGCAGGCGCAGAAGTTCGGTGCGGAGGCGTTGTCGGCCCGGGAGGTGGTTGGCCTGGTCTCGCGCGGTTCGGCGCGGGTGGTGCGTTTCGGTGACGGTACCGAGATCGCCGCGCATTCCGTGGTGCTCGCCACCGGCGTCGCCTATCGCGCCCTGGACGCACCCGGCGTCGCCGAGCTCACCGGTCGCGGCGTCTACTACGGCTCGGCGACGACCGAGGCGCCGGCCTGCGCCGGTCAGGACGTCTACGTGATCGGTGGCGCCAACTCCGCCGGGCAGGCTGCGGTCTATTTCTCCCGCCACGCCCGCTCGGTGACCCTGCTGGTGCGGGGGGACTCGCTGGCCAGGTCCATGTCGCACTACCTCATCGAGCAGCTCGCCGCGCTGGACACCGTCACGGTGCGCACCTGCACCGAGGTCGCCGCGGTGCACGGCGACGAGCACCTGGAGGGGCTCACCTTGCGCGATACCCGTTCCGGCGCCGCCGACACCGCGCCCACCGGCCACCTGTTCGTGTTCATCGGCGCGGCACCACGGACCGACTGGCTCGACGGGGTCGTGGTCCGGGACGCCCGCGGGTTCGTCCAGACCGGACCGGACCTGCTCGTCGACGGCCGCCGCCCGCCGGGCTGGCCACTGGACCGCGACCCCTACTACCTCGAAGCCAGCCTGCCCGGGGTTTTCGTAGCCGGCGATGTGCGGGCCGAGTCGGTGAAACGGGTTGCCTCCGCGGTCGGGGAGGGTGCCATGGCGGTGACGTTGGTGCATCGCTATTTGGAGGATCAGTGACCACCCCATTAGGGCTGTCCCGAACGGAACTGCGGGAGCTGTTCCTGTTCACCGACCTGACTGACACCCAGCTGGACTGGATCCGTGAGCACGCAGAATTGTTCGACGTCGGTGGCGGCGACATCGTCGTCACCGAAGGTGATCAGGCCCGCTGCTTTTACGTGCTGTTATCGGGGGCGGTGCAGTTGACCCGGCTCGTCGCCGGGGATCAGGTCGAGATCACCCGCACCGACCAGCGCGGGGTCTACTTCGGAGCCACCCAGTTCTACCTCGGCGATCAGGTCGACCAGACCTACGGGGCATCGGCGCGGGCCCTGGATGACTGCCGTTTGCTCGCGTTGCTCAGCCGCGATTTCACCGAGGTGTTCCACCGGTGGTACCCGATGGCGGTGCATCTCATGCAAGGGATGTTCGTGGGTATTTCGAATGCCAATGCCCTGGTCGGGCAACGTGAGCGGTTGCTGGCCCTGGGAAAGCTGTCAGCAGGGCTGACACATGAACTGAACAATCCCGCCGCCGCGGCGGCCCGGGCCGCTGACACGCTCAGCGAGCGGCTCGGCGGCATGCGGCACAAGCTGGCGATGCTCGCCGAGGGCCGGCTCGACCGCGGGCAGCTGCGCACCCTGACCACGCTGCAAGAGCAATTCGTCGATGTCGGGCGCAGCGCGCCGGCGCTGACTGCGCTGCAGGCCGGTGACCTCGAAGACGAGCTGGCCGACTGGCTCGACGAGCACGACATCGCCCAGGGCTGGGACCTGGCTCCGATCTTCATTGCGGGTGGGCTGCGGGTACCCGACCTGGAACAAGTGGTGAAAGCGGTGCCTGGCGAGTCGCTCGAAGGCTCGCTGCGGTGGTTGGCCTACACGGTGGACACCGAAAACCTGCTCCGCGAGATCGGCGACGCAGTCGGTCGGATCACGGCGCTGGTCGGCGCCGCCAAGCAATACTCGCAGCTGGACCGCGCGCCTCACCAGGACATCGACCTGCACGACGGTTTGGACGCCACCCTGGTCATGCTGGCCCGCAAGCTCGGTGATGGCATCCGCATCGTCAAGGACTACGACCGCGAGCTACCCGCCGTTCCCGCCTACCCGGCGGAACTCAATCAGGTGTGGACCAACCTCATCGACAATGCCGCCGACGCCATGGAAGGGACCGGTACTCTGACCGTGCGCACCGCCCGCGACGGCGAGTTCGCCCTGGTAGAGATCAGTGACACCGGATCGGGTGTGCCGCCCGAGATCGCCAAGCGCATCTTCGAACCGTTCTTCACCACTAAGCCGGTCGGCCAGGGCACCGGGCTGGGGCTCGACGTCAGCTGGCGGGTCGTGGTCAACCGCCACCACGGCGACCTGCAGCTGCACTCCCACCCCGGCGCCACTCGTTTCCAGGTCCGTCTTCCGCTGCAGGACCGCGTGCCGTGAGTACCGGAGTCGGTAGTAAGAATGAAAGTTGGTCACTACTGCCGCTTGCGGCTCCTCAGCAACGCGATGATAAGGAGTATCAGGGCGAGGGAAATGATGCCGCCGGTAACGATTTCCCCTAGGCCAGGATTGAGCATTCGACGCCCCGTGACAAAATCTCAGGTGCCAGGAAAGTCGTGCCGTTACGGATTTTCATGAGCAGGCTAATTGGACGAACGGTGGAGGCAACTCACCCACCTGCCACCGTTCGATTGAGGCCACCCCTTTCTGCGCGCTTCGTCATATCGCGACGCCGGGCTGGTTCAGGCGCGCGGATTCACCGGGATGCTCCGCTGCGGAGGTGAACAACACGAATCCAAAAGCCGACCAGGGGATTGCGACCATGCCCAGAAGGAACAAATAGACGCCTTTCGTCGCTGCCCTGCAGGCTGGCGACGACGGCGCCTTCGTGCTGGCCCGCTGGTCAGCCGGTCAGCGCGCGGAGCCGGCGCAGCACCTCCGCAGCGCCGAGTGCAGTCGCGACGGCGTGGAGGTCGGGGCTGCGGGTGGACCCGGTGAGGGCGACCCGGACGAGCTGGGATGCCTCACGGATCGAGCCGGGGTAGGTGCCGGGACTTTTCTTGTATTCCTTGGCGTTTGGTGCAAAGCCATATTTTGCAGCGAGCTCGCGGATCTGCGTGAACCATTCTTGGGAATCGTCGAGATGCTGGTAACCCTCGGCGAAGTCACGTGCAAAGCTGGCGACGATGTCGGCCTCCACTCCGAGTGGGATGAGGCGTTCGTCGGTGGGGCCGGACATCGTGGTGAACAGTTGGCGGAAAAAGAATCCATAGGCTGCGCGGAAGTCTGACCATTTGCGCAGGTCCTTGCGCGGATTGGCGACCCCCTCGCGTTCCACGGCCAGCGCGCGCAGCGCGAGATCGTGCTCGGCGTCCAGGACGGTAGCCAGATCGGGGTCGAATTGGCCAGCCCAGGTGCGGACGGCATCCAGGACCCGGGCGCCGGGCAGGGTAGCGATGTGGTCGGCGCTGATGTCCTCGAGTTTGACCAGGTCCACCAGTGGGCCGGCGACGCCGCACTGGTCCAGCCGGATGGGGGTGGCGAGTGCTTCGTGGAGCGGAAGTTCGGCGAGCCGCCCGTTGGCCAGTCCGCGTAAGTAGTACAGGACGGCCTCGGCGGGGTAGCCCGCTTCGATGTAGAAATCGACGCTGGCTTCGGGGTCTGCACGTTTGGACAATTTGCGTTTCCCGCCGGGGATCTGTTTCATCAGCGGGGCGATATGTGCGTAGGTGGCCTGCTGGAAGCCCAAGGCGTCGAACAGTTGCAGATGCAGGGGGACCGAGGAGATCCATTCCTCGCCGCGGATGACCAGTGTGACGCGCATCAGGTGGTCATCCACAGCGTGCGCGAAATGGTAGGTCGGCAGTCGTGGGGAGTGATCCGACGATTTAAGAATGACGGTATCGTTGCGATTAGCCTCGTGTTCCAACTCACCGCGGATCGCATCGGTGAACCGGACCCGGCGCCCTTCGGCGCCGTCGGGAGCGCGGAAGCGCACCACATACGGCGCGCCGTCAGCCAGCTTGGCCTGCACAGCGGCAGGATCGGCCTCGCGCCAGATGGCCCATGATCCGTAGTAACCGGTGGGGAGTTTTGCGGCTTGCTGGCGGGCGGTGATGCCGGCGAGCTCGTCCTTGGTGGCGAAGCACAGGTATGCCTTGCCCTGGCGCAGCAGTTCCCGCACGTAGGTGAGGTAGATGTGGTCGCGGGCGGACTGCCGGTAGGGCCCGTAGCTGCCGTTCTCATCTGTATCGTTTTCATCTGTGTCGTTTTCGTCGGGGGAGATACCGAAATAGCCGAACGCTCGGGCGAACTGGACCAGGGCGCCTTCGACCTCGCGGGACTGGTCGGTGTCTTCCACGCGCACCAGGTAAACGCCGCCGGAGCGCGTCGCGATGTCGCGGTCGATAGTGGCCACATAGATGCCGCCGATGTGCACGAAACCGGTCGGCGACGGGCCGAACCGGGTGACCTGGGCGCCCTCGGGGAGTGGCCGCGGCGGGTAGCGCTGCTCCCAGTGCTCGGGTTCGGGCAGGTCGGGAGGGAACAGTGCATCGATGACCGCGCGGTCGAGCATCAGTAGGTCAGTCTCGCTTCCAGGTGTCGTACAAGCGTGTTGATTCTGCATTTACCAGCGCAGCCCGTGTCATGATCGCTGTTTGGGAAGAATTAACCGCGCTGACCGCGGCTGATTCTTCCCAAACGGTGATCATGGGTGTTGTCTCGCCAGGCCAGCGCTCGAACTGTCCTCGCAGCGTAAGGCTACCAACCGGGTCCGGGTCGTCACGCCTGCCGCCTGGCCTCGGAACCTTCATGGTCGGATGGCTCTGATCACAAAGACGGCACGTCGGCCAGGCGTATGTTGCTCGACCCGCACCTCTTCCAAACCGGCAGCCCGGCACTGAGCCGCGAAGGACTCGGCCTGCGGATCGGTCCAGCCATGGCTGGCGAGCCCGGTGGCGCCGGAACGCACGCGGCGCTCGAGTGCAAGGAACCGCCCTCTAGTGGTGAGCACCCGCCGCACCTCGGCGAGCCCCCCGGTGACGTCCATCCAGTGGTGAATGGTCGCCAGCGACCAGACCACCGTCGCCGACCCGTCTGGTTCTGGCAGATTCTCCGCGTTGCCATCGACCCAGTTGATCCCAGCTCGGTCGCGAGTCAACGCTCGAGCCAGGCGCAGCATCACGGGTGCCGGATCCACTCCGGTCACCTGTGCGCCCCGGCGGGCGGCTTCTCTCACGGCGCTGCCTGGGCCGCAACCGACGTCGAGAACACGATCGGCATCCGACACGGCGGCCAGATCAGCGACGAGACGGGCGGTGGCGTTGCCCGCGGCGTTCATAGCGAGTCCGGCCAACAGTCCGGTGACCCCGGCGAAGCCCGGATGGTTGGCGTGGTGATTGACGGCATCAGTGGTCATGGATTCACCTTGCGGGTTCAAGCCGGCTTGAAGTCAAATCGAATCCATGGATCTCATCCCGATCGGCCGTGCGTGAGCAGATCGCCGAGTTGGATGAGGTGATCGCGCAGGCGCAAGGTGCGCAGCGGTTTCTCGCCCACGCGCTGAACTGTCCGGCCGACCACCCCGCCCGCGAATGCGTCACTATGATCGCCGCGCTGGACCGGCTGGTCGATGGGACGACGGTCGATCAACTCGTCGGTGAGCACCGCTGAACAGTTTTTCATCAGTTGTTGAGTTTTGTGTCCGGCAGGGATACCGTCGAGCATGACCACAGCTCAGCGACCTGGTGCCATCGACCAGGAACTTGTCCTCGACCTCGACTGCCTTACTGCGCAGTTGCTGCCGGTGGTGGGCGGCAAGGCGGCGAACCTCGGTGAGCTCATCCGCGCGGGGTTCCCGGTGCCACCCGGATTCTGCGTCACCACGGCGGCCTACCAGCAGGTCGCCGCGGAGGCTTTCGATGGCGGGGCGCCGGATGTGGGCTCGCCCGACGGGTTAGCCGAGCGAGCTCGGGCCGCCATCCTCGCTTCGCCGATACCGGACGCCGTCGCTGTGGCGGTGGACCGTGCTTACCGCGCGCTCGGAAACGACGTGCCGGTCGCGGTGCGGTCCTCGGCAACCGCCGAGGACCTGCCCTGGGCGAGTTTCGCCGGTCAGCAGGACACCTACCTCAACATCATTGGCTCAGCCGCGGTGCTCGACGCGGTGCGCCGATGCTGGGCGTCGTTGTGGACTGACCGGGCAGTGAGCTACCGAACGACCAATGGCATCGATCACGCCACCGTGCGGCTTGCGGTGGTCGTCCAGCAGATGATCGAGCCGCGTGTCGCCGGTGTGCTCTTCACCGCAGATCCGGTGACCGGCCACCGTGGCCACTCGGTCATCGACGCCAGCCCGGGGCTGGGCGAAGCAGTGGTGTCCGGCGCGGTCAACCCCGATCATTTCGTCGTTGATCCTTCCGGCCCAGCAAATGGCAGAGTCTTGGAACGCAGACTGGGAGACAAGCGGGTGGCCGTCCGGCCGCTGCCCGGCGGCGGAACCGAGTCGGTCGCACTACCGGCGGACGCCGAGCAGCCCTGCCTGAGCGAGGCGGAGATCCGTGATCTCACTCGAGTGGGCCAGCGCGTTCAGGGGCATTACGGCGCACCGCAGGACATCGAGTGGGCAGTGGACGCCGCTGGGACGGTGTGGCTGACCCAGTCCCGGCCGATTACCACGTTGTATCCGCTGCCCACTCCGCCGGATCGGGATCTGCACGTCTACCTCTGCATCAGCCTCGCCCAAGGCCTCACTCGCCCGATGACCCCGATGGGTAACGCAGCAGCCCGGCTGTTCGGCTCCTGCGGGTCGGAGCTGATCTTCGGATCCGCGGTAGCCGACCCGCTGGCCGGGCCCGCGGCGTTTGCGGAAGCCGGCGGCCGGCCTTTCCTCGACGTGACGTCCGCGCTGCGCAACCGGATTGGCCGGACAGTGGTGCCCCGGATTCTCGACGTGATGGAAGCTCGGTCGGCGGTGGTGCTCCGGCAATTGTGTGCCGACTCCCGGCTCGGAGTGCTCAACACGTCCTGGTGGCCATTTATCCGGCGGATACTCTCTGTGGCCGTGCACTTCCGGATTCCGCTGCACCTCGCCCACGGGCTGATCCGCCCCGCGGCGGAACGGCGGCGGGTGAGCCAGGTCGGCCGGCGGTTGCAGGCGCGGCTCACCGTGCCGGCGGATCTGACTGCCGCGCAACGGTTGGATCGTGCCCAACTTCTGCTGCACACCGAGATCGTCCCGATCATGCCGATGGTCGTACCGGCTGCCGCCGCTGGGTTTCTCGCGTTGGCGCTGGCCGGCAAACTCGCCCACGACGACGTCGAACCCGGCGAGTTGGGCGAGGTGTTGCGCGGGTTGCCGCACAACGTCACCACGGAGATGGATCTTGAGCTGTGGGAGCTGGCGACCAGGCTTCGCGCCGACCCGGCCGCCGCTGCGGCCCTGCGGGAGGCCACCCCGGCAGCCCTGGCGCACCGCTTCACCGATCGCGATCTGCCGCCAGTGCTGCAGCAGGGTCTGACCGAGTTCCTGTGCCGGCACGGTCACCACGCGGTCGCTGAGATCGACCTGGGCATGCCCCGGTGGTCTGATGACCCGACCTACGTTCTGGGTGTACTGGCCAACTACCTGCGGCTCGAGGACCCGGACCACGCGCCGGACGTGCAGTTCGCCCGGTCCGCCCGGTCCGCCGAGGCCACCTCGACGCGATTGGTCGCCCGAGTGCGCCGGCGCAGCCGGCTGCGCGCCGCCGCGGTGCGCTGTGCGCTGGGACGGGCGCGGGCGCTGGCCGGCATGCGCGAGACGCACAAGGACTATCTGGTGCTCGTGCTGGCACACGTCCGGGAACAGTTGGCCGCCGTCGGTGCTGACCTCGCTGAAGCCGGCGTGCTGGCCCAGCCGCAGGACGTGTTCTTCCTCGACTTCGCACAAGCTCGGGCCGCGCTGGCGGGTGTGGACCAACGCGTGGCCGTTGCGCAGCGCCGGGAAGAGTACGAACGGGAGTTACGGCGCCGCCAGGTGCCGCGGGTGATGCTCTCCGACGGCACCCAACCGGAGGCGCTCGCCGCCCCTGGTCAGCTGGCTGGGGGTCAGCTGACGGGCACTCCGGCCTCAGCCGGGACGGTGACCGCGATGGCGCGGGTGATACTGGACCCGGTCGGGGCTCGCCTGGAACCGGGGGAGATCTTGGTCACACCCTCGACCGATCCTGGCTGGACGCCGCTGTTTCTCACCGCGGGCGGTCTGGTGATGGAGATGGGTGGGGCGAACTCGCACGGCGCCGTGGTCGCCCGCGAATACGGCATCCCCGCGGTGGTCGGGGTACCCGACGCGACCCTGCGGATCACCACCGGACAGCAGATCACCGTTGCGGGCGCGACCGGCCAGATCGATCTGCACTGACTGCTGGCGGTGGCCAGGACAGGCCCAGGTGCTCGCGGAGACCCCGTTTGCCCGCCTCGGTCGTGATCAAGGCACGTGAGTGGTCGGCAGTGTGGATCCAGGCTGCGGCCGTGAGGGTGTCGAGCAACGCATGTCCGAGGCGCCCGGTGATATGCGGACGTCGTTCGGTCCAATCCACGCAGCAATGCACTTGGCTGTCGGTAGGCAGCGCGACCCCGAGCCCGCCGAGGATGTGGCGGCCGGCTCCGGTGAGCCGGTAAGTGGACCGGTCCGGACCGGGGAGCCGGCCGCCGTCATGCCCAATGCGGCAGTCTTGATTGATCAGCGCAGCAGTGATCGCGACACCGAGACGGCCGCCGATGTGGTTGTAGCAGCGCCGGGCCAGCCGGATGGCGTGCGCCCTGGTGCCTTCCCGCAACGAGCGGATGGGCTGCGTCGGCGAGAGCCGGGCCACCGTCTCGATGAGCTGGCCGACCTCGTCTCCGGCCAGCCGGTAGTAGCGGTAGCGGCCGCTGCGCGCCACCTCAAGCAACCCTGCCGCGCAGAGTTTGTGCAGGTGGGAGCTGGCGGTAGCAGCGCTGACACCTGCCTCGCTGGCCAGCATGCCGGCCGGTAGGGCACGCCCGTCGGCCAGCGCGAGCAGGATCTTGCACCGGCTCCGGTCAGCCAGCACGGCGCCGATCACCGACAGGTCCGCATCCCCGCCGTCAGCCAGGCCACCAGCATCCGCGTGATCGCTTAAGGGCACCCACCCACGTTAACCTGCGCTCGCTTCGGTGCACGTCGAACTGTCCGGCGGGGAGGCATCGGGATTGAACCAGATGGTACATGTACCACATGGTTCATATGCAGCACATCGATGTCGAGGTCCACACGCGCGCTGCGGCCAAAGATGTGTACGCACTGTTACAGGACGGTGCGAGCTGGCCGCGATGGACGGGAATCGATTCGTTCCAACGCGAAGCGGCCGATGATGGGGTGCAGGACCGAGTCGGCGCGATCAGAGTGTTCCGCAAGGGGAGGATCACTGGACGGGACCAGATCGCGGAGCTGATTCCCGATCGCCGGTTCAGCTACCGGCACGTATCGGGGCTCCCGGTGCGGGATTACCGTGGAGATGTCGATCTCGAACCAGTAGCTGACGGAACGAGGATCCGCTGGCGCGTCGCGTTCAGGCCGAAGGTGCCCGGCACCGGTTGGCTGCTGCGGTGGGGGATCGAACGATTCACCAAGCAGAACGCGCGAGGTCTGGCAGCCTACGCCCAAACCATCACCGTCCGTGAGCGCTGACGCGCTGCGCGCCGCGGTCGACGGTCTGCGTTTGGTGGATCATCACGTCCACGGCGCCACGAGGGAGGAACTGGGGCCCGCCGCGTTTGAAGCCGGCTTCAGCGAGTCACCATGGCCAGCACCTGCAGGTACGACGCAGCTGGACTCCCAGGTGGGTTTCGCGGTTCGCCGTTGGTGCGCTCCGGTGCTCGACCTGCCTCCCCATGCGGATGCCACGGCATATCTCGCCCGCCGGAGGGAACTCGGCGCGCACGAGGTGACTCGCCGGCTGCTCGCCGCCAGCGGCATCGGATGGTTCCTCGTTGAGACTGGCTACGGCGCTGAGCACACTCTGGGGCCTGCCGACATGGCGAAGGCCTCCGGCGCGGCAGCCTCGGAGATCGTGCGCCTGGAATCAGTTGCCGAGCAGGTGGCGGCGAGCGGTGTGGACGCCGCCGGTTTCGCCGACCGGTTCGCCTCGACGCTGGGCGAACGGGCCCGCTGCGCGGTCGGGCTCAAGTCTGTGATCGCCTACCGGTACGGCCTCGACTTTGATCCTGAACCTCCCGGTGTCGGCGACGTACGCCGCGCGGCGGGGCAGTGGCTACGGCAACAAGAGGCGGGCGAGCTACGCCTGACCGATCCGGTTCTGCTGCGCCACCTGCTCTGGGCCGGTGCCGAGCATGACCTGCCCATGCAGTTCCACGTCGGGTACGGAGATCCCGACCTGACTCTGCACCGCTGCAATCCTTCGCTGATGACCGGATTCCTGCGCCGGATACACGATCGCCGGGTACCGGTGATGCTGCTCCACTGTTACCCCTATCACCGCACGGCAGGCTACCTGGCCCAGGTGTTTCCGCACGTGTATCTCGACGTCGGGTTGGCGGTGAACTACACCGGTGCGCGTTCCCGAGCCATTGTCGCGGAATCGCTGGAATTGGCCCCGTTCGGCAAGCTGCTATTTTCCTCCGACGCATGGGGCCCCGCCGAGCTGCATCATCTCGGTGCCGTGTTGTGGCGGCGCGCGATGGCCAGCGTGCTCGGTGAATGGGTGGAGTCGGGGGAGTGGTCGGGCTCCGACGCGGTGCGTGTCGCTCAGCTGGTGGGTGCAGACAACGCGAAGCGGGTCTACCGGCTGGCGGAGTTGGAATGACACGCTGCTAGCGGTCTTCGGCTGGTCGCACTGTCCGCGCCAGCAGGGCCCTGCTCAAGCCGGGCAGCGCGACGGCGAGCCGCCGGTGGCGCGGCACGGCCACGCGGCGGGCCAGTACGTGGTAATCAGCCGCCTCGATCTCGTCCAGGATGCCGCCGTAGAGGCGGAACGCAGTGGCCACGCAGGCGCGGGACACCGGGGCGAGCATCGGTATCCCCGGTGCTGCCCTGCGGTAGATCGCCCGGGTGCGGGCCACCAGGTAGGCCAGCGCGCGACGCACCCGGAGATCAGTCCCCCCGGTGTTGCGACACCACCTGAGCAGCTCCCGGTCCACCCCGAACGACGCCAACTCGTCGGCGGGCAAGTACACCCGCCCGCGGTCGAGGTCCTCGCCGACGTCGCGGAGAAAGTTGGTGATCTGGAACGCGATGCCCAGCGCGGCGGCGTGCGGCTCGGCCCGCTTCCGGGGGACCACTGTGCCCAGGATCGGCAGCACCTGGAGCCCGATCACCGCCGCCGAGCCGTATACGTAGCGGGCCAGCTCGTCGAAGGTTCGATAGCCGGCAATTCCGCCCTGTTCCACCGGCCGGTCCATCTGCATGGAGACCATGAAGTCCGTGAAGTGCTGTGGATCGATCCGGTAGCGAATCGCCGCGTGCACCGGCGCCGCGAGCACGGGATGGTCCGAATGGCCCGCGGCTAGCCCGTCGCGCAACTGCTGGGCCAGCGCGTCCAACTCGGCCACCCGCTGCGGCCACGGCCGAGTGTCGGAGAGGTCGTCGACGATCTCATCGGCGTACCGAGCCAGCCCGTAGAGGGCATGGATCGCCGGCCGTTGCGCCGGCGCCAACAGCCGGGTCGCCAAGAAGTAGGTGCGGCCGTGCGCAGCGTTCAATTCCCGGCATCGGGTGTACGACATCCGCAACGCCGGCTCGACGATGCCTGCGGCATCAAGTTCACGACTCATCTCACGGCCGTCGCCGGAACTCCGGGCTCGGTGCGTCGGCGCAAGCTCAGGGGGTCGCGGCGCAGCAGGGCCGTCGCCGCCACCAGCGACGCGGTCACCATCGCGAGTTGGTAAGGCCATGCGGCGAAGGCATCCTCCCCGGTGGGGTAGGTGCACACGACCAGCCAGACAGAGCCTGCGACGGCCCACGCCAGGGTGCGCCGCGGGCACGGCAGGGCGGCGGCGAGCACGAGCGCCCAGCTGAAGTACCACGGCAGGGTGGCCGGAGCCAGTAGCGCCGCCCACAGCAACGTCAGCGCAGCCCGCCGAACTGCCTGGGCTCCGCCGTCCCTGGCCAGCCACCATTGCCGGGCGAAGATGACCAGGAACACCCCGGACCCCAGCATTCGGCAGATCACGATGAACGGGTGGTCGCTCACATGGCCGAACGGGGACACCAGGCGGTGGGTGAGCTCACCGGCGGCGGTCGGCAAGGACATCCAGTTGACGATCAGCGACGGAGTGTCCAGGGCGGGGATCCAGCCCAGGCCCACGCCGGAGAGCGAAGTGATGGCGGCGAAGATTGCGCCGAATACCGCGACGCCGCCGAGGCCGGCCCGGAGCAACGTGGCGCCGCGGCTACCGGGCAGCCGAGCCGCCCAGATCAGGACCAGGAACGGCAGCGCAATACCGGCTGATGCCTTGATCGCCATCGCCATCGTGCCCAACGCTATCCCGGCGACGTGCCGGCGCTCCAGCACCAGCAAGGTGCCCGTCGCCAGCAGGCCGGTCATCAGGAGATCGTTGTGCGGACCACCGACCAGATGCACGACGGTCAGCGGGTTCGCGATCACCAGCCAGAGCGTCACAGTGGGATTGCCGCCGAGGTGCTGGGCCAGCCGGGGCAGCGCGAAGACCAGCAGAGCCAACCCGCTGAGCAGCACCACCCGCATGCCGATCACGCCCAGGACGAGGTCGTCGCCGGTCAACTGATTCATCGTCTTGGCGATGAAGATGAACAACGGCCCATACGGCGCCGGGGTTGTCTGCCACACGTAGTGCACGTTGTCCGCGACGGCACCGGGCGGCAGCTTCGAGGGTCCCACCTGGTAGGGATCCAGCCCGCGCGCAGCGAGCGCACCTTGTGCCAGGTAGCTGTAGACATCCCTGGTGAACAGCGGCGGTGAGAGCACCAGGGGAGCCACCCATACCGCAGTGGCGAGCTTCACCTGCGCGACGGTGGCCGTGCCGGCCAGCACGTCGCGGCCCAGCCGCACCCACGCCCATACCAACATGCCGACGCCGAGGTAGAGCCCTGCGGTGGTCAGGTCGTGTCCGTGCCCGTAGCGGATCCAGGACAGTGCACCTCCGGTGATCAGCGGATCGGTGATGAGGATGCCACCCGCCCCGACCGCCATCAGGGCGATCACTACCGACCCGGCCAGCCCGAGCAGCACGGTGCCCGACAGCAGCCGCCCCGGGCGCAGCCGGTCAAGCAGCAACCTGGCCTGTTGCTGCTGCGGTCCGTGGCCTGGCGGCGGACCTAGCAGCGCGTAGCCAGGGACCGCTGTCGAAGGCCTCGGTTGCGACGTCATGGCGGCCCGTATGGTCCCACAGCGTGGCGCAGGTGAAACCGGTGGTGACCTGGTCGTGACCTAGTAGTGACCGAGCCGTGAGGACGGCGCAACCGGCGTCAGCCGGCGATGGTGGTCCGTTGCCGGGTCCCAGTGGTAATCCGGGCAGCGGCGAGCTTGCCAGAGATGAGTGCGGTGGGCACGCCCACTCCCGGCGTCGTGCCGCACCCAGCGAGTACCACGTTGCTCCGTCCGCGGACCAGGTTGGCTGGGCGGAAGGGCCCGGTCTGGGCGAAGGTGTGCGACGCCGAGAAGGGTGTTCCCACCGCCAGCCCCTGGGCCGCCCAGTCTGCGGGTGTGACCAGGTGTTCGACGTCGATGGCGTCGCCCAGATCGGTTAGTCCGCGCTGCTCCAAGGTGCCTACCAGCTCGTCGCGGTAGGCGGATCCGAGAGTGGCCCAGTCCAGCGGTGCGGTGCGCAGGTTGGGGCAGGGCGCGAGAATGTAGAGCAGCTCGCGGCCCTCCGGGGCCAGGCTCGGATCGGTGGCGGTGGGACGGGTGATCAGCAGCGACGGATCGGTCATCAGCCGCCCGCGGTAGATGATCTCGTCGAAGGTCCGTTCCCACGCCTGGCCGAAGCTGATCGTGTGGTGGGCCAGCCCCGTCCAGCCCGGTCCGCTGCCCGGCCGGACGCCGGCGTGCAGCACCACCGCCGAGGGTGACCAGCGCAGTGGCACCAATCTCCGAGGCGCGCGGCCGAGCAGCCGGTGCACCACCGGGAGATCAGGCGTCAGGATCACCGCATCGGCGCTGATCCGTTGGCCGTCGGCGGTGCGTATCGCGGTGACGCGATCTCCGGAGCGTTCGAGGGCGGTCACCGTCGTCTGGTAGTGCAGTTCGGCGCCGGCGTCGGAGGCCGCATCAGCGAGCGCCTGGGGCAGCGCCTGCATTCCCCCCCGGGGGAACCAGACGCCTGCCACGGTGTCCATGTAGGCGATCACCGCGTACGCCCCGAGGGCGTGTTGCGGGGGTACTCCGGCGTAGAGGGCCTGGAAGGAGAAGATTCTTTTCAGTCGCTCGTCCTGCAGGAAGCGACCGACCTGGGCGCCCAGCCGGCCGAAACCGCCCAGTGCAGCCAGCGTGGCCAGATCGCGGACGGCGTCCCGGCCGGCCACCAGATCCAGCGGGGAGTCGAAGTTGCCGCCGATGAACCGGCCGATCTCGACCTGGTACAGCCTGGTCAGCCAGCGGCGTAGTTTCAGGTAGCCGATCGCTTCGCGCGCACCGGCCACGGCCCGTATCTCGGCTTCCATGGCCGCGGCATCGGTGTGCACGTCGATCACCGACCCGTCTGCGAAACGGGCCCGGTAGGCCGGGTGCAGCGCCACCAGCTCAAGCCGCGCGGCCAGTGAGTCGCCCACCGCGGCCAGTGCCTCATCGACCAGCTCCGGCATGGTCAGCACAGTGGGGCCGGTATCGAGCCGGAAGCCACCCAGATCCATCCGTCCAGCCCGGCCACCCGGATGGGGCTGGGACTCCAGCACGGTCACCCGCCGTCCGGATCCGAGCAGGTGAAGTGCCGCGGCCAGCCCGGCCAGCCCGGCGCCGACGACGACAACGTGATCGGTGGGTCCCGAGACGGTGCGCATGGGTGGCACGGTACGCGTGGCCGCTCAATGCGCCCGGCGGGTGGCTTGCGCGGCCAGTTCGGTGAGTCTGGTGCCGGCCGGCTCGTCGAGCTCTGTGCTGCGCAGGATGCAGAGCGCTGAGTCGGTGAGCGTGGTGATCCGGCGTTCCACCTCGGCCACCGCGCCGACCTTGATCAGCAATTCGCGGACCTCGGTGACGGTGTCCTCGTCGACCTGTGGGTTCCCGATCGCGCCGCGCAGGATGTCGGCTGCTCCGGTCTGGCGCTTCTCGTCGGCGGCCCGCAGACCGAAGGCCAGCAGCAGCGTCCGCTTCCCCTCGCGCAGATCGTCGCCGGCCGGCTTGCCGGTGACCTGCGGGTCGCCGAACATACCCAGCAGGTCGTCTCGGAGCTGGAAGGCGACACCAATGTCCGCGCCGAAGCAGCGGTAGGCGTGGATCAGCGCCGGGCTCGCTCCGGCGATCGCGGCACCTAGATGTAGCGGGCGCTCCACGGTGTAGGCCGCGGTCTTGTACCGGTCAATCTGCAGCGCGGTCTCGGGCGTCTCGTCGCCGCAGGCCTGGGTGAGAACATCAAGGTATTGCCCGGCGAGCACCTCGGTGCGCATGGACTGCCACACGGCGTGCGCTCTGCTCAGCTGATCAGGCCACAGACCTGCGCCTCGCAGCATATCGTCGGCCCAGGCCAGCGCGATGTCGCCGAGCAGGATGGCGGTGGCGGCGCCGAAGCGCTCCGGCGTGCCCAACCATCCCGCGGCACGATGCCTGGCGGCGAACTCGACGTGCACCGTTGGTGCACCGCGCCGCGTGGTCGAGTCGTCCATCAGGTCGTCGTGGACCAGAGCGCAGGCCTGGATCAGCTCCAGGGCGCTCACCGCGCGGAGCACCGCCCGGGCCTGTGGGTCGGCCGGCGAGCCGCCCGCACCGCGCCAGCCCCACCAGGCGAAGGTTGGGCGCAGTCGTTTGCCACCGCCGAGGACGAACTCGCTCAGCGAGTCCACGGCGGTGACGAACTGCGGGTCGATCTGGGCGGCCTCGTTGCGCTTGGCCTGCAGGAACGCGGCCAGCTCCCGGTTCACTTCGGCGCGGAGGTCGTCATCGAGTGGAGGAATCTGCTGATTCTTCGCGAGCCCGTTGAGGGACCGAGTCCGGGCTCGGTGGGTGGCGTTCCCCTGCGCCATCGAACCTCCTGCGATCGTGGTGACGGCACCGGGTAGCCAGGCCAGCACTCGCTGTGTATGCCGACGATAGGGGTAGTACGAACCCGCTCGTGCCCGGGTTCGGCCACGGCGGTGTCCCGGTTCGGTTGGCCGCCACTTCCGGAGCCCACGGTCCCCGGATGACCCAACCTGCCGTGCTCTAGAGCGGCAAGCTACGGGCCAGCACGGCGAAGTCCCGGGAGTCGCCGGTGAAGTGGTAGTGACGCAGTAGGTCGGTGAACCCGAACCGGCGGTAGAGCCGCCAGGCCCTGGTCGGGCCCTCAGGAGTGGACAGCAACGCGCGTGGGGCATCCACCCTGGTGAGGAGCTCGGTGAGCAGGGCAGCGCCAATGCCCCTGCCCTGAGCGTCCGGATGCACATGCAGTTCGGTCAGCTCGAAATAGCTGGCCAGCTCGCGTTGTGCCGCGGCGGGATCGACCATTCGCAGGCCACGGTGCACCTCGTCATGCCACCATTGGCCGGGCGCGCCGCGGTAACCGTAGCCGATACCCACGAGGGTGTCCGCTTCGAACGCGGCCATGCACAACCACCCGGCCCGGAGCATGTGCTCCAACCACATCGGGCTCCGGTGCCGGGCGGTGCCGGGTGGGTAGCGCATCGCAGTCACATAGATCCGCAGCGCGTCGTCCAGCCTTTCGCGCAATTGCGCAGGCGTCAGCTCGGTCAGCCTGGCCGGTTCACGGGCGCGCATCGCGGTCACCGCCGACCTCCTGCGCTGGCCGGGGTCCCGGCGAAACGGGCGGTATCAACGGGGTGCACGGCTCCCATGAGACCACGGCCAGACCCAGACCTGCCGCCTTTCCAGGATTGGCCCTTGACGCAGCCCCGTCTCAAGGGGTTAATCTTGAGCGGTGTCGAACATATGTTCGAACAAGGGTCCGGCGGTGGCACGGGGGAAGCGTGTCGCCGCCGGACTCCGCCGGCTTCCCCACGGCCCCCTTCCCGACGGCCCCCTTCCCGACGGCCCCCTTCCCGACGGCCCCCTTCCCGACGACCGAGTCGATCCATGTTGCCCATTACGACTCCCGACCCAGGAGGTCGACGTGCCCGCTGTAGCTCCGCTCACCCCATCCAGTGGGTTGCGGTATGACAGCCCTACACACCATGACAGCCCCCGACACTATGACAGCAACAGGCACTACCCGCCCGGCACCCGCGGCCTCCTCGAGCAAGCCCGACAAGGACTTCTCGACGCCGAGTACGCCACACATCCTGTCGAACGCTACGCCCAGGCACACCTCGCAGCGCTGCGCGCGGCAGCCGCCGTACTAGCCGCCCGAACCCGCCCGCGGCGCCGCGCTCAGCCCACCAGCGCATGGACCTTGCTCACGGAGGTCGCACCGGAACTTGCGGAATGGTCGACGTTCTTTGCCGCCGCCTCGAGCACCCGGGCAGCCGCCGAGGCCGGAGTCCACCGTCTGGTGACCAACCGCGATGCCGATGACATGGTGCGGCAGGCCGGCCAGTTCCTCATCCTCGCGCGGCGCTCGGTGACGAGGACAGTTCCATGACGCCTCCTCGGTCGCTGATCGACTACGGCCGGCTGCTGGATGTGATCGGGATAGAAGGCGAATTGATGCTCAATGCGGCAGCTTCCGCGTTGCCGCACGCCGCGCAGGCCGAAGTACCCGGCTGTCCGGATTTCACCCTAGAGAAGACCCTGCGCCACGTCGGGAGCGTGCACCGGGTGACCCGGCTGTGGGTGCACGACGGTCGTCCACCCGAGCAGTGGCAGCGATCTCCGACCGATGGCGACCTGGTGGGCTTCGTGCGCAGCGGCCTGGATGAGTTGGTCACCGAGCTCGGGTTGCACGACCCGGCCGAACCCTGCGACTCCTGGTGGCCTGCGGATCGCACTCACGGCTTCTGGCGCCGCCGGATGGCGCATGAGACGACCGTGCACCGGGTGGACGTGGAGGCTGCGGCGGGCGGCCCGGTGCACGCCGTGGACGCCGACGTCGCGCTTGACGGCATTGATGAGGTGCTATTTCTGTGGTTCGGTCACCGCCTCGGTGAACTGCGGATGTCATCACCCCAGCGGGGCACGGTGGCCTTGTCGGCCGCAGAACGGCGGTGGTTGGCACTGTTCGAGCCAGGCCGCTCCACGGCCCAGCGGGTGGACGAGGCTGCCGCCCGGTCTGCCGACGCCAGAGTGAGCGGCGATCCCATGGACCTGTACCTCTGGTCGTGGGGACGCCTACCTGACCAGTCGGTCGACATCTCCGGTGACCAGGAGGCCGTTGCCCGTCTCTGGACGCTGTTGCGGCCCGCGACGCAGTGAGCCGGCTCTGGCATCAGGCGCGTAGGCGCAGTCCGCGGGGGGTGGCGCGGAACCCGGCATCCCGAAGCAGCTCGGCCAACGCTGACCCCAGCGCTGCCTCACCATCGGTACGCTCCACGGACAGCGAACCCAGCCAACCCTGGGCAACCGCGCCGGCGAGGGCACCTACCGCGGCACGCAAGCTGCCGGTGTCCTCGGTGAACGACAGCAGCGACCGGCCGCCACGTTCGACATAGAGCACCGCGGCGCCGTCCACCAAGACAGCCAATGCTCCGGCCTTGCGCCCAGGTCGATGCCGTACATCACCCACGTTGGGTGGCCACGGCAGGGCCGCCCCATAGGGCTGGGCTGGATCAGTGGCGGCGAGGACCACCGTGGAGGCACGGCCGTCGACCGGTTGGCCGAGGGCGCGCAACCGGTCAACGGCGCCTGGGACGGCGAACTGCGCGGCTCCGAGTCTCTCGACGATGTACCCGCGCCGGCACTGGCCGGATTCCTCCATTGCCCGCAGCACCTTGTAGACGCCGGCAAAGCCGCCGGCGACTCGCTCGGTGCCCAGAGCTCCTCTGGTGAGGACCCCGTGGCGCTCGAGGAACGTCTCGGCCCGAGCGTGCGCCCGGCGGGTGGGGTCGGGCTGGGGTGCCGGTGACAGTGACCAACGTCCGGCGACTATCGGCGGGCCGGTTCGGGAGGGCAGCCCAGGCCTGCCGGCGCGCATCCGGGTGTACCGGCCGCGCGGTGCCGAGCGGCGTGGCCGGTGCGCTGGTGAGCGGCCGGATACCAGTGCCCGCAGTGGCGCAAGCGAGTCGTTGGTCACCCAGCCCGCCCACACCAGGTCCCACACAGTCGTGACCACGTCGGCGTCACTAGGCGCCGGTTCACCGTCAGCGAGCAGGTAGGTACTGGCCCGGTCGGCAAGCGGCCGGAAAAACAGCGCCCCACCCTCGGCGGGGTCACCGGCTGGATTCCAGCCCAGCGCGCGGAGAACGCCACGGTGTCGGGGGGTCAGCACAAGCTGTTCATCGAGGTCGGGCAGTACCAGATCGGCCAGATCGGCTGGGGCCAGCGCGATCCACCCATCGCCACCGGGCAGCGATCCGCACCCGATCCAGCTCACCTCACCGGAGGTAGTGAGCTCGTCGAGCAGCGCAGGGGAGTAACCCGGCAGTCTGACTGGTAGTAGCAGCGATTCCAGTGCGCTGGCCGGCACTGGGGCACCAGCCAGTTGCTCCACCGCGCCGAGCACGTCTTCCAGGGTGGATGCACTGCGTAGCCGAGCCGGCCCGCCGCCGGGGCTGGGCGTGTCCCAGGATCCGATTCCATGCCAGGCCGGCAGAAACCGCCCCAGGGCCGCCTGCTCGACCGGCTCCACCTCGGCCCGTAAGCGGGCCAACGACGCTCGCCGCAACCGCCGTAACACCTCTGCGTGGCAATATTCCGTGCCGCCGCCACCGAGCTCAACCGGGCGCAGCTCACCGCGGACCAGACTGCCGGTGCTGGTCATCCGATCCAGCACCGCGCCGACCACAGCGATCCCCAGCCCGAACCGAGCTGCGGCAGCGGCCGCGCTGAACGGTCCGTGCGTTCGGGCGTAGCGCAGGAGCAGATCCCCGAGCGGGTCGGCCACCGGTTCGGTGAACACCTCCGGCACCCCGACCGGCAGGGCCACGCCGAGCGCGTCGCGGACCCGTCCGGCGTCCTCGATCGCGATCCAGCGTGGCTCGCCGGAGATGCGGACCATCACGGCTCGCCGGGCCGCGCTGAGCTTGGCGAACCACTCCGGGGCCGCGCCGCGCCGCGCCGCCTCGGCCTCGGTGAGATCGCCCAGTGTGCGCAGCAGGTCGGCAGCCCCCTCCACGTCCCGGGCGCGCCGCTCGGGGTCGAGGTGCTGCAGCTGCGCCTCCAGCTCAGTGAGGACCTCGGGGTCAAGCAACTCCCGGATCGCTTCGGAGCCCAGCAGCTCTGCCAGCAAGGTGGAGTCCAGTGCGAGTGCCGCGGCCCTGCGCTCGGCCAGTGGGGCGTCCAGCTCGTAGAGGAACATCCCCACGTAACCGAACAGCAGGCTGCGGGCGAACGGTGACGGTGACGGGGTGGCGATTTCCACCACTCGGACCCGCCGGGCGCGTACCTCAGACATCAGCTCTCGTAGCCCGGGCAGGTCGTAGACGTCCTGCAGGCATTCCCGCATCGCTTCCAGCACCACCGGGAACTGCTCGTACTTCGAGGCGACGGCGAGCAGTTGGGCCGATCGCTGCCGCTGCTGCCACAGCGGTGTGCGGCGCCGGGGATCGCGGCGCGGAAGCAGTAGCGACCGCGCAGCGCACTCCCGGAACCGGGAGGCGAACAGCGCTGAACCTCCCACCTCGGCGATCACCAATTGATCGATTTCGTCCGGGTCGAACAGCACGTCCTCGGCCGTGGGCGTTACCTCGGCGCCGTCGGCGTCCAATGCATCCGGCAGGCGCAATACGATCCCGTCGTCGGCGCTGGCCACCTGCGCCGCAACGCCGCGCCGTTCCCGCAGCCGGGCCCCGATCGCCAGTGCCCATGGTCCGTTGACCTGCGCGCCGAACGGGGAGTGCACCACCATCCGCCAGTCACCCAGCTCGTCGCGGAAACGCTCCACCAGCACGGTGCGGTCGTCGGGCACGTGACCGGTGGCTTCGCGTTGTTCGTGCAGGTAGGACAGCAGGTTGTCGGCGGCCCAGGCGTCAAGCCCGACCCCCTCGACGCGGCTGCGCGCCGCGTCCGCTCCGGCACCGCTGAGCTCGCGGACGAAGGCGCCCAGGGCCCGCCCTAACTCCAGCGGCCGCCCGGGTGCGTCGCCTTTCCAGAACGGCATCCGGGCCGGCTCGCCGGGCACGGGCAGCGCGATGACCCGGTCGTGGGTGATGTCAACGATCTTCCACGAGGTGGAACCGAGCAGGAAGGTGTCGCCTACCCGGGATTCGTAGACCATCTCTTCGTCGAGTTCACCTACCCGGGAACCTGGCCCTTCGGCACCACCGGGTGTCATCACGGTGAACATCCCCCGATCGGGGATCGTGCCGCCGGAGGTAACCGCCAATCGCTGCGCTCCCGGACGCCCACGCAGCTCGTCACTGACCCGGTCCCAGACGATACGTGGCCGCAGCTCGCCGAACTCCTCCGACGGGTAGCGCCCCGCCAGCATGTCGAGGACGGCGTGCAGCGCCGAATCGGGCAATGCGGTGTACGGCGCCGCCCGCCGGACCAGGGAAGCGAGGTCGTCGACGCGCCAGGTATCCAGCGCCACCATCGCCACCACGTGTTGGGCGAGTACGTCCAGTGGGTTACGGGGGTAGCGCAGTGCCTCGATCGCCCCGCTGGCCATCCGTTCCGCGACCACCGCGCAGGAGACCAGGTCCCCGCGGAACTTGGGGAACACCACACCTCGGGACACCGCTCCTACCTGGTGCCCGGCTCGGCCGATCCGCTGCAAGCCGGAGGCGACGGTCGGGGGTGCCTCGACCTGTGCCACCAGCTCGACCGCTCCCATGTCGATGCCCAGCTCGAGGGATGACGTGGCGACTACGCAGGGCAGCCGGCCGGACTTGAGCTCCTCCTCGACGAGGGTGCGCTGCTCACGCGACATCGAGCCGTGGTGCGCCTTGGCGATCACTTCGGGGGCGCCGCCGGCGAGCCCAGCCTGACCCATCAGCTCGGCGGGCATCCGATCTCGGGGGACTGCGGGCTCGTCGGCCGCCAGCTCATTGAGCCGGGAGGTGAGGCGCTCGGCCAGCCGCCGTGAGTTGGCGAACACAATCGTTGAGCGGTGCGCGCCTACCAGCTCCAGGATCCTGCGCTCCACGGCGGGCCAAATCGAGGCGCGCTGTTCCACCGCCCCGTCGGCGTCCTGGGTCAGCTCACCCAATGCCGACATGTCGGGCACCGGCACCTGCACCGTGACCTCGATCGTCTTGGCTGATTCCGGCTGCACCACCTGCACCGGCCGTCCCCCACCGAGGAAGGAGCCGATCTCCTCAACGGGACGAACAGTGGCGGACAGGCCGATGCGCTGGGCGGGTTTATCCAGCAAGGCGTCCAGTCGCTCCAGGGACAGTGCCAGGTGCGCGCCGCGCTTGGTGGCGGCGACAGCGTGGACCTCGTCGACGATCACCGTGTGGATCCCGCGCAGCGACTCCCTGGCCGCCGAGGTCAGCAGCAGGAACAGTGACTCCGGGGTGGTGA
>JBOHFK010000080.1:0-26382 GCA_050699635.1 Pseudonocardiaceae bacterium | reverse complement strand
CCACCGGCGGCACCGGCCTGGGCCTGGCCATCGTCAAACACGTCGCCGCCAACCACGGCGGCAACGTCCAACTCTGGTCCAAACCCGGCACCGGCTCCACCTTCACCCTGCGCATCCCCGCCCACCCGGACAACCCACCACCAGCGTTGCACCCACAATCCACCCCCGAGTACGTGGGAGGGTCATCATGATCAGAGTGCTGATCGTCGAGGACGAGGAAGACTTCGCCGACCCGCTGGCCTTCCTGCTGCGCAAGGAGGGCTTCTCACCGGCGGTGGCCGCCACCGGATCGGAGGCGCTGGAGGAGTTCGATCGCAACGGCGCCGACATCGTCCTGCTTGATCTGATGCTGCCCGGGATGAGCGGCACCGACGTCTGCAAGCAGCTGCGGGCACGCTCCGCAGTCCCGGTGATCATGGTCACCGCCCGGGACAGCGAGATCGACAAGGTCGTGGGCCTGGAGCTCGGGGCCGACGACTACATCACCAAGCCGTACTCGGCCCGCGAGCTCATCGCGCGGATCCGTGCGGTGCTGCGCCGCGGTACGGAAGGCCCCGACGGCCAGATCGCCAGCGTCGCCACTCTCGGGCCGTCGGTGCTGGAGGCGGGACCGGTGCGGATGGACGTCGAGCGGCACATCGTCACCGTGGCAGGCCACGAGGTGGGTCTTCCGCTCAAGGAATTCGATCTGCTGGAGTATCTGCTGCGCAACGTGGGCCGGGTGCTCACCCGCGGCCAGCTCATCGATCGGGTGTGGGGAGCGGACTACGTCGGCGACACCAAGACGCTGGATGTTCACGTCAAGCGGTTGCGATCCAAGATCGAGCAGGATCCCTCCTCACCCAGGCACCTGCTCACCGTCCGCGGCCTTGGATACAAGTACGACACGTGATCTCGCTCACCGCGTAGCCTGGCCTGTCATGCGGCTCGGCGTGCTCGACGTGGGTTCCAACACCGTCCACCTGCTGGTCGTGGACGCCCATCACGGCGCCGCCCCGTTGCCGCAGATCTCGGAGAAGTCGGTGCTGCGGCTGGCTGAGCAGATGGATTCCCGCGGGAAGATCACCCGCGAGGGTGCCGATCACCTGATCCGCACCGTGCGCGGCGCCGTCGCGTCGGCGTCGGCGATGGGCTGCGAGGATCTGATGGCCTTCGCCACCTCAGCCGTGCGAGATGCCTCCAATGCCATCGAGGTGCTCAGCCGGGTGCACGCCGAGACCGGCGTCATGCTGCAAGTGCTCTCCGGCGACGAGGAGGCCATCCTGACGTTTCTGGCGGTCCGTCGATGGTGTGGCTGGTCGGCGGGCCGGTTGCTCATGGTGGACGTCGGCGGCGGATCGCTGGAGATCGCCAGCGGGATGGACGAGGAGCCCGAGGTGGCGGTGTCGCTGCCGCTGGGTGCCGGCCGGCTCACCCGGTCCTGGCTGACCCACGACCCGCCCCGCCGTCGCGAGTTGGAAACCCTGCGCGAGCACATTGCCGAGCAGCTCGAACAACCGGCCCGCAAGTTGCTCGCGGCCGGTATTCCGGACCGCGTGGTGGGCACCTCGAAGACGATCCGCTCGCTGGCCAGGCTCAGCGGTGCTGCGCCATCGTCGGCCGGCCCGCGGGTCCGGCGTACCCTCACCGATCCCGGGCTGCGCCAGGTGATCGCCTTCATCTCCCGGATGAGCGCTGAGGACCTGGCAGATTTGGAAGGTGTCAGCGCCAGCCGATCCCACCAGCTCGTCGCCGGAGCCCTCGTGGTCCAGGCCACGATGCGGGCCCTGGGGGTCGAGGAGATGGATCTGTGCCCATGGGCGCTGCGGGAAGGTGTCATCTTGCGGAAGCTGGATTGGCTCGACTGGCTGGATGGAATCGACCGGACGGCGCAGCTGACCCGCCGCCCACCTCGCCGGACTGGACGCAGGGTGTCCCGGGGTGCACGGTAGACGACGATGAGGCGCAGTAGCGAGCCTGAGGAGCGGGCGCAGTTCACCGTGGCTGAGCTGCTGGCCCGATACGGTGAGCCGGCCCCGACGACCGGGCGGCGGCGCCGTCGCGCTGTCGATGACACCGACGCCGTCGCGGACACTACTGTCCAGCCGAACGTGCGGCCACGTGAGTCGACGGGGACCCAGCCGAAGCTCAACGGTGGCACCGGCGGCAACTGGACCCCAGCGGTGGGGTCTGCTTCGGTCGCCGCCAGTCCGGTTGCGGCCAGACGAGTGCCAGTCGCCCCGCCAGCGGTGGCCAGGCGGGCACCCCTTACCGGGACGGCGCCGCCTGGAACCGCGCAGCCTGGAACCGCGCAGCCTGGAACCGCGCAGCCCGACGGGCCGGTCACCGACCAGTTGCCCCGGTTCGACCGGGGGTCTGCGAAGCCCGTGGCTTGGTCGAGTCCTGCTCCGGCACGCGCCCCAGCAATGATCCCCCCAGCAGTGCGCCCGTCAACGGTGACTGCCCCGGCAATGAGCGCCACAGCAGCGCGCCGGTCAGCGGTGACTGCTCCAGCGGTGACCGCCCCGAGGGTGACGGCCCCGAGGGTGACAGCGCAGCCTCCGGCGGGCCTGGGCGTGGCGACCCGGGCCATCCCCGAGCAGGACGGCAACGCCACCGCCCAGGCCGAGGTCGACTCTGCTGAGTCGGGTTCCCCGCTGTGGGAATGGGCCGCGATGGTGAGCCAGATCGGAATCGGTGTGGTCGGCGGCGCCACGTTGTGGCTGATCTGCGAGTGGCTCTGGCAGCGTATTCCGGTGCTGGCGCTGGTGGTGGCACTGGCCGTGATCACCGGGCTGGTGTGGATCGTGCGACGGGTCCGGCGCGCGGAGGACCTGCAGACGACGGTGATCGCAGTGCTGGTCGGCCTTTTCGTCACGGTATCCCCGGCCGCGCTGCTGCTCGTCGGCCGATAACCGGTGGCTGCGGCCGACTCGATCCGGGTGGCCCTGTCCACCGCCTCGGTGTGGCCAGAATCGATCGCAGTGGCCTTTGAGCTGGCCGCTGAGCTCGGGTACGACGGTGTCGAGGTGATGGTCTGGGGTGACCCGGTCAGCCAGGACACCGCCGCAGTTGCCGCATTGGCGACCCGTTACCGCATGCCGGTGCTCGCCCTGCACGCTCCCTGCTTGCTGATCACCCAGCGGGTATGGGCGGCAGACCCAGCGGCCAGATTGGACCTGACCGTGCGGGCGGCCGCCGAGCTGGGCGCCGATACCGTCGTGATACACCCACCGTTTCGCTGGCAGCGCGACTACGCCGTGGGCTTCCCGGCACAGGTCGCTGCGCTGGAGGCCGCATCCGGGCTGGTGATCGCGGTGGAGAACATGTTCCCGCTGCGCCGTGGCAGTCTGGAGATCTCCAGCTACCTGCCGTCACCGGATCCCACCGATGTCGGGTACTCGCACTACACGCTGGACCTGTCGCATACCGCCACGGCCAGAGCCGACGCGGTGGCGATGGCACAGCGGATGGGAACGCGGCTGGCGCACCTGCATCTGTGTGACGGCAGCGGTGCGCCGCGCGATGAGCACCTGGTGCCCGGCCGGGGCAACCAACCCTGCGCTGCGGTGTGCCAGGCGCTGGCCAGCGGTGGCTTCGGCGGCACCGTGGTACTCGAAGTGAGTACCCGGCGCGCTCGTACCCGCCCGGACCGGCGAGCCCTCTTGATCGAAGCGCTACTCTTTGCTCGCTTGCACTTGTAGTGACGGAACGGTCACTCAATGCAGCGGTCGGGATGTCAGCACTGAGTGAAGGAGCGAAGGTTTGTCATGAGCGCCATCATCGTGATCGAAATCGTCGTCGGCATCGTCATACTCGCTGGCGCCGTGCGGTTTGCCGTCCGGGACACCCGGCAGCGCAGCGATTCCGGCCCGGAGCAAGATGGGCACATCGCGGACACTGCCGAAGTGCCGGCTAGCCCTGAGCCGCAGCCAGCACAGCAACTGAGCGAGGTCGGCGCGCCGGAGACGAACTGACACCGGGCTGTTGTCCCCCGGGTCGTGGGCACGCTGGGTCGTGGGCATGCTGGATCGGGGCGTGACGCGCGCTAGCGTGCTGTGTTGTGCTGCGATCGTTGATCCTGGCGACGGCGGGCAATCCGGCCGTCCGCAAGCTCGTGGCCACCGCCCCGTTCAGCCGGTACGTCGTTGACCGCTTTGTTGCCGGGGACAGCACCGAGCGGGCGGTAGCCGCCACATCCGGGCTGGTATCCGACGGTCTGACGGTGACCTTGGACCACCTGGGGGAGAGCGTCGCGGATGAGGCAGGCGCCGAGTCCACCGTACGTGCCTACCTCGACCTGTTGGCGGCCCTGGCCGCGGAGGATCTGACCAGGTGGACGGAGGTGAGCCTGAAGCTGTCCGCGGTCGGTCAGCGCCTCGATGAGGCGCTGGCGTCGCAGCACGCCGCCCGGATCTGTGCCGCCGCGCAGCGGGTGGGCACGACCGTCACCCTGGACGCCGAAGACCACACCCTCACGGATTCCACGCTGCGGGTGCACAGCGAGCTGCGTCGCACCTGGCCCAGCACCGGAGCGGTGCTGCAGGCGCAGCTGCACCGCACTCTGGAGGACTGCCGGGCGCTGGCTCAGGTGGGTGCCCGGGTGCGGCTGTGCAAGGGCGCCTACGCCGAACCGTCGGAGCTCGCATTCACGACCTCAGACGAGGTCGCGCAGAGTTTTGTGCGCTGCACCAACCTGCTGCTGGCCGGGTCCTGCTATCCGATGTTCGCCACGCATGATCCGCTCCTGATCGACATTGTGCGCGAACGGGTCCGTTGGTACGGGCGAGCACCGGGCAGTTTCGAGTACCAGATGCTCTACGGCGTGCGTCCTGCCGAGCAGCGGCGGCTGGCCAGCGCCGGTAATACCGTCCGGGTGTACGTGCCCTACGGCTCGGATTGGTATGCCTACCTCACCCGCCGGCTTGCCGAGCGACCCAGCAATGTCGCCTTCTTCCTTCGCGCATTGCTGCGTTCTGGGGACACGTCTGGCACCCTGCCGGCATGACCACGATCGCTGTGCTGGGCGCTGGCAAGATCGGTGAGGCGCTGCTGTCCGGATTGCTCGATGCTGGCCGCAACACCGAGGATCTGATGTTCACCGAGCGCTATCCCGAGCGGGCCGCTGTGCTCGAGCAGGCATACCGGGTGCCCGCGGTGGACACCGCCACCGCCGCACGCAAGGCCGACGTTCTGGTCGTCGCGGTCAAGCCGCAGGACATCGACCCGCTGCTGGCCGAGCTCGCCGGGTTGATCAGCTCGAGCACCCTGATCGTGAGCCTGTGCGCCGGTCTGCCCACCGCGCTCTATGAACGGCGCCTGCCAGACGGTGTGCCGGTTGTGCGGGTGATGCCCAACACTCCGATGCTGGTTGGCGAGGCGATGAGCGCGATTTCCGCTGGCCGCTTCGCCACCGACGTTCATCTGGAGCTCACCGAGGAACTACTGGGCAGCGTGGGCAAGGTGGTCCGGGTGCCGGAAACCCAGCAGGATGCCGTAACCGCGCTGTCCGGGTCGGGGCCAGCCTATTTCTTCTACCTGGTGGAGGCGATGATTGATGCCGGGATCCTGCTGGGGTTGCCCAGGCCGCTGGTCACCGAACTGATCACCCAGTCAGCCGTCGGCGCAGCCGCGATGCTCCGCGAAACCGGTGATCACCCGGTGCTGCTGCGCGAGGCGGTGACGTCTCCGGGCGGAACGACGATCATGGCGATCCGGGAGTTGGAGCGCCACCGCGTGCGCGCGGCCTTACTGGACGCCATCGAAGCGGCCCGGGACCGGTCGGTCGAACTTGGAGCCGAGCACCTCGGCTGACTTCAAGGTCAATATGGGGCGTCACCGTCAAAACTGACTCACCTTCAACTGGGTCAACTCTAACGGATGGGAGTCGCACGGCCACCACCAGTCCCGCTATTCTCATCAGAACAAATGCGTCACGGACCGCGGGAGGGGAAGCCCAGCGGCGCGCGACGTGGTGAGGACGCGATATCCGATGCTGACAAACGAGCAGGCCGGGCCGACCAAGGTGCAGTTCCTCACGGTCGCTGAGGTAGCTGCGATGATGCGAGTATCCAAGATGACGGTCTACCGGCTGGTACATGCGGGTGATCTGCCCGCGGTCCGAGTCGGTCGATCTTTCCGGGTGCCGGAAGAGGCTGTGCACGGTTACCTGGAGAACGCCTACTTCGATGCGGGATGAGATGATCGGGTCGGGTGCTGGTCGCGGATGCGATCAGGGGTACCCTGAGCGGCCAATCGCGCCTGTGGCTGGCCGCGCCGCAGTTGCATCCATGATCTTTGACGACCAGCGAGGAGGCCGAGCATGGGCTCGGTGATCAAGAAACGACGTAAGCGGATGTCCAAAAAGAAGCATCGTAAGCTGCTGCGAAAGACCCGGGTGCAGCGCCGCAAGCTGAAGAAGTAGTTTCAGCACCTGCTGGCCGCCGGGGAGGCAGCGTATGCCAGGAGCCCGGTGTGTCGTGCTCTGGTGCACGCCGTGTCGTGTCTCCCTGCCCGGTGTGTCGACCTGATGTGCCCGTGCTCTGAGAGAAATGGTCACTGTCTGCACCCGGGCAGGGGAGCACGACACGGCGTGCAGGGGAGCACAACACGGCGGGCACCAGAACACGACACGCCGGTGGGGAAGGAGGTGGGGTGGAGCTAGTCGCGGGGGCGGCGGTGGTAGGCGAGACCTGCGGCGACCGCGCCTGCCGCTACTCCGATGCCGAGCACCGAGGGGACCCCGATCTTCGCCGCCTTGCGGCCAGTCCGGAACTCCTGGATGTCCCAGCCTCGCGCGCGGGCGGTTTCCCGTAGATCTGGATCTGGGTTGACGGCTACTGCGGTGCCCACCGCCGACAGCATCGGGATATCGTTGGCGGAGTCGGAGTATGCAGTGCAGCGTTGCAGGTCGAGCCCTTCTTGCACGGCCAACCCGCGCACCGCCCGCGCCTTGGCTGCTCCGTGCAGGATGTCGCCTACCAGTCGCCCGGTGTACACGCCGTCGATGGTCTCTGCCACCGTGCCCAGCGCACCGGTGAGACCGAGCCTGCGGGCGATGATCGTGGCCAGTTCCACTGGAGTCGCGGTGACCAGCCACACCCGCTGGCCGGCCGCCATGTGCAGCTGAGCCAACTCCAGGGTTCCGGACCAGATCCGGTCGGCCATCAGCTCGTCATAGATGACCTCACCGAGTTCGACGAACTGCTGGGTAGATCGTCCAGCGACGAACGATAGCGCCAGCTCGCGGCTGGTGCGGATTTCCTCGGGGCTGAGTTCCTTGCCGCCCACCCTGAATCTCAACTGCTGCCACGCGGCCGATGCGAGCGCTCCGGCGGGGAAGAAGTTCCTCGCGGCGAGACCTTGCGCGAAGTAGAAGATTGATGCGCCCTGCATCATGGTGTTGTCGACGTCAAAGAAAGCAGCCGCCGTGAGATCCTGAGCGGTCTCCAGTGGGGCTGCTAACCCGGCGGCGGCGTTGCCTAGGGGCCCTGCTTCGGTTGTGCCTTCCCCGGCGAGGGTGACCAGGGCGGCTTGGTCATTTCGGATGTCCTGATGGCCGCGTGTTGGCACTGGATCCTGCCCTGATATCGGAGTGCTGGTCCCTTCCTTATCAGTCCCGCTCAAGTGGACGTCACTGACCAGAATGCCGTGATGACATCTCTCGAGCAACCAAACAATAAGGATCTAGACAACATCCTGCGGGTGGACTGAGTTTGACGTCGGTCGAGGGGCTGACAACTATTTGGGGGGCAGCAAGTTGGGCTGCAAGAGCCATGGAGGCAAGGGCGTGGCTGGCTGAGGTGAGTCGTTGCCCGGCAACGGCCGCCAAGGCTCCGGCTGTAATGGCTGCGCCCCGGGACGCCCGGGGTTCGTGAGTACACTACCCGGATTCCGGGTACCCGGAAGCTTTGGCCCAGTCTTAGAGCCATTCTGCGTGGGCACCGGAACTACATTTGCTGAAGGCGGCCGAAGCAACAAGTTGGGGGGTGTGTCGACGATAGGCTGGGATACCTCTGGTAGGGGCGGAACATCTGGCAACGGAGCCGCAGAGGATGTTCCATCTACCGGGACCTGCCGGCATGCATCTCGCGATGGCAACAAGCCCAACTCGTCCCGACTGCCGTTGGTGATCGTCGCACAGGTGGACCGGTGACTCAAAGTGGAAGCTCTCGTGACGATCCGATCCAGCAGCGCCAGAGTGCTGTCCATCCGAGCACTGGTAGGAAGGGCCAGCGCGGCGCGAACAGTCGCTAACCGGGTCTTCTGCTGCTCGGCCCAGCTCCGCAATGCGGACAGGCTGCTGGGCTGGCCATTGAGGGCCAGACCGGTCAGCAGTCTTGCTCCCGCGGAGGCATCCGAGTCGAAGTCGTCCAGGGCCCGAAGGAACTTGCCCTGCTCAGCGGACCAGTTGCCAGCGGCATCGGCTTGCTCCGCCATGGCCTCGATCTCGTTGACCCGGGTGCTGGCGAACTCGAGGTGCTTGAGCGCCTTGGGCTGATCCCCGAAGATCAATCCGAGTTCTGCAGACTCAGCGGTCCGCTTGAAGTTGTACAGCGCGTCGCCGGGCAGCGCGTCACGGGACAGCAGGACGCTCATCCCGGACAGGGACATCAGCAGGCACAACGCCGCAGCCGCAGCCACGACCAGCCGTCCCCGAGTCTGGTCGGGAACCCAGCGACGCTGGCGGGGGGCGCGCAGCGGCAAGACAGGGCTGTTGCCCTCGTGCACGACCGAGTCGAACTCCGCCATCACCCGCTGGCGCATCCGATCCCGTTCCGCTTGACTGGGGCCAGCCACGGCGCCGACCTGGCGCAAGCTTGCCATCACAGTGAGCTCGCGCTGCAAGGTCCGATCGGAACTGTCGCGCATGCCGCTGTCCACCGCGCGAGCAAAAGCCTCCGGCTCATGTCCGTCGCTGGGCCGTCCCCCAGATGTGCGCGTCGTCCTCACCGCCTTCGGGCACCGAAGCTATGTCCCTCGGTGCAACGACCGGCAGGGCTGGTAGTTACGCCCGAACGGGGCAAGCTGCGGGTGATTGCGCCAGGAAGCAGTCTGCCAGCGAGGAGTGTCACAGTCATCGCAAGCCCTCGGGCAACAGCTGCGCCAGCCGGCGGACCGCGCGATGTTGCAGCGCCTTGACCGCGCCTTCGTTGCGGCCCATCACGGCAGCGGTTTCCGAGACCGACAGGCCCTGCATGAAACGCAACATGATGCACTCCTGTTGATCGCGGCCCAACTGGGCAACGCACCGCATGAGCTCGGTTGCGGTGGCTTCCTCGACCACCTCGTGCTCCGGCCCGCGATCATCTGCGCTCGAGTCGAGAATGTCCGCGGTGGTCATCTCCAGTCGGTACCGGCTGGACTTGACGTGGTCCAGCACCAGGTTACGCGCGATGGTGACGAACCACGCGCCCACATCGCGGCCCTGGTAGCTCACCGAGGAGATCCGGCGCAGCGCCCGCAGGAAGGTCTCACTGGTGAGGTCCTCAGCCAGCGGGCGATCACCGACCCGGAACAAGACGAAGCGGAAGACCACGTCGACATACCGATCGTAGAGCTGCCCGAAGGCGTTCTGATCACCCTGCTGGGCGGCCGCGACGAGCTCCCACGCGGCGATATCGACCTCCGAACCGGGGGGTTCAGCGGGTTCGGCGGTACTGGCACTGTGTCCGACCTGATCCGGGCGTCCAACCTGATCCGGGCGCCCGACCGGATCAGGGCCAGCAACCTGATTCTGTTCAGTGCTCACATCCGGGGCGCTTGGCTCTGGCGCTCCCGGATGTGGGATCGGCGTGCTGGGACGGGCGAACTTCACGCGATCAGGCGTTGACGCTCGACACGGTCTGACGCCGATCGGGGCAACCGGCGCAGCTCTGCATGGGGGCCGCCCGCACGGCAGGGTGCCATCGCGGGCCGGCCCCGGAGTTCTGAGGACCATCTCGGTTGCGGCATTAGCCACTCCTCGTTCGCTCGTAGGGACCGTTCGCGTCAACTCCTCGCAAGGCGTGCGGAAGCATACGACGGCCACACGTTACGCGGTGCACCTCCCGTGCTGCGCACAGTAGGTAACCGGTGTACAAGGTCACCGGCTGCGACCACGAAGCCGCGTCCTGGGGGTCGGCACGCGGACTCCGGTCGCGTGGCACGCTGGCAGGATGCGACACCAAGTAACCTTGCTGGTGCGGGTGGAGTGTCATGCCTGCGCAGCGGCGCGGGACGATATCGCCCGGATCTGCGCTGAACTTGACGTTCCGTGGCATACCACCGATGTGGACACGGATCCGGAACTGCGGGCCGAGTACGGGGACCGCGTTCCGGTGATCCTGGTCGACGGTCGGGAACACGGCTTCTGGACCGTCCACGAGCGGCGCTTACGGGCTGCACTCAGTGCGTAAGCACCATCACGATCTGGTCTCTCGTTGAACCCGTCAGGGCAGGAAGGCGAACGGCGTGGCATGACTGCTCTCCGGTTGTCCGCTCCGCCGGTCTCTCCTGATACGCCATCCAGGCTCTCCATCCCGGTGGCGGTACTGGTGGGGCTGCTCTCCATGGCTACGGGGTTGGCGACGGGACACCTCGTGGGCGGGCTCATCTCGCCGACGGCGTCGCCGATCCTCGCGGTGGGCGGCAGCGCGATCGACCTCACCCCGAGCTGGCTCAAGGAATTCGCGGTCCGCAGCTTCGGCAGTGCCGACAAGCTCGTCCTGCTGTCCGGCATGGCGGTGGTGATCGGCTTGCTCGGCATCGCCGCCGGGCTGCTGTCCCGGCGCTCCCGTACCCCGGGGCTCGTGCTGATCGTGGTGCTCAGCGCGCTCGCCGTCGCCGCGGTGCTCTCCCGCCCCACCGCAGGACCCTACGACGTGCTCGCCCCCCTTACTGCTCTGATCGTCAGCGCCGGAACCTTCGTGGCCCTGCACCGTCTGGGCCGGCTCAGCCAGCCGCCCACCGGCGACGGTGCGGCGGCAGTGCCACGTCGCGCGCTGCTCGCCGGGTCGGTGGCAGTCGCCGCGGGTGCCGGGATTGCCGCGGCAGGTGGCCAGTTGCTGACCGGGCGCAGCGGTGTTGAGGCCTCTCGTAACGCGGTGGGGCGGATCGTGCCTACGGTGCCCGCGCCGCAGATCCCGGTGGGAGCGGACTTCGCCGTCGACGGGTCGCCGAGCTTCATCACCCCGAACCGGGATTTTTACCGGGTGGATGTCAACCTGACGCTGCCGCGGCTGCGCGCCGAGGACTGGCGGCTGCGGATCCACGGGATGGTCGACCGCGAGCGCACGCTCAGCTGGTCGGACCTGAGCTCGCGGAAGCTGATCGAGCGCCCCGTGACGATGACCTGCGTATCCAACGAGGTCGGCGGATCCTACCTGTCCACGGCCAACTTCACCGGCGTGCTCGTGGCGGACATCCTCGCCGACCTCGGCATCCAGCGGGGCGCCGAGCAGGCGTTCACCACCAGCGTCGACGGATGGACCTGCGGCACGCCGATCTCGACGCTCACCGATCCAGCCAGGCAGGCGATGCTGGTGATCGGGATGAACGGCGAGCCGCTGCCGATCGAGCACGGCTTCCCCGTCCGGATGGTGGTCCCAGGGCTGTACGGCTTCGTATCCGGGACCAAGTGGATCACCGACATGGAGCTCACCACCTTCGATGCCCGGCAGGCCTACTGGTTGCAGCGCGGCTGGGGACAACGGGCGCCGATCAAGACGATGTCCCGGATCGACAGTCCCGGCCCGTTTGAACGAGTTAGCCCCGACACGCCCATTACCGGCGTCGCCTGGGCGCAGACCAGAGGCATCGGCAAGGTCGAAGTGCGCCTCGACCACGGTGAGTGGCGACCCGCGGAGTTGTCGACCGAGGTGAACGCGGACACCTGGCGGATGTTTCGGCTACGGGGCCGCTGGGCACCCGGTGCACATGTCGCTGAGGTCCGGGCAACGGACAAAACCGGATACACGCAGACCGCGGATCGGGCTGCACCCATCCCGGATGGCGCCACCGGATGGCACTCGGTACAGTTCACCGTGCAATGAGTGGCTCCGTCTAAAAGACACTGAGTCTAATGAGACTCAAGGTCTAATGAGACTCAGTCCAACGAGGACTGTGTCCAAAGAGTACCTGTGTGTGCAACGTGACACAAATGTGTCCTATTTGTAATCTGCAGCGGTGAACCTGATCTTGTAGATTACCGAAGTAATATACGCGAGACCCGGACCAGCCGGGCAGCCCGATGAGGAGTTGAATACCAGTTGAGGAAGATCCAGCGACTGGCCGCGGTCGGCGCGATGGCGGCCCTGGCCGCCGTGGTTGGCGCATGTAGCAGCGCGCAGACGCCGGCCCCCGCAGAGCAGTCCCCTTCGTCGAGCGCCGA
Organism: Pseudonocardiaceae bacterium; assembly: GCA_050699635.1. Taxonomy (GTDB): domain Bacteria; phylum Actinomycetota; class Actinomycetes; order Mycobacteriales; family Pseudonocardiaceae. The sequence continues at coordinate 14,033 of JBOHFK010000080.1, read as the reverse complement.
GGCAGCACCCAGCTCGGAGGCGACGGCTCCCACTGGCGGTGGCGTCACCAAGATCAGCGACATCTTCGGACCGGCGTGCGATCAGGTGCCCAAGGAGGGACCAGGCTCGGCCCAAGGCATGGTCAACGATCCAGTGGCCACCGCGGCCAGCCACAATCCGCTGCTGACGACGCTGGTCAAGGCCGTCACCGCGGCCAACCTGGTCGATACCTTGAACAGTGCCCCTGAGCTCACCGTGTTCGCTCCGGCGGACCCGGCGTTCCAGGCTCTGGAGGCCCAGCACCCCGGCATCCTCACGGAGCTGACTACCGCTCCGGACGTGGCCTCGCCCAACAGCAAGCTCGCCAAGATCCTGACCTACCACGTGGTCGGTAAGCGCTACGACGCCGCGGGCATCGTCGCGGCGGGCTCGCTGGACAGCCTGGAGGGCGCCAAGATCAAAATTGGTGGCACCTCGGCGGCTCCGACTGTGAACGGTGCGACGGTATTGTGCGGCAACATTCCCACCAAGAATGCCACCGTCTTTGTCATCGGGCAGGTGCTGTCGCTGCCGGCTTCCTAAGCTCGCCGACGCCTTCGGGCTGGCGTCCTCGGTAAGCGCGGTAATAGATCACTGGTCAGGGGCGGTTCCGTCATCGGAACCGCCCCTGACGTATGTCGCAAACGTCCCGGTTCGACGGTCACCACGTACTGCGGGGGGTTTCATAACGATTTCGTAGAAGGTTTCGTAACGATTTCGTATACATCGACCAGATGATCGTTTCGTCCGCTGAGCACTTGGGCCACTTCTTTGGCGTGTTCGGCCTCGGCCGGCCTGACGGAGATCGCTGTGAGTAAGGGTCCGCGAAGCCAAGTTGGCTTCTCAGGTGGCCCCGCCAGGGAGCCGCCCCGCAGGCGTGCCGCGGGCCATCGAAGATCGCGACTTTGTTCCTGCGTTCACAAGCGACTACCGTGAACGCCTGGCCGGACAACGCCTGCCCTGTCCCTAGACCCGGTTCGCCAGTGCGAGATCCGAAAGGAAGCCACCCGTGACGGTCCACCAGCACGGCAGGTACAGCATGTCGGTCGACGACCTGCCCTCCCGTGCCGTGCCCGATGCCGCGGTGGGCCGCCTCGCTGTTTACCTGCGGGTCCTGACCTCGATGATCGAGCAGGGCGTCACCACGATGTCCAGCGAGGAACTGGCCGGGGCGGCCGGGGTGAACTCGGCGACGCTGCGCAAAGACCTGTCATACCTGGGTTCCTACGGCACCCGCGGGGTGGGTTACGACACAGCGCGGCTGGTGGAACACATCGAGCGCTTGCTCGGGCTCACCCGGCACCACAGCGTGGCCGTAGTCGGCATCGGGAATCTCGGCCATGCCCTGGCCAATTACGCCGGTTTCCCCGATCGTGGCTTCCCGGTCACCGCGCTGTTCGACCTCGACGAGGACCTGATCGGAATTCCGGTCGGCGGGCTGCCCGTCGACCACGTCGAGGGTATCCCCGCGATATGCGCCGAGCGGGAGGTGACCATCGGGGTGATCTGTACCCCGGCCGCTGCTGCGCAGTGGGTCTGTGACCTGCTGGTGGCCGGCGGAGTCCGGTGCATTCTCAACTTCGCTCCCGTCGTGTTGCAGGTGCCCGACGATGTCGAGGTCAGCCGGGTGGACCTCGCGGTGGAGCTGCAGATCCTGTCGTTCTACCAAGCCCGCCGGTCCGACAGCCGCGGGTCGCTGGCTGGGCCGTCTGATCCGATTGCGGTGGGCCGATGAGCCTGGTGGTCGTCGGGCTGTCGCACCGCAGCGCGCCGGTCGGCGTGCTGGAGCAGGTGGCAGCCTCCGTGGCCGACCCCGGCAAGATCCTCGCCCAGCTGCTGGAACGTGAGGACGTCGCCGAGGCGCTGCTGCTGTCCACCTGCAACCGCGTCGAGATCTACGCGGTGGTGGCGACCTTCCACGGCGGGCTGGCCGATATCACCGACCTACTGGCGCACCAGTCGGCGATTGCGCTCGACGAGCTGTCCGAGCACCTCTACGTGCACTACGCCGCGGCCGGGGTGGAACACCTGTTCTCCGTCGCTGCCGGGCTCGACTCGATGGTCGTCGGCGAGTCGCAGATCCTTGGTCAGCTGCGCACCGCCTACGCCGGCGCCGAACAGGCTGGCGCGATCGGCCGGACCCTGCACGAGGTGGTGCAGCAGGCGCTGCGGGCCGGCAAACGGGTCCACGCCGAGACCGGTATCGACGCCGCAGGGGCGTCAGTGGTCTCCGAAGCCCTGGGTGCCGCGGCGGCCGAGCTCAGCGCCGACGATGGCGCGGGCCTCACCGGCCGCCGGGTGCTGGTGGTCGGCGCCGGCTCCATGGCTGGTCTGGCCGCGGCCCAGCTGCGCCGGGCCGGGGTGGCCGAGATCGTGCTGGCAAACCGCACCCAGGCCAGTGCGCAGCGGCTGGCCGCGCTGTGCGCCGCCGAGGGAACCCTGGCCCGCGCCGTCGGTCTGGACGGTGTGACCAGCGCGCTGGCCGGAGTGGAGCTGGTGATCTGCTGCACCGGTGCGGCTGGTGCGGTCCTGCGGGTCAGCCAGGTGGCGGCCGGCCGGGTCCCGCTGGTGGTGTGTGACCTGGGGCTGCCCCGCAACGTCGAGCCCGGCGTGGGTGAGCTTCCCGGCGTCACCTTGCTGGATCTGGAGACCGTGGCGCAGCGGCTGGAGCAACGCGACTCGGGATCCACTGCGGTCAACGCCGCGCATGGCGTCATCGCGCAGGAGGTGCGCGATTACCTGGCCACCCAGCGCGCCGCGGAGGTCACCCCGACGGTCGCGGCACTGCGCAAGCGGGCCTCCGAGGTGGTGGACGCGGAACTGCTGCGGCTGGCGGGCCGGCTGCCGGGACTTGACACCGCGGTCCGCGAGGAGCTGGCCCGGACCGTGCGCCGCGTGGTGGACAAGCTGTTGCACGCCCCCACGGTGCGGGTCAAGCAGCTCGCCGAAGCCGGCGGCGGCGAAACCTATGCGGCTGCGCTGCGGGAGCTCTTTGAGCTTGATCCGCAGACCGCCGCCGCGATCGCCGCGCCCATCCGGCCTCCATCCAGCGCTGATCCCTCCGGAACCCCGTCATGAACGCGCTGCGGCTGGGGACCCGGGGTAGTCCCCTGGCACTCGCCCAGACCGAGTGGGTGGCGCGGTGCCTGCGTGTCGCCGGGGTTGCGGCGCAGCTCGTCCCGGTGCCGTCGCCCGGCGACGGCTACTCGGCGTTGCGCACCGCCTTGGCAGCGGGTGAGGTCGATGTGGCGGTGCACTCCTACAAGGATCTGCCGGTTGAGACGGATCCTCGGATGGTGATCGCCGCCGTTCCGCAGCGCGCGGATCCCCGGGACGCCCTGGTGGCCCGGGACCGGATGGTGCTGGGTGAATTGCCTGCCGGGGCGGTGCTGGGCACCGGCTCGCCACGGCGTGGCAGGCAACTGCTGGGCCTGGGCCTGGGGTTGCAGGTGGTGCCGATCCGCGGCAACGTCGACTCGCGGATAGGTCAGGTGTTCGCCGGGGAGGTTGACGCAGTGGTGATTGCTGCCGCTGGGCTGGACCGGCTCGGTCGGCTCGACGAAGCCACCGAGCTGCTTGACCCGTTACAGATGTTGCCAGCGCCTGGGCAGGGAGCGCTGGCGTGTGAGTGCCGGATCGATGATCTGGACACGGAGCACCTGCTGAATGCGGTACTCGATGACGCTGGCGCGCGCGCTGCGGTCACGGCCGAGCGTGCGTTGCTCGCCGCGGTAGTAGCCGGCTGCGGCGCTGCGGTCGGAGCGCTCGCCGATGTTGTCGAGGATCTGGATGATGATGGCCGGGTTGTGCTGCGGCTGTTCCTGCGCGGGGTGGCGGCTACTGCGGAGGGTGACCTGCTCCGGGCATCAGCCACTGGGCCCTACTCCGCCGCGCCCTCCTCTTCCTCCGCGGAGGATTCCGTTGCGCCTCATTCTGATGGGGAGCTGACCGATGCCGAGAACCTCGGCCGCCAGGTTGCGGCCGAGTTGCTGGACCTGGTTTCCGGCGCGCTGGATGGGAGACCCAGCGCTGCGCGACCGAGTCCGACGGCCTGAATGGGAAACGAGTTAAGTACATGAGCCGTGTCTGCAAGACCACCGGACGGATCGCCTTTGTCGGTGCTGGTCCCGGCGACGCCGGGATGCTCACCGTGCGAGCACAGCGCCTGCTCAGCGGCGCCGAGCTCGTGGTGACCGACCCTGATGTGCCCGCGGAGGTGACGGCACAGGCCGCCCCGAGCGCGGAGGTGCGCCCTGCGGTAGGAGAACCTGGCGAGGTCGCCAAGGACCTGGTCACCGAGGCCAAGAGCGGGCGCGCCGTGGTGCGGCTGGTCTCCGGAGACCCGTTGACCGCCGACGCGGTGGTCGCCGAGGCGCAAGCGGTCGCCCGCAGTTCGGTGCCCTTCGAGGTGGTGCCCGGAGTGCCCGCCGGCACTGCGGTGCCGGCGTTCGCCGGGGTGCCGCTGGGCTCGGGCCACACCGAGGCCGACGTGCGGGCTGGCGTGGACTGGGCGGCGCTGGCCGCGGTGCCGGGCCCACTGGTGCTGCACGCCACCTCGTCGCACCTGGCCGCGGCCGCTGCGGCGCTGGTCGAGCACGGGCTGGCCGCACAGACCCCGGTGGCGATCACCGCCGCCGGCACCACACCGGCCCAGCAGACCGTGGAAACCACCCTGGGGTCGCTGAGCGGCGACGTTGGTGAGCTCACCGGGCCGCTGGTCGTCACCGTCGGCCCGGTGGTGGGGCAGCGCGCGAAACTGTCCTGGTGGGAGTCTCGGGCGCTGTACGGCTGGAAGGTGCTGGTGCCGCGGACCAAGGAGCAGGCCGGGGCGATGAGCGAACGGCTGGCGGTGCACGGCGCGGTGCCCGTGGAGGTCCCGACGATCTCGGTGGAACCGCCGCGGTCCCCCGCCCAGATGGAACGCGCGGTCAAGGGCCTGGTCGACGGTCGTTACCAGTGGGTGGTCTTCACCTCCACCAACGCGGTCCGGGCGGTCTGGGACAAGTTCGCCGAATTCGGGCTGGACGCCCGCGCATTCGCCGGCGTGAAGATCGCCTGCGTGGGCGAGGCCACCGCGGAGCGGGTGCGCTCAATGGGAATCGTCCCGGAGCTGGTGCCCTCGGGTGAGCAGTCCTCCGAGGGGCTGCTGGCCGACTTCCCGCCCTTCGACGACATCCTCGACCCGGTGGACCGGGTGCTGCTGCCGCGCGCGGACATCGCGACCGAGACGCTGGCCGCCGGGCTCCGCGAGCGGGGCTGGGAGATCGACGACGTGACGGCCTACCGCACGGTGCGGGCCGCCCCGCCGCCCGCCGACACCCGCGAGATGATCAAGACGGGTGGCTTCGACGCGGTATGCTTCACCTCTTCGTCCACGGTGCGCAACCTGGTCGGTATCGCCGGCAAGCCGCATGCCCGCACCATCGTCGCCTGCATCGGCCCGGCCACCGCCGAGACCGCCGTCGAGTTCGGCCTCCGGGTCGACGTGCAACCCGAGGTTGCCGAGGTCGGCGCCCTCGTTGACGCCCTGGCTGACCACGCGGCGCAGCTCCGAGCGGCAGGCGCCCTGCCCCCACCGCGCAAAGCCAAGACCCGGCGTCGCTAGTTCACCTAGCCTGCCCGCTTTGCTGCGTTCTGGGGACAGACTGCAGTAATTTGGGTTCGAGAGATGCGTTCTGGGGACAGATTGCAGTAATCCGGGTGGGAGTGGCGTGATGTACCCGACCAGCAGGCCGAGGCGGTTGCGGACGACCGCGGCGATGCGGCGGTTGGTGGGGGAGACCACCGTCGCCGCGCATCAGCTGGTGTTGCCCGCTTTCGTCAAGGAGGGGGCCAGCGAGCCGGTTGCGATCCCCTCGATGCCGGGTGTGGTGCAGCACACCCGGGACTCGCTGCGCAAGGCCGCGGCCGAGGCGGTGGCCGCCGGGCTGGGTGGGATCATGCTGTTCGGAGTGCCCGCTACCAGGGACGCCACCGGTTCCGGCGCGATCGACCCGGACGGAGTGCTCAACACCGCCCTGCGGGACGTGCACGCCGAGGTGGGCGACGACATTGTGATCATGGCTGACACCTGCCTGGACGAGTTCACCGATCACGGGCACTGCGGTGTGCTGGACGCGGCCGGTCAGGTGGACAACGACGCCACCCTCGCGGTGTACGCCCAGCTGGCCGTCGCGCAGGTGCACGCCGGTGCCCACCTCGTCGGGCTGTCCGGCATGATGGACGGCCAGGTCGGGGTAGTCCGGGACGCAATGGACGCCGCGGGCCACCACAACGCCGGGATCCTGGCCTACAGCGCCAAGTACGCCTCGGCCTTCTACGGCCCATTCCGGGACGCGGTGGAGTCGGCGCTGCGCGGAGATCGGCTGACCTACCAGCAGGATCCGGCCAACGCCCGGGAGGCGCTGCGCGAGACGGCACTGGATCTCGCCGAGGGCGCCGACATCGTGATGGTCAAGCCCGCGATGGCCTACCTGGACGTGCTGCACAGCGTCGCTGAGATCTCCGACGTGCCGGTCGCCGCTTATCAGGTCTCCGGCGAGTACTCGATGGTGGAGGCGGCGGTGGCCCGCGGCTGGCTGGATCGGCGGCACGCCGTGCTGGAGACGCTGACCTCGATCCGCCGGGCCGGTGCCGATCTGGTGCTGACGTATTGGGCAGTGCAGGCCGCGGGTTGGCTGCGCTGAACTCCGCGAGTCCTCCAGCGGAGCGGATCATGCATGACTACCGTGGGGCACCATGACGACGATCCAGCCGCCCACCGAACCACCCGGCGAGCAGCGACCGGCGCCGCTCGACTACCAGGCCACCGAGACCCCGGCTCGGGGGCCTCGGCCGAGGAACGTCGATACCTCCTTCTGGCTGTGGGTCACCTATCTGACGATCGGCGCGAGCAATTCAGTGATCGGGTTCATCCAGCGCGACCGGAACCGGGCTGATGCGATCGAGGCGGTGATCTCCCAGTACCCGACCATGGACCGGGCGATGATCGAAAACATCGCGACCGTGGTCGTGGTTGGCGTAGCTGTGGTCGGACTGCTCATCGTCGCGGTCAGCCTCGGTTCCGCGCTGCTCATGCGCGGGGGACGAAACTGGGCGCGGATCGTGCTCACCGTGATCGGCAGCCTGAGTGTGCTGTTCCTGATCGGTCCCGTGGTCACTCCGCTGCAAGCGCTGTTCCAGCTCGCCCTGCTTGTCGCGGCGATCGTGATGATGTTCCTGCCACCCGCGAATGTCTGGTTCCGCCCTCGCCCTCGCCGCCCTGAGCTCTGAGACTTCTTGTTGGCGGGGGCGGATTTCTGTTTGCGGCGCTGAACGCGTCGTCCATGATCATCGAAAGTGAGCACTGGCCGTGCAGTCCTGCACAGTCACGCCTCACTTTCGGCGATCATGACCCCCGTAGGTGATCTCCTGGCGACTCAACATCGATCGCCAGCTGACCCAGGGATCCTGGCGATCTTGTTGCGCAAACGATCACCTGTCCCCGCTGGCTATCTGTCGGAGGTGCCATGGCAGGGTTTGAGTGTGGAGTTCGCCACGGTGCCGCGCCGCTCTCCGTTGCGGGTTGTGGTGGTCGCGGCCGAGGTGGTGATCGCCATTGTGCTGGCCGGAGTGACGTGGTGGTGCTGGCACCGTGGCGTGGTCGTGACGGTGCGCCGCGGCGTCGCCATGAACCGGATCGAGGGCCGCTGGTGGGGGATCGCCATCGGCGCGGCCACCGTGGCGGGCATCCTGTTGCTCGACGCGGGGAGGCGGGTCAGTGAATACGCACGGGCCGATCGCGCTCCGGCTCTGAGCCGGTGAAGGCCACCGAGTCTGCCCGGTTGTTCGAGCGGGCCAGCGCGGTGATCCCGGGCGGGGTGAACTCCCCGGTGCGGGCCTTCCGTGCGGTCGGCGGCACGCCCCGGTTCATGGTCCGGGCGGCGGGGCCCTACCTCTGGGATGCCGACGGCAACCGGTACGTCGATCTCGTCTCGTCCTGGGGGCCGATGATCCTGGGCCACGCGCACCCCGCGGTGGTGGACGCGGTACGCACCACCGCCACGAGAGGCCTGTCCTTCGGCACTCCCACCGCCGGGGAGGTCGAGCTCGCCGAGGAGATCGTGCGCCGGGTCGAGCCCGTCGAGCAGGTCCGGCTGGTCAACTCGGGCACCGAGGCGACGATGAGCGCGATCCGGCTGGCCCGCGGCATCACCGGGCGCCCAGTGGTGGTCAAGTTCGCCGGGCACTACCACGGGCATGTTGACGCCCTGCTCGTTGCGGCGGGCTCCGGCGTCGCCACCTTCAGCCTGCCATCCAGTCCCGGGGTCACCGGCGCGCAGGCCGCGGACACCATCGTGGCGCCCTACAACGACCTCGACGCCGTCGGCGCGCTGTTCGCGGAACGGGGCGCCGGGATCGCCGCTGTCATCGCCGAGGCGGCCGCCGGGAACATGGGTGTGGTGGCGCCCGATCCCGGATTCAACGCCGGGCTGCGCGAGCTGTGCCACGCTCACGGTGCCCTGCTGATCCTGGACGAGGTGATGACCGGGTTCCGGGTCTCACCCGCCGGCTGGTTCGGGCTCGAGCAGGTGCCGGCTGACCTGTACACCTTCGGCAAGGTGATGTCCGGGGGGCTGCCGGCGGCGGCGTTCGGTGGCTCCGCGGAACACATGGCGTACCTGGCGCCGGCCGGACCGGTGTACCAGGCCGGCACGCTGTCCGGGAATCCGGTGGCGGTGGCTGCCGGGTTGGCCACGTTGCGGGCTGCGGACAGCGAGGTCTACGCCCGGCTGGACGCCGCGGCCACCCGATTGACCGGGTTGCTGGGCGACGCACTGGACGCCGCGGGCGTGCCGCACGTTGTGCAGACCGCGGGATCGCTGCTCAGCGTGCTGTTCACCAGCGGGGGACCGGTGCGGGACTACGCCGGTGTGCAGGCCACCCAGACCTGGCGCTTCCCGGCTTTCTTCCACGCGTTGCTCGAGCACGGCGTCTACGCCCCGCCGAGCGCCTTCGAGTCCTGGTTTGTCTCGGCGGCAATGGACGACGCGGCCTTCGAGGTCATCGCCGCAGCTCTGCCCGCTGCCGCCCGGGCCGCTGCGGGCGCGTTGGACCCGCCACCATGAGCCGGACCGTGGTGCACCTGCTGCGGCACGGCGAGGTGCACAACCCGGAGCGGATCCTCTACGGTCGCCTCCCCGGTTACCAGCTCTCGACCCTGGGCGTCCGGCAAGCCGAGCAGGTTGCCGTGCACCTGAGCCACCACGATGTGGTGCATGTGGTCGCCTCGCCGCTGTTGCGGGCGCAGCAGACGGCGGCGCCGATCGCCGCGGCGCATGGGCTGGACCCGGCTACTGACGAAGGGCTGATCGAGGCGGGCAACGTATTCGAGGGCAGCCGGGTATCGGTCGGCGACGGGGCGCTGCGCGACCCGCGGTCCTGGCCCCACCTGCGCAATCCGTTCCGGCCGTCCTGGGGTGAGCCGTACCGGGACATCGCCGACCGGATGCTCGCGGCCGTGCACCGGGCTCGTGATCGCGCCGTCGGGCATGAAGCGGTCTGTGTGTCCCATCAACTGCCGATCTGGACCCTGCGGCGGCAACTGCACCAGCGGCGGCTCTGGCATGACCCGCGGCGCAGGCAGTGCGCCCTGGCCTCGTTGACCAGCCTGGTGTTCGCCGGCGAGGGGCTGCTCGAGGTGGTCTACAGCCAGCCCGCCGGTTCATCATGAGACGCCTGCTGCTGGTCGTTGTCGCCGCCCTCCTGCTGGCCGGCTGCGCCACGGGCGCTGACGCGGTGGCCCCCGGTGGCACCTTCGAATTTGTCTCACCTGGCGGCAAGACCGACCTCTTCTACGATCCGCCAGCCAGCCGGGGGACCGTCGGTGACCTGTCCGGGGACAGCCTCACCGAGCCCGGGACCGCAGTCTCCCTCGCCCGCTATGCCAACAAGGTCGTCGTACTGAACATCTGGGGATCATGGTGCGGACCATGCCGTTCAGAAGCCCCTGATCTGGTCCGGGTCGCCAGCGCGACGGCGGATCAGGGCGTGCAGTTCATCGGGATCAACGTGCGGGACAGCCAGCAGGCCGGGGCGGATTTCGCCCGCGACTTCGGCCTGACCTACCCGTCGATCTTCGACCCCCCCGGCCGGACGCTGTTCGCGCTCAAGGGTATCCCCCGCTCAGTGGTGCCGCTGACCATCGTGCTGGACCGCCACCACCGCGTCGCCGCTGTTTTCCTGCACGCGGTGCACGCCCAAGACCTCCAGCCAGTCGTGCAGCGGGTGGCGCAAGAGCCCTAAGCGGCTTCGCCCCATCCCGCCCCGGCGTGTTCCCTGGCCGGCTTGTTCGGGGGCGGAGCCCGTGAACTCGACGTGGCCGACGTCCCAAGTCCCTTCAGATGTCGGTCTTGTCGAGTTCACGGGCCCCGGCGCCGGCACACGCCCGAACTATCGACCTGCACGTACTTCCGTGGAATGGCCCACCTCACCATCGGTCAAATCCAGGCGGGGCGGTGCGCCGGTGGCACTTCGGCCCCACTGCGGCTGGCCGCTCGTCTACCTCATCGTGGAAGACGTCCAGGAGGTCCATGTGCTTCTAGTCCAGTGGCTCGGACTCGTCGACACATAGCCACACGACCCCAGTCGGGCCCGGCCTGCAATTGCTTAGCCACCGCGACCTACGCTGAGCGATGTGGGGCTCACGGAATTCGCCATCTCTGGGCCGCTGTTGCTGGCGGCCGGGTTGGCGGTGCTTGCCGGCGCGGTCAGTTTCGCCTCGCCGTGCGTGGTCCCGTTGGTGCCCGGATACCTGGCTTACCTCACCGGGCTGGTTGGTGTTGACGGCAAGGGGGCCGATGGGGCCGCCCGCGGGCGGGTGCTGGCTGCGGTAGGGCTGTTCGTGCTGGGCTTCTCGGTGGTGTTCACCGTCAGCGTGGTCACGGTGCTGGGCATTGCGGACCGTCTCGTCCTCAACGAGATCATCCTGCAGCGGGTGGGCGGCGTGATCACCATCGCGATGGGGCTGGTGTTCATCGGGCTGATCCCGGCGCTGCAGCGCGATTTACGGATTCATCCCCATCCCGGGCTGGGTCCCCGGCACCTGTTCGGCGCACCACTGCTGGGTGCGGTGTTCGGCCTGGGCTGGACGCCGTGCCTGGGGCCCACGCTCGCTGGGGTGACGGCACTGGCCGTCGGCACGCCAGGCGGGGGACTGGCCCGCGGGGTGCTGCTGGTCGTCGCCTACTGTCTGGGGCTGGGGCTGCCGTTCCTGCTCCTCGCACTGGGAGTCCAGCGCGCCGTGCGTGCGGTGTCCTGGCTGCGCGCGCACGTGCGAGGAGTACAGCTGGCCGGTGGGGTGCTGCTCGTCGTGGTGGGCCTGCTGCTGGTCACCGGGCTGTGGGCGGAGCTCATCGCGCTGCTGCGTGGGCCGGTGGCCGGCTTCGAGACGCCGATCTGATGGCCCGATCGACGCAGCTGATAGCGCTGGTTCGTAACACCTGGCGCGGGCTGACCAGCATGCGCACCGCGCTGATGCTGCTGTTCCTGCTGGCGCTGGGCGCGCTGCCCGGGGCCTTGCTGCCGCAGTATTCGCTGAACCCCGAGCGGGTGCGGATCTACCAGGCGCAGCACCCGACGCTGGCCCCGGTACTGGACTGGCTGGGCTTCTTCGAGGTGTTCGCCAGCCCCTGGTTCGCCGCGATCTACCTGCTGCTGTTCGTGTCGCTGGTGGGCTGCGTGGTGCCGCGCAGCATCGAGTACGCCCGGCAGCTGCGCCGCGCCCCGGTGGCCACCCCCCGCAACCTGGCGCGGCTACCACACCACGCCCACTACGAGTCCGACGCTTCCGCGGACGAGGTCATCGCCGCGGCCCGTCGCCGGTTGCGAGGGTGGCGGATCGCCGAGCGGGAGGAACCCGGCGGCGCCCGGACGTTGTCCGCCGAGCGGGGCTACCTGCGCGAAGCCGGCAATCTCGTGTTCCACACCGCCCTGCTCGGGCTGCTGGTGTCCTTCGCGATCGGCAAGCTGGTCAGCTATCAAGGCCAGGTGATCGTGCTGGCCGATGGTTCGCAGTTCTGCAACTCCGGCCCCCTGGCCTACGACTCGTTCCAGCCCGGCCGGACCGTCGACGGCACCGCGTTGACCCCGTTCTGTGTGCAGGTCAACGAGTTCACCCCGACCTACCTGCCGACCGGGCAGGCCGAGGAGTTCCGCGCGACCATCTCCTACCAGGGTCCCGACGATCTTGCCACGGGCTCCTGGCATCCCTACCAACTGAAGGTCAACGACCCGCTGCGGCTCGGCGGCACCCGGGTCTACCTGCTCGGCCACGGTTACGCCCCGCGGTTCACCGTCACGTTCCCGGACGGGCAGCAGCGCCACGCCGTGGTGCAGTGGCGGCCGGTGGATCAGGCGACCCTGCTGTCGGAGGGCAGCACCAAATTCGACCCGCCTGGGGTCACCGATGATGCCACCCGGCGGACCCGCCAGCTGGCGATCACTGGGCTGTTCGCGCCGACAGCAGCGTTCCGCGGTTCGCTGTTGTCCTCGGCATTCCCCGACCTGCTCGACCCGGCCGTGGCGATCGACGTGCTCCAGGGTGATCTGGGCAACAACTCCGGCCGCGGCCAGTCGATCTTCTCCATCGATCAGTCCATGGTGGACTCCGGGCGGCTCAAGCAGGTGGCGCGGCAGAACCTGCGTCCTGGTGGTCAGGTCACCCTGCCCGCCGGTACCGTGGTGCACTTCGACGGCGTGACCCGGTTCGTGTCGCTGCAGGTCTCCTACGATCCGGCGCAGCTATGGGTGCTGGGTTTCGCGCTGCTGGTGCTCGGTGGCCTGGGGTTGTCCCTCATCGTGAAGCGCCGCCGGTTCTGGGTGCGCGTCGCAGGCCACGACGCTGTGGGGGCGGGACCGGCCGGTACCGTGGTCGAGCTGGGTGGGTTGGCCCGTACCGAGGCGGCCGGCTACGGCGAGGAGTTCGGGCAGATCGCGGCTGATCTGCTGCCACCCGGACGGGGACAGCCAGCAGTATCGAGGAAAGGGGGGATGAGTGATGCCGATCAGCCCGGTTCTGGCGTCCTACAGTGACCTCGCCTACGGCACCGCGCTGGTCCTCTATCTCCTCGCCTTGGTCCTGTATGCCGTCGAGTACGCGGCAAGCCGGGTGCCGGTAGCCGCTGTAGCAACGGGGGCGGGGGCCGAGCCGGGGGAGACCGGTGCCTCGGTGGCAATCCTGGACCCTCCCGGGAGTTCGCCACCGCGAGGAAGGCCCGAGCGGATCGGCCGGTCCGCGGTCGCGCTGACCGGGCTCGCGGTGCTGGTGCATGCCGGCTCGCTGGTGCTGCGCGGTGCCGCGATCGGGCGGGTGCCATGGGCCAACATGTACGAGTTCGTCTCGGCGATCTGCTGCGCCGCGGTAGCCGGATGGCTGGTGGCGCTGTACCGGCAGCGTAGTGCCGCGCCTACGTTGCGCCGGCTGGGCGGGTTCGTGCTGCTGCCCGTCGTGGTGCTGATGTTCCTGGGTGGCACGGTGCTCTACGCGAACGCCGCGCCCCTGATTCCGGCGCTGAACTCGTACTGGATCACGATCCATGTCTCCGCGGCCGTCACGGCGTCGGGCATCCTGCTGGTGTCCGGGGTGGCCAGCGTGCTGTACCTGATCAGCTGTCGGGCGCGGTCACGGTTCGCCGATTGGCTGCCCGGCAGCGCGCAGCTGGACCGGCTGGCCTACCGCACGGCGGTACTCGCCCTGCCGATCTGGACCTTCGCGATCATCACCGGCGCGATCTGGGCCGAGGCGGCGTGGGGCCGCTACTGGGGCTGGGACCCCAAGGAGACGTGTGCCCTGGTCGCCTGGGTGGTGTACGCGGGTTACCTGCACGCCAGGGCGACCGCGGGGTGGCGTGGTTCGCGGGCGGCCTGGATCAACGTGGCCGGCTTCGGGGTGATGCTGTTCAACCTGTTCTTCGTCAACATCGTCATCGCCGGTTTCCACTCCTACGCCGGGCTCTGACGGGTCAGCGATCCCTCA
>JBOHFK010000079.1:0-26881 GCA_050699635.1 Pseudonocardiaceae bacterium | reverse complement strand
CCCCCGAGCCCGACCAGCCCACAGCTCCTCAGGACTCACCTGATGCGCCACCCGAGTCCACGCGTCCACCAGCTCGACACCCGCCCGACGCGGCACCGGGATCGCCCCATCCGGCGGGCGGCCCAGGCGCACCGCCCTCGCCAGAAAACCCGGACGACGGTGACTGGCCGGACTCTTGATCGGCATGGTTGTCCCTTTGCTGTCAGGCTCTGCTGGCTGCCGCTAGCCTGATCGACACGGACCCCCACGAGAAGGGCTCAGAGGTTCACAGGCGTTGACAACGATGACGGTCGGAGAAGCCTTGCGGGCGGCGCGGAATGCCGCCGGGATCAGTTTGTGTGTGATGGCTACCCGCACGCACTACAGCAAGCCCTATCTGAGCATGGTGGAAACTGGCAAACGAGCGGCAACCCCTGAGGTAGTCGGGGCGTACGAGAGAGTGCTCGGCATAGGCCAGTTGGGTGATGAAGTGAATCGTCGGAACTTCTTCAAGGTGGCCAGTCGTGTCGCCGGGAACACCGCAGTAGCGACGGAGCTGGCGGCCAGCATCGCCGGCAATGACCCCGGTCCGCTGGCCGTGGTCCAGACCACGCACGGCGCTGACCTGGCGCTTGCCACCCTGGTTGATCGTGGTGCCGTGAGTCACCTGCGACGATGGCTGGATGACAGCGATAACCCGGTCTTGCGGGTGAATGCCGCTGGCATCCTCGCCAAGGTTCCTGGACAGGTAGGGGCACCTGACGTGGCTGCTGCTCTCGGCCGAGACGCAGAGGTCCGTGGCCGCTACATGACCGCCGTCGTGTCCCGGGTCTGCGGCCTCGACTGGTCGGTCGCCGCTGCGCTCGCGCAGGATCCTGCGGGCTTTCCGCATCCCGTTCTGGTGGCTCAGCGCTTCGCCCGGGAAGCAGTCAACGACCGCGACGCTGGCGCGCGATGGTGCGCCGCTGCCATGCTGCAAGCGCTCAGTCCCCTGATCGGGAGGTAGCTCACGTGGTTGTCATCGAGGTCCGCAACGCTGAGCTCATGGAGACCCTGACCAGCGAAGCCAAGCGCCTCGACATCACCAACGGGGCGATCGTCAGTCTGATCGGTGCCGTGGACAGTTTCACGATCTCCACCATGCCCCGACATGACGCCACCAAGGACATCATCACTGACTACTCCCTACCGGCCGAGATGACCGGTAGCGGGGAGATCGTCGACGGCACGGTGCACATCCACGCTGTCATGGCCATAGAAGGTGATCAAGCAGTCGCCGGTCATCTGCACCGCGCGGAAATCGGAACGTTCTTCGGCCGCGCCTACATCATCTCCTTCTGAGGTGGTCTGGGCAGGGCCGCACGCAGCTGAGACTGGAGATCCTCGGTGCTGGGTTTTGTGGGCCCGGTGACGGTGGCGGTGGTATCGGTCTGGTCGACGGTCAGCACTGTGGTGCCGGGGTGGGCGGCGATCCAGCTGTCGGTGGTGGTCCGGGCGATCGCCGCTGAGGTGTCGGCGCTGGTGGCGGAAATCGTCGTGGCTGTCGGTGCGCAATCCGTCCTCGGGTCGACTCGTGTCGCGTCCCGGTCCGCAGCCGTCTCAGAAGCGCCATTGCTGCCCACGGTCGGCCACCTCCGGGATCGGTTCCGTGCACCTCGCCGAAGGAAGTATCGCGGGACCCGATCCCAGCCCTCCCACTCGCTGCTGGCGCCGGTAGCCCAACCCAACGACTCGAAGATGGATCACAGCCCGCCGAAAGGTGTAGCGGCTTGCTGCGAAGAGGTCTGGCCCTCGGGATGATGGCCGGGGGGATGGCTAGGCTGGGTGGTGGTGCACTGAGACGGCTGGTCGGCAGTCGATGCCGTATCCCAGGAGGGTCGTCGTGCTTGCCACCGTGATCTGGTCGGCTAGGGGTGTCGGGGTCTGCGGTGACTGACGTCGTCCCGTTCGGCGTGATCATTGCGGTCATCAGCGTGGCTGGGTTGCTGGCGGTGGTGTCCAACCGGGTCAGCGAACGGATCCGGGTACCGGCTCCGGTGATCTTCCTGGTGGCCGCCGCGGTCGCGTCGGATCTCGTCCCGGCGCTGGGGCAGGTGCCGGTACTCACGGTGCAGCGGGTGGTCACCGTGATGCTGATCCTGTTGCTGTTCGACGGTGGGATGCACATCGGCTGGCGCCGGTTCCGTGCGGCCGGTGGTGCGGTGTTGTGGATCGGTGTGGTCGGCACCGTGGTCACCGCGGTGGGGGTGGCGGTGCTGGCGCACCTGGTGTTCGGGTTGGACTGGCGGGCCGGGCTGCTGCTGGGTGTCGCGCTGGCGCCTACCGACCCAGCGGTGGTGTTCTCGGTGCTGGGCCGCCGGGAGATCTCCGGGCGGTCGGGCACCGTGCTGGAGGGCGAGTCCGGGGTCAACGACCCGGTCGGCATCGCCGCCATGGCCGCGTTACTGGCTGCCGGGACCGCCGGGGGCTGGCCGGCGGTGGGTGCCGGGGTGGGCGAGTTCGTCGTGGAGATGGTCGTCGGTGCCGCGGTAGGGGTCGCCGGGGGGTATGGGTTGTCGGTGGCGATGCGCCGGTTACCGCTGCCCAGCGGGGCGTTGTATCCGCTGCGGACCCTGCTGGGTGCCGGGGCGATCTACGGACTGGCCACCCTGGGCCACGGTTCGGGGTTTCTGGCGGTGTTCGTCGCCGGGATCCTCGTCGGGGACCTGCGCGCTCCGTACAAGGCCGAGATCGAACGGTTCCATTCGTCGCTGGCCAGCTTGGCCGAGATCGTCGCGTTCGCGATGCTCGGGCTGACCGTGTCCTTAACGGGATTGACTCAGGGCACTGCGTGGCTGGTGGGCCTGGCGTTGGCGGTGCTGCTGGCCTTGGTGGTGCGCCCCGTCCTGGTCGGGCTGTTGCTACTGACCGTGGGCATCAGCAACGGTGAGCGGCTGTTCGTGATGTGGTCCGGGCTCAAAGGCGCGGTGCCGATCCTACTGGGCACCTACATCCTGACCGCCGGGGTTCCCGGCGCCGATCGGCTCTACCAGATCGTGATCGTCGTGGTGGCGTTCTCGGTCCTCGTGCAGGGCGGCTTGGTGCCCACCGTGGCCCACCACACCGGAGTACCCATGCGGGTCCTGGAACCCGAACCCTGGTCGCTGAGCATGCGTTTCCGCGACGAGCCCACCGCGCTGCGCCACTACAACATCACGGCGGGCGCCCCTGCGGACGGCTGCACCATCGCCGAACTCGCTCTGGGCGAGGACGCCTGGATCAGCATGATCAACCGCAACGGTGCCCTCGTGCCCGTCCGCGGTGGCACCGTCCTGCAGGCCGGCGATGAGGTGCTGCTGCTGGCCGACCCGGACGCCACCGGCACCGACCCGCAAACCCTGTTCACTGCACCGCAGCCGTAGGCCCCGCGACGCCGGCCTGTTCCGCTGGATCTGCTAACTCCGGTTCACGAAGGGTTCGAGTGCGTTGACGTACTGTTGGCGTGATGGCGTCGCATACACCAGGGGGTCTTGCCGGTAGACCGACGCCGTTGACGGACAGGTGTCGCGGGCCTCAATGTGGGCTTGGCCGACTTCGAGGCCGGTGCGCGCCTCGTAGACCGTGAGGGTGTAGTTCGCCAGCCGCAGCGACGCTGACTGCCCGGAGGGGTACGGGCACAAGAGACCCGTGTCCGCGCCGCCGCTGTCACTCTCGGTGCACGCCACCAGTTGGACGGTTGCCGGGCTCGGGGGGTTCCAGGCCGGCCCCAGCCCGGCCAATCTCGGGTTCTCCAACATGTTCTGGACCGCACCGTGTGGCCTGACCACGAGGATCGGATGGGGGGGTGCTCCGGTGTACGCGGCCGCGGTGGTGGAATGTCGGCCACTGCACAGGCCCACCAGGTCGGACACCTTGGTGACCGGCTCGTCGATCTCCTTGCCACCGCAACCGACCAGCCCGGCGAGCAGCAGTGCCGCCGAGCAGATGAGATACCCGGATCGAACCTGCATCGCTGACCTCTCCCCGACCGGTCGTCCAGCACTTCGCCGTAGTCCCGGATTTAACCCAACGGTCATATTTCACCCTCATACGGAATAAGGTCAACATCCTGGCAACGCGGAGTGATCCCGACGGCGAACTCGTTCAAACCGCCCTCCCGCGAAGCTCATTGCACGCACTCGGGGTTGCATGCCAGGGTAGATCCGGTGACCGTCGAGCTGGTGCTCGTGCTGAGCCAGCGCGCCATTCGCCGTCTCGGATTGCCGGTCGGGACACACTCGGTCGCCGGTCGAAGCGAGCGGTAGGCCCGGATGCGGCTCGCCGAGCGCTACGCGAGAGTTGTGGTGCGACTGCGCTGGCTGATCCTGCTCGGGGTGGGGGTGGGAACCTGGGCGGCGCTGACCATGCTGCCCAGCGTGGCGACGGCGGGCGGTGAGTTGTCCGGCATCGTCGGCGTCGACCAGCCGACCATCAAGGCCCAACTCGACGTGGTACGGCGTTTTGGTCTGCCGCTGCTCACCGGGACCGCGGTGGTACAGCGCAGCCAGGGCGGCCTGGACCCGCTCGCTGCGCAGCGCGCCGTGCAGCGAGCTCTCGAGATCGACCAGCGCACACTCGACAGCGGCCGGCAGCCGGGCCGGGAATTGCTCCTTGCGCTGCCGCTGATCAATGATCCGCGGTTGGTGCCCGCCGCGCGCGAGCACAACACCACCATCGTGACCTACCTGTTCGCCGACCCATCGTCCGGGCTCAGCGGGCAGGATCGGGTGGCCCGCGATTACGCGGCGCGGCTCGACCAGCCGGGCGACGCGCTGGTCGGGGTGGCCGGCACGATCCCGACCCAGGTCCAAGCGCGAGCCATCCTCTATCGAGCGCTGCCGCTGGTCGAGGTCGCCACCCTGGCGGCGATCGCGCTCATCGTCGGGCTGACTTTCCGCTCAGTGGTCGCGCCGTTGGTCACCCTCGTCACCGCTGCGATCGGCTACCTGCTGGCGGATCGGGTGATCGGGTGGCTGGCCGGCGTCGCCGAGTTGACCGTGCCCGTGGAGATCGAGCCGATCCTGGTCGCCCTGATGCTGGGGATCACCACCGACTACAGCATCTTCTTCCTGTCCGGCCTGCGGCGCCGGTTGCGGGCCGGACAGACCAACCCGGGTGCCACCAGTGCGGCCGTCGGCGAGTACCTGGCCATCGTGCTGACCGCCGGTGTGATCGTGGCCGCCGGTGTTGCGGTGCTGCTGGTCGCCCGGTCCGAGCTGTTCCATGCCTTCGGTCCCGGCCTCGCGGTCACCGTGCTGGTGGGGCTGGTGGTGGCCGTGGTTGTGGTGCCGGCGTTGCTGGGCGTGCTGGGGCGGTGGGCGTTCTGGCCCTACGGGCTGACCGCCGGGGCACCTTCGGGGCCCGAAGCGGGACGCGCGGTCCTGTCCGAACCCCTCGACCCCGATGGTCTTGCGGGTCGGCCTCCGGCCCGCTTGGTCCGGCTGCTCAGTTACCGCTGGGTGGCCGCGGTGGCCGCGGTGGTGGTGATCGCGGTGCTCGTGGTCGCGAGCAGGCCCCTGTCCGGATTGCGCAGCGCGGTCTCGCCGGTGGACTCGCTTCCGGCGGGTAATCCGGTGCGTGCGGCCGCGGCGGCGGCCGCTGCCGGGTTCACCCCTGGCATCCTGTCACCGACCGGGCTGATCGTGTCCGCTCCCGGCGTGGCCGACCGCCGCGGGGCACTGGCCACGCTGGCCGGCCAGCTGCACCGCCAGCCCGGGGTGGACCTCGTGTTCGGCCCGGGTGATCCGCCGCTGCCGGTAGAGCAGCAGCTGCCCGACCAGGTGGGGCTGTTCCTCGCCCCGGGTGGCGGCGCGGCCCGCTTCCTCGTCGTGTTCGACAGCGACCCGCTGGGCTCCTCCGCGGTGGGCCACCTGCGCGAGCTGCGCATCGCCATGCCCCGCCTGCTTGCCACCGCTGGGCTCACCGGCGCTGAGGTGTCCTACCTGGGAGACACCACGGTCGGGTTGACGCTGGTGGACCAGGCCAGGGCCGATCTGATCCGGGTGGCGATCGCGGTCGGGTTGGTCAACCTGCTGCTGCTCATGCTGTTCCTGCGTGCCCTGGTCGCCCCGCTGTATCTGCTGGCCAGCGGCGTGCTCGCGGTGGGCGCGGCGCTCGGGTTGACCGTGGCGTTGTTCCAGGGCCAGCTCGGGCAGGACGGCCTGATTTTCTACATGCCCTTCGCGGCTGGGGTCCTGCTGGTCTCCCTCGGCAGCGACTACACCATCTTCAGCGTCGGCTATGTCTGGGCCGAGGCCCGCCGCCGGCCGCTGCCCGAGGCGCTCGCCGTCGCCGTGCCCCGCTCGACCCGGGCGATCACCGCCGCCGGGGTGACCCTCGCGGCCAGCTTCGCGCTGGTCGCGTTGATCCCGCTCGTGCAATTTCGTGAGCTGGCCTTCGCGATGGCCCTCGGCGTCCTGATCGACGCCTTCGTGGTCCGGTCACTGCTCGTACCAGCGCTGATCTCCCTGGTCGGCCGGGCCAGCGGCTGGCCAGGGAAGCGGCTGGCCAGGGTCGAGGAAGGCGGCGGGTGAGATCTGATCGATCACGCCGAGCGGGTAGAGAACCTGCCCAACACAAAGGCGACTAGCGCCGTAATGAGCAGGCCCAGCCCGAGAAAACAGCCGAGTTGCTCAAGTACCTGCATGGAGTTCGACCCGAGTGGCTCACCAATCGGTAGGCCCGCGTCGCCGGCACGCCACAATTGGCTGATCACCGACCCGATCGTGAACCAGATTCCGCCGCTCAGGGCCAGCCACGCGCCCAGCCCACGATTGGCGCGGTTGGCGCTCGACCGGAGGATCAAGCCTCCGATGAGCACCGCGATACCGGGCAAGACGTTCAGCCACAGCCGGTCGACTGTGAAGAACCAGGGGTCCGCGACACCAAAAGCGTAGCTGAAGTACGGGCCGATAAAAGGAACCACCGCGCCCCAGAGGCCAAGAAGCGCGAGCAGGGAGCCGATTACCACACTACGGCCAGGTCGCACTACAGGTGCAGAACCCGGGTTGTGATCGTCGACCGTGCCTCCAGGCCGCTTGTGCGCATCTACCCTTCCCGTTGAAGGCTGTTTAGCCGTTGAGGGCTGTTTAGCCATCGACATGATACTCACCTCTTTCGAATAAATTACCTAGAGAGAACAACCATAAAATTTTGCCCAGTTCCGGGTGGGGCCCGACCGCGATGTTTAGCGGGGCGGCTGCGGCGACCCCGTCGTTGAGTGGTTGATGTTGATGGTGGGGTTGACCCAGATCAGGTCTTGACATCCGGGGGTCTGGTTGATGGCGGCACGCAATTGTGGGTCGGCGGCAAGGGCGGCCAGCGCCTGCGCACGGTTACCCAGCGCGCCCATGAGGTTGCCGGTCGCGCCGACGGCCAGCCCGATCGCGCTCACGTCGTGGGGGTCGGCCAGCCGCAGCTTGGCCAGCGCCTCATCGAGGTCGTGGCGTAGCTGGGTGAGCTGGTTACGCGTCTGGTCAAGGATCTGCTGCCCATGAGTGACCGGTGGAGCCCCAACCGACGACAGTCGGTCGATCGCCTGTTGCGCGGCGCTTCGCGCGTTTCCCAGGTAGGTGAGATAGGCCTGCCGCATCGCTGCCGGGTCATTGATGTCCAGCCGGGGTGGGGTGCCGAGCTGGTCGAAGGCCGGCCGCAACGCCTGGCACGTCGAGTTCACCCACTGGAGAGTCGCCGGCTGCGGCATGGGCAGCGATGGCAGGCTTTCCACGGGTGGGGAGGGCCTCAGCGATGCGCTGGGAGCAGGGGCGTTGCCAGCACAGCCCGCCACCGCAAGCCCCGTGGTGGCAGCCACAATCGCTAGCCGACGGCACAACGCCGCGTTGGTGATTTTCACAGCGACTCCCTGGGTGTGCGGGGCCCGGTGTGAACGCCCGGGCCAGCCTGTCTGGGTACACACCAGAAATTCCCCGTCGCGCAGCGGTTTAACCTGACGAGCACCTTACAATGGGATCGCGGTGGGTCAGCTCAGAACAGGGTTTCACCCCATGTCTGCGTTCATTGTGACTTGTCTTTCTCGTGACTACGTCGAGCCTGACAATCATCTGACGATTCATGCCGACACCTCGGATCGGGATCTTTGGGTCAGCGCCAGTCGGATGTCATGTGCTCAGCTCCGGAAGCTCGACAACGAATCGAGCACCCCCGCTGGGACGGTCCTCTACCCACACTGCGCCCCGATGCCCTCTGACGTGTTGAGCGACCACGGCAAGCCCTAGCCCAGTGCCGTCGTGGTCCCTGCGGTGGCCGGCGTGCGCCCCGCGAGCGAATCTTTCGAACACCCGTTCGCATAGCTCGGCCGGCACGCCGGGTCCAGCGTCGTCGACCTCGAGACGCACGCGACCACTGTGCCGCATGACGGCCACCCGAACCGGGCCCCCGCCGTGGCGTTCGGCGTTTTCGAGCAGGTTGACAACGACGCGGTCGAGTCGACGCCGATCGGCAAGGACCAGCGGCGGTGGCTGCTCGATGTCGATCGGCACGCCGCCTGGACGGCTGGCGGCGACGTTGCGCACCAGGTTGCCGAGGTCGACGGTCTCCAGCGCCTGCTCGTCGACGTCCTGGTCGAGTCGGGAAATCTCGAGCAGGTCCACGACCATGTGCCTGAACCGCTGCACTTCGCCGGCGAGTAGGTCCGCTGCCTGGCGCGCTGTGGCCGGCAGCTCGGCGCGCCGGCGTTGGATTACCTCGCTGGCATTGACCATGGTCGTGAGCGGGGAGCGGAGTTCGTGGCTTACGTCACCAGCGAACCGGGCGTCGCGCCGCACCCGTTGCTCCAACGCGGCGGCGGTCGCGTTGAAGGTGGCCGCCAGCGGGGCCAGATCGGGATCGGATTGGTCGGGCAGCCGGGCTTGCAGATCTCCCTGGGCAACGCGGGCGGCAGCAGCGGTGAGTTCGGTGAGTGGACGTAGGGCGCGCCGGCCGGCCCACCAGCCCAACGCGGTGCCGGCCAGCGCGCTCAACGCCGTGCCCGCACCCAGCAGCCTGCTCAAGAAACGGAAGCTACTGGTGAGCTCGATCAGCGGGAACAGTTCGATGTAGGTGCCGTCGTCGGTGCCGACCGGTAAAGCGACGGCCAGCACCGGCACCTGATCGACCACCATGCGCTGGTGGGTGGTGCTGCCCTCCCGGGCCGGCCTCAGCAGTGGGGCGGGAAGGACGTCGGGGTCAACCGGCCGGCCACTGGTAATCCAGGTTCCCTTGTGGTTGAGCAGGATCGTCGATGTCGGGTCCCCGGCGAGACCGGTCAGCAGCTCATGGAGCCCTCCGCTGCCGACCCGCAGCGTCTGCTCGACGAGACGCACGTGGACCGCGGCCTGCGCGGTGGTGCTCTGCTCGCGTTGATACAGCATGTAGCTGGACGCGAGTTGCCACGTGGCGACCGCGAACAGGCTCGCGACCAGCAGTGAACTGAGCCCGAAGGCGATCGCCACCCGCCAGCGCAGCGACAGCCGGGCCATGCCGGACTCGGCCTTGCGCCCCGAGTCAGACGTCACGTCTTCTTACCGGCCTTGTAGCCCATCCCGCGAACGGTCAGCACCAAGGCAGGGTCGTCCGGGTTGGATTCGACCTTGCGGCGAAGCCGGCGGATGTGCACGTCGAGCAGCCTGGTGTCGCCGAAGTAGTCGTAGCCCCAGACTCGCTGAAGGAGCTCTTCGCGAGTGACTACCCGACCGTCCGCCGCGGCCAGCTCGACGAGGAGCCGGAATTCGGTGCGAGTCAGGTGGATCTCATCGTGGTCGCGGCACACCACCCCCTCGTCGGGTCGAATCTCGACCTGTCCGATGTGCAACGGCAGGCCATAGCTTCCCTGCCTGTCGGGACGTCGGCGGCGCAGTAGCGCACGGATACGGGCGGCCAGCTCGCTGGCGACCAGCGGCTTGGTGACGTAGTCGTCAGCGCCTGCCTCCAGGCCGCTGATCACATCGGTAGTGTCCGAGCGTGCGGTGACAATGATGATGGGCAGATCACCACGGGATCTCAGGCTCCGGCACACCGCGAGACCGTCCATGCCGGGCAGCATGAGATCCAGCAGGACAAGGTCTACCGTCGCCGAGTCCAGTCGCTCCAGAGCCTCCTCCCCGGACCCCGCCTCGACGACCTGGCAACCTTCATCGGCGAGAGCCAGTCCCAGCGCTTGGCGGATCCGCTCGTCGTCCTCGACGAGCAGGATTCGGGTCTCCATCGGCGAGCGCCTGTCAGGCGCTGTTCGATGTCGAAGGGGCGTCGAAGGTGACCGTGACATGGGTGAAGCCGAGTGACTGGGCCAGCGTGGTGAGCATCTGGCGGGTGTTCTCCTCGCCGCGCCGGGTCAGGTCGCTCGCCTTGGCGGCGTCGTTGAGCTGGGTGCGGGCGAGTTGGTAGAGCTCCCGCTCGCTGGTTGTCTTGTTGTTGAATGCGGAGGCAATCCGGTTGAGGAGGCCACGCTCGCGGCCGACCACGCGGCTCGCGGCCGGGTCGACGACGCCGGGCGCAAGCCGGGGGGCCGGTAGGGAGATGCTGACCGACCGGCGGTCCGGGGACACTGTCACCCGGTCCGCGCCGAGGCCTGCGAAGTCGACCGTCGTGTCGACGGAACCGCGGCCGAGAAAGGTGGTGCGCTCACCGCTGATCAGCGGTGAGACATAGGGAGTGTCGTGCTCGACATCTACCACCACCTGGAAAGAGCCGGTGGCGGCGTGGTATTGCGACAAGTTCTGTAGCGCCAGCAGCAGCGGCACCGGACTGTGGTCCACGACCTGCTGCGCGAACGGGTTGCCCCAGTGCGGAAGGAAGTCCCCGAACTGCGTACCGACCGGTACCAAGACCGCGATCCCGACGGCCGCCGCGATCAGCTTCCGGCGGGTCCGCTGGCGGTTGTCCGCCCGGCCCGAGACCTCGACCGTCTCACGCTCGAGCAGTTGGGGCATCGGAACCTCCAGGGTTGGTGCACTTGAGGTTTGAGGGTTTGGGGCTCCAGCCAGGAGGCCTCCCTGCCGACCACATTAACGTCTATCGCCGGGTGTTGCTCCCTTTCCCCCGATCGTGAAGTCAGCCCTTGCCGCAGGACAGAGGTGCGGGTGGGCAGCCGAGCCGCCGATTGGCAGACCGTGCTGCGGTGTGGTGCGGTGAAGATCGGCTCAACTGGTGACGGGGCGGGGGTGTAGCGCCACGATGGGGAGTTGATGCACCATGCGTTGTCGTGCGGTGTCGGTGCCGTCGTAGCGCCAGCCGAGGAGCCTGCTGAGCACCGGGCGGATCACCGGGCTGATCCAGCGGTTGCGGCGTTCGTACTCGGCAACCACCGCCATCGCTTCGGCTTCGTCGAGCTGGCGATGGGCCGGCTCGAATCGTTGTCTGCCGAGGATGACCTCGATGGCGGGGTTCGCCTGGATGTTGCGGTACCAGTCGGAGGACGGGCCGAGACCGGCGATGACGATGACTTCCCCGGCGGTCGGGTTGGTCCCGATGGCTTCGAGGACGGTCCGGTATCGGCGGCCGGAGCGGCGGCCGATGTGGGTGAGGCAGACAAAACGCCGACCGAGTAGCCAGCCGAGGTTGTGCTCGTAGAGCCGGACAGGCGCGCGGAAGATCATTCGCAGGACGGGTCCCGGACGCGATGAGTTCATCGTCGTCCTCCGGGCGCGGCATTGATCAGGGTCGGCGAGGCGCCCTCCCGGCGCAGGTTCATGATGAGCGCGGCCGACTTGCCCGCCACGAGTCCGGCGAGGTAGCGATCGATGCCGGGCAGCCGGGACAGCCGCAGGGCGATCCGCCGGATGCGCAGCTGCAGCGCGGTCTCCGGCAGGAACCAGCGGGCACTGTTGCGGGCCACTGTCTGCTTCTCGGCTACGATCGGGCGCATCAGCTGCTCGTAGCGCCGCAGCGCGGCCTCGATCGAATCGGGGCTAGCCAGCTGACCGGCCAGCACGTAAGCGCCGGCGATCGCCAGGGATGCGCCTTGCCCGGCGAGCAGGGACACCGCGGAGCAGGCGTCGCCGACCAGCACGACCCGCCCCTGGCTCCAGTGCGGCATCTCGATCTGGGCCACCTGGTCGTAGTAGATCTCGGCCGGTGGTGGGCAGCGGTCCAGGGCGTCGGGCACGACCCAGCCCAGCGAGCCGTAGACCGCACGCACCGCGGCCCGGGCATCGTCGGGCAGGGTCGGGTCCGGGGTGCGGTGGACGGCGAGGGTGGCGACCTGGCCGTCGCGCAGGCTGTAGAAACCCATCTGCTTGCCGATGGTGTCGGTCATGCAGAACCGGTCCCCGATCGCGGCACGCAGCTCCGGATCAGGGAAGCGGAACGCGGCGGTGTGGAACCCGAGGTAGCGCAAGAAGCGCTGCTCCGGCCCGAACACCAGCCGCCGCACGGTCGAATGGACGCCATCCGCGCCGACCAGCAGGTCGGCGTCGATCACCTCGCCGTCGGCGAGGGTGATCCGCACCCGGTCACCGAGGTCGTCGACGGCGACCGGGCCGGTCCCGAACCGGAGTTCGACCTGTGGGGGCAGTTGTTCGCGCAGCGCCCGCTCCAGGTCCGGGCGCATGATGTTGAGCATGCGCCCACGTATTACCTTGGCGAACTGGGTGTAGCGCAGGCCGGCGCGCTGGCGCCCGGTCTCGTCGAGCCAGCTCACCTCCTCGACGTGGTAGGCGAGCCGTTCGATCGCCGGCAGCACGCCCATCGCCTCGGCGGCGTCATACCCGGTACCGAAGAAGTCGATCATGTATCCCTGGTGTCGGGGGCCGGGTGCCCGTTCCAGGACCACGATGTCCGCGCCGAGCGCGGCCATCCGGTGCGCCAGCGCGAGCCCGGCGATGCCGGCTCCGCAGATCACCACTTTCATGGTTATACCTCCTCATTGGTGGTGGTTAATCGACCAGCCGGTGCAGGACTGCCGCGACCGGGCCGGGGGCCTGTCCTGGGGTCAGCGAGCGTTGCAGCACCAAGCCGTCCAGGGCCGCCATCACGACCGCCGCGGTCTGCTCCGGTGCGGGCACCCCGCGCTCCCGCAACCATCGGCCCAGCTGCTGCCGGAAGCCGATGAGGACCTCGGTCATCCCCTCGCGCAGGTGCCCGTCCCGGGTCGCGGCCAGGTATGCCTCGGTGAACAGCAGCGACATCGGATCGACCCCGGTGTACTGCTCGACCGACGCGATCAGCACGTCCAGGGCGTCGCCCGGCGTCGACGCAGCATCAAGCACCGCCTGCAGTTCGCCGACGGCATCGCGCATGACCCGGAGCACGGCCTCGGTCAGCAGCGCCTGCAGCGACAAGAAGTGGTAGTGCACGACGCTCGGCGCGACCCCGGCGCGCTCGGCGAGAATCCGCGTGCTCACCGCAGTCCAGCCGCGTTCGGGGATGAGCTCGACCGCGGCGTTCAGCAGCCGTTGCCGCACCTCCCGCCCGCGCATGGCCGCTGGAGAAGTCACTGGCACCACCTCCTGGTTCAGTCGTACAGGACTATTGTACTGTACGACTGCCCTGAATGCCACTCGATGTGCGACGCTCCGTCGAGGGCGCGCCGCACGCATCCTGAACCAGGCGCATGATTCAATTCGGTGGGGAATTTCACCACTGTGATTCCGATGCGCTGGATCATGAACGAGGGGCGCGCCATGGACGCCGAAGTGGGGCTGTACCCGGTCGACGACCATTCCGACGGCCTGAGCTGCCGAGAGCAACGCCCCGCAGTAGCACCATGAGCACACCGAACGGGACCGGATCGAGTGGGCGGAGGCGTACCGCCGGACTATCGCTGGTGGGGTTGGCGGTAGTCGCTGTCCTCATCGGAGTGGTAGCCGTCACCTGTAGACAGCAGAGTGTGCAGAGTGGACCACCGCTGGTCGCCCCGTCCCGCGCCCCCGGCAGCGGGTCGGCGACCCCTTCCGTCATTACCTATCCGCCGCCAGTGACGTCAGCTCCCGCTGCAGCGCCCGAAGTCACTGCACCTGGCCTGCCGGAGCCCACGCCGGGCGCACCGGCGAGCGGTCAGGGCCAGGCGCAAGGGGAAAAGGGTGACAATAGAACCGACGTGCGGGTCTACAACAACAGCACCATTCGGAGCTTGGCCGCGCGGGCAGCGGGCGATCTCACCGCCCAGGGTTGGACGGTGGTCGATGTCGGAAATTACCCGTGGGGAACGATCCCCACGACCACCGTGTATTACCAGGAGGGAACTGGCCAGCGCGCCGACGCCGAGTCGATCGGTGCCAATTTTGGGATGCGTGTCCTGCCTCGGTTTCCCGGGATCGCGAACGCGAGTCCAGGACTCGTCGTGATCGTCACCAACGATTACCACCGATGAGATTTACGGCAGAGCGGTCACCGGCGACGGCAGCAGACCGTTAACGAATTCACCCTTTTTCTGTGGCTCGCGGTCCCGCACCTAATGACGGGCGGCTAGCACACTGTGGGGATGCGCATTTACGCGGAACTGCGGGGCCGGGCGGCGCGGCAGGTACTCGCCGACCTGCTGGTGGTTGTCTGGGTTGTGCTGGTCGTCGGGATTGCCCGGGCGGCGTGGGTGCTGGTGACTCGGCTGGAAGGTTCCGCACAACGGTTCAGCGGTGCTGGCGAGACGATAAGTGGCACGTTCATGGACGCGGCCCGAAGCGCGGCCAAGGTGCCGATCGTCGGCCATGATCTCGCCGGCGCGTTCGGCCCCGGCGCGCGCGACGCCGTACGCCACGCCCGAGAACGCGCCCAGCAGGTAGGCGCGAAGAGCTCGGCCCGCCGAACAGGCCACCCACCGAGCCGCGCCGGATCAGTCGGGTATCGAGGTGACCCATTGCCACCCGGGATTGGACGTTACGGACTGGGGAAGCGTCCGATGGTGGGAAGGAATCGGCCGACCTGGTGGGCGTAGTGGTGGTAGCGCTCGCCGTGGACGCGGCGCAGGTGGGGTTCTTCCACTCGCCGGGTCTGCAGCTGCAGCGCCGATAGGCACACCAGAACGGCGGCGAGCGCCACGGGAGTGGGCACCAGCAGGGCTAGGGCGAGACTGTTGGCGAGCAGGCTGGTGTAGGTGGGGTTGCGCACCACCCGGAACGGACCGGTGGTGACCAGCGGCGCTGGGTGCTCGGGGTCGACGCTGGTGCGCCAAGCCCGGCCCATCTGTTGTTGCCCGGCCACGGCCAGCACCACGCTGGTGACCGACATGAACACCCCGACCGCTGAGACGGCCACCGGGAACGCGAGGCCGGGCACAGTGACACCGGTCAGCGCCAGCGCCGGGTTGCTCAGCTCCAGCCCGCAGCCGAGCAGGAACAGCACGCTCGCGGCCTTCTCCGCGGCGTTGGCGCCCAGACTCGCCACCCATCCCGAGGCGCCGGTCCGGCGGCGCAGCCACGCCGGCCCCACAGCGAAGACCACAACGACGTAGCCGACACCCAGCACCAGCGCGAGCCACGCCATGAGCCCACCCTAATCTCGCGCGACCACCACAACGGCCGGGTCACGATCAGGACGAGCCGCTTGGACCGGGCGAGCTCCGGGCTGGGACATGCCAGGCTGGTCAGTCGACCACAACGGGCTCGCTCAGGAGGTCCCGATCCGGATCGAGCGTCGCGGCGCTGGGCCGTAGTAGGAGGGCGCCCAATGCTGCGGCCATGGCTGCGAAGACCGCCCCGACGGCGAAGGCAGCGTGGTAGCCGCCGGTGAGGGCGGCCAGGCGGTCGAGACCATCGGCCGTCAAGCCGCTGGTGCGCGCCTCGGCCAGGCTGGCCAGCACGGCCAACCCGAGTGCGCCACCCATCATGAACGAGGTATTGGCCACCCCCGAGGCTAAACCGGCCTCACTCGGCTCCACGTCGCTCATCGCGGCCAGCAGCACCGGGTTGAACGAGATCCCCATACCAAGACCGAGCAGGAGCATGCCCGGCAACACGTCGAGGGCGAAACTCCCGCCGACCGGGGCCCGCGCGAACAGCGCGAGGCTGGCGGCGACGAGCGCCATCCCGGTGGCCAGCGGTGTCCTGATGCCGAACCGCCGGACGATTTTCTCGGACAGGCCGAGTGAGAACCCACCCATGATCACGTTGGCGGGCAGGAACGCGAGACCAACCTGGAGCGCGCTGTAACCGAGTACCAGCTGCAGGTAGAGGGCCGACAGGAAGAACCACCCGAACATCGCGGCGGCCCACAGTACGCCGACGACGTTCGCGGTGGCCACGCTGCGCAGGCGGAACAGTCCCAGCGGCATGAGCGGCGACACCGCGCGGGCCTCGATCCGCAGGAACGCCGCGAGCAGCGCGGCCGCCAGGGCAAGCAGACCGATCGTCCGGACGGAGGCCCAGCCCTCCTGGTTGCCGTCCATGATCGCGTATACGGCGATCATCAGAGCCGCGGTCACGGTGATGGAGCCGGCCACATCGAGCCGGCCGGCACCCTGACCAGCTCCCCCTGGGAGCAGGATCAGGCAGAGCGCGATCACCGCGACACCGATCGGGAGAT
Source organism: Pseudonocardiaceae bacterium (assembly GCA_050699635.1). Taxonomy (GTDB): domain Bacteria; phylum Actinomycetota; class Actinomycetes; order Mycobacteriales; family Pseudonocardiaceae. The sequence goes on along the minus strand of JBOHFK010000079.1, from coordinate 10,432 downwards.
TGACCAGGAAGATCCAGTGCCAGTCGAGGGCATCGGTCAGCACGCCGCCGAGCAGCACCCCGATGCTGCCGCCACCGGCGATGATGAACCCGATGACACCCATCGCCTTGGCCCGTTCGGCCGGTTCGGTGAACATAGTCATGATCAACGACAGTGCCACCACCGAGACAACTGCGCCGCCCACACCCTGCACGGCCCGCGCCCCGATCAGGAACTCCGCAGAGCCGGCCAGGCCGCAGGCCAGCGATGCGCAGGTGAACACGGTCAGGCCGATCAGGAACAGCCGGCGGTGGCCGAACAGGTCACCCATCCGGCCACCCAGCAGCAGGAATCCACCGAAGGTCAGCATGTAGGCGTTGACCACCCAGGCCAGCGAGGTCTCCGAGAACCCGAGGTCCACCCGGATCGACGGCAACGCCACGTTGACGATCGTGGTGTCGAGCACGATCGTCAGATCACCCAGGCACAGCACCACCAGCGCCAGCCATCGTCTCCGCTCGGCAGTCACGCCTCGCCCCGTTCTTCGTCCGGTTCCTTCGATCTACGTCCCGAACCCCGACGGTGACGCGGACCCAGCATGCCTGATGGGTCTGACAACCGTGGAGTCATTTAACTCCGACGCTGAACGGAGCCAGAACTCATCGGCCCGATCGCGATGCTTCAGCCAGTGAGACTGGATCGCCCCGCACCGGGAGGCAGCCGCCTGGTGGGGTCATCGGCAAGTCTCCCCAAATTGATTAGACCATTGGGGGTCACTCGCGGTAGCGTGTCCGTCGCTATCAGTTACCGTAGGGGAAGTGGGCTTCGGGAAGTCCCTACCGCAACCAACCAGACCGGCGTGAACAACCCCTTGATCTGAACAGGACGAGTCGCATCGTGCGAAAGAACAGATCCCTGGCTCTGCTCTCGGCCGGCGTGGTCATCGCCGCAATCGTGGTCGGAGCGGCGTTCCTCACCACGGGAAAGGCCTCACCCACCGGCAAGGTGTTCAACTTCGTACCACCGACCGGCAGCCGCGAGGCCACCGCCACCAGCACCGCGCTCAGCACAGGCTCGGCCTCCCCGATTCCCCAGGGCGCCCCGCTGACGTTGACCGCGACGGTCACCCCGGCCGCCGCGACCGGCACCGTGCAGTTCAAGGACGGCTCCACCAATATCGGCTCTCCCGTGAGCGTCGTCAACGGCACCGCGCCGGAGACCACGTCGACGTTGGCCGTCGGGCCGCACCAGCTGACCGCGGTGTTCACCCCCGCCGACCCGGCTAGCTACAGTCCCTCGACGTCGCCGGCAGTGCCCTTCGTGATCTCCGGGGCGACCGCGACTAGCACAGTCCTGAGCACCTCCGCCGCGTCACCACTGGCGCAGGCCATCCCCCTGACTCTGACCGCGACGGTCACCCCGGCGACCGCGACCGGCACCGTGCAGTTCAAGGACGGCTCCACCAATGTCGGCGCTCCGGCTGCCGTCACCAACGGCACCGCGTCGACCGCGTCGACGCTGGCTGTCGGGTCGCACCAGCTGACCGCGGTGTTCACTCCCTCCAATGCAGCGCTTTACAGCCCGTCGACATCGCCCGCGGTGCCCTTCGTGATCTCCGGGGCGACCGCCACCAGCACCATGCTGACCACCACCTCGGCAGCCACCCCAGCCGTCGTGGGCACGACGGTGACATTGACCGCGATGGTCACCCCGGCGGCCGCGGCCGGCACCGTGCAGTTCATGGACGCCGCCACCAATTTCGGCGCCGCGGTGGCCGTCGCCACCGGCACCGCATCGCAGACCACGACGACGTTGACCGCCGGATCGCACCAGCTGATCGCCGTGTTCACCCCGACCACGGCGACGCTCTACAGCGCCTCGACATCCCCCGCGGTCACCTTCGTCATCGCGGGGGCGACCACCACCAGCAACACGCTGGCGATGTCTCCGACGTCCTCGGTCGTCGAGAACACCCCGATATCGATGACCGCGACGGTCACTCCGACGACGGCGGTCGGTACCGTGCAGTTCCGGGACGGGAACACGAATGTCGACGGTCCGGTGACCGTCACCAACGGCACCGCGGTCCGGAACGGGACGTTGGGGGTGGGGACCCACCAGCTGACCGCGGTGTTCACTCCCACCAACTCCGCCGTCTACGTCGCCTCGACATCGCGGTCGATGACCTACCGGGTCAACTCCCGCCCCGCGCTGGGCGCCGCGGCCGCAGTCGTTCCCGGGGGACAGGACCCCCCCGGCGACCGTGGCCCCCGGCCGCGCGGCCGGGACGGTCTGATTCCCGGGCTCGGCGCTGGGGCCGCGCCGGCCATCGCCGGCTCAGCTGTCCTGCTCGTCCGTCGTCGGCGCAGAGCACGCACGTGATACACCCTCTGACCCTTCGTTACTCGGGAGGCGCCATGCGACGCACCGCAGCCATCGTCAGCGGTGTCGCAGCCGCAGTACTGCTCGCTCTCACCACACCCGCAGCTGCCACCGCAGCCCCTGGCGACTCAGGATTCTTGTGCGGAATAACCGGTGGGACCGGTGGAGAAAGCACCCCGCTACCAGGCCGTCGAGGCAGCGATGACGTCTGCGCCGTCGTCGTCTTGCCGGACATCATTGGGCGCGGCGCTCCGTTTCGATGATGTCCGGCTAAGCAAACGCACCAAGGCTTCCCCGGCAAAGCGGACAAATCACACCTTCTGGCTCAATCAAGCGGAAATCACCGCAACCGACCACCTAACCACCGTCCCCAGGCCGCGAGATCAACCCCGACGGACTTCCGGTGCCGACCACTCGCATTCCAGTGCCATGAGGACCGGGGCTATCAGAAAACGCTGGCATAATGGCCTGCTCTGGGCAAGCATGGGGGTGTAGGGCTGTCTTGGAGACCTGCGCGACTTGGGGATAGGCGCAGGAACGGGGGTCGTAGCCGATGACTGATGCGCAGGGCCAGCAGGCTGATAGTGGCGATGTATTCCCGGAGCTGCCTGGCTACCGGATCGAGCGGCAGCTCGGGCGGGGCAGCATGGGTGTGGTCTACCTGGCCGAGGACGTGCAGCTTCGCCGCAACGTCGCGCTGAAAATCCTCGCCCCGACGCTGGCCGACGACGAACTGTTCCGCAAGCGCTTCGACCGCGAATCGCAAAGTGCGGCCAACCTCGACCATCCCAGCATCGTCCCGGTCTACGCCGCGGGGGAGGCAGGCGGCTCGCTGTACATCGCCATGCGCTACGTAGGCGGGGGCGACTTACGCTCGCTGCTCGATGCCAACGGCCCGCTCAGCCTCCAGCAGGCAACGTCGATTGTCGAATCCGTGGCCGATGCCCTTGACGCCGCGCATGCCCAGGGCATGATCCACCGGGATGTCAAGCCGGCGAATATCCTCATCGATAGCCGCAGCGGCCAGGAACATTACTATCTCAGTGACTTCGGCATCGCCAAGATAGTCTCAGCGGGCCGGACCCTGACCTCGGCCGGCCAGATTATCGGCACGATCGATTACATCGCTCCGGAGCAGATCCAGGGCAAGCCGGTGGACGGCCGGGCTGATCTTTACGCGCTGGGCTGCGTGCTCTACCAGTGCCTGACCGGCGTGGTGCCCTATCCGCGGGACGAGACCGCCGCGCTGATGTGGGCACACCTGCAGGATGAGGCCTCACCAGTCACCACCCGGCGCCCCGATCTCCCGCCGCAGCTCGACTACATCGTGGCCAAGGCGATGGCGAAGCAGCCGGAGAATCGCTACGACACCTGCCGGGAGCTGGCCCTCGCCCTTCGCGCGCTCGTCGCCAGCCCGGTAGGTGGTGGCGACGTCGGGAAAGCCTTTCCCGCAACACCCATCGACAGTTCACCGCCACCGTCACTCGTTCCCTCCGGTATGACCAGTACCTACACTCCGCCGACCCCTGTCCCGGTTCGGGCACCTGTGACCAGTTCGCCGTCGCGGAGGCCTCGATGGTGGTGGTTCGCCGCCGGCGTGGCAATCCTCGCCTTGGCTGGAGGCGCAACTGCCGGCGTCATGAAATACTTCAGCACACGGTTTCCCAACACAGCAGAGCAAGAGCTGCTCGGTCAGATTCCCCTCGCCCTGACCATGAAGAACACCTGCACCCGCAATGCCGAGGCCGAACGGGACACCACGAACGTCCTGGCCGCCGTGACGTGCACATCCGACGGAGACGGGGCGAACACGATTTCCTTCACGAAGTTCACCTCCGCCAAAGGCCTCGACACCCACTACCAGGCGACCGTTGCGGCCGCCGGAATCGGTCAAAGCTCAGGCAACTGTCTCAATGCCGGCCGAGCCGAAGGCTCGTACACCGGCGAGTCCGGTCAGACAAGTGGGCGAACTATGTGCTACGAGCAGCGCGGTTCGTCGTTCGTTGCCTGGACTGACGACCGGGTCCGCACGTTGGCCCAGGCAACCCGGGTCGACCCGGACTACATGAAACTCCGGGATTGGTGGGCTGGTGTGGTGGGCCTCCCGACCAGTGCTGAGACCGAGGCATTGGCCCAGGCCAAAAAGCAGGTCGAGGATGCCCAGAAGCAGGCCGACGAGGCAAAAAAACAAGCCGAAGTTGACCAGAAACAGCAGGCCGACGAAGCTAAAAAACAAGCCGACGCTGCGCAAAAGCAGATCGACGACGTCAGAAAGCAGGCGGAAGACACTCGAAAACAGCAGGCAGACGAAGCTAAAAAACAGGCAGACGCGGCCCAGAAACAGCTGGACGACGTCAAGAAACAAGCCGAAGACGCCCAGCGGCAGTCCCAACAACAGGCCCAGAGCCAGCAGCAATCCCAAAAAAACGGAAACCAGAACAGCGGAAGGCAAGGCCGAAACTCCAGAGGGAAAAATCAAGACGGCGGAAGCTCCACTGGCAGCCAAGACGGTTCCAACACCAACCCCGGGAGCCAGAACCCCCAGCAACAGCAAGAACTCCAGAGACTGATCAACGAGGCCGTGAAGCAGGCGCTCCAGCAGCAAGGCGATACCAGCGGCGGCAAAACCAAGGGCCAGGACCTTCAGCAACAGATCGAAGATTCCGTACGACAGTCGATCCAGCAGCAGGGCAATGCCACCAGCGGCCAGGACATGCAGCAACTAATCAACGATGCCATCAAGCTGGCGATCCAGCAGGCCGCACAGAATAGGCAGTACGGACGGTAACGCACAACCATGTGCGTCTTTGAGCCGGTGAGTTGGATCGGATCGCCGCAGAGCAGGGTTTGGCGCCGCCACCACCGCGCGGGTCTACATGGTCCGCGATAACGGGTTCACGGGGGCGGCTGTGTTACCGGTGCGGGAGTGCCGTTGGGCCACACACAGGGGGAACTGACTCCGAGGCTGAGGCTCTTGCTCCCGTCACCGCTTTCTTGCAGTACGAGGCGGAAGCTGTCTTTCGGATTCTCCATGACCAGGAAGTCGGATTGGTCAGTGCGCACCGTGAAGCCCTGCTGAGCCAGGTAACTTCGGAAAACGGAGTAGACCTCGGGGTTTCGTTCCGGGGGGAGGTCTCGCAAGAAAAAAGCACCGTTCGCCGAGATTCGACCCTGCGGGCCGTTGTCACCAGGATCGAGGCACTCGAGTTGAGTGATTCCGCCGGCGACCGGCACGAGACGTGGCTTGCCGGGCAGTACTGCTCTGACTTGTTGGATGTAACCGCCGGCACGCTGCTTGGCTTCATCTAACGTGATTGTGTTCTGCATTCCTGCTCCCGTTGGCTGCGAGCACCCGGTCGCGGTGAAGATAGCTGCCGCCGCGACCAGTACGGCCGCCCCGCGGCATACGCGGCGCGTGGGTCGTGGGAGGCTAAGCATGGGGTTGCTGCCCGACTGCGACCTGCCCAATCGCCTTCAGCGAAGGCGACGCCTGGTCAAAGTAATGAGAGTGATCTCCGCCTGAATCGGTCGGCAGTTGGTTCGCCCCGAATTGGGGGACAGACGGATCTCGGCCGAAGACCTGGGGACGGTCCCCGGTGATATCGTCAGCCACAACCTCAAGTAAGCCGAAAGGCCCCGCCCTATTCACGCCTAAGAGTCGACCCAACCGTATCGGGTCATGGCCAGCGAGCCCTACGTAGACGTTGGACGGGTCGATGCCCAGGTCGGAGGCATTCTCAACGCCGACTCCGGGGCTGCCCACGAAGATGACCTTGTCCACAGGTAAGCCTCCATCACGCATAGCGAAGCCGACGGTGGTGCTGCCATAACTGTGCCCGATGATCGTGTTGAGCGACGGTGGACCCTCGTGGGTGGTCCGCAGGCCGACCTCGAAGTTGCGCAGGCTGCCCTCGGCGTTCTTCGCATAGCCGGGGAACGCCGCGTGGGGAAGATCTGGCGGAGCATCGTAGCCGATCCAGGTGATAGATGAGGTGGCCTGCTTGGGGGAGGCAATGTTCGCCGAACGGACCATACTGTCGGACTGGTCGGTGTAACCGCCGATATTGCCCAGCCGAGCCCCGGTGCCTGGCACGTAGGTGATCACATTGTCTGCGGTGTCGGGGTCGTTGATCGCGATGATGGCATGCCCATTACCCTGGGTGTCCAAGCCGAGCAGGAACGCCTGCGGCTGACCGGGCTGCGGGTGGTTGAGCCGGTTATTGATCGCGTTCAGTCCGTTGAGCTGGTCATTGATTGACTGCATCTTGACGTCCCAGAATACCCGGCCAGCATCATCCGGCGGCGGCTCATGGGCGCGCAAGTCCTGAAGCTGCGCATTCAGCGTGTCGAGTTGCTGGGCGAGCACGGTCCGGTTGGCCTTATCCCGATCGATGCACGGGATACCGTCGACGTTGCCGATCGTGTCGGGGTGTGCAGCGGTTATCGCGTCGCGCTCCTCCTGGGTGAGGGTAAGCCACCAGTCGTAGACCTGCTGAGGGTCCGAGATGGAAAGGAACTGGGGGAGGACCACGAATTTGGTGTATTCCGCTTCCAATGCATCAGCCATGACCCGGTCTACTGACGCTTCGATGGTGCGCACCACACCCGAAGGCGCTGACCCGTTATCGTGGTCGGCATTGCGGAACGCCTCGCCGACCCGACCGACCCATCCGTCGAGTTGCTCCATCGCCGTCGCATGCTTACGCAGTGTGTGTGCGAGTCCCCTATAGTCCACGCCCCAGTCCGAGCAGTGATCGTGGTATGCCTCAAGCAAGGGCAGGAGACGGTCCGCCACCGACCGCAAGCCCTGGTCCACGGCCTCGAGGTTAGAGCGGTAGGTAGTGAGGTTGTCAGGGCGAGCGGAAACCTCGGCCATGGCACCCCCTTGGTTTCACCAGCACGCCGACGAGCTGCCCCCCGTTCAATTTGCGCCGTGTTCCCGGCAGTGGGTGCGGTAGGTGATCCATCTCGTCACCACCTGCTGTTAGTGTGGGCCACCACCCGACGGGTATTGGGTGCGGGCCTTAAGTCGGCGCTTTTGCTCGTTGGTCGCTTCCGTTGCGGCTTCCGAAATCGCGCCCGCCGCGCGCTGGAGCGCGACGACAAGCTCTCCCGCTTGACGCAACGCTGGGTTCAATGTCTGGTCGAACTTCACCCGGGTCGCTCCCGACCAGTCCTCCCGGGCGTCTTTGGCCTGCCCGGCGCGCTGCTTGTTCGCCTGTTCGAGCTGGGCGGCAGCGCCCTGCAACGCACCGATCGCATCGTTGGCGGCGCGATGATCGAAGACGACGTTGGTGTCCACCACCGGGTCACGCAAAGCCATAGCGCTGCCCTCTCCCGGGCTCGGCCAGCCATCGCTGTGGGCGCGCGTCAGATTCCCGCGCACGGCAACACCCAGTTCCTGGTGCCCACTCAACGGGGCGGCAGGATGCGAAGTCGTTTCCCGGCGGTACTACTGGTTGCCGCCAGCGGCCATGATGTTCTGAGTGATCTGATCGATAGTCTGCTGGAGCTGTTCCAGGTCTTGTTGCATTTGATGGATGTGACTCTTGTCAGTGGGCCAGGCACCGCGGAACTGGCCGGCCAGGGTCCCGTCCCATTGATTGGGATCTGCGAGGATGTCCCCCTGACGTTCCAGGTTGGTAATCGTGCTCATCAAGTCACCGCTCAGGATAGTTTTCAGCTGTTGTACGGCGGATCTCGCCTCTGGTGTGGCCAGTACGCGTCCACTCGTCATGATGTTCAATCCCCTCGAGTCGCGGCGGTGAATCCGATTCCGTAACCCCAACTGTAGCTCGCGATCTGCTGGCTAATCCAGCGATTTCCTGGCGTCAGCGGACGGTAGCGGCTTGGATGAGCTCCGCCCCGCCGTCGTTGATCAGCCAGCCGCGTGCAATGGTGACCGGCACCGGTGCCCGTCGCGGCAACCGCACCCCGAGCAGGTCGCCGTCCAGATCTATGTCAGGGCGCAGTAGCAACCCCGAACGTGATCGGCGGACCTGCTGACTCCAGTGGCCGTAAGCCGAGCGGAGGGTGTCGGCTCGACCGGCCGTGATCAGGTGCACGTCCGGCAGGCGCTGTTTGACCAGCTTTTCGATCGCGCCGGTCGGGTCGTCCAGGGCATCGGCGTCGTCGATCATGATGACCTGCCGACCGCCGGACGCGGCCACCGCCGCCAGCACGTCGGGGAGCTCGTCCGCCTGGGTGATCACCTGGGCGCTCTCCAGGGTACGGAGCGGTGACGGCCGGGTCGCCACGACGGTGAGGCCGACCTCGGGCGCGGCCGCGGTGAGCATCTGGGCGAGCGCGCGGAGCACACCGCTGCGCCCAGACCGTGACGGCCCAGCGATGAGCACGTGCTCGGCTTGGTACACGCGCAACACTGCGGGTGCCAGGGTGCTCTCGGCGATACCCACCGGCAGTGACCACATCTGGGTGTCCAGGTGTATTTCGGTCAGCAACGCGCTGGGGTCGACCTGGGTGGGCAGCGTCGAGAGCGTCACCGGCCGCCGGTTCGCTGCTGGCCTGCCAGCGGTGACCCGTGCGACGGCCGCACTCAGCGCCGGTGCCGGCAGGCCGATCTGGATCAGCTGGCCAGTGGCGGCGATAACCGCGCGGCCCGGCGGCAGGACACCCACCGACTGGTACTTCAGGCCGAACGCGGCGTAGTCATAGGGGTCGGCGAGGCGCAAGACCCACTTCTGGGACACGGTCGAGGACAACGCACCGGGCACCGCGCCGATCCGATCGGCGGACGCGACGGTGAGGATTCCGACGGCCGGCCCCTCGGAGATGATCCGAGCCAGATAGTCCTGCGCCCACTCGACCGCGGGGTCGTCGTAGTCGGCGCGGAACGCTGCGTAACCATCGAGCAGTAGGACGACCCTCGGCTCGTCGCGTTGGTCCGCGCCCAGCTCCCGGCGCCGGTCGAGTTCGGCGCGAAGCCACCGCAGGAGCCGTTGCTGTCGCTCCCCTTCAGTAGCGGTGATCACCGCGCCGATGTGTGGCAGTCCTTCCAGCGGGGCGAGGCCGCCCGCGCCGAAGTCGAGCACGTAAAGGTGCAGGTCATCGGGCGTAGCGCTGGCGGCCAGTGATAGGGCGAGTGAGGCCAAGGCAGTAGTCGTCCCACTGCCGACGAGGCCATAGATCAGCAGGTTGCCGTTGTTCAGATCCCAGCCCACCGGGTACTGCGCCTGGGCGTCAGGATCATCGGCGAGTGCGACCAGCGCCGTGCCATCCGCATCGGCTCCGGTACCGGTGATCGCGTCGAGCGGCAGATCGGTCGGCAACGGTTCTGGCCAGGGTCGGCGTGGCTCGAGCATGCCGGCGGCTGTGAACGCTGCCCGCGCGGCGTCGACGATGCGCTCCAGGTCGCTTGGCTCCTCCTCGGCTGACACCTGATTCGGCCGCAGTGGACGTGGCCGGCGGCCGAACTGAAATGGGGCCACGTCCACCCGGCCGCTGTCCTTCCCGCTGATGCCGGTGACCAGTGCGGTCTGAATTGGCACCACTTCTGATGGGCCCAACCGGACATACGCGCGGCCGGGCTGGCCACGGCCGATGTGTGCCGCGCTGCGCACGCCGATGACGTCGGTGGAGTCCCCGACGTCCTGTACCCGTAACGCGATGCGCAGGTTGGTGTTGGCGCGGATATTGTCCTTGATCGCGCCGGAGGGCCGCTGGGTGGCGAGCAACAGGTGAACGCCGAGACTGCGGCCACGCTGGGCGATACCGACCAGGGCTTCCATGAAGTCGGGCAGTTCGGCGGCCATGGTGGCGAACTCGTCGATGATCACGACCAGCCGGGGCAGCGGGGTCTCGGCGGCGCCGGGCAGCCGCAGGTAGCTGGGCAGATCGGTGGCGCCTGCCTCACGCAGCAGCCGTTCGCGATAGTGGAGTTCCGCCTCCAGGCAACGCAATGCTCGCTCGCCGAGTTGGGCGTCGAGGTCAGTGACCAGTCCGACCGTGTGCGGTAGGCGGGAGCACTCGTCGAAGGCGCTTCCACCCTTGTAGTCGACCAGCACGAAGTTCAGGTGTTGCGGGTCGGCGCCCAGCGCAAGTGCGGCAACGA
>JBOHFK010000078.1:0-26900 GCA_050699635.1 Pseudonocardiaceae bacterium | reverse complement strand
CTGTCTCAACCACAGACTCGGCGAAATTGCACTACGAGTAAAGATGCTCGTTACGCGCGGCAGGACGGAAAGACCCCGGGACCTTTACTATAGCTTGGTATTGGTGTTCGGTTCGGCTTGTGTAGGATAGGTGGGAGACTGTGAAGCCCTCACGCCAGTGAGGGTGGAGTCAACGTTGAAATACCACTCTGGTCGAACTGGATGTCTAACCTCGGTCCGTGATCCGGATCAGGGACAGTGCCTGGTGGGTAGTTTAACTGGGGCGGTTGCCTCCCAAAATGTAACGGAGGCGCCCAAAGGTTCCCTCAGCCTGGTTGGCAATCAGGTGTCGAGTGCAAGTGCACAAGGGAGCTTGACTGTGAGACAGACATGTCGAGCAGGGACGAAAGTCGGGACTAGTGATCCGGCACCACCTTGTGGAAGGGGTGTCGCTCAACGGATAAAAGGTACCCCGGGGATAACAGGCTGATCTTCCCCAAGAGTCCATATCGACGGGATGGTTTGGCACCTCGATGTCGGCTCGTCGCATCCTGGGGCTGGAGTAGGTCCCAAGGGTTGGGCTGTTCGCCCATTAAAGCGGTACGCGAGCTGGGTTTAGAACGTCGTGAGACAGTTCGGTCCCTATCCGCCGCGCGCGCAGGAGACTTGAGGAAAGCTGTCCCTAGTACGAGAGGACCGGGACGGACGAACCTCTGGTGTGCCAGTTGTCCCGCCAGGGGCACGGCTGGTTAGCCACGTTCGGAAGGGATAACCGCTGAAAGCATCTAAGCGGGAAGCTCGTTCCAAGATGAGGTCTCCCACCCCACCGTGGGTTAAGGCCCCCAGCTAGACCACTGGGTTGATAGGCCGGAAGTGGAAGCACCGCAAGGTGTGCAGCTGACCGGTACTAATAGGCCGAGGACTTACCACAAAACGCATCCACTGTGCAGCTCCCGGAGCACGGGCACACCACACCCCCAGGTTACAACACACCCGGCGGGTCACAACAAACCCAAACTCCACACAAGTTACGGCGGCCATAGCGGAGGGGAAACGCCCGGACCCATCCCGAACCCGGAAGCTAAGCCCTCCAGCGCCGATGGTACTGCACCCGCCAGGGTGTGGGAGAGTAGGACACCGCCGAACACAACCACCCTAAAGGGGCCCCCACACCAAGGGGCCCCTTTAGGTCTGTAATTGATGAGAGGATCTGCGACCGTGTCAGCCGGAGAGAATCCGACCGGAGATGCGGACGGCAACAGCGGTGCGCCCGGGACGCCGGCGAGAGGCGGGCCCAGTGAGGGTGGACACAGCGCCGGTCAACGCAGTGCCGGTCGACCGAGGGCAAAACAATCCAATAAGCAACGTCGTACCGACAACGACCGGATATCCAGCCGCAGTGGCCGACCTCAGGACCGCGGTCGGGGCGTCTCGCAGAGTCGTGATGTTTCTGCGGTGAACCGCGATCCGTCCCGCCCAGAGCTTTCTCCGGACGCGGATCTCGACGAGTTGGATCAGGAAGTCCGCAAAGAATTACTGACACTACCGAAAGGCCTTGCGGATCTCGTTGGCGGCCATTTAGTGATGGCCATACGAGTGCTGGAAGAAGACCCACAGCTGGCCCTCGCACATACTCGGTTCGCGCGTAGCAAGGCGGGTCGGGTCGCTGCCGTGCGGGAGGCCGCAGGGCTCGCGGCGTATTTCGCCGGGGAATGGTCAGAGGCGTTGGCGGAGCTGCGGGCCGCCCGCCGGTTGGGTGGTGATCCCGGTCGGCTGGCGGTGCTGGCTGACTGCGAGCGGGCGCTGGGGCGCCCAGAGCGGGCCCTGGAGATTTCGCGCAGCCCCGAGGCCAGACAACTCGGGACTGGGGAAGCGATCGAGCTGCGGATTGTTGCTGCTGGGGCGCGGCGGGATCTCGGTCAGTTCGACGCGGCGGTGGTCGCGTTGCAGGGTCCGGACCTCGAAGCGGCGGGAGAGGAACCGTGGCGGGCCAGGTTGCGCTACGCATACGCGGACAACTTGCTGGCCGCTGGCCGGGAGCAGGACGCGATCCGCTGGTTCCTGTTGGCCGCGGACGCCGATGCCGAGGGTGCGACGGACGCCGCGGAGCGGGCCGTGGAGCTCAGCGAGCGACCGGAACCGGGGTGAGCAGGTCGCTGGACGGTTACGACGCGGTGTTGCTCGACCTCGATGGCACCGTGATCCGCGGAGCCGAACCGGTTCCGGAAGCGGCAGACGTGCTCAACGAGCTTCGCGAGGCCGGGCCGGTGCTGCAGTTCATCACCAACAATGCCTCCCGGGCGCCGGGCGAAGTGGCCAGGCAGCTCACCGATCTGGGTATCTGGTCTGCCCCGGAAGAGATCCTCACCAGCGGTCAGGCGGCGGTTGAGCTGCTGGTGGCTCGGCTCCCAGTGGGTGCGGCCGTTCTGGTCGTCGGCTCCGGGGCACTAGTCGACGCAGTGCGCTCGGCCGGGCTCCGGCCGGTGACGGCGGTCTCCGATCAGCCGGTCGCGGTCGTGCAGGGCCACTCCCCGGATACCGGGTGGGCCCGCCTGGCCGAAGCATGCCTGGCTATCCGTGGTGGCGCGCTGTGGGTCGCGTGCAATGTCGACCGTACCTTGCCCACCGAGCGGGGTTTGCTGCCCGGCAACGGCGCGATGGTGGCAGCGTTGCAGGCCGCCACCGACCGGGAGCCCGTTGTGGCCGGTAAGCCGGCGCGCCCGCTGCTCGATTCGGCTATGCACCGCACCGGGGCCCGGCGACCACTGGTTGTCGGTGACCGACTGGACACCGACATCGCCGGCGCCCGGGCAGCGGGGCTGGACTCACTGCTGGTCCTGTCCGGGGTGAGCGACGCTGCCAGCCTGCTAGCGGCGCCACCAGAACAACGGCCCAGCCATCTCGGCGCCGACCTCCGGGTGCTGCGCGTCCCCCTGGAGCAGGCTCGGATCCAGCCGCGGCCCGGTTGGCGGGTCGAACCGGCCGGTGGCGGGCTCCTGTTAGCCAGCGACGGGGACACTGGCGACGCTCTTGACGCGTTGCGTACCCTCTGTGCGGTCTGGTGGCTCGGGCACAACGGGCCGGTGCGGGTCCGGGCGAGCGACGATGACGCCGTGACCGCACTACACGCGCTAGGCCTCGACGAGGTCACTCGGTGAGAGTTCGTCAGGTGGGTCGGCGCTCGGTAGCGTTGGCGGTGACCCCCAACCCAGGAGACCAGTTACATGACGTCCCAGCCATCCTCACTCGCGGTTCCCGCCCCTACCGGCATCACCGAGGCGCTCGCCGCCTTGCAAGGTCTCGAGGAACTGCCCACTGCCGATCATGTGGCGCGCTTGCGCACCGTACACGACGTGCTGACCTCGGCACTGTCCAGCATCGACGAGGTTTGAGTGGTCCGGCGGTGTAGCTGGGACGCGGTTTGGATGGGGCTGGTTTAGATGGGGCGCCGCGCCCGGCTGGACGCGGAGCTCGTGCGGCGCGGTCTGGCCCGGTCCCGTGACCACGCTGCTGAACTCGTCGCGCAGCGCCGGGTCCGGGTCCGTGGGGTCACGGCCACCAAGCCGGCCACCGGGGTGGACGCAGACACCCCCTTGCTCGTCCGGGGGATGGACAACGAGCCGAATTGGGTGTCGCGGGGTGCTCGGAAGCTCCTCGGCGCACTTGATGGCCTCACCGGCGGGGGCCCGGCCGTCGCGGGGCGGCGTTGCCTGGACGCCGGCGCATCCACCGGCGGATTCACCGACGTCTTGCTGCGCCGCGGAGCCCGGGAGGTGGTTGCGGTCGACGTCGGGTACGGGCAGCTCGCCTGGTCACTGCGAACTGACCAGCGCGTCCGGGTGCAGGACCGGACGAATGTGCGGACGCTGCAACCCGAGGACATCGGTGGAACCGTCGACCTCACCGTCGCGGACTTGTCGTTCATTTCATTGCGCCTGGTGTTGCCCGCTCTGATGGCGTGCACCTCCACCGGCGGAGACCTGCTCCCGATGGTGAAACCCCAGTTCGAGGTCGGCCGCGAACGCCTGGGCGCGGGCGGTGTGGTCCGCGATCCGCAGCTGCGTGCCCAGGCCATGCGCGACGTGTTAACCGTCTCGGCCGATTTAGGGCTGCGTCTGGTCGACGCCGTCGCGAGCCCGCTACCGGGACCGGCTGGCAACGTCGAGTACTTCCTGTGGCTGCGCCGTGGCAGGGCCGATCCGCTGCGCCCCGCAGCCGAACTGGTGGACTCCGCCGTGCGGAGGGGGCCGCAATGAGATACACCCGTGAGGTCCTGCTGGTGCTGCACACCGGGCACCCGGAGAACCTGCACACCGCCGAGCGGGTTGTGCAGGCTCTGGCCACGGCCGGGATTGGAGTGCGGGTGCTTGCCGATGAGGCCACGCACCTCGACCCTGCGCTGTGCGATCACCAGATGCCGACCGGTCCGCAGGCCGCTGCGGGTGCCGAGCTCATCGTGGTTCTCGGCGGCGACGGGACCCTCCTGCGAGCCGCCGAACTGGCCCGGCCATGCGGTGTTCCGCTGCTCGGCGTGAACCTCGGGCGGGTCGGCTTCCTCGCGGAGGCCGACCGGGACTCCCTCGACGCGGTCGTCGGCGCCATCGTCGAAGGTGACTACCTCGTCGACGAGCGGATGACGGTCGATGTTACTGCTGGGCTCAATGGCTCGACGTTGGCCAGCACCTGGGCGCTCAACGAGGCCAGCGTCGAGAAGAGCAGTCGGGAACGAATCCTGGACGTGGTGTTGGAGGTGGATCGTCGCCCGGTCTCTGGTTTCGGTTGTGATGGCGTGCTCTGCGCCACCCCCACCGGTTCGACTGCCTACGCGTTCTCCGCGGGTGGGCCGGTGGTGTGGCCGGACGTCGACGCGCTCGTTGTGGTCCCCAGCAACGCGCATGCCCTGTTCGCCCGGCCGCTGGTGGTGTCACCGGATTCCGTGGTGGCGGTGGAGACCGATCCGCAGGGGCACGCCGCGGTGCTCTGCTGCGATGGGCGGCGGACCTTCGCGCTGCCCGCGGGCGCCCGGATCGAGATGGTCCGGGGCGCCACCCCGATCCGGCTGGTGCGGCTGCGAGACTGCCCGTTCACCGATCGGCTGGTGCGCAAGTTCGAGCTGCCGGTGCACGGTTGGCGGGGCCCCCGCTAGGGTGCCGCCTGTGCTCACCGAGATGCGCATCGAGGGCCTCGGTGTGATTGCCGAGGCCACGCTGGACCTACACCCTGGTCTGACCGTGGTCACCGGTGAGACGGGAGCGGGCAAGACCATGGTGGTCACCGGCTTGCAACTGCTCGCCGGTGGCCGGGCCGACGCTTCCCGGGTCCGGCGCGGCGCCGATCGGGCCATCGTGGAAGGCCGTTTCCGGCCACCTGCGGGCAGCTCCGCAGCGGAACTGATCAGTGAAGTGGGTGCCCGCGCCGATGAGGACGGCTGCCTCATCGCCAGCCGCACCCTGGCCGCGGACGGCCGTTCCCGGGCCCACCTCGGTGGTCGCTCGGTGCCGGCGGGAGTGCTGGCCGAACTGGCCGACAGCATGCTTGCGGTGCACGGCCAGAACGACCAGCTCCGGTTGCTTCGCGCCGGCGAGCAGCGGGTTGTACTGGACCGCTTTGCGGGCGGTGCGGTGGCAGAGCTGCTGGTCGCCTACCGCCAGGTTCGCCAGCAGTGGCTGCATTGCGGCGCTGAGCTGGCCACCCGCCGGGAACGTTCCCGGGAGATGGCCAGAGAAGCCGACTTGCTCAGCCACGGCCTCACCGAGATCAGCGCTCTCGATCCGCAGCCAGGCGAGGATGTCGCGCTGCTGGCCGAGGCTCGGCGGCTGGCCGACGCCGGGTCGCTGCGCGAGACGGCAGCCATCGCCCAAGCCGCGGTGTGCGGCACGCCGGACACCGATGTTGAGGCACCGAATGCGATCGGCCTGGTGATAGAGGCGCGCCGTCGGCTGGCGGCGGTGGATGACCCTGAGCTGCAGGCGTTAGGTGAACGCTTAGCAGAGGCCGCGGCGCTGCTAAGCGACACCGGTGTGGACCTCAGCGGCTACCTCGACGGTCTGGACGCCGATCCGGCCCGGTTGGAGCAGGTGCTGACCCGCCAGGCTGAGCTCAAACGGCTTATCCGCAAGTACGGTGCCGATGTCGATGGCGTGCTGGACTGGGCGGAGCAGGCTCGCCTGCGCGTAGCTGGCCTGGACACCTCGGAAGAGGCGATCGCGGCGCTGGCGCGCCGGCGTGACGAACTGGCCGCCGAGCTGGTCCGGCACGCCACTGCACTCACCGCGGCCAGGACGGCCGCTGCCCAGGAGCTGGGCGCCGCCGTCACCGCAGAGCTTGCCGGATTGGCCATGGGTGCCGCGCAGCTGTCTGCGCGGGTTCACCCCACGGTGGCCATCACCGACGGCGACGAGGCCGCGCTGACCATCGACGGCGCGCGGGTGCGGGCTGGCCCGGATGGCGTTGACGAGGTGGAGTTCCGGTTGGCACCGCACCCCGACGCCGGGTCACTGCCGGTGCACAAGGGGGCCTCGGGAGGGGAGCTGTCCCGGGTGATGCTGGCGCTGGAGGTGGTGCTGGCGGATGCCGATCCGGTGCCCACCTTGGTCTTCGACGAGGTTGACGCAGGGGTCGGCGGGCGGGCCGCGGTTGAGATTGGACGGCGCCTGGCCAGGTTGGCCCGCAGCCACCAGGTAGTGGTCGTCACCCATCTACCTCAGGTCGCCGCCTACGCCGACCGGCACCTCGTGGTGGACAAGGCAACCTTTGCCACCGGGCTGACCCGCAGCGGGGTCCGGGAGCTCGACGAGGTAGCCCGGGTCAGCGAGCTGGCCCGAATGCTGGCTGGGCTGGACGACACCGACACCGGGCGGGCACACGCCGAGGAGCTGCTCATGTCTGCAGTAGCTGACAAAAACCGGCTCGTGAGTGCGTAACGGTGTCCTAACGCCAAGAATGCCACTCACGAGCTAATCCTCGGCGCGCCTACGCGACGAGAGATAGCGTTTTTGCCACCATCTCGAGCATGAAAATCTCCGGCCTGCTCAGCCGCTCCGGCGCAGAGTTGCCCGGGATGACAGGGTTGGCCAGGGTGGACCGTCGCGCCGACGCGCTGGCGCGGCGCGTCGGCCGCGGCGATATCGCGGTATTCGATCAGGTTGATCTGGACCGCAGGACCGCTGATGCACTGGTGGCGGCCGGGGTCTCCGCGGTGGTGAACGTCGCCCCTTCGATCTCCGGTCGGTTCCCGAATCTGGGTCCAGAGATCCTCGTCTCCGCGGGAATCGTGCTGGTCGACGGAGTCGGTGCGGACGCGTTGCGGATCAAGGACGGCACCCGGCTGCGACTTCACGCGGGCGGGGTGTATGTCGGGGACACCGAGGTCGCCCGCGGTGTCGAGCAGGATGTCGACTCGATCGCCGATCTGATGATCGAGGCCAAGTCCGGGTTGTCCGCCCAGCTTGAGGCGTTTTCAGCGAACACCATCGAATTCCTCCGGCACGAACGAGCCCTGATCATTGATCGGGTTGGGGTGCCCGACATCAACGTCCCTATCCGCGGTCGGCAGGTGCTTGTCGTGGCTGCCGGTTACAACTACACCGAGGACCTGGCCGGGCTCAAGCATTTCATCCGCGAATACCACCCGGTGCTGATCGGTGTTGAGGCTGGTGCCGATGCGCTGCGCGCCGCCGGGCATCGACCACACCTCATCGTCGGTGACCCTTATCAGGTCGAGACCGACACCCTGAAGTCAGCCGACGAGGTGGTGGTGCCGGCTCAACCCGATGGCTTCGCTCCTGGGCTCGAGCGGATTCAAGATCTGGGGATCGGCGCGGTGACCTTTCCCGCGGTGAGCAACCCGGAAGATCTTGCCCTGCTGCTGGCTGAGGCGCACGGCGCCGAACTCGTGATCGCCGTCGGCTTTCACGCCACTCTGCACGAATTCCTTGACCGGGGGCGGTCCGGGTCCAACCCGTCGACGTTCCTGACCCGGCTCCGGTTGGGTAGCAAGCTCATCGACGGTCATGCCGCAGCCGCGATGTATCGCAGCCGGGTGTCGGCGGGCGCGGTGCTGCTCATGGTGCTGGCTGCATTGGTCGCGGTGACCGCGGCGCTGCTGGTCTCTAACGTTGGTGGCGCCCTCGGCGTGGTGGCCGGTGATGGCTGGAACAACGCAGTCTCCTGGGTCAAGGGGTTGGGATAGACCGTGATTTCACTGCGGTACCACATCATCTCCATCGCGGCGGTATTCCTGGCGCTTGCTCTCGGCGTGGTGCTCGGGTCCACCGCGATCAGCGATCGGCTGCTCTCCGGGCTCAGCTCCAACCGAGCGGAGCTGAGCCGCCAGGTGAATGATCTCCAGGCCGAGCGCAACGCGTTACGGGCCCGTCTCACCGATGCGGATGTGTTCGGTGCAGCGGTCGGTCCTCGCATTGTGAGTGGCGCATTGCGCGGTCGCACCGTGGTGCTCGTCACGACGGCGGACGCGAATCCCGCCGATCGGGACGCGCTGACCGGGCTGATCAGCAGTGCCGGTGCCACCGTCACCGGTGAACTGCAGCTGACTGAGGCGTTCACCGACCCGTCCCGCTCCGATCAACTCAGCGAGTTGTCCACCCGGTTGTTACCGGCCGGGCTGCGGCTGCCCACGGCGCCGGACGCCGGGACGCTGGCCGGTGGGCTACTCGGTTCGTTGCTGCTGATCAACCCACACAACGGCAAGGCGCAGGCCACTCCCGCCGAGACCACCGCAGTGCTCGCAGGCTTGGGCGATGGTGGCTTCATCCGGCTCGGCCCGCAGATTCAGCCGGCTCAGCTGGTGGTGGTGCTCACCGGAGGCGCAAGCCTGGCCAACAGCAGTGGCGACCGGGCCGGAATCCTGGCTCGATTCGCCACTCAGCTGGACCGTTCCGGCGCTGGTGCGGTGCTCGCGGGCCGGCCAGGGTCGGCTGAGGGCAACGGCCCGATCGGCGTGGTACGGGCGGACACCGCTGCGGCCTCGCTGTTGTCCACTGTCGACGACGTGAGCACCGCCGCCGGCCGGGTGGTGACGGTGCTGGCGCTGGCCGAACAGGCACAAGGCAGGACCGGGCGATACGGCGCCGGCAGCAACGCGCAAGCGGTGATTCCCGCGATCCAGGGCTGACTGGCGAGGCGGTCCCTCGAGACTACCGCCGGTGGTGTTACCGTGAACTTCCGTGGTCGGCGGCCTGCCGCCAGCCGCATCGCAGCCGGTCGCCACTCGAAGGGCCGGTCCGGACCACGGGATGAGGTGTCGCGGTGAAGCACGTTCGCCCCACCAGGTACCTGTTCGTCACCGGAGGTGTCGCCTCCTCGCTGGGCAAGGGGCTCACCGCCTCCAGCCTGGGTCAGTTGCTGACCGCCCGCCGATTGCGGGTGACGATGCAGAAGCTGGACCCTTACCTCAACGTCGACCCGGGCACGATGAACCCCTTCCAGCACGGTGAGGTGTTCGTCACCGACGACGGCGCCGAGACCGACCTGGACATCGGGCATTACGAGAGGTTCCTGGACCGCAATCTCGGCCGCAAGGCCAATGTCACCACCGGCCAGGTCTATTCAGCGGTGATCGCCAAGGAACGGCGCGGAGAGTACCTCGGCGATACCGTGCAGGTGATCCCGCACATCACCGATGAGATCAAGTCGCGGATCCTGGCGATGTCCGAGCCGGCGGACGGCGATCGCCCGCCGGATGTGGTGATCACCGAGATCGGTGGGACGGTTGGGGATATCGAGTCGCTGCCGTTTCTGGAGGCAGCCCGTCAGGTACGCCACGACGTCGGCCGGGACAACTGCTTTTTCCTGCATGTCTCGCTGGTGCCCTATCTCGCTCCCTCCGGCGAGCTGAAGACCAAGCCGACCCAGCACTCCGTGGCCACCCTGCGCAACATCGGTATCCAGCCCGACGCCCTGGTCTGCCGCGCCGACCGGGAGGTCCCGGACGCGCTCAAGCGCAAGATCGCGCTGATGTCGGATGTGGACATCGACGGCGTCGTAGCGGCACCAGACGCGCCATCCATATACGACATTCCCAAGGTGCTGCACGACGAGGGTCTCGACGCCTACGTGGTGCGCCGGCTCGGGCTGCCGTTCCGGGACGTCGACTGGACCGAGTGGGGGAACCTGCTGGACCGGGTGCACAACCCGACCGGGCTGGTCCGGATCGCTCTGGTGGGCAAGTATGTCGACCTGCCGGATGCGTACCTGTCGGTGACCGAGGCGCTGCGCGCCGGAGGATTCGCGCACCGGGCCAGGGTCGAGATTCGCTGGGTGCCCTCGGACACCTGCGAGACCGCCGCGGGTGCGGCCACGGCGCTGGCCGGCGTGGACGGGGTGCTGGTACCCGGCGGGTTCGGGATCCGCGGCATCGAGGGCAAGATCGGAGCCATCCACCATGCCCGCACCCGCGGGATCCCCGTTCTGGGTCTGTGCCTGGGCCTGCAGTGCATGGTGATCGAGGCTGCCCGCAACCTGGCCGGCCTCGACGGCGCCGGTTCGACGGAGTTCGATGCGGCAACAGCCCATGCGGTGATCTCCACCATGGCCGATCAGACAGACGTCGTGGCTGGTCAGCGTGACATGGGTGGGACGATGCGGCTGGGTAGCTACCCGGCGGTGCTGGAGCCGGGCTCGGTGGTGGCCCGGGCGTATGGCAGCACCGAGGTCCGCGAGCGGCACCGGCACCGCTACGAGGTGAACAACGCCTACCGGGACAAGCTCGCCGAGGCGGGACTGGTGGTCAGCGGACTGTCCCCGGACGGCCATCTTGTCGAGTTCGTCGAGTTACCTGAGCGCACGCACCCGTTTTTCGTCGGCACCCAGGCCCATCCGGAGCTCACCAGCCGGCCCACCCGCCCACACCCACTGTTTGTCGGCTTCGTGGCGGCGGCGCTGAACTACCGGGCGGCGGATTGGTTGCCGGTCGAGATGCCCACGGGGCTGCGGTGAGCCCGCCGCACGAGTTCGCCGTATCCGGCAGTGAAACCCTGCACGTTGGGCGGGTCCTGGCGTTACGGCTGGATCAGGTGGTGATGCCCGGGGGCCGGACCGTCGGGCGCGAGGTTGTCGAGCACCCCGGGTCAGTGGCGATCGTGCCGTTGCACGATGACGCCTCGGTGGTGATGATCGATCAGTACCGGCACCCGTTGGGCCGCCGGCTGCGGGAGCTGCCGGCCGGTTTGCTCGACGCACCCGGGGAGCATCCGATGGCGGCGGCCCAGCGGGAACTGGTGGAGGAGACCGGCTACACCGCCCGAGACTGGTCGGTACTCGCCGACGTGGCGCCCTCGCCGGGATTCAGTGATGAGGTGGTGCGGGTGTACCTGGCTCGCGGGCTGGCCGAGGTTGGTCGACCCACTGGTGGCGACGACGAGGAGGCCGATCTCGATGTGGTCCGGCTACCGCTGCTCGAGGCGGTGCGTCAGGTGTTGAGCGGTGAGATCCTCAGCTCGCCGACAGTGGCTGGGCTGCTCGCTGCGCAGGCGGTGCTGGCGGGGACTGCACAACCGCGGCCGGTGGACGCTGGGTGGCCGGATCGTCCGACCCGCTTCGCTGATCGCCGCTGCGCTGCCGTCGACAAGGACTGGGCACAGCGGGGCACACCGAGGTGAAGATCGGTGTACCGGGCGAGCTGAAGATTCACGAGTACCGGGTCGCGATCACGCCTGCCGGGGTGCTGGAGCTGACCCGCCGTGGACATGAGCTGCTGGTGGAACGCGGCGCCGGCGCCGGTTCCGCATTCCCCGACGAGGCGTACCTGGCCGCAGGTGCCCGTATCGTGCCGCGGGCCGACGACGTGTGGGCCGACGCTGAGCTGGTGCTCAAGGTGAAGGAACCGGCACCGCAGGAATATCACCGGATGCGCAAGAACCAGATCCTGTTCACCTACCTGCATTTGGCCGCGTCGGCCGAGTGCACGGCTGCGGTGATCGACGCCGGGATCAACGCGATCGGCTACGAGACCGTGCAACTACCCGACGGCTCACTGCCCCTGCTGGCGCCAATGAGCGAGGTCGCCGGGCGGATGGCTCCCCAGGTCGGGGCGCGCTGCCTGGAACGTATGCAGGGCGGGCGCGGAGTCCTGCTCGGCGGGGTGTCCGGGGTGCCGGCCGGCAAGGTGGCGGTGCTCGGTGCCGGCGTGGTGGGGATGAACGCCGCCACCATCGCGGTGGGTATGCAGGCTGAGGTGGTGGTGCTCGACACCAATATCAACCGGTTGCGCGAGATTGACTTCACCTACCGGGGTCACCTGCAGACCATCGCGTCCAACGCCTACGAGGTGGAGAAGGCGTGTGTCTGGGCGGACCTGGTGATCGGCGCCGTGCTGCTGCGCGGTGCCAAGGCGCCCACCCTGGTGAGCCATGACCTGGTCGGTGAGATGCGCCCGGGTTCGGTGCTGGTCGATATCGCCATCGACCAAGGTGGCTGCTTCGCTGATTCGCGGCCCACCACCCATGCCGATCCCACCTTCACCGTGCACAACTCGGTGTTCTACTGCGTGACCAACATGCCCGGCGCGGTACCGCACACCTCCACCTATGCACTGACCAACGTCACCTTGCCCTACGTCTGCGCGCTGGCCGACAAGGGGCTGACCAAGGCAGTACAGGACGATCCAGCACTGGCCCGGGGCGTCAATGTGGTGCGCGGTTCAGTGGTCCTGGCCGAGGTCGCCCAAGCCCACGCCCGCGAGTACCTCCCCCTAGCCGAGGCCCTCGGGTGAGCGCCGACCCGCCGCAGCGCCCGCCAAATGGAACCTTTCCGCGCATCCCCGCGGGATCCGAACAGCCAAAAGGTTCCACTAGGCGGGTGGGGGACCTGCTACCAGCGTTGGCCGCGGTGATCTCGGAGTACTTGGATCACCTGGCGGTGGAACGGGGGACGTCGGCTAACACCCTGGACTCTTACGCTCGGGACCTGCGGCGCTACGGGGTCTACCTGGCCGCGGCGGGGGCAACAGGGCTTGCGACGGTACGCGAGGAGCAGGTGACCGGCTTCCTCGCGGAGTTGCGGGACGGGATGGGTGAGCATCGCCCGCTGGCCGCATCCTCGGCGGCTCGGGCGCTGGTCGCGGCCCGGGGGCTGCACCGGTTCGCATTCCGGGAGGGACTGGTGCCCACCGACGTTGCTGCCGACGTGCACCCGCCGCGCCCGCCGAAACGGCTGCCCAAGGCGCTCGGAGTGGACGACGTGCTGCGGTTGCTCGAGGTGTTCCCGGCCGACGGGGGGCCGCGATGCCTGCGGGACCGCGCGCTGCTGGAGTTCCTGTACTCCACCGGCGCGCGGATCTCCGAAGTGGTCGGGCTGGACCGCGACGACGTCGATGCCCCGGCTCGTACCGTGCTGCTGCGGGGCAAAGGCGGCAAGCAGCGGCTGGTGCCGGTGGGTCGCCCGGCCCTGGCCGCGCTGGACGCCTACCTGGTCCGCGGCCGCCCCACCTTCGCCGCCCGAGGGCGGGGCAATCCGGCGGTGTTCCTCAACGCCCGCGGGGCTCGGCTGTCCCGGCAGAGCGCCTGGGCGGTGCTCCAGGAGGCCGCAGCGCGGACTGACATCGCCGCCGCGGTGTCACCGCACACCCTGCGCCATTCCTTCGCCACCCACCTACTGGAGGGCGGCGCGGACGTGCGGGTGGTGCAGGAACTGCTCGGGCACGCCTCGGTGACCACGACACAGGTCTACACGCTGGTGACGGTGGACAACCTGCGCGAGGTGTACGCGACCGCCCATCCACGGGCGCGTGGCTAGGCCGGGTCGTCCACACGGCGAGGCGCGTTGCAGGTGTTTTCGGTAGCCGAATAGGCTCCCCCGGGATCGCACCATGCTGACCTGGCATGAGGCGGGAAGGGATCGGTTCCATGTCGTCCTGGGCGTCTGCGCAGCAACCCCTGGTTGCGCCGACCCCGCCGATCCCCGGTGAGGCCGCGGTTCTCGGAGATGCAGTTCTCGGAGACGCGGTCTCCGGGGATGGGATCGATCGACCGCGCCGCGCGGTGCCACAACCACCCCCGCTGGACCGGCACGGGCCGGCGCAGGTGGTAGCCATCTGCAACCAGAAAGGCGGCGTCGGCAAGACCACCTCGACGATCAACCTCGGCGCCGCGCTCGCCGAGTACGGCCGCCGGGTGCTGCTGGTCGACTTCGATCCGCAGGGTGCGCTCTCGGTTGGGCTCGGGGTGGCCTTGCAACACCTCGACCGCACCATCTACAACCTGCTCATGGAGCAGCGTGTCCCGGCGGAGGAGGTCGTCCAGCCGACCTCGGTGCCCGGCATGGACCTGCTCCCCAGCAACATCGACCTGTCCGCGGCCGAGGTGCAACTGGTCACCGAAGTAGGCCGCGAGCACGCGCTGGGCCGGACCCTGCGGCCGCTGCTGCCGCGCTACGACTTCATCCTGGTGGACTGCCAGCCGTCGCTGGGCCTGCTCACCATCAACGCCCTGGCCTGCGCGGATGGCGTGCTCATCCCGCTGGAGTGCGAGTATTTCAGCCTGCGTGGGGTGGCGCTGCTGATGGACACCATCGACAAGGTCCGGGATCGGCTCAACCCCAAGCTGACGATCACCGGGATCCTCGCCACGATGTACGACCCACGCACGCTGCACGCCCGGGAGGTGATGGCGCGGGTGGTCGAGGCCTTCGGCGACACCGTGTTCGATGCCGTGATCGGCCGGACGGTCCGGTTCCCGGAGACCACCGTCGCTGGTGAGCCGATTACCCGGTGGGCGCCGAAGTCCGCTGGGGCCAAGGCGTATCGTGCGCTGGCCCGGGAGGTGATCGCGCGATGACCGTGCTGGACGATCCAGTGGTGGCACCGGCCTCGTCGCCGCGCTTCACCGTGCGGCTGGCGAACTTCGAAGGTCCGTTCGATCTGCTGTTGCAGCTCATTTCGCAGCAGCAGATGGACGTGACCGAGGTGGCGCTGCACCAGGTGACCGACGAGTTCATCGCGCACCTGCGGGTGCTGGGCGATTCGTTCGACCTGGACGAGACCACCGAGTTCCTCGTGGTCGCGGCGACCCTGCTGGACCTCAAGGCGGCCCGGCTGCTGCCGTCGGCTGATGTCGAGGACGAAGCCGATCTCGCGCTGCTGGAGGCGCGGGACCTGCTGTTCGCCCGGCTGTTGCAATACCGGGCGTACAAGCAGGTCGCGGCCCTGTTCGCCGAGCTCGAATCCGCGGCGCTGCGCCGGTACCCCCGATCGGTGGGCATCGAGGAGCGATTCGCCGAGTTGCTGCCCGAGGTGTTGCTCGGCGTCGACGCTGCGCATTTCGCCGAAACCGCAGCCGCGGTCTTCCGGCCCAGGCCACCGCCCCCTACGGTGTCACTGGAGCACCTGCACACCCCCAAGGTGTCGGTGCACGAGCACACCGCCGTGCTCCGCAGTTGGCTGGAGCGCGATGGCCAGGCGAGCTTCCGCAGTCTGGTTGCCGACTGTGCGCACATCGGAGAGGTGGTCGCCCGCTTCCTCGCGTTGCTGGATCTGTACCGTGCCGCGGTAGTGGTCTTCGACCAGCCCGATCCGCTGGGCGAGCTGCTCATACGGTGGATAGGTGGCTCCGAGCAGACCACTGCCGTGCCGGCCCAGGACGGGGAAGAGAACGAGGACTACCGGTGAATGAAACCGCGTTGATGGAACCACCCGAACTCTCGGCAACTTTCAGGACCGAGACACTGCCCACGTTGCACAGCGACGATGAGCTCGATGCCGCTTTGGAAGCGCTGCTGCTCGTGGTGGACTCCCCGGCTGGGGAGGATGTGCTGGCCAGCGCACTGGGGCAGCCGGTGACCAGGGTGGTCGAGGCGTTACGACGGTTGCGGGACGGCTACGCCGACACTGGACGCGGCATCGACCTGCGTCAGGTGGCGCAGGGCTGGCGGCTGCACACCCGAGACGTGTACGCGCCGTACGTGGAGCGGCTGTTGCTCGACGGGCAGCGCGCCAGGCTCACCAGGGCCGCGCTGGAGACCCTCGCCGTGGTGGCCTACCGGCAGCCGGTCACCCGTTCGCGGGTCGGCGCGGTGCGCGGGGTGAACGTCGACGGGGTGATGCGCACGCTGCTGGCCCGCGGTCTGATCGAGGAGATGGGGGCTGATCCGGAGACCCACGGTGTGCTGTACGGCACGACGGAGCTGTTCCTGGAGCGGCTCGGGCTCTCCGGGTTGGACGAGCTCCCGCCGATCGCCCCGTTACTGCCCGACATCGACTCCATCGATGACATCCCAGCCTGAGGCGATGTCTCACCCGGAGACGGTGTCTGCGTTGCCCCGCCTGCACAAGGTGCTGGCCCAGGCGGGGGTGGCCTCCCGACGCGCCGCCGAGGAGATGATCGCGCGCGGGCGGGTCCAAGTGGACGGGGTTGTGGTGCGCGAGATGGGGGTGCGGGTCGACCCCGAGAACGCCGTCATCCACGTCGATGGCATGCGGCTGGAGTTGCGCTCCGACGTCGAGCACCTCGCGTTGAACAAGCCCCGTGGTGTGCATTCGACGATGTCCGACGACCGCGGACGGCCGTGTGTCGGTGACTACGTGGCCGACCGGGCGCAGCGGTTGTTCCACGTCGGGCGCCTCGACGCGGACACCGAGGGCCTGTTGCTGCTCACCAACGACGGGGAGCTCGCGCATCGGCTGATGCACCCCTCCTATCGGGTGCTCAAGACCTACCTGGCCGAGGTGCCCGGCCCGGTGTCCCGGTCGCTGGGCCGGACCCTGCGTGCCGGAGTGCACTTCGACGACGGTCCGGTAGCCGTCGACGGTTTCCGGGTCGTGCAGGCCCTACCCGGCAAGGCATTGGTCGAGCTGGTACTGCACGAGGGCCGCAAACACATCGTGCGCCGCCTCCTAGCCGAGGTCGGCCACCCCGTCCATCGCCTGGTCCGCACCGCCATCGCCGACGTCCGCCTAGGCGAACAACGCCCCGGCACAGTCCGCGTCCTCTCCCGCCCCGAAATCGGCGCCCTCAACCGCGCCGTCGGCCGGTAATCCCCTGTCCCATCCCGCATTCAGCGGGCTCAGCGGGGTTATTCGGGCCTGTTTACCTCGCTGAGCCCGCTGAATGCGGCGGCGGTGGGGAGAATGGGGCGGTAGTGAGGAGGTGGGCGGGATGGGGAGTGGGGATAGGTTGCGGGGGGTCGTCGCGGTGGATGGGCCTGCGGGCACCGGGAAGTCCACGGTGACGCGGCAGTTGGCGGCCTCACTGGGCGCTCGCTACCTCGATACCGGTGCGATGTATCGAGCCGCCGCGCTCGGTGTCCTGCGAGCGGGGGTGGACCCCACTGATTCCGGCGCGGTGCGCGAGGTCGTGGCGCGGCGGGTGATCGAGGTGGGCACCGATCCTGATACGTCGCTCGTGCTGCTGGATGGCGAGGATGTCTCCGGGGAGATTCGCGGCCCGGCGGTGACCACCGCGGTGAGTCCGGTGTCCGCGGTGCCTGGAGTGCGGGTGTTACTCGTCGCCCAGCAGCGCCGGATCATCCTCGCGGCCACCGCTAGTGGCGGCGGCATTGTGGTGGAGGGACGCGACATCGGGTCGGTGGTGGCACCTGATGCGCCGCTGAAGGTCTTTCTCACGGCGAGCGCGGCCCAGCGCGCGGCGCGGCGCGCGGCCCAGGACGGCGTCAACGATCTGGCAGTCGTCCGGGAAGCGGTGGAGCGCCGCGACCGGTTCGATGCGACCCGGGAAGCCTCGCCGATGTGCGCCGCCGAGGACGCTGTCGAGCTGGATACCACCGCACTGGACGTTACTGCGGTACTGGCCGGGTTGTATGAGCTGGTGGTGGCGCGGGGACTGATCGCGCCAGCGGTCCGGGACCGGACGTGACGCCTGAGGGCACGTGGCCGTGGTTGCAGGAGTTCCTGCGCTGGATCGGGACCTGGTGTTTCTATGTCGGTTTCCGGCTGCGGCTCTGGCATCAGGAGCGGATCCCGGCGACCGGGCCCGTCGTGGTGGTGGCCAACCACAGCGCGATGGTCGACGGTCCGCTGCTGTACGGACTGCTGGGCCGGCGCACCACGTTCCTGATCAAGCAGGAGATGTTCCACGGGCCGCTGGGCTGGATAATGCCCCGCGCCGGGCAGCTTCCGGTCCGCCGGGGCGAACCGGACCCGGCGCCGCTGCGCACCGCCGTACGGTTGCTGCGCCATGATGGGATGGTGGTGGTGTTCCCGGAGGGCACCCGCGGCGAGGGCGACGTGACAGACGCGCAGCAGGGTGCCGTGTGGCTGGCCCGGGCCGGGGGAGCGACAATACTGCCAGTGGCGATCCGGGGAACACGCCGACCTGCGGGTATCAACCGGCGGTTCCGGCCGCCCGTTGATGTCCTGGTCGGAGAGCCCATCGGGGTGCCGTCGGGCAAAGGACGGGCGGCACTGGCCGCAGCCACCAACGAGATGCGCGATCGGCTGGCTGCGCTGGTCACCGAACTGGACGGGATCCGCTGCGGGAGCCAACCGGGTGCCGCGCGAGGAGAGGGAACGTGATGAACGGCCTGGCGCCTGGTGACGGGATCTGGTCCGACGAGACCGAATGGACGGCCCTGGATGCTGCCGAAGCGGCCGGGGCCGAGCCGGAGGTGGCGCTGGAGCAACCGGTGCTCGCCGTGGTGGGGCGGCCCAACGTGGGCAAATCAACGCTGGTCAACCGGATCCTGGGGCGCCGTGAGGCAGTCGTGCAGGACGTGCCCGGGGTAACCCGGGATCGGGTGGCCTACGACGCGCTGTGGAATGGCCGCCGGTTCACCGTGGTGGACACCGGAGGGTGGCAGCCCGACGCGCGCGGTCTGGCCGCCGCCGTCGCGGCGCAGGCGGAACTCGCTATGCGCACCGCGGACGCGGTCCTGCTGGTGGTCGATGTCACGGTGGGGGCCACCGCGGCGGAGGAAGCGGTGGCCCGGGTGCTGCATCGCTCGTCCACTCCGGTGGTGCTGGCCGCGACCAAGGTCGACGATGAGCGTGGGGTCGGCGACGCCGCGGCGCTGTGGTCGCTGGGGCTGGGCGAGCCGTACCCGGTGAGCGGGTTGCACGGTCGCGGTACCGGTGATCTGCTCGACGCCGTGCTGGGGGTGCTGCCGACCGCGCCGCAGGACCGGGCCGGCCGGGCCGGGGGACCGCGCCGGGTGGCGCTGGTCGGTAGACCCAACGTGGGCAAGTCCAGCCTGCTCAATCGGCTGGCTGGGGAGCAGCGGTCGGTGGTGCACGAGGTCGCCGGCACCACGGTGGACCCGGTGGACTCGTTACTGGAACTCGACGGCGAGACGTGGCGGTTCGTGGACACCGCCGGGCTGCGCAAACGGGTGCGGACCGCCAGTGGCACCGAGTATTTCGCCTCGCTGCGCACCCGGGCGGCGATCGAGGCCGCCGAGGTGGTGGTGGTGCTACTCGATGCCAGTGAGCCGATCACCGAGCAGGATCAGCGCGTGATCACTTCGGTGATCGAGTCCGGCCGCGCGCTGGTCGTGGCGTTCAACAAGTGGGATCTGGTTGACGACGACCGGCGCCGTGAACTGGCTCGGGAGCTGGATCGTGACCTGGCGCGGGTGGGCTGGGCGGAGCGAGTGAACATTTCGGCGCTCACCGGACGATCGGTCGGCAAGCTCGCACCCTTCCTTCGCACCGCCCTGGAATCCTGGGACCGGCGAGTACCCACCGGCCAGCTCAATGCGTGGCTGTCCGAGGTGATCGCGGCCACACCACCGCCGGTCCGCGGGGGTCGCGCACCCAAGGTGCTCTTCGCCACCCAGGCCGGCAACCGGCCACCCACCTTCGTGTTGTTCACGACCGGCTTCCTGGAGGCCAGCTACCGCCGATTCCTGGAGCGGCGCCTACGCGAGACATTCGGCTTCACCGGCAGCCCGGTGCGCATCTGCATCCGGGTCCGGGAGCGCAAAGCGCGCCGATAAACGGAGACATCGGTCACGAGTGTGGACCGGTTGCTGGGCACACGAGGCAGGGTAGGGAGTACCACCGGGACGCGAGTGAAAGGTGCGGTGTGCCCATCATCATCGAGGTGTTCTCCGACTTCGTCTGCCCGTTCTGCTATCTCGCTGAGCAACCGCTCGCCGACGGCGTCGAGGGCACCGACCTGCAGATCGTCTGGCAGCCCTTCGAACTGCGACCGGAACCCACGCCGACCCTGCGGCCCGAGGGCGACTACCTGCAGACGACGTGGCGGGACGTGGTGTACCCGATGGCCGAGCGCATGGGCGTCCCGATTGTGCTGCCCCGCGTGTCGCCGCAGCCCTACAGCCGGCTCGCCTTCGAGGGCTTCGCCTATGCCGCGGAGCATGACCTTGGGCAGCGCTACACCGAGCAGATCTTCCGGGCGTTCTTCGTCCAGCAGCGCGACATCGGAGCGCCGGAGGTCCTGAGCGACGTCGCTGCTGGCCTCGGCTTGGACGCCGATGACTTCCGCGCGGCGTTGGATAGCGGTCGCTACGCCCAGGCGCACCAACAGGCACTGCGCCGAGCCCACGAGCTGAAGATCACCGTTGTGCCCACATTCCTCATTGATGGCCGCCGGTTGGAGGGCGTGCCCTCTGCGGAGGCCCTGCATCGGCTGCTCAACGGTGCGGTGGCCGTCCGGTAGCTGGTTCCGGCTGCGCTAAGCTGTGCAAGCGCCCGAGAGGGCGTGGCCGGGACGTGGCGCAGCTTGGTAGCGCACTTGACTGGGGGTCAAGGGGTCGCAGGTTCGAATCCTGTCGTCCCGACGGTCATAAGGCCAGGTCAGTGCCTTGCTCACCTAGGTGAGCGGGCGCCTGACGTCTGTACGGTGGTCCCCAACTTCACGAAGTCTGGCGCTATTGACCTTTGGTCTAGCTCGATACTGGTGTAGCCGAGGAGCGCGACCTCGGCGGCTACTGCTCTCGCTGTTCGGGTATCGAGGGCCCCAGCGGTAGGCGCCGTACTCGAAGCCGACTTCGCTCGATCACTACGATGGCTCCCCGGTCAAGGTCGTCGTACAGCCGGGGAAGGTTCGCCACCAGAACGGCGGCCTGGTCATCCGGTGTCATGGGTTCGTAGGTGCGCAACAGCACGAATGACGGTGCCACCGTGCATGCCGAGCCAGCAGTTCGCCAACGTCGGTGTCCTCGGACACGAGGACGAACGCATGCTGCCGCGCGAACTCCAAGATTACGGAGTCGGTGGCGTGCTGTAGATCGTGATCACGGACATGAGCAGCGTGGATGCCAGCATCACTGAGTAACTGCGCAACACGACGAGAGAGGTTGGAGTCGAGAAGAAACTTCATCACTGAGCTGCCAACGGCAGCTCACGCTCCTGGACTGCGGCGGCGGCGTACTCCAGAGCAGCCAGGATGTCCTCGGGCTCCAGGTCAGGAAAATCCTCCAGGATCTGCCCTATCTCACGCCCAGCCGCCAGTTGGCCCAGGATAGTGCTAACTGGGATGCGCAGATCACGGACACACGGCAGCCCGCCATCTTCGCGTGGTCGATGGTAATTCGATCAAACGCCATGGTTGTAGCCTCCAGTGATCACATTAGCCTGGGGCAGTTTGGGCGTACCTGCTCGCTCGATTGATGCCTACGGTCGGTGACGTCGGTGACCTTACGGGCATGGTGAGCTCACCGCCAAGGATGACGACGTAGGACCGGTTGCGTCGGCGGTTCTTGGAGTGATGTCCATTGACCAACCCGCAGATCGACTGCGAGATCGGCAACCGGACAGCGAGGGGCCGGAGAGCAGACAGCGCTTGCTGCTGGGGACCATCTGGACCACACGTCCTGCACGGAGGCGAACACCCCGCACGTCAACCGCTCGCGTGCACGGCGCCTACACCCAATTTGACCAGCAGAGATGTGTACTCCTACGTCCAGGGGGTTAAGGGGTCGCAGGTTCGAATCCTGTCGTCCCGACCAACGGAAACGAGATCGAACATAAAGGTCAGGGCCCTGATCACTTCCCGTGAGATGGGTCCTGACTCCTATCCGCGCGGGACCCGGCGTTGTCGCGCAGGCGACCACCGTGAACTCGGGTCCGGTCCGGCAGGCTTTCATGTGTCGCTGGATCGCTGTGGCGGCACGGCTTGGCCGTCGAGATCCTGCCAGCGCACCGTGGCTACGACCACGTTCAAATCCGGGTGCGGCGGCCCTGACGCGGTGATGTCGCGGACCGCGTCCGTGGCGAGGATCCTCCATCCGATGTCGCGGTTAAACAGCATCTCGACTTCGACGGTCTGGCGCTGGGCGTCGGAGTGGCGGTAGCGGTGGAGCCGGTAGCGCCGCGCGATCTCCCAGACTTGAGAGCCCGGTACCAGCTCTTCAAGCTTCCGGAGAAGATCTGTTTGATCATTGGGCCCCCCATAACCCTGCACAATAACGCCGACGGTGAAAATGTGGATCCTCCATGTCGCCCCCCGATGGGGTGCTGACCGAGTGATCAATCCTGTAGCTCATGATCAGCTTCTGTAACTCGCACGCTACAAGATCAGCTACCGACCGCACCGCCGCTGGCCTGCGCAAACGGTGCGTGTAGCTGGTATCACCCACCCATCCAGCGTAGGCAGGTGCCACGAGGCACCGAGCATGCAAGATCGTCGATAGCTTCGTCGCCACGCCGAGGAGTCTCACCCGGGATAGAGAAGGATGCGGACCTGTGAGGGGAGCCTCACCGGCTCCGCCAGGTTCCACTCGACCAGGGTGCCTCGATTCGCGCTGACCGCAACCGAGACAACGTGAGTTGCACCGAGCGGCCTGACCAGGCCGCTGCCGACCTGTCCGCCACGGCGCCGGAACAAACGGCCGCCCTGACACCGACCTTTCGGTACCCGTCACCTTTCGACCATGAACCGGACCACACTGATCGTCTAGCTGTCTGCTGTGGGGGTGGGGGTGGAGCGGGCGGCAGCGCCTTTGCCAGCCATCGTCTCTCCCACCCTGACGCCAGGGGTTAACAATGGCACCTTCAACGGCGGCAACGGTCAAGTCACCATCAGCTGGGCTGCCCCCACCCCGACCCCGAGCCCGGGGACGGTGAACGGGGGCGGGGCGCAGAGCACCCAGGGCGTGCTGACCGAGCTGTCCAACGTGATCACCATCATGGGAACCAAGGTGCTCACGTCCTGGGATGCGGCCACCGGCCCGGGACAGACGGTCACCACTAGTCGGGCTACGCCCATCCCGATGGGCATGTTCCCCTAGGAGGCTTGCCCGGTGCCGCATGTCGTGAACTCGACACAGCCGACATTTTCGGCGACTTGGGTTCAGGTCGCTGACGTCGAGTTCACGGCGCGCAGCAACGGCACACACACGAACCATCGCCCGGAGCCGACTCAAACCGCACACTTGACTCGAGATTGACGGCCCTGACGCCTAAGCCCTCTAATCCCACACCGGCGTGCACCAACATCCATCGACCCTCCAATTCGGAGGATGGCATCATTTCCCTGGTCAATGACCGGAACGCGGGAACGCACTGCTGGCAGTTTTCCCGTTCCTCGGCCGACACCCACGCCTCCCATGTCGGAGACCATCTGACCTACGTCCCGTTCGCCACCGACGCGGTCTCCTACGCTATCCGTGGACCGGGTGCTACCTCGGCGGGCAGTAGCATCAACAGGAACCTCTCCGTGGCATCCCTGAAGACGATCTACACCCAGACCGGCACGTCGTGTCTTGGGGCCTTCGAGCCCTTGCTGCCGCAATTCGGCTCCGGAGTTCGGTCGTTCTTCCTGCAGAACGTCCTGGGCCTGGGGCCCGGTGCCGACGTGGCGAACTACGCCGGGCCAGGCGGTCTGCACCCGTGCGTCAAGGACACCGACACGGCCGGCAATCCGCTGCTGGCCAACGCCGGTAACCTCCTCACCAACGACAAGCAGATCGAGCCCTACGCGGTCTCGGCGTGGATCGCCCAGACCGCCAAGAACGTGACCGATGTACACGGAGTGACCGTGCTGGGCAACGTCGCAGGCATTCCCGCGACAGCGATCCACCAATTTGCCACGAGTACTCGAACTGTCTCCAACGTCGTGCCCAACGTGCTGGTCCAAGGACCCTCGAACAGCAGCACCGTATTCGTCGGACCAAACTCCCTGGTCTGCCAGAACACCGCCACGATCCTCAAACAGGGATTGATCACCAACCCCAACTGTGGCGACACGACCACCCAGACCGACCCCGACCTCGGCGGCGACACCGTCGGTCCCGGCGAATAGCCCGCGGGCTGCCGGGTCGCATCCGGTGCTTGCCAGCGGCTCCGCTCGTTTCCACAAGTAGGCATAAAAAGGACACTCAGGACTATGTTAGGCCTGGTGCTGCTGCTCCTGTTGATTCTGGGCATCGTGCTGTTCGTGTACGCGTCGTTGCCCAGCCGGCCAACCATGCGAAGCCGCATCGATACCACGCCGCCTGACCTGCGACGAGCCGACGACGGCCGGGGAGACGGAAACCCTGAAGATCCATCGACGACATGGATGTTTCCGACCACCTGATGCTCCGACCACCTGATGCCGAGCTGGTGGATCTCGACGTCGCGCGCGGAGTCAATTCCTGGAGCTGTATGTAGTGATCAGCGGCGGGCCGCCGCGATCCGGCAGGCGTCCAATACCGATAACCGACAACCCACCGCGCGGCTGGGCGAACACCGTCGCACCTATGCCGGTCAGCACCTTGATCAGCCCACTGTGGCGGGGTGAGCGCACGAACACTCGCACGGGGACTGCGTAGCCGATTCGCGTGCCTCGATCATGCGGGTAACGCTGCCGAATGGAACGCGCGTGCGCATCGGAGCGGGGTCCGGGGTTGGGATCGGACCCTGCTCCGATACGACGCTGATCTGAGATGCCCGCGCGGGCACCGGCATCACCGACCAGAGCACGCGTCAACTCTCACCTGCTGGACGAGCGGCAGGTCGGTCAGGGAGCCGGCGTACTGCCACCGCCACCGAGGAGGCCACCGACGAGGCTGGTGACCGGGTTATCGGGCGTGGCCGGCGTGCCCGACCCCGGGGCCGAACCGTTGCCGGGCTCGTCTGCCGCCATGGCCGGGCTTGCGGCGATGACCTCCCAACTCGCCACGCCTGCAGTCGTTGTGAGCACGAGGAGG
Source organism: Pseudonocardiaceae bacterium (assembly GCA_050699635.1). Taxonomy (GTDB): domain Bacteria; phylum Actinomycetota; class Actinomycetes; order Mycobacteriales; family Pseudonocardiaceae. Next base: position 1,859 of record JBOHFK010000078.1, on the reverse strand, counting down.
GACAACGTCGCCGCCCTCGTCAGCTTGCGCACCACGCCATGCTTCATAGTTACTCCTTGTAGTCGTTGACCCGGTTCGGTCGGTGTGGTTGGTACCATGCCGGTCTGAGTGGCGTTTCGTCGGGGTGTGCACTGCGTGACGAGAAGCACCCACAGAGTGATCGGTGAAAACCCGTAGGTGCGGGTCACGGCCCGAAGCGCGTTTATCTGCTCCGCAGCTCGTGGGTGTTGCGCTCACCCACTGCACGCCGAAGCGAGCACACTGGTCGCGTGAGTCAGCCCACCCCGCATCATCTTCCGGACGCGGCACGCGCCAGACGCCGGCTGTCGTCCGAGGCCAGACGGCGTGAGCTGCTCGATGCTGCGCTGCAGGAATTCGGTAGCCGCGGTTACCACCTCACCCAGATGGAACACGTCGCTGCCACCGCCGGGGTGAGCAAGGCGCTGGTGTACCAGCACTTCGTGAGCAAGGAGGAACTCTTCGCGGCGGTCACCGAGCAGGTCGTGGAGGGCTTCATGAGGCGGCTGCCCGAGGTGCTCGGCATGGCCGGTGACGCGCTCGGCGCCTGGCGGGGTGTGGTCCGGCTGCTCTGCGACCTGGTGACCGAGCGTCCAGAGTCCTGGGCCCTGGTCGCGCGGCACCTGGACAACCCCGAACTCGGCGCGCCGCTGCGCAGGCTCCGGGAACAGGTCTATGAGGTGCTCGCGGCGGTCCTCGCTGGCTATTACGCGCCCGAACAGGGGAATACGGCGCCCCAGGAGGAGGACGTGCTCAAGCAGGCACGGTTGACCGTCCCGCTGCTCGTCGGCGCGCTGCAGGGTCTCATGTCGTGGTGGCTGGAGCACCCGGAGGTGCCGCGAGGACTGGTGGAGGCGAAGGCGGTGGACTTCGGATGGCTGGGTCTGGACCGGATCCGCCGTGGAGAGTGGCTGCCTCTTGTCAAGTAACTGACCAGTAAGTTACTTTGGGCTGGCCAGCTCGTCAAGGAGGCCGCCGATGTCTCTGACCAACGCCGCCGCAGCGACGACCAGTCACGTCCCCGACCGCGAGGTCACCGCGCAGCGGCTGCTGCGGACCTCGGCCAAGCACTCGTACGATCCGGCCGTCGAAATCGACTGGGACGCTCCGCTGGAGCCGGATCGTTACTTCCTCGACCCGCGCCGCAGCTCCCTCTACGGCACTGCGCTGTGGCAGCAGATGAGCGAGGAGCAGCGGATCGCGCTGACCAAGCACGAGCTGGCGAGCCTGTACAGCATGGGCATCTGGTTCGAGACGATCCTCATGCAGATGCTTGTCCGGCACGTCTATGACCGGCCCAGTGGCAGCGCGCACGCCCGCTACGCGTGGACCGAGATCGCCGACGAGTGCCGGCACTCGGTGATGTTCTCCCGCGCGACGGAGAAGTTCGGCGGCCTGGGCTACGGTCCCGACTGGCTGGTGCACCAGCTCGGGCGGTTGCTCAAGACCACCTCCAACGGCACCCTGACTTTCGGCGGAGCAATCTACGTCGAGGAGATCCTCGACGCCGTGCAGCGCGAGCAGATGGTGGACGAGTCGCTGCAGCCGATGGTCCAGAAGGTGTCGTGGATCCACGTCGTTGAGGAGGCCCGTCACATCCGCTACGCCCGTGAGGAAACCCTTCGGCAGTGGGCCCGGCTGGGACCGCTGGGCCGGGCATACAGCCGCTTCGTGCTCGCCCTGACGGTCTACTTCGCCACCACCAGGCTGATCGACCCCAAGGTGTACGCGGCTGTCGGGCTGGACGTCGCCGAGGCCGTCGCCGCGGCTGCGGCGAACCCGCACTGGCGCCAGACCAAGCAGTTCGCGGCCCGCAAGGTCATCGAGTTCCTCAATGAGGT
>JBOHFK010000077.1:0-27279 GCA_050699635.1 Pseudonocardiaceae bacterium | reverse complement strand
GACGGGACCTGGCTGGTCGACGCCGCCCGCACCGGCAAGCGCTGGCGCCGGACGATCCGGGCGAAACAGGTGGTGCTCGCCGCCGGCACCTGGGGAACCCAGCAGCTACTGCACCGGATGCGGGACAACGGCGTGCTCCCGCGCCTCTCACCCCGGCTGGGTGAGCTGACCCGGACGAATTCCGAGGCGATCGTCGGTGCCAGCCGCGCCTCGCTGGACCTGCAGTGTGACTTCTCCCGGGGGGTCGCCATCACCTCCTCTTTCCATCCTGACGAGTACACCCACATCGAGCCGGTCCGCTACGGCCGGGGCAGCAACGCGATGGGCCTGATGCAGACGGTGTCCACCGACGGTGCCTCGGAGACGCCCCGTTGGCGGCAGCTGATGCAATTCGTCGCCCAGGATCCGGTCCGGGCGGCGCGGCTGCTGTCGGTGCGGCACTGGAGCGAACGCACGGTGATCCTGCTGGTGATGCAGGCCCTGGACAACTCGCTGACCACCTACCGACGATTCGGCCGGCTCACGTCCCGGTATGGCCACGGCGAGCCCAATCCCACCTTCATCCCGGCCGGCTTCCAGGCCAGCCAGCTCACCGCGTCGCACATCGGTGGCACGGCTGGCAGCACCTGGGGGGAGCTGTTCGGGATCCCCATGACGGCGCATTTCCTCGGTGGCTGCCCGATGGGCGGGACTGCCGCCGAGGGCGTCATCGATGCCTACCACCGGGTGCACGGCCACCCAGGCCTGTCCATCGTGGACGGTTCGGGGGTCAGTGCAAATCTCGGCGTGAACCCGGCACTGACCATCACCGCGCTGGCCGAGCGGGCTTTCGCTCTCTGGCCCAACCAGGGCGAACCAGATCCGCGCCCTGATCCGGACCAGGCCTACCGGCAGCTGGGCCCGATTCCCCCGCGCGCGCCTGCCGTGAGTGGCGTTGCGAGTCATAGCCCGCCACTCACGGGGCACGCGTAGCGTGCCACCATGACGGTGCTGGTCGTTGACTTCGGGGCCCAATACGCGCAGCTGATCGCGCGCCGGGTCCGCGAGGCGCAGGTGTATTCCGAGGTCGTGCCACACACCACGGCGGTTTCTCAGTTGCTGGCCCGCAAGCCCGCCGCGATCGTGCTCTCGGGTGGCCCGGCCAGCGTGTACGAACCGGGAGCCCCTCGTGTCGACCCGGCACTGTTCGAGGCCGGGGTGCCGGTGCTGGGCATCTGCTACGGATTCCAGGCGATGGCCGACGCACTGGGCGGCACCGTGCAACAGACCGGCACCCGGGAGTACGGGCGCACCGACCTGCAGGTGCTCGACGGCGGGGGCGTGCTGCACCGCGAGTTGCCGGCGCGCGGCCCGGTGTGGATGAGCCACGGCGACGCCGTCACCGCCGCACCGGACGGGTTCGCGGTCACCGCGCGCTCGGCGGGCTCCCCGGTCGCGGCGTTCGAAGACACCCGGCGCCAACTGGCCGGCGTGCAGTACCACCCGGAAGTGGTGCACTCCCCGCACGGCCAGGAGGTGCTGCGCCGGTTCCTGCACGAGGTCGCCGGCATCCGGCCGAGCTGGACCACCGCCAACGTCATCGAGGAGACGGTGGCTGCGGTCCGGGTGCAGACCGGCGGCAGCAGGCTGATCTGCGGGCTGTCCGGCGGGGTGGACTCAGCCGTCGCCGCCGCACTGGTGCACCGAGCCGTCGGGGATGCCCTGATGTGCGTGTTCGTCGACCACGGCCTGTTGCGTTCCGGCGAGCGGGCCCAGGTGGAACGCGACTATGTGGCCGCGACGGGAGTCACGCTGGTCACCGTCGATTCCCGGGAGCGGTTTCTGTCTGCGTTGGCGGGGGTGGTTGATCCCGAGCAGAAACGGAAGATCATCGGTCGGGAATTCGTCCGGGTCTTCGAGGTCGCGGCCCGGGAGCTGCAGGCCGAGGCGGGCCGGCACGGGGAGAAGATCCGCTTCCTGGTGCAAGGGACCCTGTATCCGGACGTGGTGGAGTCCGGCGGTGGCTCGGGCACCGCGAACATCAAGAGCCACCACAACGTCGGCGGCCTGCCCGAGGACCTCGCCTTCGAGCTGGTCGAGCCGCTGCGTGCACTGTTCAAGGACGAGGTGCGCCGGGTGGGGCTGGAGCTGGGGCTGCCGGAGACAATCGTGCACCGCCAGCCGTTTCCCGGGCCGGGTCTGGCGATCCGGATCATCGGCGAGGTCACCGCTTCGCGCCTGGAGACGCTGCGCGCCGCGGACGCCATCGCCCGCGAAGAGCTCACCGCGGCCGGGATGGACCGCGACATCTGGCAGTGCCCGGTGGTGCTGCTGGCCGACGTGCGTAGCGTCGGCGTGCAGGGCGACGGGCGCACCTACGGCCACCCGGTCGTGCTGCGCCCGGTGTCCAGCGAGGACGCCATGACCGCGGACTGGTCCCGGGTGCCCTACGACGTGCTGGCCCGCATCTCCGGCCGGATCACCAACGAGGTGCCCGAGATCAACCGCGTGGTGCTCGACGTGACCAGCAAACCCCCCGGCACCATCGAATGGGAGTAGGGGCGCTGCGCGCCCCGTGAGTGGCGTTGCGAGTTCTGACTCGTATTGCCACTCACGGGTTGTCCACAGCACCCGACCTGGGCTGTCGTGGGGGCAAACCCCTTGCTGTCGTTTCGTAAGACCTGGCTAACGGAAATAATTGACTATAGTCACTGACCATGGTCTATCATGGGTAGATGGACGAAGTGGTGATGCAGGCGAGCACCTTCAAGGCCCGCTGCCTCGCCCTGCTCGACGAGGTGGCGCGCTCACACAGCACCATCGTGGTGACCAAGCACGGCAAGCCGGTCGCGAAGCTGGTCCCGATCAACGACGAGCCATCGCCGACCCGTGGCTCGGTCACCCTCCTCGACGACGATGACGAGGCGTACTTCTCCACCGGGGAAACGTGGCATGCCGAGCGCTGACCGTGTTCTGCTCGACACGCACGCGCTGCTCTGGTGGCAGGCTGCCCCACCAGACCAGGCGCGGCCGGAGCGGATCTCGGTACCAGCCTGGGAGCGGATCACCGCCGCGAGCTGCGTCCTGGTGAGCCCGATTAGCTGCTGGGAGGTCGGCATGCTTGTCGGCAAGCAGCGGGTACGGCTCGACCGCCCCACCGCAGCATGGATAGGGGATGTGCTCGCCACCGACACGATCGGCGTCGCTGAGCTGACCCCGAGGATCGCGGTAGCGGCGGCTGAGCTCGCCGACTTCCATGGCGACCCCGCTGATCGTCTGCTTTACGCGACCGCGCAAGCGCTAAATGTCCCGCTGGTGTCCAAGGACCGCCTGCTGCACGGCTACGCCGAGGCTGATCCCACCGTCACCGTCGTCTGGTGACGACCGGCCTTCGTAAGATTTGGGCGACGACTCGCGCTGGGTGACCGGTTCGGAGGGGCGGGGATGACCACGCTCGACTTCGAGCTGGAGATCGGCCCAGGTGTGGCGGGCAGCTATCCGGTGGTCGCACGTGTGCCGGGCGGGGAGGCTGCCACCACCCTCCGGTGGTCGGTGACCCCTGCTGAGCTTGACCACCAACTCGCCGTGATCAAGGACAAGGTGCTGATGTCCGCGGCGGTGGTGCGTCGGGCGCCCACCGAGGACGAACAACCCGTGCGAGCGCTGGGCCAGCGACTGTTTGAGGCCGTGATCGGCGACGATGTTCGGGCGCTAAATGTGGCCAGCAGGCAGCGTGCCCGCGATCAGAGCAGCGCGCTGCGGTTGGTGTTGCGAGTGCGTCCGCCGGAGCTGGCTCGGCTGCCCTGGGAGTTCCTATTCGATCCCAGCCAGGGGGACTACCTGGGCCTGACCATGCCCCTGGTGCGCTATCCCCAGGTGCTGGCCCCTCGCCAGCCATTACAGGTCGCGCCGCCGCTGCGGATCCTGGGCATGGTCGCCCGACCGGGCGAGCAGCACCCATCTCGTCGGCGCCGACGACATCAGCCGGCTACTCGCCGAGCACCAACCACTGCGGCTGGTGGTGCTCAACGCCTGCGACACCGGGCGAGGCAGCGCCGCGGACGCGTTCTCCAGCACCGCCGCGGCGCTGATCCGCCGGGAGATCCCGGCCGTGGTGGCCACGCCACTGGTGGGAGTTCCCTGGCGGGGGTGTCGACTCGGCCGATGACGAACGAGCGGGAATGCTCGGGCAGCGATGGTGGGGTCACGCCGCCTTGATGGTCTGCCGGGACGCGCTCCTGCCACCGACCTTGCCTGTCCTGCTCGGCGACATTCTCGCTCATCAGCTCAATTCACCGGCAACCTCTACCGAGGATTTTCCTGTCCTTTATCTGACCGACTGAGGTATCAGGACGTCTGGATATCGGCTCTGTCGAAGTGCGTGGTGATGAATCGACCTTGGACGACGACATTTCACGGAACCTGCGAGATTGTGGACCGGCGTCGTGATCGCCCGGAGGTGCGGGATGAACAAGTCAGTCACCGGTGCGGAGCCGGCGTCATTCCTTGATCGTTATCCGGACTACGAGACGACACGACAGTTAGACGGGCTGCGGGCGGCTGAGTACGGCTATCTGGACGAACGGCACCAGACCTATCTGGACTACACCGGTTCCGGGTTGGCTGCGGCGTCGCAGCATCAGGCGCATCACGCGAGGCTGGCGACGAGCTGCTTTGGGAATCCGCATTCGGTGAGCCCCAGCTCGCGGTTGTCCACTGAGCTGGTGGAGCTCACTCGCCGGGCGATTCTCGGTTACTTCAACGCGTCGGCGGATGACTACGCCGTGATCTTCACCGCGAACGCCACTGGAGCGTGCCGGCTGGTCGGCGAGGCCTACCCGTTCGGGCGATGGACTCGGGGTGATCGGGCGCCGCGTGCGGTGCCTGACCGGCTGGTTGCTCGACCGGCTGGCCGCGCTGACGCACGACAACGGGACGCCCATGGTCCGGATCTACGGCCCCCGGGACACGACACGCCGGGGTGGCACCGTCGCTTTCAACCTGCTCGACCCCACCGGCGCGGTCGTCGATGAGCGTCTCGTCGCCACCGAATCGGCCACCGCCGGTTTCTCGCTGCGCACCGGATGCTTCTGCAATCCGGGGGCCGGTGAGACGGCATTTGGCATCACCCGGGCACACCTGCGCGGGGCGCACCGCCATGGCGCCACCAGCATCGAAGGCTATCTCGCCCTGCTCCGACTACCCAGCGGCGGCGCCATCCGGGTCTCCTTCGGCATCGTGTCCACCATTGACGACGTGCAACGATTCCTCAGCTTCGTGGAACACACCTACCGCAACCGGCGCAACTCCACCAACGGCCTCATCGCCCGTACCCACTGCTGATGCCTCTGTTTCGGGTGTATCAGGGCGTCCGGATCCCGGCTCTGTCCAAGTGCGGGAATGAATCGACCTTGGACGGCGACATGTCATGGAACCTACGATCGACGCGGCAGCGACGGCACTGGCTACTGTGGCTGCGTCGCCGATAACGGCCAGCGGTGAAGAGACCCTGACTCTGGTCCGGGATCTGGCGCGGATCGCGCAGCACCTCGGCGAGCTCACCGCGGCGGCGCGAGACCGGCTGGCGGCCTGGGGCACTGTCACACCACATCTGCAGCGTGCCGAGGCCCTCGCGGCCGACGCCACCCGATGCCTCGACCACGCGGCCGGCACCTATGCCTTCAGCACCACGCTGGAGGTGAGCTGTGGCCAGTCCGGTTCCGTTCAACATTGATCTCACCGCGCACGAAGGCACCCGGCTTGCTGCTGTCCTCGACGCGTTCGGTCCGGCTTGGGACCCCACCGAGATATTCACCGGCGAAGCAGAAGCTCGCCGAAGGATGTATGCCCACCTTGACCCGAGCCAGCAGGCCACCTACGACTTGCTTATCGCCGCCGGTGAGCTACCTGACACCCCGGAGCTATGAGATGACTCTCGATCCCCAAGCAGACGCTGGCCGCCGTGTGTGGTTGCCCTGTTGTTACTGCGGCGACAACACCGCCCTGTACCTCCTCGACTACGAGGTCAACCTGGTCTGGGTGCAGTGCGGGAGCTGCCTGCGCCGCTGGTGGCACGACACTGGTGTTGGCCGTGGTCGGTGCCCCGAGGACCAGTTCGACGTCGCCTGACCTACCTCGGTGTCGGAGGCTGGTTCACTCAATCTCGACGGCCGGGCAGACAGATCTGTATCGTGAGTCACCCGGCAGAGCGCTGTGGCCAACGACAGGAGCAGCCTCGTGACCCTCGCCACCATCGCACTTGAGCTCGTCCCGCCGAATGTCGAGCACGGCACGCAGCGGGCACTTGACGAGGCGCACAAGGTACTTGAGCTTTCCAAGCAGTTCGGCTTGGAGGGTCGGATCGGGCACGTGATGATCCCCGGGCTGATCGAAGAAGACGATGACCGGCCCGTCGAGATGAAGCCGAAGCTCGACGTGCTGGAGTTCTGGTCGGCCCTCAGTCCGGAATTGCCCGGGGTGAAGGGGTTGTGCACGCAGGTCACCGCGTTCCTGGACGAACCGGCACTGGGCGAGCGGCTGACGAACCTGCGGACCGCCGGGATCGAAGGGATCATCTTCGTCGGTGTCCCACGCACGATGAACGACGGTGAGGGGTCGGGCGTCGCACCGACCGACGCACTGTCGCTCTACGACCAGCTGGTGCACCACCGCGGGGTGATCCTCATCCCGACCCGGGACAGCGAGCAGGGCCGCTTCAATTTCAAATGCAACCAGGGCGCCACCTTCGGGATGACCCAGCTGCTGTACTCCGATGCGATCGTGGGCTTCCTGACCGACTTCGCCAAGAACACTGCGCACCAGCCGGAGATACTCCTGTCGTTCGGGTTCGTGCCGAAATTCGAAAACCGGGTGGGCCTGATCAACTGGCTGATCCAGGACCCAGGCAACGAGGCCGTCGCGCAGGAGCAGGCCCTGGTGCGGAAACTCGCCGACAGCGAACCCGACCAGAAACGCACACTCATGCTGGAGCTGTACAAGCGGGTGATCGACGGTGTCGCCGACCTGGGCTACCCACTGAGCATTCATCTCGAGGCCCCGTACGGGGTCTCGGCACCAGCCTTCGAGACCTTCGCCGAGATGCTCGCCTACTGGGCACCCGACAAACGCTGAACCCGGTGTACCTGGTGCTCGACCCGGACTGGCCCACACTGCTCGGCGAGGTTATCGAGCACGGGGCGGCGTTCGCGGCCGGCGCGCTGCGTGGGTCGTTCTGCCGCCAACTGGCGGCCGAGCTGCAGGACGGTCCGTACGAGCCGGTGGAGTCCGTGATCGGCCAGGTCCGGCAGGAAGCTGAGTCCTTCTTAGTCTGCGCTGCGGAGCAGGATCGCTATCCGCTGCTCACCGTCCTAGGTACCGAGATCGCACGTCACGTGCAGCGGTGCGGGTTACCGGAGTGGCTGCCCAACGAGGTCGCGGTCCAGCGCTACCAGCCCGGGTCGCTCGGCATCACGCCGCACCGCGACCAGCGCCGGTACGCCCTGCTCGTCGCGGTGGTCACGATCACCGGCTCGGCACCGTTCACTCTGTGTCACAACCGCGCGGGTGACCCCATCCGGACCTGGCAGGCCGGCGAGGGCAGCCTGGTGCTGCTGCGCGGGCCGGGTCTGGCCGGCCACCCGGATGGCCGGCCCCTGCACCTGGTCGGCGGGCCCGCCGGCGCACCGCGGACGTCGATCGGGATACGGATGGACACCGCGTCGCTGCGCGGAGGTGAGTGACGTCCCACGGGATGTGGCTGTGTCCGAAGACCAGCACATCGGTGTCGGGGAAGCGGGCGGCGCAGCGTGGCTCCCGGCCGGTCGCTGCTCCCGTGTCATGCACGACCGCCAGTTGCACTCCAGCTAGCCACGATGTCTGCCTCGTCTACCGCGCGCCACAGCTGCCCGGGCAGATCCCGGGCGCGTTTCGGGACGTGCGTATCAGCCGTCAGCAGGAGTTTCACGAGACCATTGTGGCGCCTGAGTCAGCTCGACATGCGAGGGGAACGTTGCGGTGCGAACATGGACAAGCGGGATCTTCTTCGTACCTACGCCCGTAGGGAGCCACCATGTTCACCATCGTCGCCGCCATCCTGTTCGCAATCGCCTTGGTGCTTCACCTGGCCGGACTTGCACTTGGCCCGCTCGACGACATCGCCTTCATGCTGGGCGGGCTGTTGTGCCTCGCGCTGGCGGGCGCTGGGGTTGGGGTTGGGGTTGGGGCTGGGTCCATGAGGAGCTGGCGAGGCAGCCGCAGCCGCCGGTAGATCCGCTCGAGCAGCTTATTGCGTCCATCGGTGTAGGCCCCTTTCAGAGACCTTGTGGTCCGGTAAGGAGCTTGGGGAGGCTCCATTTACCGTGCGACAGCACGTTCGGCCCGACGTGACGTGTTCCAACTGGGGGAATGATGATGTCTGTCGCTGAGCGCGGGTGGGTCGCCGTGCTCGCCAAGCGCGAGGTCAGGCTGACACTCGCCGCGATGTTCGCGATCGTGCTCGCCCTCGGGGGATGCTCCACGCCGGCGCAGGCACCACAGTCGACGATTGCTGGAGTCTCCCGGTATCTGGATTCGATCCGCAACGACCCGGCCGACGGCTGGCCTTTCTCCGCGAACTACCCAAAGGCGGGGACCTGCACAACCACCTGTCAGGATCGGTCACTACCGAGACGCTGATCCGGTTCGCCGCCGGCGACGCGTTGTGCATCGATACGACGTCCTTTACAGCATCGTCCCCGCCGTGCGTGGCGAACCAGCGGCCCGCCAGTGACACCAGTGCTGACAAGGGTTTCTACACCCAGGTACTCGACGCCTGGTCGATGCAGGACTTCACCGGACCGGAGTCGGGTCACGACCATTTCTTCACCGCGTTCGGCAAATTCGGCGCCGCCACCTCGCACAAGGGCGAGATGCTCGCCGAGGACGCCCAGATCGCGGCCGGCCAGCACGAGTTCTATCTCGAGACGATGATCACGCCGGAATCCGGTGCGGTCAGCGCACTGGCCGGGAAGATCGCCTTCGACCCTGACCTGGGCCGGATGCGAACACAGCTGCTCGAGGGTGGCGCCATCGACAAGATCGTCGCGGCGGCCCGCGCGGACACCGACAGCGACTTCGCCAAGGCCCGCAGCGTGCTGAACTGCGACACCCCGCAGGCCGACCCCGCCTGCACCCTGCCGGTCCGGCTGGTCTCCCGGGTCACCCGCATTCAAACCCCGCAGGTCGTGTTCGCCCAGCTGCTGGCGAACCTGGAGCTGGCCCAGCACGACCCCCGCTATGTCGGCATCAACTTCGTCGCACCCGAGGACGCCCCGGTCGCACTGCGCGACTACCACCTGCACATGCAGATGATCGACTACCTGCATGCGTTGTACCCGGGCGTGCACATCACCCTGCATGCCGGCGAACTCGTGCCCGGCCTCGCTCCCGCTGAAGATCTGCGTTCCCACATCCGCGACGCGGTCACCACCGCGCATGCCGAGCGCATCGGCCACGGCGTCGATGTCGCCGGCGAGGACAATCCGGACGAGTTGCTGCGCGCCATGGCCGCCGGCCACGTCCTGGTCGAGATCGCGCTCACCAGCAACCGCCAGATCCTGCGGGTGGCGGGCCAGCAGCATCCCTTCATGAGGTACCGCCGGTCCGGCGTGCCGGTGGCGCTGGTCACCGATGATGAGGGCATCGAACGCACCGACCTCACCCACGAGTACGACCAGGCGGTGGCCACCTACGGGCTGGGCTACCAGGACCTGAAGACCATCAGCCGCACCTCACTCGACCATGGTTTCCTGCAGGGCGCCAGCCTGTGGAGCGCACCCGACGACTTCCGCGCGGCCCCGGCCTGCGCGACCGAGCAGCTCGGCCAGCAGCAACCCAGCCCGGCGTGCCGTCAACTGCTCGACGCCAGCCCCAAAGCCACCGCAGAATGGCGGCAGGAAGCCGCGTTCAGTCAGTTCGAAGACCGCTACAAAGGCTGAGCTTGCCTTCATGCTGCCGACGCGCTTACGACCAGCTCGTCAGCGATCTTCCCGACCTGCGCCAGCAGCTTCGTCGGGGGTAGCGTGAGATCCAGGGCGTGGCAGACGATCTTGATACCTGATGACCGCACGACGTGGCGTTTCGGCTCGGTGTTGCCCTGGGCGTAGATGAGATGCCCGCGGGGCAACCGCAGCGCCGTGCAGTAGGCCAGCACCTGATACAGATCCGCGTAGGGGTAGCCGCTGGGCTTCTCTGGTTTGTACTTGGCATCGACGACCGCTACGGGTCGCCCGTTCACTTGCCAGACCAGGTCAGGTTTCATCTCCACCGTGCAGTCCTGGTCGAGGTGGCAGGGATATGTACGCCGCGTTCCACCGTGTCGGGCCGCTAGCTCGTCCGATAGTGCGGCGACGAGGAAGTCCTCGAAGATCTTCCACAGGTTGAACAGGAATCCGTTGGCGAGTATCTGCCCGGGCGCGTGCTCCGGAGAGGTGGCCTGCCAGATGATCTCGGCAAGGTGCAATACGGCGTGATAGCGCTGGTTGAGCCGATTCGGGTGCCAGGACGGCAGGTTCGCACCACGTTCGGGGATGGAGACGCCAGCCAGGGTGGCCCGCAAGGCGGCGAGCCGGCGCAGGTACTCGTCACGCACTCGGGGCAGGCCGGCCATCCGGACGATCGCGGCGAGCACGATCTGGTTCTCCGGCATGTCGATGGTGAAATCGTCATGCCGGATCTCCATCGGGATGGCGCGTCCGTGATGCCTACGCAGCTGATCGGCCTCTCGGAGACGGCCTCGCAGCACCGTGGACGACTCCTCGACGGTGCGGTATCCCTTCAGCGGGCCCTGCCGGAGGGCCTGCTCGGCCTGGTTGCACAGGAACCGCGCGACCGCAGGCACCAGCCCCTCGGCGACGTCGAGTTCAACGTTGTCGTCGCGCCATCCACGCGGTTGTTTCGCGTAACCCGCCAGGAACAACAACCGGGCGATCGGCAGCTTAGGGGTGATCCAGACCTCGATATCGCCCACCTGCGCGACGCCCACCAGTCCGCGGCTCGGTGTGATACTCCATCGTTCGGAATCGTGCGGCAGGGGCGACGCGGCCACGACGTGTGACGCAGCCAGCAGGCGGCCCTGCTCGGAGTTAAGCCGGAGCTCGACTCGGCCGTTCTCCGCGACCTGCACGCGCATCATTGCTGAATGTCTCCGGGAGCGGACTGCTGCATAGCCGCTGCTCGCAAGACGTCTAGCCCGTACTTGCCGAGTGCTGCGGGCGGGGCTGCGCAGTGGTAGTCGGCCATTAGCGGAAGAATCGAGGTTTCCCACGCCCGCACCAGACCGTCTTTGCTCCGGTAGATCTGCGGGCGCATGAGGTACGACGGGCCGAGCGCCAGCTCGTGGTCGTCGATGCGGGCATTGAGGGCATCGAGCAGGGCGGGGGCGTCAAGGTTGTGCTCGACGCCCTCGTCCTCGATGAGCCTGTCGAGCCAGGCGGCGAGCAGACCCGCGGTAGGTGGCCGCGACGGATGCAGCTCGACGAACGCGAAGCGCCGCCGCATCGCGGCATCGATCAGCCCGAGTGAGCGGTCCGTGGTGTTCATGGTGCCGATGACGAAGACGTTGGGCGGCATGATGAATTCCGCTTCCGGCGAGTACAGCAGCCCGATCGGGTATTCCCGGTACTCCAGCAGGAAGTACAGCTCGCCGAACACCTTGGACAGGTTCGCCCGGTTGATCTCGTCGACGATCAGGATGTGGGGATCTGACGGGTGCTGTCGGGCCGCCTCCACGAGCAGCCGGAACGGTCCGGGTTCCAACTTGAACGTGAGCGCGCCATCGGCACGCTGTGTGGGCCGGAAACCCTCGAAGAAGTCCTCGTAGGTATAGGAGGGGTGGAACTGGACGAACTTCATGGCGTTCGGCTCGCAGAGGTGTTCGGCGAGCTTGCGGGCAAGGTAGGTCTTTCCGGTGCCCGGTGGGCCGTAGAAGATCAGCTGTTTGCGTTCCCAGAGCAGGTCGGCCTGCTGCTGCAGCCACGCCTGGTCGATCAGCAGCTGGGTGGCCAGGTTCTGGTCGACCTCCGGGAACCGCAATTCCCGGACTGTGGCCGCGTCGGGTGGCCGGGCGACGACGCCCAGGGTCGCGAGCAACTGCTCGATCGCGGCGATCTCATTGGTCAGCTCGACGACGTCGGCCTGGCTGTGCAGTTTCGCCGGTAGCGGCTGGGGAAGATTCGAGAACGGCACGGGCCGGGTGGTGTTCAACCACTCGACCTTTCGCCGCAGGTTGGATCGCCGATCGGAGGACAGAGTGTAGGTGGCGTCCCCCGTGACCTGGCCCAGGTACGTCTTGCCCTGCGACGTGGTCAGCAGGTAGTCGTCCACCCGCATCCGATTGCAGAAGGCGTCGAACTCGGCGACCTTGCCTTCCCGGACCGCGTAGGACTTGTGCTGGTAGTCGTGCTCTACGGCCGTCTTCAGGTCGGCGAGCGGTATCGGAGGGTCGATCTCGCGCAGACTCGCGGCGGCCAGCGACGTAGAACCCTTCTGCAGCCACACCGGCACCAGGTCGTGACCGTCCACCGAGGACCCCCGCACCAGCCACGCCCGGCGGCCGGGGGACTCGGCCGCACTGTCGATGCCCAGCGCGGTCAGCTGCTCGGCCAGGTCCTCAGCGGTGATCCGCTGGTCCGGGTCGGCGCGCCCGGACTCGTCGAACCGGAGGCCCTCGCCCTCCAGCACCTGCCTCGGGTCGTCACTGCGATCCGGTTCGGGCCAGTGGAAGTCAGGCGAGATGGTCCCGTCCGAGCGCAGTACCCGGTGGGCGTTGGTGACTTTCTCGGCCCCCAGGAACTTTCCGACCGATTGCGCGGAGAGCTTGGTGAGTGTGGCGAGATCCCCGTAGGTCGTCCACCACCCGGCCTCCACACAGCCCAACGCCGTGACGACCTCTGCCCAGCGAGGGTCCCCGTAACCGGACGGCGTCTGCTGTTTCTGCTTGCGATACAACCGGTACCGCCGGGTCAGCTCGCTGGCGAACTCGTCACCGGCGAACTCCGCGAGCGCCTCAACCCCCGCCTCGGTGATCGACCAGCCGCCGCGCTTGGCCATCCAGCCGATCGCGCTGCCCCACGTCGACGCGAAGCGCAGGTAGGTCTCGTAGCGCGGGTAGCCGCTGGCATTGCGGCTGAGCTCTTGTGGGTTCAGCGGCACCCGGCTGGTCACGTGGGTCAGGGCGTCCTTGGGTGCCAGCGGACCACCCGCGTCCCGCAGCGTCTCGAACAAGATGCGGGCGAGTAGCCCGCGCCGCACCTGTGGCTCCGGACTCGTCAACTACGTCTCCCTAGATGGGGTGCTTCTCCCCTCCCCATGACCTGCGGGTGGTGACTCGATCGGCAATTCTCGCACGCGGATCCGCGTGGTCTCGACGGTGATGACTGCGCCCCGGTGCAGTGCTTCGCTGACGATGTCGAGGATGGTGAGGACGATCTGCGCGCGAGTCTGATATCCGATACGTGCACGGCGTCGTGCCCGTTGTCGACGAGCAGGTTGGCGACGTGGCGCTGCAGGGACTCGTCGACTAGAAATCTCACGCTGAGGCAGGCAGCGGAAACGTGGCCTGATCGACAGCTGCAGCGGCGAACTGGAGCGCTTCGCGCACGTCATCGGCTGTGAGCTGGGGATAGTCAGCGATGATTTCCCCTGTATCCATTCCCTCCGCGATCCGGCCAATCAGGGTGGCGACCGGGATGCGCGTCCCCCGGATGCACGGCACGCCCGCCATGACCCGATGGTCTGCGACGATCCGCTGGAAGGTCATGAAGTTAAGGGTAGCGGTGCCACGCGACCTGATGACATCAGCAGCTCAGGCGTGGGCGCGAGTCGTGGAGCAGTCAGGGGTGGAGCTGAGCCAAGGGCAGCTCGCGAGGGTCGCGACGGTGGACCGCGGCACGGTTGGCGCATGGTGAGAAGGGGTGGTCCTGGAGGGGCGAGCGCTTCTGGAGGATCGTCGGTGAGCGGTGCCGGGCGGGTGATGCGCTGCTGGCTGGATTTACGCCTGGCAAGTGACCAAGCAAACAGCTGAACACCGAAGTAACCAGCGCAATTAAGTATGCCCTGTCGGGTCGTCGATCCCCCGGTGTCTATCTAGGTGACACCATGACTATCATCATGCGAGATCAAATCGGCGGGGTCGTTACTCGGCCGTTTACTCTCCAACGCGCCACCGTCGGAGATAAGTGGTACATCTCGGGGCACGAAACGGGGTGTGCTAAGTGCCGAGAATGGCGCTAGGCCGACACGCATCACCTGACAGGAGGCGGGGTCTTGGCAGTGGCGAATGATCAGCTTCGAGCGGCGCGGGAACGCACCGCCTCACTCACCTACCCGGACGTGTGCTTGTCCCGGCAGGAACTCGCTGAGCTGGCCAACGCCTGGATCTGGGACCACCACCACAAGGTGGTGGAACTCGGCGCAAACTATATCGGCAAACTCGAACAAGGCGTCATCCGCTGGCCGGGTAAGTTGTACCGGGAAGCCCTCCGGGCGATCCTGGGCTCGACCGACGCCGCGCTGGGATTCGTCAATGCCCGACGCGTGAAGCTGGTAGACGTGGACCGTAAACAGTTCCTCCAGACCGCCACCGGCCTCGGCGTGGGCACTCTCGTCCTGGGGCCGCTGACGGCGCTGCTGGAGGGTGGCGAACCCACGCCGATCCCGCATCGGATCGGCGCGACCGAGATCGAACAAATCCGTGCCGCCACGCGGGCGTTCAACTCGTGGAGCCGCATCTATGGTCCCGGGTTGACCAGGGAAGCCGTCATGGGCCAGTTGCGCTGGTCGGCAGGCCTGTTGGAGGCCACCTGCCCGGACCGGCTGCGCCCCGAGCTGTTCTCCGCAGTCGGTGATCTCGCTGATACCGCCGGGTACACGGCCCAAGAAGCAAACGCCCAGGAGGAAGCTCGCCGGGTGTTCCGCTTCGCGCTGGCCTGCGCCGAGCAGGCCAAGAACTGGCCACTGCGCGCCGAAATCCTGTCGAGCATGGCCAAACAGGAGATCTGGACCGGGCAGCCCGATGAGGGCCTCACGCTCGCCGAACAGGCTCTGGTCCGCCCTGACCGGCTCACCGCGACCGTACGGGCGGTGCTGCACACTGATCGGGGCCGCGCGCTGGCCAAGATGCGCCGGGTCGACGAGGCCTTGACCGCGATCGGCACCGCTGATGAGCACTTCGCGCACTCCACCCCGGACAACGATCCGCCGTGCGTGGCCTACTACAACGACGCGCGCCATGCCCAGTGCACCGGGCAGCTCCTGGTTGACTTGGCGATACTGGGCCGTGACCCCGGCGAGGCCACCGACCGGCTCACGGCGGCAGCGGCCGGGCACACCGACACCGATAACTCCGTCTCCCGGGCGATCTGCTTGACCAAGCTGGCCAGTCTCACGATGGCCACCGGTGACCCGCTCCAGGCCGCCGCCATCGGACACCCGGCCGTGGAGATCGCCGGCACTATCCGCTCTCGCCGCGCCGCGGAGGAACTGCGGGAGCTGTCCCGCTACGCCGCCGCGCATCAGCACCTCGACGAGGTCGCGCACCTGCGGCAACGGATCGGCACCCTCCTGATGGGTACCGATAGCGCGTAGGGAAGGTGCGAATCCTCCCGCAATCCTCCCTTGACATCCACGTGATCATGTGATCCCCGTGGGTGCCCGAGCCGGGAGTGTGTCCGTTGTGGACAACACCCCACCGGACCGGCGGATCGACGGTGAGTCGAGCCGTGCCGCTGCCGTAGCGCCGCCGGCAGTGCCCCACACGGCCTGGGGCCCTCGGCGTGTCTCGCCTCGCGCGGGTCTGCTGCCTCGGGTACCGCTGAGCAGCGCTGAACTGATCAAAGCTGGGGTGCGCCCGGAGCTGCTGGCGTCGTTGGCGCTGCGCCGAGCGTCCACTGGCAGGGTGGCCAAATTGGGCGGTCACTACTTCGACTACGGCCATCCGATGCCGAGTTACCTGACCGGGACTTTCGATGAGCTCGTCGAGACCGGGTTGCTGGCGCTGGCCGAGGAGGACCCGGGAGGACTGCGGCGGGTCACCCTCACTCCGGCCGGACACGCTCGATACGCCCAGCCCAGCGTCCCACCAGGTAACCCGTGATCAGGCACGATCGCACGATCCAGGCGTTGACTGCAGCCGGACGGCGAAGTCGGCCATCAGCTCCCCGAGGTGAGGTGACCAATGACCACCGCAGCACCGCCACCGGCCCATGACCGGTGGTGCGATGTCGACGGTATCCCCTGTCGGTGTTTTGCTGGGTGGAGCAGGTCGTCGAGCACCCGGAGTCCGGGGCGTTGTTCTCCAGGCTGCACCAGCGGGGCCAGGTCGTCGGCCGGGGCACCCACCTGGTTTGCGTGCGCCTCGACCATGGGGGCCAACTGATCGCCCTGCGACCCCACCACCTGCGGATAGTCGAAGCGCTGAGTGGTTGCTGATAACGCGGTGTGGTTCTGCCCGTTCGGCTGGCCATGAATTGTGATTGTCAGCGCCGAAGCCGCTGCCGTCTGGCCTGTGAGACACTCCTAGCGCCCAAGCGGCGCTAGCCGAGGTGTGCTTGCGACAAGCGGCGGCGTCGGTGCTCCAGACGAGTATCATCGTGCTGTGGCGCACGAGCGGGTCAGCATCACCCAGGCCGGATGGGCGGGCAGCCCTGCCTGAATTAGCCAGCAGGATCACTGGACAGGCCAAAACCCAATGGAGGCAGCAGTGGCTAGTGACCCAGACTGCTCCCCGCCGTACCGGGAACCCCCCAGCCTTGTATCGGTGGAAGAGTTGGCTCGACGTAAGGGTATCGAGCACATCAAGGCCATTGAAGAACTCGCTTGCGATGGCATATTCGACACCGACGAGGAAATTGATGAGTTTTTGGTGTTCGTGACCGAACAGCGCCAGGCGAACCTTGCGTAGCGTTATGTCCTACGTGGTCCTCGATACCGATGTGGCCTCGTTGAGTTTTCGCAGTCATGTGCCGCCTGGGCTGATGTTGAAACTGGCTGGCATTCCCACCTGTATTACGTTCGTGACGTTTGCGGAGATGACCCAATGGGCAGTACAGCGCCAGTGGGGTCCGGCCAATCGGGAGCGGCTCAGGCGGTGGCTGAGCGGAGTCGTCGTGCTGCCCGGCAGTGAAGCCGTGGCCCAGGTGTGGGGTGAAATCTCAGCCCGTGCCCGGCTTCGTGGCCGCCCGCGCCCGCAGAATGACACATGGGTTGCGGCCGCCTGCCTCGTTCATGAGCTCCCACTTGCAACGCTGAACGTCAAAGACTTCTCAGATTTCGCCGAGCACGAGGGGTTGGTCATTATCACCAACTGAGTGTTTCATGCGAGAGGTTTAGTCGCACTCAGCTAACGGTGTGGCGGGGGCGTGGCCGGGTGGGGGGTCGGGGATCGTGCGGTACGGCTGGCCGGTATGCAGGGCGTCGGCCATGGCGTCGTAGCTGTCGAGGATGGCTTTCTTGGTGCGGGGGAAGCGGTCCGGGTCGTTGTTGCGGAACGCGCGGAAGGTGTCCATGACGTAGTCGACGTCGTCGCGCGGGAGGCCGTAGAGGTGGAAGTAGGCGGCGTCGAGTTCGGCGCGCAGCAAGAATCGCCGCGCCTCATCCCACCGGAACGGTGGCCCCTTGTCCCCGTGATCCGCGGCGAACGCCGCCATGTCGTGTGTGGTGTAGGACAGTTCCAGCACACGGCAGGTGATCCAATTACCGAGCCGCTGACCTGAGTCCCACGGGCAGTTTTGGTCGTAGGTGTTGGGCGGGAGGACCGGCAGTTGCGTGAGATAGCCGTAGGTTAGGTGTGTCCCGGCCATCTTCTGTCGTGTCACATAGTCGAGCACGAATGCGCAGAGGTTGGCGTAGAGGGCGGGGACGAGCGGAGACGTACTCTGCGCGAGCGGGTAGGTGTGACCGACAGCTGCGTGAGGGATGACGCCGGCGATGAGGGTGCGTACGTCGGAGCTGCGGCAGATGTCGCGCCAGCCGAGCAGCCAATCCCGATCCCACTGCTTGCGGGCGAGTCGTTCGGCGACTTCGCTTTCGGCGACCCAGTAGCGCGGCAAGGTCGCGTACCAGGGGTCGGCCTTCTGCTCGGGGGTGAGGCGGGGGAGGGTGCCGACGTTCGCTTGCGCCTGGGTCTGGCCTTCGTAGGTGCCGAGGCGGTGGTCGAAGTGGTGCACCATTTTCGCCTCGACCAGCGGCAGCATGCGCTCGTCGTCGCGTACGAAGACGTTTCCGTCCAAGGCCCACCCGTCGGCCTCCAGCGCGTCCCGTTCGTGGAACCGACCCGAGTCATTGGCCATGTGCAGCATCGCTTGGAACGACAGGTCCCAGGGGTTGCCGTCGGTCCCCTCCCGCCAGAGCACCGGGACCTTGCGGTAGATGCTGAGGGTGATCTCGGCGTTGCGGCGGAAGTCGAACACCGGGCAGGTGCCGGTGTTGGGGTTGAGCAGCGTGATGTCGTCGGGGGTGAGGGTGTAGCGCCGCTCGGCTATCTGGGGTACCTGGCGGAGCCGGAAGGCCAGGTCGATCCGGTCCTGCTGCGCCGAACGGCCAGCCGCGGTCCACAAACAGAAGCGGACTCGATGATCAACGTCGCGGAAGAGCTTGTCCTCGTTTTCGAAGTCGTAGAGCGAGACCAGGGTGCGGCTGGTGATCAGGTCCTTGAAGAAGAGCTGGGTGGTGGAGTCGGTGGCGATCCCGGTGGGCAGCACCATGCCGACCCGGCCGCGGGTGGCCACGATTGTCCGGCCGGTCTCGGCGAACACCGAGTAGGTGTTGATGTCCCCGCGCCCGGTCAGCGGGTAACGGCCGCTGTTGCGCAGCAGGTGACTCCAGCCGTCCGCGTGCCGCAGCGCGGCCCGGTAGTCCTCGTAGTGCCGCTGGTCCACCGGGTCGTCGCTGCCGCCGAGAGCGGCGATCATCTTCTGCCGGGCCGCGGCGTTGCGGGCACCGGCGATGTCCGGGCGCCGGGTCGCGAAGAACTCCTGGTCCTGCAGCTTCACCCGCTCCCACGGGGGATTGCCGACGACGCAGTGGAAGCCGCCGCGCCAGCCCGTCGCCGCATCGACGTCGCCGTCCTCGGGTACGGCGAAGATGTGCGGGAACTCGACCTGCCAGTGGAAGAAGCGGTAGTCGCGGGCCAGCCGCTCCACCCGCTCGGCCACCCACCGCTCGGAAAGGCTGCTCGGGCCGGCGGCGATCCATCTCAGGGTACGTTCGGTGATCGCGGACAGCGCCTTGTCCGTGGCCTTCTCCTGCACCAGCGCGGCGCACCAGGCATCGGCGACCCGCCGCAGGCGACACCGCTGCGCGTCGATCTCCCGCAGCCTGCGGTGCGCTACCGCGATATCGCCCAGCCGCGCCGGCAAGGAGCGCGCCATGTCCCGGGTCTGGATCGCGAGGGAGGCGTTGGTCAGCTCCAGACCACCGCTGGAGAACAGATCGAACTGACCGCGGCGCTCGTTCGCGTTCTGCTCCCGGATGGTCCTGGCGGCGGCGCGGTCGTCGCCCTCGATCGGGGCGAAGGCCTCATCCGGGATACCGGCCGCGATCAGCGCCGGGGTGGTGCCGAGCAGGGAGTTGCCGACCCGGATGTTGGCGTCCAGGAACGCCAGCGGCTTGCCGGGCTCGACCGATTCCAGCCACAGCGACACCTTGGCCAGCTCCGCGGCCATCTCGTTGATGTCCACGCCGTAGATGCACCGGCTGACCACCTCCCGCGCCGCCGTGCGCACCAGGTCCGGTGAGGGTTCGTGCTCGCCGCTGCGCAGTTGCGCGATGCGGCGGGCGATCCGCCGCGCCGCCGCGACCAGGAAGTGTCCCGACCCGCAGGCCGGGTCGCAGACGGTGACGTTCAGCAGCGCGCCGACCTTCGCCTCGGTATCCCCGGGCACGGCGGCAGCCTCGTTGAGCACCGGATCCAGCGCGCTGTCCAGCAGCGCCTCGGTCAGCGATGTCGGTGTGTAGTAGGAACCGGTCTCCTTGCGCTCGTTGCCCGCCGCGCTGACCAGCGTGAAGGTCTGGTTTCCCGGGTCGTAACTAGGGTGCAGCTCCAGCAGGGACTCATAGACGCTGCCGAGCTCTTCGGAGTCGAGGTTGCGGAAGTCGACCGGCCGTTGCGCACCGTCCGACTCGACGATCACCAGGTGACGCACGGCGGTGATCAGCGCCGCATTGGTGAGCAGCAGGCCCTCCAGCGGCTCGTCGAGCTCGTCCGGGAGCGTCAGCCCGAGCGGCTGGTCGCACGTGATGCGCTCGAAGAGTCCCCCGATGCCGGGCAGCGCGAGTTCCGGGCGGCCCTGCTCGATGCCCAGGCCGACGAAGACCAGCCGGACGGCCTCCCACAGGTCCTCGTGGTGATCGGTGCTGCCGCGTCGGGCGCGGTCCCGGAGCCGCTGGGCGGAGAAGAACCCGGCGTACCGCGCTCGCGCGGCGATCGGCGCGTCCGGATCCAGCATCACGTCGCGGTCCTCGGCGACGAACCAGAACAGCAGCCGGTACACCAGCCGCAGCACGGCGCGCTTGTAGTCGTCCCGGGCCAGGGTGCCGGCGGCGAGCCGGTCGCGCAGCTCGTGGTTGGCCGGGTGCTGCAGGAACCCGGTGCCCAAGGTGTTAATGGCCTGCCTGACCCCGCCGCGCAGCCGCTCCAGGGCGCGTTCACCCTGCTTGAGAGCATGGGCTCGCCACTGCTCCAACCAGCATCCGGCAGCAGGCTGTCCCGACGGCACCGCCAGCCGGGAGGCGTGCAGCAGCCGGAAGAGCAGCACGAAATCGGAGAACAGCTGCTCGTCGAAGATCAGCTCCAGATCGAACTCGACGTAGGCGGACCCGGCCAGTGACCGCGAGTCGCGCAGCAGCCGCAGCGTGCACCCGTTGGAGATGATCGCCCACAGGTGTTCGTCGGTGCGGTTGAGCAGCTCCTGCACCATCGACTGCGGCGCGGCGTCCGCGGCACCCGCGACGCCCTTGGTGCGCCGGTCCAGGTCCACTCCCCAGCCGAGTAGATGGATCGGCACGTGTTCCCAGCGGTGGCTGACCTGGAATGCCCTGTCCTGCGCCACCAGCCCGCCGGTGGGCGTGGTGGACAGGATCCCGTAGTCCAGCGCGCGGAACACCGTGAGCAGCCAGCGTTCGCGGGTGAGCCCGGTGAGCGGGCGACCCTCGGCCCGCGCCGTGTCGCGTTCCCGGGTGAACGCCTGCCAGGCACCGCCCAGGTAGTCGAAGGCCCGCGTGGCGGCCTGCCGGACGTTTTCGTGCGGTGCCAGCCCGTAGTCCGTCGATCCCCAGCCGGGAAGATCTTTGCCTTCCACCACGCGGCCGAACAGGTCAGCAGGCAGCAACCCGCCAGCAACCCGCAGCGCCGGGAACGGGGACCGGTTCACCGTGCGCCCACGGCGGCACCGCCGGCCACGACCGGCAGGTAGAGATAGACGCCGAGCACGTCGGACGGCTGGTGCGCCGCAACCGTGATCTTGCTGGTACCGCTTTGCTTGGTGGCTTCGCGCACCCGGATGTGGGATTCCCGCAGCCGCGCCGCCATCGCGTCCGCCTCGGCGTCTATGTGCGGCTGCAGCTCGCCGAGCCGGCCGATGACCCGTTCCAGGTCGTCACGAGCCAGTTCCGGGGCCACATTGCCGGTCGGCTCGGCGGCCAGCAGGGCCTCCACGTCGTCCTGGCCGAGCCAATCAGGGTCGGAGGGACGGCCACGGTAGGCCAGCACCCGGGCCTCCTCGGCGACCATCGGACGCGGACCCTCCCGGCCCGGCAGGGTCAGGTGCAGGCGGAACCGCACCAGCAGCAACGTGGTGCGCCGGGCCACCGCGCCGGTGCGCAGCACCCCGCACCGCCGGGCCGGGCGGGGGCCGGGTGTCTTGGGGTCCAGCGCGCTCTCCAGCACATATCGGGCCACGGCGCGGACACTCGGGTCGGTGCGGTCCAGGTGGGCGTGACGGCGCGGCACGGGCAGCTCGCGGTGAAACGGCAGCGGCTGGGCATGCCCCGGCGGCAGCGCACCGCCCAGCGCGGGCGGCAGCGTGGCGGTGACGGCCTCGAAGCCGCCCGGGCGGTCGGCGAGCGAGGAGCCGAGCGCATCCAGCGCCTCGCGGGTGAACTCCTCGATCTGCGGCCCGGTGCCCAGGCTGGCGCGGATCTCGGCCAGCTCGCGGGCCACCTCGTCGGGCTTGATGCCGGTCTGGGCGAACTTGGTGAGCGCGGCGTTCTCCCGCTCGGCGTAGCTGTCCCACTCCCGGTGCAGGTCGGCGCGCCGTGTCCGGATCAACTCGTCCATCCCCTCCAGCACCGGCTGATCGGCCTGCGGCCTGGCGAGCAGCTCCTCCAGCACCGCCTCAACCACATAGTTGGCCGAGTCGGGCACCGGGACGCTGATGCCCAGCTGCTTGCGGATCGCCTCGTGCTTGCGCAGCAGCACCCGCATGACGATCTCGTCGATCTGGTTGTCCGCCCCGATGACCGTCACCGCCCGCACGACGTCCCGGGGCTGGCCGAACCGATCCACCCGGCCTTCGCGCTGTTCATGGCGGGTCGGGTTCCAGGCCAGGTCGTAGTGCACGACGGCCTGGAAGTGCTGCTGCAGGTTGACGCCTTCGGACAGGCAGTCGGTGGCGATCAGCACGTGCCGGCCGTCGGTGTCGGTGAGCTCGGCGATCCGGGCTTCCCGGTCGGCCGGTGGCAGCGCGCCGGTCACGTAGTCGACGGTGGCGCTGCGGCCCAGCGAGATCCGCAGATGTTCGGCGAGGTACTCCGCGGTATCGATGAACCGGCAGAAGACCACCGGGTCGTCCCCCTCGGCCAGCAGCCCCTGCACGACGCTGTCCAGCATCGCCAGCTTGGCGTCCGGCTCGCCCGTGAGTTTGTCGGCGCGCCGGGCCAACTCCAGCAGCCGGCGCCGTTCCGGGCTGGCGCCTTCGGGGGCGTCGTCGGCGCCGGGCACGACGTCGAGCGCCTCGGCGGCCTCGGCCTCGGCGAGGTCGAGCACCGTGGCGCGGCCGAGGGTGTCGGCCTCTTCCAGGGTCTGGGCGTCGACGGTCCGCGCCCGGGTGCGCAGCGTCGCCGCCGCGGCCCTCGGAGACGACGCGAGTGCCCGCAGCAGCCCGAGGGCCGACCAGTACCGGACCCGCTGCCGCAGCTGCCCGCCTGAACTGTCCCGCACGGTCTCCCGCGCGTAGGACAGCACCGAGTCGAACAGCCTGCGGTAGTCGTCGGTGAGGTAGTAGCGCTGCTCCTGGGTCAGCCGGTCGGACGGGAAAGCGGTCTCCTGCTCCAGGAACTTGCGGATATGGCTGCGGCGGCGCTGCACCATGTGCCGCGCCAGCCGCTCGCGCCCCTTCGCCGCGGACAGATCAAGGTTGGCCAGTTCGGGATCGAGCAGGCCGATCAGGTTGCGGAAACCCTCCTCCTGCCCGCTGTGTGGAGTGGCCGTGACCAGCAGCAGATGCCGCTGGGTGTCCGCGGCGAGCTTGCGCACCAGCTCGTAGCGCAGCGTGCGGCCGCGGCTGCTCGCACCGTCGGCGACGCAGCCGTGCGCCTCGTCGACGATGACCAGGTCAGGACAGCCATGAATGAACATGTCGCGGTGTCTCGGGGACTTGATGAAGTCGGTCGAGACAACGGTGTAGGGATACCGGTCGAAGATCCACTCGTCGTCGAACAGGCCCCGCTCCAGCTTCTTGACGGTGCTGGAGAGCACCAGTTCGGCGTCGATCCGGAACTTGCTGGCCAGTTCGGCCTGCCACTGCTCGGCCAACGCGGGGCTGCAGAGCACGGCCAGGCGGCTCGCGCTGCCCTGAGCCAGCAGCTCTGCGGCGATGAGCGAGGCCTCGATCGTCTTGCCGATGCCGACGTCGTCGGCGATCAGCAGCCGCACCGTCTCCTGACGCATTGCCATCAGCAGCGGCACCAGCTGGTAGGGCCGCGGTTCCACCGCGAGACCAGCCAACGACCGGAACGGTCCGGCGGTGCTGCGGAAACCGATCTGCAGGGCGGTGCGGAGCAGCCCGGCGCTCACCGAGTTGCCGGCGTCGGCCGCTTGCGGAGGCGGGAACGTGGCCTGGCTGACCTGCTCGATGCCGGTGAGGATGCCCGCGATCTCGTCGTCCCCGCCGCCCAGCGGGCGCACCACCAGCAGCCCGGGATCCGAACCGGGCAGCACGACCCACTCGCGACACCGGGCCCGCACCAACGACCCCGTCGCGAACTGACTCACTGACCGGCCCTTCGACTGGTTCCGAACACGCTGGGGTACTTCTGGGTGATCTTCGAGTAGGTCGCGCCGTACGGGATCCGGATGACATTCCAACCCGCATCGCGAAGATTATCCGCGGCATCCTCATCGCGGCCCGGCTCGTCAGTATCGTCCGGGCCGTCCACGAAGACCCCGACGGGTCCGGTCGGGGTGCGGTAGACCAGATCGGGCCGGGCGCCCAGCTCGGAAAGATCAGCGATGTCGGGGCCCCACTCGTCGGGGCAGCGGTACTCCATCTCCTCCAGCCACCGCACAAAGCCGGCGCAGGGGCCGGCGGGCATGAGGTCAGTGGAGTCCCAGGCGTCCTGGCCGTCGCGTTGCGGACCGTTGCGGGTGGTCCGTGCGGTGGCGCAGGCCAGCAGCAGGTCACGGGCCAGGTGCCGATCGATCAGCAAGTGGTTGCCCTGGTTGCGGTAGGACAGCAGGCAGTCGTAGCAGGCTCGGGCGCAGCGCTCTCCGGTCGCCTCGTCCAGAATCCCGCCCAGGTCCTTGCCGGCCGAATCGAAGTGGCAGATCTCCAGCGCCCGGCGGGCGGCCCGGGCCAGGCCGTCGTCCTGCGCATCGACCAGGCGGCGTAGCACGCCGGCGCCGCCCTCGGCGCTCTCGATGAACAGTGCCCGGCCGAGCTGACCATCGTCGGGCAACAGCTCGCAGGACAGTTCGCTGTCCTCCAGCTGGAACTCTGCCTCGATCCCCCGTTCCAGCGCGTGCATGACGCTCAGCGCGGTCTGCTCGTCGACCGGTCCACGGGCGAACCGGGTGATCAGAATGTTACGGCGGTCCTCGACATAGGGGATGACTTTCTGCTTGCGCTGCACCTCCCCGGCGTCCTGGAGTTCCGCCGTGTCGGGGGTGGCGTCGAGGGCCTGGCGTTCGGACAACCAGTAGCCGGTCTGCACATTGATCCAGTACCCCGCACTGTCCCCGGCGGCCTTGCGGCGCCGCCGGCCCAGATTGGTGACCCGAACGGTGGCCGTATCGCCGTAGCGCAGCTGCAGTACCGGCCCCTGATCGGAGTCGGTGTCGACTGTCGCGTCGATCCGGCCGGGCCGGGCACCGTGATCGTGGAACCGGTAGGAGGTCACCAGATCGAATCCCGCCCGGCGCCGCTCCTCCTCGTCGGAGGAGATGCGGTCGCGTCGAGCGGCCTTGACGGTCTGTAGCCGCAGCAGGCGGTGCATGGTGCGGCCGAGCCGGCCGTCGCACGACTCGCAGACGTCGATGCCCACCTCCTGGCCGTGCAGGTAGCCGCAGGCCTCGCAGTGCCGGGCTGCGTTGGTGTCCACACCGTTGCCGCCCTGCTCGCCCGGGGTGAGCTGCACCTGGTTCACCTGGTAACGCAGCCCCTCGTGGTAGATCAGCGCGCCTGGCCCGAACTCGTTGATGGCGATGAACCGGGGGCGGTGGATGAACTCAGCGTCCCTGGGGACGCCACGACGGCCCGGGACGTAGGCCCGCAACGGCAGGCGGGGGAACGAGTAGCCCGGGAGGAAGCCTTCGGAGGCGAGGTAGCGGTAGGAGTAGAAGTCCGTCTGCAGGTCTTCGGTGTCCTCGTTGCGCAGCAGGCGCAGCTGGTTCTCGGCTTCTCGGCGGCGTCTGGTGGCGATATCGCGAGTCTTCTGGTTCCCGGAGTGGTCGAGGATGATCCGGTTCTGTTCCGCCTGCTCCTCCCAGGCAGCGCGGTACAGCTCGCGCCAGCGCTGAAACGACCGGTCGAATTCCCGCGGCGCGTCCTCGACCACGCGGGTGATCCACTCGTCGTGCCACCATGAGGTGTCACGAAGCTCGCCCTGGGCGAGCTCGGCGAGCACCCGGTGGGCGCGGTGCGCGGCCCGCTCCCGGGCGCCGGGGTCGTTGCTGTCCCGCTGGATAACGGCGGTGAGGGGGTAGTTCTCCGCTGACACGTCAAGGATGTTGGCCACGGATCGGTCCAGCGGGATGTCGGTCTCCGCCAACCACAGGGCGTGCAGGTGCGAGCGGAGCAGATCCTCATTGGTCAGGTCGAGTCGGGGTGCGGTGACCGATCCGCCGACCATCTGGTCGCGATGACGGAAGTAGTACTGGTCATGTGCGTTGCCGGTGGCGCAATAGGTCACGACCAGTGCGGGTTGCCCAGAGCGACCGGCGCGACCGGCCCGTTGAGCGTAATTGGCCGGGGTGGGTGGGACGTTGCGCAATGCGACGGCGTTGAGGTTGGCAATGTCGATGCCCAGCTCCATCGTCGGCGAGCAGTACAGCACCGGCAGGGCGCCTTTCCGGAACTCGTCCTCGCGGTGGATCCGATCCTCGTTGGCTACCTGCGCGGTGTGCTCCCGCGAGTGCAGGCCGGCCAGTGTCGCGGCGACATCGGTGTAGAGCCGCTGGAAGAACGGGTTGATCCGGGGGCCGAGTTCCGAGGCGATCTCGATGCGCACCGGGTCCTCCGCGCCGGCTTTACCGTCGCCCGGACGCCAGACGATGGAGGACGCCTTGAGCCGGTAACCCGGTGCACCACCCTCCCCTGCGGGCTGCGCGATGGTGAGCAAGCCGCATTGCTCCATGACCCGGAGCAGATCGCTGATGATCTTCTGGCTGTCGTCTCGGGTCAGCTTGCTCTCGCCTAGGGGGAACTGGCCCTCGCGCAGCAGGAACCGCCCGTAGGCGCCGTACCCGCTCAGGTAGAGATGTTCCCGGGCGCTGCCCTTTCCCCCGGACCGGGCGAAAGCCATGCCCGTCTGTGGTCGCTGCTCGCGTTCCGACAACCCCCACGGTTCCCGCAGGTGCTGGTCGCTGAGCTTCTTGAGTTGCTCGAAACCGACATCGGTGAAGCAGTCGACGTCGATGGCCATCGCGCGCCGCATCTCGTGCAACAGCAGCCGCATGAGTTCCGCGCGGTGATCGGGTGCGTCGTCCCTGAGCGCGAAGTGGCGGTCTTGCCACAGTGCCTCGTCGGCCGCGATATCGGTCAGGTCGAGGTAGTCGATCCGCAGTAGGCCGGTCTGTTCGAGGTTGGGCATGGTGATCCGCCAGCCTCGCTC
>JBOHFK010000076.1:0-27760 GCA_050699635.1 Pseudonocardiaceae bacterium | reverse complement strand
GCTCGTTGACCCGGATGCAGCACGCCGTGGGCCAGTTCCAACGAGGCGACGCCGTACTCCAAGGCGTAGCTCTCCCGGTCGGAGACCACCGGTAATTTGCCGGGTTTGCGGACCCCGACCACGCCAACGCCGAGTGCGTAAGCAGCGGCGGCGCCGAGCAGGAAACCGCGGGCCTCCACCCCGATCACCGTGTCGACCTGCTGAGCCGGCGTGATCAATCCGTCCACCACGGCCCGGAACGCCGCCGCGTCGGCAAGCACCGGTGCCACATCACGGAAAAGCACACCTGGCTGCGGAAAATCCGGCACCTCGCGGACCAACGGCAAGAGCAATGCTGCCAGGTCAGTCACAGTCGACCTGGACCTACCGGTTTCCCGAGTTCCGTGCGCCGCTGGAGTTCCCGAACCCTCGCTCGGGATGACTCGACGGCTGCCCAAACGAATGGTCGGTAGACCGCGTCATCTTTCTCGAACCCTGCGAATCCAGCTGAGCCTGGAAATCCTTCTGGACGTGGCTGCCCCATCCAGGCACGGGCTGATCGCGCTTCGGAATCGACTGCGGGACGGGCGCCGGCTGAGCCGGCGCGGGCAACTGGACCGGAACCCGTACCGGAATCTCCACCTGAGTGGGCAGCTGAACCGGCACCGGCAGCTGGACCGGTAACGACACTGGGATCGTCACCTCAGACGAATCCGTCGTCGATCCGGCAGAACCCGGCGTCTCCGGTTTCACCGCGGTACACGGCTGGTGATTGTCAATCAGAACGCGGGTGCACGCCGATGTCGCGGAAGTCGCCTGGTCCGGTGCGGGCCGGTCGGGTGCTACGCCGCCCGGGTAACCAGCGCCCGGATGTTGCACAGCTGGGCCGGCAGGTGCGTGTGGGGCGGTCTGGATGTTCGGTGCGGACGGCGACGGTGCCAGCAGCGGCGTTCCGGTCCGGACCTTTGCCGTACCGGCAGGAACGCGATCCGCCAGCGGACCATTGGTTACAGCACGCACCGCCACAGCGCCTTGATCGGGCTCGGGGAACGCCAGCACCGGCGGTCGCGCACCCGAGCCGAAGATGCCGATATCCGGGAGGACGGCTAAGGGCGGGCTGGACAAGCCCGCGGCCAGTGCCAACGCCCCACCGATGACAGCAGCCATCCGAACAGGTTTGCCGTATCCCAAGCCGCCGGCCCGACCGGTGCGCCGACTCGCCGCCGGCACAGCGGATAAAGCCGAGCGGCTGGCGAGCAACGCCGCCAGTTCCCGGCGACCCCATCGTTCCCAGCCCGGGCCCACGTCACGGGTGGCCACCTCGCCGACCAGGGTGAGCAGACTGCGCGCCCCGGACCGGCTGTGCGGGTCTTTGGCGAGGCCTCGCACCACCAACTGGCGCACCGGTTCAGGGACTACCTCAACCGGAGCGCCACCGGCATGGTGCTTAGCCGACAGCTCCGCCGCACCGTCAGCATAGAACGGCGGCGTGCCGACCAGGCACTCGAAGAAGGTGGCCGTGGCCGCATAGATGTCCCCTGCTTGACTCACCGGAGGGCCACCCCACTGCTCGGGTGCCAGGTAGAAGGGTGTGGACCGGGCGAGCTGCCGCCGGCCTTCCGATGTCCAGAGCCCGACATCGACCAGCCGAACCCGGCCAGTAGAAGTCAGCATGACGTTCTCGGGCTTGATGTCGCCATGCGCCAGGCCCGCCTTGTGACAAGCGGCCAGCGCGAGCAGGGCGTCCTTGAGCACGACCAGGGCCGCTGCGGTGCCGACTGCACCCTGCGCGAGCAGCAGAGCACGCAGCGTAGTCCCGCTGACGTAATCGCTGATCACCGCGGCGCCGTGGTCGCCCTCGACGTAGCGGCGGGTGCGGACGACTCGGCTGTCCCGAACCTGCGAAAGCCGTGCGCTGTCATCCCGGAAACGGGTGTGGAATTCGTCGTCGGCAAGAAATTCTGGCGAGAGATAGGTGATGGCGAGCGGCTTACGACTGATGCGGTGACGGGCGATCACCCGTCGGCCCACCGGGTCCTCACGCACCTGCCGGAGATGCACCACACCCGGAACGGACCACCCCACCATCCGAGATCCTCCCTGGTAGCCCCTCATGGGGTAGCCCCCGCGGTGGCTAGCCCCACAGTGCTGCCCCCTGCGTCACTCCGGGGAGCGACGTCCAGCACCTGACTACTGAGCGTTCTACCAAATGGGCGCCGAAGCAAGGAGTCAGCGGGACAACGCACCACATAGGTGATGCGCGGGAAGAAAATTGTGGCCGCACGTCAGCTTGTTGTTACTCTCAGCAATCATCGCTACTGAACGTAATCGTGCGGTTCGATACCCGTTAGCGACCGGAGAACCGGCCAGCCTTGCCCGATGGCCTGCTGCTCTTGCCCGCCGGCTGCCCGCGTCGCCGTCCCGCAGGCGCACTCTTGCCGCCTTTCGCAGGCCGCCCGGGTGCTGTCGCCGCGTCGGCAGCTTGGGGCTGTTGGGGTAGTGATTCGGCCTCAGCACCCGCGGTAGCCTTCCGGGACAGCTTGTCCCGGCGCTGGGCCACCCGTTCGGCTTGCTGCCGGTAGGCCGGCCGGCGCATGGTCAAGTCGACTACCAGGGGAGTCGCCAGCAGGATCGAGGACATGGCGCCGATCATGATGCCCACCATCTGCACCAGGGCAAGGTCCTTGAGCGTTCCGACACCCAGCAGGCCGACGCCAATCACGAGCAGGCCGAGCACGGGCAGCACCGCGATCAACGAGGTGTTGATCGAACGCATCAGCGTCTGGTTGACCGCAAGATTGGCGGCCTCAGCATAGGTTCGCCGGGTCAGCCCGAGCAGTCCCCGAGTGTTCTCCTGGACCTTGTCGAATACGACAACGGTGTCATACAGCGAGAAACCGAGGATGGTGAGCAAGCCAATCACCGACCCCGGCGTCACCTCGAAGCCGATCAGCGAATAAATACCTGCAGTCACCAGCACGTCGTGCACGAGGGCGATCAGCGCCGCCATGGCCATCCTGGGCTCGAAATAGACCGCCACGAACACGCTGACCAGCGCAAGGAACACTACCAGGGCGATCAGCGCCTGCCGGCTGATCTCGCCGCCCCACGTTGCGCTCACCGCGCTGTCGCTGATCGCCCGCTCGCTGGGCCGGCCATCTTTGCCGAGTGGGCGTAGCTGGTCGAATAAGGCCTTCTTGAGGACGAATGATATGCGGGTATCCAGCGCCGCCGAGCGGATCAGAATGCTCGCCGCGGAACCGGTACCGACAGTCTGGACTGACTCCGGAGGTTGGCCCATCGCGTCGGTGAAAACGCGCTCAGCCTGCTGGGTGGTGATAATTCCGCCGGATCCCTGGGCCGGGAGTTGCACCCGGGTGCCGCCTTCGAAGTCAATGCCGAGGTTGAACCCGCGCAGCAGGATGGACGCGAGGCAGACCACGACGAGCAGCCCGGACATCGAGTACCAGACTCGCCGGCGCCCGACGATGTCAAACGCGCCGGTCCCGCTGTACAGGCGTCCCAACGTGCCCGCCATCTCAGGACTCCTTCCCGGCAGTGGCCAGCTCCGACCGGCTGGTAGCCCCGGCTCGCTGCGCGGCCCCGAGCCCGGAGAGCCCCGGTTGGGACAGCAGCGGGGACTGGGCGGCCAGTGCGACCAGCGGGTGCGTGGCGAGGAATACCACGACCAGGTCGAGCACGGTGGACATCCCCAGGGTGAACGCGAAGCCTCGCACCTGCCCCACTGCCAGGATGTAGAGCACCGCGGCGGCCAGGAAGCTCACCGCGTCCGCCAGCAGGATGGTCCGGCGGGCCCGCACCCAGGCTCGAGGCACCGCGGAGCGGAATGTCCGGCCGTCCCGTACCTCGTCCTTGAGCCGCTCGAAGTAGATCACGAAGGAGTCGGCGGTGATGCCGATCGCGACAATGAATCCGGCGACACCGGCCAGGTCCAGGGTGAACCCGATCCAGCGCCCGAGCAGCACCAGGACCGCGTAGACGAGTAGCCCGGACAACACCAGAGACAAGATCGTCAGAATGCCGAGCGCCCGGTAGTAGAACAGGCAGTAGACGAACACCACGACCAGCCCGATCGCTCCGGCAAGCAGGCCAGCGCGCAACGAGGCCAGGCCCAGCGTGGCCGACACCGTCTCGGCCTCCGAGGACTGGAACGACAGCGGCAGCGAACCGTACTTGAGCGCCACGGCCAGATTCCGGGCCTCGGCCTGGCTGAAACTGCCACTGATGGTGGTCTGCTGGCCAGCCAGGATCGCTCCCCTGATCTGCGGAGCCGACACCACCTCGCTGTCCAGCGCGAATGCGGACTGCTTGCCGACGTTGCTCGAGGTGTACTGGGCCCAGACATCCTCGCCGTGGCGTTTGAATCTCAGCAGTACCTCGTATCCGGTGCCATTCGGGTCGAAACCCGACGACGCGCTGGCGATCTCCTCGCCGGACAGGAAGGCGGGTCCCAACAGGTACTTGGCCGTGTGGTGCTGATCGCAGGTGACCAGCGGCAGGTTCGGATCGTCGTTGCCGCGCAACGGGTTGGGCGCTGCGCAGTTCAGTGTGGCCAGCGCCTGCTGCTGCACCGCCGGGTCCCGACTCTGCAGTCGCGCCCTGGCCTGCCGGATCTGCTCGGCGGCCTGCGGGTCGGCCGAATCCGCCGGCACCTGGCCAACCGGCGCGGGCGTCCCGGTCGGAGGCGCCGGCGTCCCGGTCGGAGGCGCCGGAGATGGCGGTGTCGGCTCCCCCGACGGCGGTGGCTCGAGCAGCTGGGGCTGGACCGGGGCCGGTGCAGTACCCGATGGCGCCGGTTGCGGTGAGCTCGATGGCGTGCCGGGATTGCCATTGGCCGGAGGGGAACCACCGGGAGCCGGCGAGGGTGTGCCGCCAGGAGCCGGTGTGGGGGTAGTGGCCGCCACTTCGGCGATCACCGGACGGAAATACAACCTGGCGGTCTGCCCGAGAGTACGGGCCTGGTCACCGTTCTCACCGGGCACCGTCACGATCAGGTTGTTGCCATCCAGGACCACCTCCGCGCCGAGCACCCCGATGTCGTTGACCCGTTGCTCGATGATCTGGCGAGCCTGGTCCAACGACTCCTTCGACGGCGGCCCGCCATCGAGGGTCCGGGCGGTGAGAGTGACCCGGGTGCCACCCTTTAGATCGATACCCAGCTTGGGGGTGGGGCGCCCGCCACCGGTGAGAAAGACCAACGAGTACAGGACCGCAATGATCCCAGCGAAGATCGCCAGGTTGCGCCAGGGGCGGAAGTGCCCGGCTGGTGGTGCCACGGTGGGTGGTTCTCCTCGTTCACGGCGAACTACGCCTGCCGCCCGCTCCGGCGACCAGCGCTACTGTGCCAGCGCCGCGTCCGGCGCCGGCGATGGGGCTCGGGTGCGGGATCGTACCGTCCCGCCCACCTCGGTCAGGATCAGTCAGGAATTGTCGGCGCGAGCGCCGTTGTCGATCGGAGCAGCCTCAGGTGCGCCTGCCTTGGATGTCCCCGCAGCGCCCGCCTCGTCGCCGTTCTCAGTGATCTTCTCCCGGATCGCGGCGCGCAACCACGTCGTGCGCACCCCGGGAGCGATCTCCAGATCAACAGTCGCCTCGTCGCCACTGCCGACAACAGTTCCGTGCAGGCCGGAGGTGGTTATCACCCGGTCGCCGTTAGTGAGCGAGTTCTGCAGCTGCTGCGCCTGCGCCATAGCTCGCTTCTGGCGGCGGGTGCTGAGGATCAACGGCAGCGCAAGCAAGGCAATGAACAGCAGCGGCAGGAACGACAGGTCCATGGTTCTCCGATCACCAGCAAAGTTGCGCTACCGAGTGTGCCAGGTCGCGCGGCCCGGCAGGCCCGCGACGTCGTGGGAATCCAGGTGGCCGTGCTTCGCGCGCGATCGTGACGCCATCGCGTCCTGAGCTGGGCAGCGGCCAAATGGCGTAGCGGTCGCGGCCGATCGGCGTAATCAGCGCGTCCCTCGTCGCCTGGCGCTGACCTGTGGGCGCTGTGCGGCAACCAAGGCTCTCAGGTTCGGAGGAGACGCGGATCGATTCCTTAGGGTTCCGCCAGCAGTCCGGCTGAGATGCCGCTCGATCCCGCTGCCCCAGGCCGCCAACGGAAGGACGGACGCGTTGCCCGCGCACCGCTACTCCACGCCTCGTTACCGACCTAGCGCGCACGCGCTGAACACCCGCACCTTGAGCGCCACCGGCGGCGCCACTGCCACACTGACTCCCTTCAGGACCTCGACGATCACCTCAGCCAGCCCCGCACTGCCGCTGAGCGCCGGCTTCCCGGATGGCCTCCTGGGCCGCATCGAAACGGACCAGCAAGCCTTCGTGCTCCGGTACGTCCAGCCAGGGCTGGTGGGTCTCATCGACGGCACTCTCTCGACCCTCGCGCCGATCTTCGCGGTGGCATTGCTCTCGAGTTCGCACGCTGCCCTGCTCGTCGGGCTGGCCACCGCGCTGGGGGCCGGCATCAGCATGGGACTGTCCGAGGCGCTGTCCGACGACGGCGAGCAGACCGGTCGAGGCACGGCCATCACCCGCGGATCGATCACCGGTGTGATGACCACGGTGGGCGGCGTATTCCATGCCTTACCGTTCTTGATCCCCGACCGGACGGTCGCGCTGGTGTTCGCGGCCATCGTGGTCGCCCTCGAGCTAGGGGCGATCGCCCTGATCCGCAAGCGCTTTCTGGAGGTCTCGCTTCGCACGTCGCTGGTCCAGGTTGTGCTCGGTGGAGTTCTGATCGTCGGCGTCGGGCTGTGGCTCGGCGGCCTCTAGACACGGCGGCCTCTAGACTCAGTGGGCTCTAGATTTCAGTGGGCTCCAGAAAGGCTCAACTGTCGAACAACGTCGGTGCGATATCGGACAGCGCATCGGCAGGTGGTTCCAGCCGCAGGTGCCGCCAGGCAGCGGCGGTGGCCACCCGCCCGCGCGGGGTGCGGGCGAGCATGCCGGCCCGGACCAGGAATGGCTCGCACACTTCCTCAACAGTGGCCGGCTCCTCTCCGACGGCAACCGCGATGGTGGACACTCCGACCGGCCCACCACCGAAGGTGCGCACCAGCGCGGTGAGCACGGCGCGGTCCAGCCGGTCGAGCCCGAGCTGGTCGACGTCGTAGACGGCCAGGCCGGCCCGGGCCACCTCGAGAGTGATCGCCCCGTCCGCGCGGACCTCCGCATAGTCCCGGACCCGGCGCAGTAACCGGTTGGCGATCCGGGGCGTACCGCGAGAGCGGGCGGCGATCTCGATCGCGCCCTCGGGGCGCAGATCCACGCCCAGGATGCCGGCGGAGCGGCGCAGCACCAGCTCGAGCTCGTCAGGCTCGTAGAACTCCATGTGCGCGGTGAATCCGAACCGGTCCCGAAGCGGGCTGGTCAGCGCCCCTGACCGGGTGGTGGCTCCGACAAGGGTGAACGGGGCGATCTCCAGCGGGATGGAGGTGGCTCCGGGGCCCTTGCCCACCACCACATCGACCCGGAAGTCCTCCATCGCGAGATAGAGCATCTCCTCGGCGGGCCGGGCCACCCGGTGGATCTCATCGATGAACAGCACGTCACCCTCGACGAGGTTGGACAGCATCGCGGCGAGATCCCCGGCGCGCTCCAAGGCAGGACCCGAGGTCACCCGGATCGCGCTGCCCAGTTCCACAGCAATGATCATCGCCAGGCTGGTCTTGCCCAACCCCGGTGGCCCGGACAGCAGGACGTGGTCCGGTGGGGCACCGCGCCGCCGGGCACCCTCCAAGACCAGCTCCAGTTGCTCGCGCACCCGGGCCTGCCCGATGAACTCAGGCAGCCGCCGAGGCCGCAGAGTGGTCTCCAGCTCGACATCTGCCGGGTCGGCCACCGCCGAGACCGGATGCTGGGTGGTCACCGATTCCGCCCCAGCCGGGTCAGCGCGCTGCGCAGCAGCGCAGAGGTGTCCGACGGAGGCGCCGATTCGGAATCGGCTTCGGCGAGCACGGCATCCACGGCCTGCTCGGCTTGCCGGGCTGCGAACCCGAGCCCGACGAGCGCCTCAGCCACCTGAGTCCGCACCGCGCTCCCGTTGCGGGCAGCCGGCCCCGCCGACGCGGGCGCGACGCCCCCGACTTTGTCACGCAGCTCCACGACCAGCCGTTCCGCGCCCTTGCGCCCGATACCGGGCACCCGGGTGAGCACCGTGAGGTCGCCATCGGCGAGTGCGGCGCGCAGCGTGTCCGGCTCGAGGACGGCGAGCGTCGCCAGGGCGAGCCGGGGCCCTACTCCGGAGACGGTCTGCAGCAGCACGAACAACTCCCGGGCTGTCGCGTCGGAGAAGCCGTACAACGTCAGCGAATCCTCGCGGACCACCAGTGTCGTAGCGAGCCTGGCCTGTTCGCCGCGCCGCAAGGTGGCCAGGGTTGCCGGAACTGCATGCACCGCCAACCCGACACCGCCAACCTCGACCACCGCATGGTCCAACTCGACGGAGAGCACCTGCCCACGCACCGAGGCGATCACCGTGCCGCTCTCGCCTGCCGGGCCGCGGCGGCCAGCTTCGCTCGGTGGGTTTGCGCCAGTTGCGCCGACTGGGCCCGCGCCTGGGCGAGGCGCTGTGTCATCGGGGCCCGCCACAAGTGACAGATCGCCAGCGCGAGTGCGTCTGCGGCGTCAGCTGGGCGGGGTTTGGCGGGCAACGCGAGCAGCCGGGTGATCATGATAGTGACCTGCTCCTTTCCGGCGCGACCGGAACCGGTGACGGCGGCCTTGACCTCGCTGGGGGTATGAAAGGCGACGGTGAGCCCCCGCCGCGCCGCGATCAGCGCCACGACTCCGCCGACCTGCGCGGTGCCCATCGCGGTGCGCACGTTGTGCTGGCTGAACACCCGCTCCACCGCCACCACGTCGGGACGGTGCTCAGCTAACCAACTCTCCACCACATCGGCCACCGCGATCAGCCGCGCACCGAGATCCGCCTCCGGCAGGGTCCGCACGACGTCGACGGCCACGCAGCTGACCGATCGCCCGGCACCGCCGTCGACCACCCCAAGCCCGCAGCGGGTGAGGCCAGGATCCACCCCCAGCACTCGCACCGACCCTCCCAGCAACCCAGCAGCACCTACTCAAACAACCGTTCGAACCCTAACCCCCCTTCCCCTCCTCGCGCCGCCGACACACCAGGGCATTCCACATGCAGGAAAGGGCGGGTCAACCGACCTCGGCGAGGACGTCGTCGGGGATATCGAAGTTGGCGTAGACGTTTTGGACGTCGTCGCAGTCTTCCAGGGCATCGATGAGCTTGAAGGTTTTGCGGGCGGCGTCGGCGTCGAGGGGGGTGCTCGCGGAGGGGAGGAAGCTCGCTTCGGCGGAGTCGTAATCGATGCCGGCGGTCCGCAGCGCGGTGCGCACGGTAATGAGATCGGTCGGTTCGGAGACCACCTCGTAGGATTCGCCCAGGTTGTTGACCTCTTCGGCGCCCGCGTCGAGTACCGCGATCAGCACGTCGTCCTCCGAGAGCCCCTGCTGCTGGGGCACCAGCACCACGCCCTTGCGGCTGAACAGGAACGACACCGATCCGGGATCGGCCATCGTGCCGCCGTTGCGGGTCATCGCGGTACGGACCTCCGAGGCCGCCCGGTTGCGGTTGTCGGTGAGGCACTCGATGAGCAGGGCAACTCCGCCAGGCCCGTATCCCTCGTACATGATTGTCTGGTAATCGGCACCCCCGGCATCGACACCGGAACCACGCTTGACGGCGCGCTCGATGTTGTCGGTGGGTACTGAGGTCTTGCGAGCCTTCTGGATCGCGTCGTACAGCGTAGGGTTGCCGTCCGGGTCACCACCACCGGTGCGCGCCGCCACCTCGATATTTTTGATTAACTTCGCAAAAAGCTTACCCCGCTTGGCGTCGACCACGGCCTTCTTGTGCTTGGTGGTCGCCCATTTTGAATGGCCACTCATACCTGCTCAGGCTCCTCTTGCTCGCATGGCGGACCATGTCGCAGAAGAGCCGATGCACCCGCCGGTCGCCGGTCAGCTCCGGGTGGAACGCAGTGGCCAGCACGCCCCCCTGCCGAATCGCCACGATCCTACCGCTCGCCCGCCCAGCCGCAGGCACGTCGGGGACCCTGGCCAGTATCTCAACGCCGGCACCAGCCTCCTCCACCCAGGGGGCGCGGATGAACACCGCCCGGACGACATCACCGGGTATCCCGGCGATGTGGAGATCAGCCTCGAAGGAGTCAACCTGGCGACCGAACGCATTGCGGCGCACCACCACGTCCAGCGCGGCGAGTTGTCGCTGATCAGGCCGACCGCCGAGGATTTCCCGAGCGAGCAGGATCATGCCCGCGCACGCGCCGTAGGCGGGCATTCCCGCAGCTAGCCGGACCCGCAACGGTTCCATCAGGTCGAAGGCGACCAGCAGCCGGCTCATCGTGGTGGACTCACCGCCGGGCAGGATGAGGGCATCCACCTCAGCGAGCTCTTCGGGCCGCCGTACCCGCGCGCTGAGCAACCCGCAGTCGGCTATCGCACGAAGGTGCTCCTGCACATTGCCCTGCACCGCGAGGACACCCACCACCGGACCGATCTGCGCCACCAGGCCAGGCTAGACCGCCGGCTCTGCCCCCACCCGGTGCTCATCGACTACCGGCGTTGTGTCAGGGCCGCAGTGTCAGGGCCGCAGTGTCAGGGCCGCAGTGTCAGGGCCGCAGTGTCAGGGCCGCAGTGTCAGGGCCGCAGGAACCAGGGGCTGGTGTAGGCGATCGCGTGATTGTTGGCGGGGTGATCGGGCGGGCCCGGGTTGGTGTTAGGAGTGTCTCGATCGGCCAGGCGGAGGACCGCCCACGAGCCGTCCTCGATGTGCAACGGCACGGTGAAGCGGGCGATCTCGCCACAGCGGATCTCGATCAGACCGGCCACCACGGGCACTGGCGTCGCCGGGCGCAGCAGCTGCACTTCGAGCTCGCGGCCGGTCCAGGACGGTTCGCCCGCGACGTCGAGGGCGAACTCAACTGGGCCCTGGCGGTGCCGTAACACCCCGCCCATCCGCACCCCACCGGCAGTGGCGTCCACCCGCAGCCCGGCGACCCGGGTGGCGAAGAACCGTCGGGCCCGCAGCGCCTCGGCCACCCCGGCCCTGCTGTGTTCGGTCACCCATAGTCCAGCGCGCCCGGTACCGGGTTGCAGGCCCCAGTTGGCGCTGTGCTCATCACTGACCCCGAGCAGTCCGGGACGCCAGCCGGCATTCAGGCAGTCCACCAGGGGTGCGGTTCCGCCGGCCGCGACGCCCTGGAACAGGTAGTCGTCGGTGCGGTTGAACATCTCCAAGCTGACCATCTGCTCGGCAGCGGCGGCCAGGAAACGGAAGCCGGCGAATCGGCCGTCTTCCCGACCGGGATGGTTGAAGCCGGCCAATCCGGCATCGGCCCGAACGCCGTTTCTGCGGCCGGGCCCGGTCAACCAGGCATAGAACTCGCTCATCGCCCCGTGCGTCGCGACATCGGTGAACTCGCCGGTGAACCAGGCGTTGACGTGCCCTAACTGTGGATGCGACCACTCAAAGCCGCGGATCGCGGTGAACTCTCCGGGCCGGTCGTGGGCGTCAGCGAGCTTCCCGCTGCGTCGCCAGCCGGCCCGGTCCAACCCGATCCACGGTGTACCGCCCAAGCCGGTGCCTTCCACCGCGGCGCCGCGGATTGCGTGATCGGTGAGCGCCGCGACGTCCAGGCCCGCGTCGCGCATCGACGGAAACGCCGCCTCGGGGTCGCCGGCGCCGTCGGAGAGCAGGGTGTGATTGTGCATGTCAGCATGCACCAGCAGGGTGCCACGGCTGATCCGGGAGCTGCGGGCGGCGCCGCCCTCCGGCCCCGGGGTGCGCAGCCGCGCCCCTGCGGTCGCGCAGATCAGCAGCGCCTCCGCGTCGGCCACTCCCTCGCCGGTGCTCACCAGCCGCGTTGAGCCAGCCGCTGCCCCTGAGGCAGATCACCGAGGTTGATCCCCACCATCGGGTCGCCCAATCCGCCGGACACCTTCGCCACCAGGTCCGGGTCGTCGTGGAAAGTGGTCGCCTTGACGATCGCCTCCGCCCGCTTGGCGGGATCTCCCGATTTGAAGATGCCGGAGCCGACGAACACCCCCTCGGCGCCGAGCTGCATCATCATCGCCGCGTCAGCAGGGGTGGCAATACCACCCGCGGTGAACAGCACCACGGGCAATGAGCCGGCCGCCGCGACCTCCCGGACCAGCTCCAGCGGGGCGGCCAATTCCTTGGCGGCCGCCGGCAGCTCCTCGGGGTGCATCGTGGCCAGCGAGCGGATGCCGGCCCGGATCGAGCGCATGTGCCGGGTCGCCTCGACGACATTGCCGGTCCCGGCCTCCCCCTTGGACCTGATCATGGCGGCACCTTCGGAGATCCGGCGCAACGCCTCGCCGAGGTTGGTGGCGCCGCACACGAACGGCACGGTGAAGGCGAACTTGTCGATGTGGTGGGCTTCATCGGCCGGGGTCAGCACCTCGGACTCGTCGACGTAGTCCACGCCGATCGCCTGTAGCACCTGCGCCTCGACGAAGTGGCCGATGCGGGCCTTGGCCATCACCGGGATGGACACCGCGTCCATGATCGCGGTGATGATGTCCGGATCACTCATCCGAGCGACGCCGCCCTGGGCGCGGATATCCGCGGGAACCCGCTCCAGGGCCATCACGGCCACCGCGCCCGCGGTCTCGGCGATCCTGGCCTGGTCCGGTGTGACCACATCCATGATCACACCGCCCTTGAGCATTTCGGCCATCCCGCGCTTCACCCGCGCGGTGCCGATCTTGCGGTCGCTGGTGCTGTTCTCGGCGGGCACGGCACCGATCGTACGTCGGGTTGGTCATGACATCGGGGGTGAAGGCCGGCCAGGGGTTGCCTCGACCGCCACACCGGTGTGAGATCGACCACACGGTCCGCACAGGTGAGGTGGGGCTTTATGGGCGTGAAGAGCAACGGTGAACGTGCTGATTCGGCCATGGCGGTGCAGGATCCCTCCGCCATCCGCAATGTGGTTCTGGTCGGGCCATCCGGAGCGGGCAAGACCACGCTCGTGGAAGCGCTGCTCGCCGCCACCGGCGTGATCAGCCGGGCGGGCACGGTCACCGACGGCACCACGGTGTGCGACCACGACCCCGCGGCGGTACGCCAGCAACGGTCGGTAACGCTGGCCATCGCGCCGCTGCACCATGCCAACATCAAGATCAACCTCGTGGACACTCCTGGGTATGCCGACTTCCTGGGCGAGCTACGGGCCGGACTGCGAGCGGCGGACGCGGCCCTGTTCGTGATCTCCGCTGGTGAGGACGTCGATCCCTGTACGGTCGCGCTGTGGCAGGAGTGCGCTGAGGTCGGGATCCCCCGGGCGGTGGTGGTGAGCCGGCTGGACAACCCGCGGGCCGACCTGGACAACGTGACCACCGCCTGCCGGGCGACCTTTGGTGACGGAGTGCTACCGCTGTACCTGCCGGTGCGCGACGGCGCCGGCGGGGTGACCGGTCTGGTAGGGCTGCTGTCGCAGCGGCTGTTCGACTACGGCAACGGGTACCCGCCGGTCGAGGGCCCGGCGGCCGAGGACAACGGGATAGATCAAGACGAACTCACCGTGGCGCGCAACGAGCTCATCGAGGGGATCATCAGCGAAAGCGAGGACGAGTCCCTGATGGAGCGGTACCTCGAGGGTGCCGACCTTGAGGCCGACGTCCTGATCGAGGACCTGGAGACCGCCGTCACCCGCGGAACATTTCACCCGGTGATCCCCGCGTGTGCCCACACCGGGGTGGGCCTCGCCGAAATCCTCGAGGTGCTCGCCGGTGCGTTCCCGGCCCCGGTGCGGCACACGCCGCCTCCGGTGACCCGGACGGACGGCTCGGATCACCCTGGGGTGGCCGTGGACCCGGCGGCTGCGCTGGTGGCGGAGGTGGTCCGCACCACCGTCGACCCCTACCAGGGCCGGGTATCGCTGGTCCGGGTGTTCTCCGGAACGCTGTATCCCGATCGCCCGGTGCACGTCTCCGGGCACGGTCTGGCCGACCGCGGGCACGCCGACCACGACGTCGACGAGCGGGTGGCGCATGTCTACACCCCGCTGGGCGGCACGCTCAGCGACGTACCGCACTGTGTGGCCGGGGATCTCTGTGCGGTGACCAAGGTGGTCTCGGCCGAAACCGGGGACACTTTGTCTTCGCCGAACGACCCCCTGCTGGTGGCGCCCTGGACGATGCCGGAGCCGTTGCTGCCGGTCGCGGTGGTGGGCCGCAGCCGCAGCGATGAGGACGCGCTGGCCCGCGGGCTGGGCCGGTTGGTGGCCGCGGATCCGACCCTGCGGCTGGAGCGCAACGCCGAGACCCACCAGATGGTGCTGTGGTGCATGGGCGAGGCGCACGCCGATGTCGTGCTGTCCCGGCTGCGCGCCGTGGGTGCCGATGTGGACACAGAGCCGGTGATGGTGCCGTTGCGGGAGACCTTCGCCGGTTCCTCGAAGGGGCATGGCCGGCACGTCAAGCAGTCCGGCGGGCACGGCCAGTACGCGGTCTGCGACATCGAGGTGGAGCCGCTGCCCCGGGGGACCGGTTTCGAGTTTGTGGACAAGGTCGTCGGCGGCTCGGTCCCGCACCAGTTCATCCCGAGCGTGGAGAAGGGGGTCCGGGCGCAGATGGAACGCGGCCTGGGCAACAGCGGATTCCCGCTGGTGGACGTGCGGGTCAGCCTGGTCGACGGCAAGGCCCACAGCGTCGACTCCTCCGATGCGGCCTTCCAGATGGCGGGATCACTGGCGCTCAAGGATGCCGCGGAGAAGGGGTCCGTGGTCACCCTGGAGCCGCTGGACGACGTGGAGGTGCGGATGCCCGAGGACCACCTGGGCACCGTGCTGGGTGACCTGTCCGGCAGGCGAGGCCGGGTGCTGGGCACCGAGACCGACCAGGCCGGCCGGATGCTGGTGCGCGCCGAGGTGCCCGCGGCCGAGCTGATGCGCTACGCCGTCGACCTGCGCGGACTGACCTCGGGCACCGCGGTGTTCACCCGGCGCTTCTCCCGCTACGCCCCCGCGCCGTCCAGCTCGAGCCCATAGCCGGCGAGCGCGGGTTCGGCGATCTCGAAATAGCGCGGCAGCGGGGCGGTACCGGCCAGCCGCAACCAGCGCACCAAGCGGTGCGAGCGCAACGCCAGGGTGTCTCGCACCGCGTCGTTGTAGACCCGCCGGGCGATCACCACCCGCTGTTCGGCGTCGCTCAACCGGTCGGCGCAGGCCGGCTCGAGCGCACCACGGTCGAGTGTCGCGAGCACCCGGCCCAGTTCGTTCTCCCGCTCCTCCCGAGCCGGTAGCCGGGCGTGCAGTGCCGCGACGGCGGCACCCCGCAGCGTCACACTCCCGTCCAGCGCGCGGACCGCGAGCGCTCGGCGGTGCAGCGCCGCGTCCAGGGCCGCCCACGCTGCGTCGGTCCGCACATGCAGCCGGTCCAGCCGGGTCGCCGCGCGGATCGCACCCGCCGCCGCTCCCAGCAGGATCCCGGCGGTCACCGCCACCCACGCACGTCGCACGGCGCGACCCTAGCCAGGCCGATACCGGTGGACTCCAGCGCCAGGCCCGGAACGCAGCCGGCGGGGGTCCGCTGCTACCGCGCTCTCGTAGACCTGCAGCACCCGCCGCGCCACCACCGGCCAGTCCCACATCGCCGCCCGCCGCTGGCCCGCAACTGCCAGCGCGGCACGTCTCGCCGGGTCATCGAGCAGTTCACCCAGCGCCGCGGCCAGCGCGGCCGGTGA
This sequence comes from Pseudonocardiaceae bacterium, assembly GCA_050699635.1. GTDB lineage: Bacteria > Actinomycetota > Actinomycetes > Mycobacteriales > Pseudonocardiaceae. The sequence goes on along the minus strand of JBOHFK010000076.1, from coordinate 12,003 downwards.
TCCGGCCGCGGACAAGACGCCCGCGTTCCCGCCGTCGAGCACGAGGCGGAAGGCATCGAGGTCACTGGCCACCACGGGGGTGCCGGCGGACATCGCCTCGATCAGCACGACGCCAAAGCTCTCCCCCCCGACAGCAGGGACGCACAGAACGTCCATGCTGGCCAACGCTGCCGCTTTAACATAGTCACCCGGTGCGCCGAGTACCCGGATTCGGGGTGCCAGCACCGGTCCCGCAGCGCGCAGCAGGGCACCGGCATCCCCGTGGCCGACGACCAGCAGATGCACGTCCGGCCTCGTCCGGGTCATCTCACGCAGGGCCGCGAGCAGCACCGTCATGCCCTTGCGGGACTCGCCGAAGCGGCCCACGAAACCAACCGTGCCGCCGGCCCGGGGATACCCGGGCAGCGGCTGCGCGCTGGCGAAGTGCGCCACATCAACCCCGTTGGGAATCTCCACGGCATCCCCGCCGAGGCATTCCACCTGCACGCGCCGCGCCAGCGGGGACACCGCGATCCGGGCGGTGATCTTTTCCATCGTGGGCCGCAGCAGAACGTGCGCCGCAGCCAGCGCGCGGGATCGGGCGGTGGCGAAATGGAAGGTCGCGACAACGGGCCGGTCGGCGAGCGCCAGAGCGATCAACGACAGGCTCGGCGCGACCGGCTCGTGCAGGTGCAGCACGTCGAAGTCGTGGTCATACATCCAGCGCCGCACCCGGTTGGCCGCGAGCGGGCCGAACGCCAGTTGGGCGACCGATCCGTTGTAAGGCACCCCCACCGCCCACCCTGCTGGCGTGACGAACTCCGGCAGCGGCGTGGCGCGGGCACCGGCCCAAGCGGGAGCGAGCACTTCCACCTGGTGGCCGAGGCTGCGCAAGCCGTCGGCCAACCCCAGAACGTGCGCCTGCACCCCGCCGGGCGCGGCGAGGGAATACGGGCAGACCATCCCGATCCGCACCAAACCCCGCTATCCCACGTCGCGACGGCGCATGGCGGGCAGGTCGTCGATCCAGAACGGCTGCAGCATGTGCCAATCCTGCGGGTGCGCTTCGATGTCAGCAGCGAAGCGGTCCGCCATCGTCTGGGTGGCTTGCCGCGCCGCCGACCGGTCCGGCACGGGCACCGGCGGATGGAAGCGGATACCCCAGCCGGTGGGGGTGAACCAGCAGCCGATCACCAGCAACGTGGCACCGGTAGCCGCAGCCAGCCGGGCCGGCCCTAACGGCATCCTGACCGCGCCGCCGAAAAACTCCACGCTCATCCCGGTGCCCGTGAGGTCCCGGTCGGCGAGCAGGCACACCACCCCACCTGCTCGAAGCCGGCGCACCAGCCGTGGTGTCGGATTGCCCGCCCCGGTCAGCGGAACGATGTCAAAACCCAGCGAGGCGCGGTAGTCGACAAAGCGCTGGTAGAGCTGCTCGGGTGCGAGACGCTCCACCACCGTGCTGAACGACCCGTGATGCCGGACGAACCACAGGCCGGCCATATCCCAGTTGCCGCTGTGCGGCAGCACCACCACTACCCCGCGGCCCGCGGCCAGCGCCTCGTCCAGATGCTCGATGCCCTCCAGCGCGCCATCCAACCGATCCATCAACGCGGCGTGGTCGGCCCACGGCAGCAGGAAGACCTCGTGCCAGTACCGGGCGTAGGAACGCAGCCCCTCGCGCACCAGTGCGTCCAGTTCCGCGGCAGTGGCAGCAGGCACCACGCGGGTCAGGTTCCGGCGCAACTGACGGGCGCCCGAACCGTCCCGGTAGGCGGCCAGATCAGCACCCACGCGAAACACTCTGCTCGCCAATTCCCGAGGTGCAAAACGCAGCAACTGCCATCCAGCGGCGTACCCAAGGTCGGCGAGCCTGCTCACCGGGCCTCCCGAGCCCAGGCGCCGCGCCGCACCGCCAGCATTCGCTGGGTCACGGTCACCACCTGCAAGCCGGCCAGCAACCACAGCGCCACGTCAAGAGCGAACGGGACGCCGACGCCGGTCAAGCCGGCGCCCAGCAGGGTGATGATGTAGCGCTCAGCGCGCTCGACCATCCCACCATCCGCGGTCAGGCCACAGGCTTCTGCGCGAGCTTTGATGTAGGAGATGACCTGCGCGCTCACCAGGCAGAACAGCGCCGCGACGGCCAGCAACCGGTCGCCGGCGACCACAAAGCACCACCAGGTCAGCCCGGCGAACAACGCACCGTCCGCGATCCGATCGCAGGTGGCGTCCAGCACGGTTCCCCACGGGGTACCGGACCCCCGAGCCCTTGCGACGGCACCGTCGAGCACGTCGAGCAGCACGAACACGGCCACCGCGATCGTGCCCACCACCAACTGGCCACGCGGGAAGAACCACAACGCCGAGGCCACCGTCCCGATCGTGCCGACCACGGTGATGGCGTCGGGCCCGACTCCGGCCCGGACCAGCCGGCAACCTATCGGTTCCAGGAAACGGGAGACCGACGCGCGGGCGAGAATGTTGAGCATCGCGGGAGTAGGGCTATCGGGGCACAGGCCGGAGGCTGCCTGCCTGAGTATCCCCGACGTCCTCCGGACGCTGGGCTGCCCGCAAGCTGATACCGACCAGTGCCCACGCCCCGTCGCTGACGGTGTGGACCATCCGGGACAGCAACACCACAGCGGCGACCGCCCCGCCACCGGCGACGACCGGGCCGAGCACCGCTAACAGCACGACCTCCCGCACCCCCAGCCCGGCCGGCGTCACCACCAGCACGCCGGCAGCGATGAAACCGACCGTCCAGGCCAAAGCGAACCCCCCCAGCGCGACCGGGGTCAACAACTCATGGGTTTCTGCCCGGGCCACCGGCCGGAGCAACAGCAACATGCTCAGCCCATAGCCCATCCAGGTCACCGCGAGCCAGCCCAGTGCCCGGAGCACGGCCGGCCCGCCCACCCACTCGGGTGGGCTACCCCGTCCCACCACGCGATGCACCAGCCGAAGTACCGGAAGCACCAGGCGCGGGTGCAGGCTGGCCAGCAGCAGCGGGGCCAGCACCGCGATCCAGCCGAAGCGGTCGAACACCTCGTCAGAGGCGAATGGCAGTACCAGACCGGCCACCACCGCCCCGGTGGCGGTGTGCGCCACGACGAACATCACCGACGCCGCGGTGGTGCGGGAGGCCGGGACCCCGTGTTCGCGACCCAGCCTGGCCTGTGCCACATAGGCCCAGACGGTACCGGGGATGTACTTGCCGATCTGACCGGTGAAAAACACCCGGGACGCAGCGCGGCGGCCCAACGGGACATCCAGACCGCAGAGCAGGCTGCGCCAGGCCATCCCGGAAGCGCCCATACCGGCCGCAGCAGCCAGAAAAGATCCGAGAACCGCGGTCAGGCCGATCTTTCGCACCGCATCCAGGGCCCCCACGCCGTCAGTGGCAAGGCGCCAGGTAAGCACTCCCAGAGCGGATCCGAGGAAGAGCAACCGACCCATGAACAGCAGTCGCCGTTTCCAGCGCGGTGCGGTCGCGCCGGTGGCTGCGGGCCGACCTCGGCGAAGCGGAGCAGCGGCCTGCGCGGGGGCGTTCAGGACAGTTCTTTCCATGCGTCCACCAGCAGCGTACGAGTCTCGGTCAGCAGCTGTGGCAGCACCTTGGTTCCGGCGACGACAGGCATGAAGTTGGCGTCCCCACCCCATCGCGGCACGACGTGCTGATGCAGGTGCGCCGCGATGCCGGCGCCGGCGACTGAGCCCTGATTGATCCCGATGTTGAAGCCGTGCGGCGCGGCGGCGCGGCGGCTGGCGAGCATGGCCAGTTGGGTGAAGGTGGCCAGTTCAGTGGTCTCCTGGATAGTCAGGTCCGGGTAGTCGGCGACATGCCGGTAGGGCACGACCATCAAGTGACCAGGATTGTATGGATAAAGATTGAGCACCGCGTAGACAGCGGCTCCGCGGGCAATTACCAGACCCTCGGCATCGTCCATGGTGATGATCCGGCAGAACGGGCACTGCCCGCCACCGGCCTGCGGCCCGGCCTTGCCCTCCTGCTTGATGTACGCCATCCGATGTGGTGTCCACAGCCGCTGCAGCGCATCCGGTGCACCGACCCCGTCCTGCGCCTCGGCGGTCACAACGCCGCCTCCGCGGGACGGAGTACGTCGGCGGTCACAATGCCGCCTCCGCGGGACGGAGTACGTCGGCGGTCACGACTCTCCTATCGGCAGCTCTCCTGCGCTGGGCGAGCGGTTCTCCCGGCGGGCCACCCAGCCGGTGATGGCGCTGACCGCATCCTCGACTCCTACGCCGTTGATCTGGGTGCCGTCGCGGAACCGGAAGGAGACCGCGCCGGCCTCGACGTCCTTGCTCCCGGCGAGCAGGAGAAAAGGTACCTTTTGGGTGGTATGTGTCCGGATCTTCTTCTGCATCCGCTCATCCGAAGCATCGACCTCGACGCGGATTCCCCGCGCCCGCAGCGCCTTGGCAACTTGCTGTAGGTGCTCGACGTGCTCGTCGGCGATCGGGATCCCGACCACCTGCATTGGTGCAAGCCAGGCCGGAAAAGCTCCCGCGTAGTGCTCGGTGAGTACCCCGAAGAACCGCTCGATCGAGCCGAACAGCGCCCGGTGGATCATGTAGGGACGCTTCCTGGACCCGTCTTTCGCGGTGTATTCCAGCTCGAAGAGGTCCGGCTCCTGGAGGTCGACCTGGATGGTCGACAGCTGCCAGGTGCGCCCCAGTGCGTCCTTGGCCTGCACGGAAATCTTGGGTGCGTAGAAGGCCGCCCCACCAGGGTCGAGCACCAGCGCCAGCCCGCTGGCCTCGGCGGCTTGGCGTAGCGCGTCGGTCGCCTCCTCCCACTGCTCGTCGGAACCGACGTATTTGTCATCATCACGGGTGGACAGCTCCAGGTAGAAATCGTCCAGTCCGAAGTCGCGAAGTAGATCGAGCACGAAGCTCAGCAGCGAGCGGATCTCGCCCTGCAGCTGCTCGGGGGCGCAATAGATGTGCGCGTCGTCCTGGGTCATCCCGCGCACCCGGGTCAGGCCATGGACCACGCCGGACTTCTCATACCGGTACACCGACCCGAATTCGAACAGCCGCAGCGGCAGTTCCCGGTAGGACCGGCCCCGGGAGCGATAGATCAGGTTGTGGAACGGACAGTTCATCGGCTTGAGGTAGTAGTCCTGGCCGGGCTTGCGAACCGTGCCGTCCGGCGCCAACTCCTCGTCGAGGTGCATCGGGGGGAACATCCCGTCGGCGTACCAGTCCAGGTGACCGGACGTCACAAAGAGCTGTCCCTTGGTGATGTGCGGCGAGTTGACGAACTCGTAGCCGGCTTCCTCGTGGCGGCGCCGGGAGTAGTCCTCCATCACCCGGCGCACGGTGCCGCCCCGGGGATGGAACACCGGAAGTCCCGAGCCGATCTCGTCTGGGAAACTGAACAGGTCCAGCTCGACGCCGAGCCTGCGGTGGTCCCGGCGCTGCGCCTCGGCGAGTAGTTCCAGGTGTCGCTCGAGCGCCTCGGCCGATTCCCAGGCGGTGCCATAGATCCGCTGCAGTTGCGGGTTGCGCTCGTTACCTCGCCAGTAGGCGGCCGCGGTCCGCATCAGCTGAAATGCCGGGATGTGCTTGGTCGTCGGCACATGCGGGCCGCGGCACAAGTCGCTCCAGATCGTTTCGCCGGTGTGCGGGTGCACGTTGTCATAGACGGTCAGCTCCCCCGCACCGACCTCCATCACCTCGTCATGGTCGATGCTGACTGTCGAGCCGACCCCTTTGAGGTCAATCAGCTCAAGCTTGTACGGCTCGGATGCCAGTTCCTGCTTGGCCTCGTCCACCGAGCCGTATACCCGGCGAGAGAACTTCTGACCGGCTTTGATGATCTTCCGCATGGTCTTCTCGAGACCTGCGAGGTCCTCCGGGGTGAACGGCCGGTCGACGTCGAAGTCGTAGTAGAAACCGTCGGTCACCGGAGGACCGATGCCCAGCTTGGCGCCGGGAAAATGCTGCTGCACGGCTTGCGCGAGCACGTGCGCGCACGAGTGCCGGATGACGCTGCGTCCCTCGCGGCTGCTCGCGGGCACGGACTCAACCTCGGTGTCGCTCTTGGGTGCCCAGGCCAAGTCGTGCAGGACGCCCTGCGCGTCCCGAGCGACAACAAGGGCGTCTGGCCCGCTGGTGGGCGCTCCGGCCTCGCGTAGTGCCTCCCCAGCAGTCGTCCCGGCCGGCACCACGGCGCGCAGGGCAGGCTGGACACAGGGGGACGGCTCGACCACGAGAGCTCCTTGGCGATACACCGATGACGACGGGCGTTGTCGATGCTATCGAGGGATGGGACGTGCCGTGTGATTACCCCGCTGAGCACCACCGCTGACGGTGATCGAACGATTACTCGCCGGTAACACGTCCCGGAGCACGGGAGCGGTCAGCGTAGCGGCAGCAACGAGGTGAGCAGCGACGTCGCCGGTCGAGTGGCTGGCTGAACGACCGACTGGACAACGGGACCGATAACGGGCCGTATGGTGTTGTCGACGGGTGCAACAACTTGCTTCACCGTCTCAACAGGTCCGATTCTGGTTCCGTTCACTCGCTTCTCACGAGGAGCGGTTATCCCCTCATTTACCCGTTGGTTAGGTGGGCTTTCGGCCTGCTTCTCGCCGGAGTTCTGCGCGCTGGGCTTCTGCGGGTCGGGCTTCTGCGCGCTGGGCTTCTGCGGGTCGGGCTTCTGCGGGTCGGGCTTCTGCGCGCTGGGCTTCTGCGGGCCGGTACTCGGATTGGTCGGCAGTACCCCACCTACTGGAGCTACCCGGCCCACACCCTCTGTAGCGGGATCCAGCACCGGGCTGACCGGTGCAATCGGGCTCTGCGGAGCGTGACCGGCTGCTGGCGGAGGTGACTCCCAGGGTCGTGGTGCAGTACCCGAGTCCCGGCTGGGTTCATCGGGTGGCATGTCCACGGACAACGGGATGTTGCGGCGCACCCGCTCGAACCTGGGTTGAATCGTCGGAGCCGGGTCAGTATTGACGCCCTGGGCGCTGACCTGATCCGGAGCGGCAGCCGTGGGGTCGGCAGGTGGGTCTGCCCGGTATCCCGCAGAGGTACTACCGGCAGTACCCGGGGCGCTCGGTACGGGAGAGAGCAGGTGCGCCTGGTCGCCAGCGAGTGAGTTGCTCTCCCCCACGTGCGTCGCGCCGACCAACACTGAACCGCAGGCCAGCAGGGTTCCCGCAGCAAGACCGCAGGCTCGGCCGAGGAGAATCGCCCGGCCGTCCGTCTGGCTGGTGGGCAGGGCGCTGACCACAGAGTCCGGAGGCACGATGGGCGCGCCGATGCCCATTCGGGCACCTCCGGCCCAGGCGATCAGAGCAGTAGCAGAGGGCCCGGAGCCCGACTTCCTACGACGCCGCGCGGTCATCGTGCGTCACCAGGTGTCTCCTCAGGGTAGTGGAACGGGGGAAGAATACAGGTTCTCGGGCGTAAGCCCAGACCTGTCACTCCTCCGGCTCAGCCGCCCCTGAGGGACGTCACCGCTCGCAACTGGGCCCGTGGAAACCATGCCCGTGGAAACCATGCCCGTGAGCACCATCGAACCGCAGCCAGTGGTCGGCTGACTACATTTTAGTATCTTGATTCCGCTGGCTACCCAGCCTACCCTTACCACACTTTAGGTTCGCTTTAGCTGACTTTGGAGCCCTCTATGCACCTCCGTGGACGTGTCGGGCCGGTCTGCCGAGGCATCGCCTGCCTCGCCGTGATCGGTGTGGCCGCGTGCAGCAGCGCCGGCACCACCTCCGGCCCCGCGCCGTCGCCGGATAATCATTACCGCCAGCTCAATCTGGCAGCCAACTCCGAGGCCTACAAGGCGCTGTTCACCATGCCGGACATGGTCAATGCGTGGGGCGTGGCAATCCGCCCTAAAGGCGCCGGCGGACATTTCTGGGTCGCCGCTGGCGATAAGTCCTACGAGTTCGTCGGCGATGTGACCACTTCCGGCGACCAGAAGCTGCGCCAGTTGCACCAAGATCCGCTCCATGCGGTGACGATCCCGGGCACCGACACCAGCACCGAGGTGACGTCGATCGGCAAGACCACCGGGGTGGTCTTCAACGGCGCCGACATCACCTCGGACAAGTTCGTCGTGACCAACCAGCCAGCGCAGGTCGACGGCCGCACGGTGATGGTGGGGGGCTCGGCACGGTTCATCTTCGCCACCGACTCGGGGCGCATCGCCGCGTGGGGCGAGCGCGGTCCGGATGGCAAGGTCGTCCGGGTGGATGGCCCCAGCCAGGAGGTGTTCAACGGGGATCCGCAGGGCATGAAGTTCTTCGGAGTGGCGCTCAAACAGGGCAGCTTTGACACTATGTGGGCCGCCGACTTCGGCGCTGACCCGCAGATCCGCCAGTTCGACAAGGATTGGAAGCTGGTATCCACCAAGGGGTTCGTGAACCCGTTCGCCACCGGCGACCCGGTCGATCCGGCTGACGCGGCGAAGGGCAAGAAGACCAAGCCGGGTGATCCCGTGCCGTGGAACATCACCACCATCGGTGACCGGGTGCTGGTGAGCTATGTGATCTCCAAGGCACCCGACAAGCCGGAGCCCGGTGGTCCGGCGTTCGATGCCGGCGAGGAGGACTCGCTGAACAAGGAGCAGGAAAAGACCACCGCAGGTCACCCGGACAAGGGCAAGCTTGCCGAGTTCACCGGTGACGGCGCGTTGGTCCGAGTGTTCGCCGACGACGGCAGGCTGAACGCGCCGTGGGGGGTGGCGTTGGCTCCAGCGAGCTTCGGCCCGATGGGCGGCAAGCTCCTGGTGGGCAACTTCGGCGGGTCCGGACGGATCGCTGCCTTCGACGACGCGAGCGGTAAGTTCGTCGACTTCATGCGCGACGAGGACGGGGCACCGATCGGTATCGACGGCATCTGGAACATTCTTTTCGGTAATGGGGAAAGCCTGGGCGACGCCAACGCCCTGTACTTCGCAGCGGGACCGGCTGACGAGAAGGAAGCCCTGTTTGGTGCCTTAAGAGTGGGTCGGTGATCCACCAGCCACAGGGCTGTTTCAGGCGAGGGTCCTACCGCTGGCTGGGCGCGGGTTCTTACCGGGAAGGCCGGGCAGTCCGCGCAGGAACGTGATCGCCTCGTCGTGAGTCCGCACGGGCGGTGGGGTCACGCCGGCGAGCGCGGCGGCGCCGCCCACCATCGAGCGCTGCAGGTCGTTGAGCGGGGCGGTGGAGAAATCGATGTCCCATAGGCCCGGGGGGATCTGCGGTTGCGTGATTTTGGGCCAGGTCGACACGTCGCGCAGCGCCGGTGCGGTGAACACCTCGCGGAAGTCGCACGCGGCACCGTCCCGAGCCGTCAGCGGCCCGCTGATATGGGCGCTCCACTTCTCGAACATGGTCTTGAGAAACGAGGTGTGGTCGTGCGGGGTGTTGATGACCGTGTTCGGCGCGATGTGGGCCGACACCATCACCATCGGCACGCGGATGCCCAGCCGGGTGAAGTCGAAACCGTCCCACTGGGTGTAACCGGAGAGGTCGGGCGGGGTGGCGCCGGTGGGGGGCGCCACATGGTCGTAACAGCCGCCGTGCTCGTCATGGGTGATGAGGAGCAGCGTGTTACGCCAGCTGTTGCCACCGTTGGCGCCCGTCGAGTTCTTGACCGCGTTGTAGACCGACCAGATGAGCTCCTCACCCAGCAACACGGAGCCCACCGCGTCGGGACCGTAATGGTCGCTGTTCCAGGTAGAGGGGTGCTGATCGTTGTGCGGCGTCCAGAAGCACGGCTCGAGGAACGAGTACTTGGGCAGGGTTCCCGCCGCGCAGTCGGTGAAGAACTGCTCCAGGCGCGGGAAGTGGTCATCCAGGGGCGTGTGGTAGGGAGCGAGCGCGCGGAAGTGGATGATCCCGGTGAGCGAGGCCTCGTTGCTGCTGTAGACCTTCCAATCCAGAGGTGAGAACAGGCCGCTGGCCGAGATCTTGTTGAACAGCGTCTCACCGTTGCTGTCGTCCAGCCAACTGGAGCTGTTCTCATCGAGGGCGCCGCCGTTGACGACGTGCCCCCAGGACGTGCCTGCATGCCAGAAGGCGCGGTTACACCAGGTCTGGCTGGGCACCGAGCAGAACCAGTGGTCGAAGACCGCGAACTGCTCGGCGAGCGTGGCGAGCACCGGCACACTCGCCGGTAGGAAACACTGCATGATGGGCTGGTACTGCTGATAGGTTGGACCGGCGCCACCGGCCGTGTCACCAGCCGGGAAGTTTTCGATGTAATCGCTCACGAACCCCTGCATTCCCGGTGTCGTGGGCACCGCGCGGGGCAGGTTGTAGGGCGGCTTGTCGCCGCCGTCGATCACGTCGAAGAGCTGCGTGTTGACATGCCAGTACTCTTCTCCCGGATCAGGGAAGGGCTGGTGGTAATTCGCCGGAGCGGGGACCGGCGAGACCGGGATCGACGTCACCTCGGGGGGCGGCGCGGACTGGCCGGCCGCGGTGGCGGGGATCGGATTGGCCAGGCTACGCCCCACCACGCCTTCGAAAGTCTTGCCCGCCGGTGCGTTGGATGGCACGCCCGTCGGGTAGAGGTAGCCCAGCAGGTTGTCGAATGAGCGGTTTTCCAGCATCAGCACGACGACGTAATCGAAACCGTCGAGAACCTCGCCCACATCACGAGCTGGTCGCATTGCCGGATCCTTTCGCTGTCATCAGTGTCTGCTACACGGTGTCCGAACCTGTGGCGTTAACCAGATCAACAGTCACCGGTCGCCGGGGTGCCCTTGAGGGTCATGCCGGGGCACGCTACGGGCTCAACCGGAACCGGGAGGTTACCCGGCGGCGAACAGAGGACGAACGGGCAAGCGCGGTCTCACGAGGAGGACATCCCGCCGGAGTGGACGCTCGACATGGAAACCTGAGGCGGACTTGGCAGCTCGGGCCTGACCGATGGTGAATGCGAACGCGGTGTACCGAGAAGGCCAACGAAGGACGTCGACCGGCAGAACTGGAGCCGACGCGAGTTGCCGAGCTGATTTGCGGGCGTAGAGCATCGACGACGGCACGGCGACTGGGTCCGGGTATGTCCGCGGACCGCCGCGCAGAACGTCTCGCCCGCTGCTGGCCCGACTCCTCCTACCGGGAACGGGCGGCCAGGAGGTCTCCTCATGGACCCTGTATCTCCGGATCAGGCGTCCCCCCTCACGATGACGTCCTCAGTCGGGGAACCAGTCGGCAGCGCCTGGCGTGAGTACGTCATGACGCGGGCCAAGGAACTGGAATCGCTCAGCAACTGGGCGTATCGAAACAATCGAACAGAGAATTCTGAAGACCTAGCGAACGCGATCCAACAACATCTCGCCGCGGCCAGGGACGCAGCCACCAAGAAAGGGCGTTTTCGACTGTGGAAACACAGCTCCCTTGTCCAACGCGCAAATGGCAACCTGGCGGCCGCAGCCGCTCAGTTACTGAACCTTGCTCCACCCTCCTATGTGCTCGACAAAATGTCGGGCTTGCTTAACCATGTTCAGCGACATCTTGCCGCGGACGACCCACGCCGACAGGATTTCGAGCGCATAGCTCAGACGCTCGGTGTCAAGAACGAGAATCAGACCTCGACCCGCGCAGCGTGTGAAGAAACAATCGACGAGGAGCGAGGTAGGATCATTGCGGCAGTGCGTGGCGCGAGCGCAGCAGCACTGCGTCAGCAGCAGGGTTTGGCCGGCTTCCGCAACATATTGATTGCCACTATTATTGCGATGACGCTGCTCGCAGTCGGGGTGGCGGTCACGGGCTTCGTCGACCCGACTGCTATCCCGTTGTGCTTCACAACCGAGCAGGGTGGTCAAATCTTGGTCGTGTGTCCAACGTCGCGCTCACCGCTCGGGCCAACGGGCCAGCAGGCAGGCACAGCAGCACCAGACGTTGCTAAAGCCGTCACAAGAACCACGGGACGGGCGGATCTGTTCATTATTGAGCTGATCGGTCTCATCGCCGCGGCGGTAGCGGCCGCGGCGGCGATACGAGGCATCCGCGGTTCGTCGGAGACCTACGGTCTTCCGGTCGC
>JBOHFK010000075.1:0-28020 GCA_050699635.1 Pseudonocardiaceae bacterium | reverse complement strand
CAGTAGCCCACCGTCGACCGCAACAAATCCGCCTGCCTCGGCGCACGACCCAACGTCACATGATCATCATCCCAGAGCGGTCAGCCCTAGCGAGTCACCGACACGCGAAAAACACCAGCCACCTAGGGCGCTGCACCTACGTGACCGGTCCGGGGCGGGCCGAGCGGCGACCCAGGTGCGCCTGACGAACCGCTATCGTCTTCGCGCTCGGGCCGACTGCGCCCGTCGACAGGAGTTCCTCATGGAGTGGTACCTGAAGGTCCTTCGCCAGTACACCGATTTCGTCGGCCGCGCCCGGCGGCAGGAATACTGGATGTTCACGCTGTTCAACACGCTCGCCTACCTGGGGCTCTTCGTCATCGGTATGGTGCTCCACACCGGTCTTCTTGGCCTGCTGTACGGGCTGGCGGTGTTGGTGCCCGGCCTGGCCGTGGCCGTCCGCCGGCTCCACGACACCGGCCGCAGCGGTTGGTGGCTGCTGATCGGCCTTATCCCGTTGATCGGCGCGATCGTGCTCATCGTGTTCCTCGTCACCGAGGGTGAACGGCAGCCCAACGCCTACGGGCCCGACCCGAAGGCCACCGCGGATCCGGTCGCCGCCCTGGCTTAGTGGTCGCCTCCGGATGTTCGTCCGGGGGTACTCGATCAGGTCCGGGTGATCTCCCTGAGTGGTGGGCCGCTGTCAGCCCTGTTGTCGCCGAGTTCGACACCACGGCTGCTCGAAGTCGGTGGACAGCCATGATGTCGAACTCGGCGACGCCATGGCGGCGACACCATGGCACTGTCGGGGCTTCGACCGCTTGGATGATCATCCACAAGCTCACACCGGGTAGCCGTCGGGGGTTGCGTCGTCCATTGGGCGTCCTGAAGTACCCGGCGCTCCCTGGGCAGCGATTGGTGTGTCGTGAACTCGACACCACCGCCCTGCGACTGCGCTTGGGATGTCGGTAACGTCGAGTTCACGACACACCAGTGAGGCTCGGGGAAAGATCACCGCGCGCTCGCTGTTCATCTGTTCCTATTGACAAGCGTCAAGACAAGCACATCGAATGTCGGCGCGTTGTCCCCATCCTGGTCGCACTTGCGCTACTTTGCGCCAGCCCCAATGTAGATACGCTCGATAATAAGCGAACCAGACCATGATCGCCGTTTGGGAAGCGTGAGCCGCGCTCAGCGCGGTTGATTCTTCCGAAACGGCGATCATGGACGATCGTTTGGGCGATCTAGCCATGACAAGCCACAAGGCGCTCTCACTGACGAGAGCCGGTCGGGTCAGCGGATGATCTGCAGGGGGATGTCGAGGTCGAGATCGGCCCAGGTGGTGTCCGCGGTGACTGTGGTGAGGTTCAGCCGGGCGCCCAGGGCCAGGCAGCATCGGTCGCCCAGGGACAGGCCTGCGGCCCGGGTTTGTGACCACAGGTTGGCGGCGGCGGCCGCGTCGGCTTCGGTGAGTGGCTCCACCTGTACCCCGAGGGTGCGCAACCGATCGGTGATCTTCTCGGCATCGACGCCACGCTGGTGCAGCTTCTGGCAGGCCTCCGACCAATTCGCCGCGGACATGATGGCGGTGGGCAGCAGCGGGTGCACCACCTCAGCACCCGGTTCGCCACGCAGCCACGCGAGCAGGGCGGAGGTGTCCAGGACCACCTTCACCGCTGATCCTCGCTGGCTGCTTCCGCGCGGCGGTCGGCGATCAGCTCCTCGACCGCTGATCCGTCGCCGGTCCACGTCGCGGCGACTTCGCGGCGAATGCGGTCAGCGAGTTGCTCGCGGGTTTCGATCATCACGCGCCCGTCCTCCTGATACACCACCAGCGGGACCCCGGCTTGGATACCGGCAGCCTGCCTTATCGACGCGGGGATCGTCACACCACCCTCGGCGTTCACGGTCAGCTCCTGGCCACGTTGATCCGACGTGCTCTGGGACACCTACCGGAGCATAGCCGCCATGATCGACAATGGGCATCCGGCATCAATGATCACCGTGGTAACTCGTGGCGGCCAGGGTGGGTAGCCGCGTCCAGCCGGCCCGCCGCTGCTGATCGATGTGCCGGTCGACCAGCCCCACCGGGTGGTCGTAGATGACCCGCTCGACCCGTCCCCAGGGCAGGCTGGGTGGCCCGCTGGGCGCCAGCCGGGTGGGTATCCGGACGGTGGTCGCGGAGCGGCCCACCGGCACCTGGGTGCCGCCCCGGGCCACCTCGAACCCGAGATCGAGGAACCCCCGGCCAAATCCTTCGTCGCTGAGCACCAGCAGCTCTGGTGCCTGCGCGATGCCGTGCTCGACGCCGACCTGGTTGAGGCACGGCAGCAGGGTCGCGGTGAGCTGGTCGACGTACACCGGCGCGCCGGCGGTCAGGGTCGTGAGCGGTTGCCACCCGGCCAGCCGTGGCTGACCCATTGCAAGCCAGTTATCGGCGCTGCTCACCGGCTCGTGAATCACCAGCCGCACGCTGGAGGGCCGCCGGGTGCCGAGCCGGTCGAGGTCGACGGCCGCCTGCTGCCACTCGGTTGGCGGCGTCGTTCGGTCGACCGTCAGCGCCACGCTGCCCGCGACGGCGGGGTCGGGTCCCGCCGCGGTGGCGTACTCCATGGTCATCTTCTGGCCGGCCCGGGCGCCGAGCACCGGGACCAGCAAGGTGGTGCCGCCCAGGGCGGGCAGCGTGAACCAGGACGTCACGAGCAGGCCCCCTGGTTTGGTCAGCCGACCGGTGTCCGGGTGGGTTTCCAGGTCGCTTCCCACCCCGGGTGCGACGATGTCGTGCCAGACCAGGGTGCTCGGGACCGGCCGGGGTACCGGCGAGGACCGCCCGGCTGCGGCGGCGAACGCGCCGTAGCCCGACACCGGCCCGGTGGGCACCGGCTGGGCCGGGCTGTCGAGCAGGACCTGGGCCTGGTCGGCCAGCGCGCACGGCTGGCCTTGCGCCGCGCGCAGCATGGCGGAGGCGACCGACCAGCCGGGATACTGCCGCAGCGGCGCCCACACGAACACGATGACGGTCATCGCCACGATCGCGGTCGACCCGGTGACCAGCACCGCTCGATCCGGTGCCAGCCCGCGACCGCGGCGCCACCACCAGGCGGCAATGAGCGCGACCAGCACCCACAGCAGCGGGTTGGCCAGCGATATGGGCCCTAGCTTCGGCCGCACACTGACCAGATCAACCTGATCCTGGGCCAAGCTGAGGTGATTGCCGAAGGGCTGGCCACGATCCGAGTAGGGCCGCCAGATGTTGGGTCCGGCGAAGCTCCACGACACCGCCCCGATCAGCAGCGCCGTCCCCAGGACCGTCAGCCTTTTCGCCGAGAGGTGCAGCGGGGACCGCAGGAGCGCGGCGGCCAGCAACACCGTCGGGGCGGCGGCTGCCGCCCCGAAGTGATTGACGAACTTGGTGGGCGTCGGCGCGAGCAGCGCCAGCGCCAACGCGGAACAGGCCGCGCTGCCCAGCAGCAGCCGGCGCAGCGGGTCGCCGCTGCCGGTGCCCGGACGGCCGGCTCGTGTTCGGGGGGCGTGCGCCATCGCAACGAGCGCCAGCACCGCGATGGTGAGCACCACCGGAGCCCGGCGGGCCCACTGGCTGGAGTCCTTGAAGCTGAGAATCGTCTGGTAGTGGATGTATTCCTGGTACCAGGGGAAGGCGTGGTAGTACCACTGGTGCACGGCGGTGGCCTCCAGCACGTCGCCCAGGGTCGCGTCGGCGAAACCCACCACCAGGCCGGCCCCCGTGGCGGCCAGCAGCAGGACGGCCGCCACCCGGGCGACGGTGGGTTGGACGCGCCACCAGGCCCACAGCCAGGGCAACGCCAGGACCAGCGGGGCCGCGGCGACCAGCCCGGAGGGGGAGACCGTCATGGCCAGCATTGCGGTCGTGGTGGCCGCCGCCAGCGTGCCGACCGAGCGGCGGCGCCGGGCCAGTTCGGCCAGTAGCAGGGTCGCCGCCGCGAGAAGCACGATCAGCGGCTCCGGGCGCAGCGTCATCCCGTAGGGCAGCCACCACAACAGGTACGCCACCAGCAGCGCCCAGGCGGCCCGGGGGGTCTCCAACTCCGGGCCGAAGCCGGTGACCAGCAGCAACCGCAACAGCACCCAGGTGACCAGCCCGTAGATCAGCGGCACCAGCCGCAGCCAGGCCAGCCCCCAACCACCCAGCCAACCCCACACCTGCAGCACGTACTGGCTGGCGACGAAGGGGCTCTCGGTGGCGTTGAACATGTAGATCGCGTTGCCGACCGACCCGGAGGAAGCGGCGCCGCGGGCCATCAGCGCGTACCACGAGTCGTCGAAGTTCGTCGGGGCCAGCAGTACCCACGCTCCCGATACGGCGGCCAGCGTCGCGTCGGCAACCTGGGGCCGGGGACACCGGATCGGTACCGGCCGGCCACCCCACCAGCGCCAGGCCAGTCCGAGCAGGGTCAGCAGCGCCGCGGCGCAGACCAGCAGCAGGCTGATCTTCAACGCGGTGGGGGTGGACTCGTAGCGGGCATCGGGATGCAACGAGACCGCCAGGCCCGCGGCCGCGTCCTGGCCGTCGAGGTCGGTACTCAGCTCGCTGACCTCGGGAACCGGCACCGCACCAGTGCCCCGCACCACCCCGTCACGCAGCACCCGCACCCCACCGGCGTCGGCGATCACCCGATAGGTGCAGCGACCGGTGGGCAGCGTTTCCTGCACCAGGGATTTTCCGGATGCGCTGACCCGCAGCAAGCCACCGTGCATCGTGACGAGCAGGCCCTGGCTGAGCGTGCCGGTCTGGCCGGCGCTGGCGGGCAGGGTGCGCAGCGCATCGCCACCGCCGGGCCGCTGGTCCAGCGCGGACAGCGCGCTGCACGGCACTTGGGCGTCCAGGCTCAACGGCCGGTAGGGCACCAGCGGCAGCACGGTGGAACGGGGCAGCTGACCGGCCTGCGGCCAGCTCACCACCGGGTCGTCGGCGACTACCGGGGCCAGCAGCACCCCGATCGCCGCCGCCAGGGTCAGCAGCGCCAGCCCGGCCAGCACCGCCGCCCTGGATGTCTGCCCATTCCTGGCGCACTCCGGCGTGGGAGCTGGAGCCGGCGCGGACGTCCGGACCGCGCTGCTGGCTACCAGGTCATCCTCGATGAGGGTGTGGACCAGCCAGCGGGCGCGCGTCAAGGGAGCGCGGGACGTGTCGGGCACCGGCACTGGCGCAGGGTAGTCTCACGGCATCGGCGGGCCGTGCCGGTACCCTGCTCGGGGAGTTCTAGAGCTGCGATACTCCGGCAATCCCGAAGGAGGCCACCGTTGGCCGCACCGCCCGCGGCGCCACGGGGTAGTTCAACCCAGGGTCAGTCGGCCCAACCTCAGTCGACCCAACCTCAGTCGACCCAACCTCAGTCGACCCGGCCGATTCCCGCTCAGCGGCTGTCCACCCAGCTCACCCGCTTCGTACTGGTCGGCGCGGTGGCATTCGTGGTGGACCTCAGCTGCTACCAGACGCTGCTGGCGCTCGGGCTATGGGTCCACCTTGCCAAGGCATTGGCGTTCGTCGCCGGCACCACGACGGCCTACCTGATCAACCGGCGGTGGACGTTTCAGAGCAGGGGGAGCCGGGCGGAGTACGCCTCGATCGTGGCCCTCTACGCGATCACCTTCGTCGTCCAGGTGGGGATGAACGCGGTGATGCTCGCGGTGCTGCCACCGTTTCGCGGTGAGATCACCTGTGCGTTCGTGATCGCCCAGGGCCTCGCCACGGCCATCAACTTCATCGTGCAGCGCACCGTGATCTTCCGCCGCTGACGCTGAGATCGCCCCAACCCTGACGTTGCCACAACGTGGGATTGTCACCATCGAACAACGGACTGTCACAACCCAGACGGGTGGTAGCCAGGGCGCCGCGCCGCGGCATAACGTGTGCGGCGCGCCGTGGTATCACTCGCATGGAGCATACCAATGGTGGCACAATGAGACGTGCGGGTTCGGGACCCCCAGCCGGATCCGCCGCCCCCCGCGGAACACCTCCCCCTCGTTTCCGCGGGGGGCCCTCCTATCGGCAGAAGCTTCGCAGCCCGCACATCGTGCTCAGCACTGCGCCATACCCGCACCCGGCCATCGCAGTCGTCATCGGGTAGCACGCTGATTCACTGTGAAGGCCCGCACCAGGTAGGCCATGTCGGCGTGCCCGGCCTCGTGGACTGCCGTCCGTCGCCCGGCGGTGTAGGTCCCTATGCGATCCTCCCGGCGCGCGCCGGTGAGCCTCGGGGCAGCGGCGGGTAAACCCTCTAGCGGAGTGAGCCGTTCAGGGTGAGTTGCCGACTTTCGTCGTCGAGGTTGTAGATGTGTAGTCGGTCGCGGGTGGCCTCATCGAGGTAGTCCAGGGCGAGGCGCCGGAACACGTAGTCGAGGATCGAGGTGACGGTGGTGAGGTCGGGGTCATCGGTCATCCCGAACGGCTCGAACCGCATGTTGATGTACTTGGACACGAACGTTTCCAGCGGCACCCCGGACTGCAAGCCGATGGACACGCTGATCGACACCGCATCAAGCAGGCCACCCAGGGTGGAGCCCTGCTTCCCGAACTTGATGAACACCTCACCCAGCGACCCGTCCGCGTTGGGGTTCGCGGTGAGATAGAAGTCAGCGTCTCCGATGGTCACCGAGGTGGTGTAGCCGCAGCGGCGGCGCGGCATGCGGCGGCGGTCGGTCAGCGGTTCAGCGATGGCGGTCACGGGTGGTGTCCTCGCACTCTGTCACAAGATCTGCGTGAAAGCACAACGGTGTGTTACTAGATGTGGGACCTTAGCGGGTTCCCCTGACAGTCCGGGACGCGACTCACCGACCCCACGGTGCCGCCGCTGAGGTGTCCAAATTGGAACGTCAGTAGCGACGCTGGGCCACGATCTGGTCCAGGTCGGGGACTTCACGGCGTGCCCTGCATAGCGCCTGTGCGACGATGCTGGGTCCGGCCGGTCCCCCGAGCAGCAGCGCAATCTCCCGTAGCCGCTGGATGCTGACCAGGAGGTCATCCGAGTCCACGGCGAGCGTGCCGCGCAGGGTCAGCCACCGCTGCCGACCGTCGTGCAGGCCGTAGCCGAACAGTTCACCGGGCAGCAGTGCCACCCCGGACTCGTGGTGGTTCACCCCGTAGTTCAGCAGCACTGCACCCGCGTGCACCCCGCTGGTCACACCGGCCGGGAACAAGTCCCGGGCGATCCGCAACGCGAAATACCAGCCCCCTTGCGGGTGGTCGACCCGGTACACCTCGCCACCGACTTCAGCGTTGACGGCCCCCAAACCCACGATGATCAACGCCAGTCGGCGCCGGTACTCAGCGTTCCAGTCCTCGATCCAGTTCTGCGGGGTCAAGCACAGCGCGGCGAGGCCGGACAGTTCCCCGGTCTGCGGGACCCGCCCGAAGCTGAATACAGTGCGGTAGTGGGCTAGTGCGGCGCGCATCCCTGCGTTGGTGGTGGTCGCGAACGCCACCCGCGCGGTGGGCAGTGCCACCGTCTTGGACGGGGTCACCACCGTCACGGTGCACTCGCCCATTCCGCGTAGCCCCCCGATCGGCTGCCCTGTCACACCACCCAGGTAAGACCCCGCGTACACGTCGTCAGCGACCACCCACACGCGCTCGCCCGGGTAACGCTGGTTGTGGTCCAGCACCGCGTAGGCGATCGAACACGCCCGGTCCCGGGTGAGTACCCGCCCATCGACATTGTTGACCAGCGGCACATACACGATGCGCCCACCGCAACCCTGGGTGCCGGTGAGCCACTCGCTGACTGCGTTCCCGTCGAGGGCCGTAACGACGTCCAGCGTCCCACCGAAGATGGTCGGGATGAGGCGCAAGCTCTGGTAGTAGCCGACCGGCGCCAAGACCCGCCCGCCCATGTGGCGCAGCTCATCATGGTGGCGCACCGTCATCACCGCCGCGCAGGCACAGATCAGCGCACCTTTGAAACCGCCGCAGAACACCAACACCTCATCCGGCGCCACTGCGAGCCCGAGTTGCCGGAAGTATGCCGCAGCGAACGCCCGGGACTCATCGTCATAACCGGTGGATCCGCCGCGATAAGCACCGAGGTGGTGCCGCCGGGTCGCCAGATAGGTGAGGTATTCGTCGGTGGTTTCCCCACCGCGGCGCCCGGTGCGCGCCAGCAGGGTGAACACCTCACGAGTAGGTACCCGCGGGCAAGCCGACCGATCGAACTCCTCCAAATCCGGCACCCGGTAGCGATCAGCGCCGGACCGGGCGCGGTCGCAGGCGTAGCCCAGCACACCCCGGCCGTGTGCGGCGAAAAACCTGCTGTAGTCCAGCACCACCGGATGCGGGTCCGGTGAGCCGTGGCTGCCCTTGTAGAGCTTCACCACTCGATACCGGGTCTTGGCGTCCTCGATCAGTGCGTAGACGACCGTGTATAGGTCATCGAAACGCGGGATGGGTCACCGGTCACCTTCGGCGAGAGCGACCAGCCGGGCCCGTAGTTCCGTGTCGGTGAGCCCGGGTGCCTGATCGGCCAGCGCGCAGACCCCCCGCACCGCCGACCGTGCCACCGCGAGTTCCACCGTCCCCGCGAGGTGAATCAGGTAGGGGCGCGGATTGACCACCGAGATCCACCACTCGGTGGCGCACTCGCCGCATGACCACCCTTGGACGATGGGTGGGGTGTTGGTGATCACCTGCACACCGGTGGTGCCACCGCAGTACGGGCACGACTCAAGATCGGCGGGTCCGGTCGGTGGGACGCTCACCCCAGCCACTCCCCGAGCACATCGAACAACAACGTCACCGCCGCGCCTTCCACCGTGATCACGCAACACTCATCAGCGCGCCCGTCCAACACGATCCGCTCGCCATCCCGCCGGACGACCAGGCCGCCCGAGCCCCGGTGCACCTCGCAGACCGCCGGGATCTCGACCTGGGGACCACTCACGAGGCGCACCCTGGGCACTGACCACGACCCGGATCAGTCAGACTCGCCGCCAGCAGCCGGGCACCGCAGAGCGCCCGGTAGTCGCCACGCCGGCGACCGGCCAGCAGCGCATCGGAGCTGACCCGGTGCCGAAC
This sequence comes from Pseudonocardiaceae bacterium, assembly GCA_050699635.1. Classification (GTDB taxonomy): domain Bacteria; phylum Actinomycetota; class Actinomycetes; order Mycobacteriales; family Pseudonocardiaceae. Next base: position 18,992 of record JBOHFK010000075.1, on the reverse strand, counting down.
CTGGGTGATCCCGTCCACTAACTCGATACCCGGTCGGCGTTGCGCGGGTATGGACACGTGCGCGCTCTGGCGCCGGTGCCTGCCTGCCATGGGGGTCCCCCTCAGCCCACTGTGGTGGGGCAGTCCGGCCGGCCGAGATTGGCGGCCCATACGCCTCGTACAGAGTCGCGTGCACAGACCGACTCACCGCCCATCCCAGGGCCTGGCGGATATGGCCAGCACGCCAGCGTCGGGGGCCAAAGTGGCTGCGGCCGGAACCCGGCGCATGGTGTAAGTGCAGCCTCTTGCCTGGTCATGCCAGCCTCCGTCCGTCGTTGCGTGTCGGCATCGGGTCGTAGGCTGTTACTCAATCGTGCCGTGGCGAACGGCGACCAGAGTGCGTACTGGGCGTTGGTGGGGCGCCAATGGGGCGTTGTTCGAGACGAGCTGGGACAACGCGACTGGGAAGGGATGGGAGACTATGGTGGCCGTGAGGCGCGGGACGCGCCGTGGTTTCGTGCTGCGTCGTAAAGCCCTAGGCTTCACCCAGGAGTCTTTGGCCGTGTGTCTGAATGTGGAACGGTCTACTGTTGTGCGGTGGGAAGCAGGTAAGAGTGAGCCTCTTGCGTGGCTGTGGCCTAAACTTGCCGCCGCTTTGAAGGTGACGCCTGAACACCTCACTGACCTACTCGCAGAAAGCTATACCGATGGTTCGCTGGAAGTCGCTGTGGACGACGGGCAGGTGGGCGATGACGTGAACCGGCGCGGGGTAATTAAGGTTCTGGGCCTAGGTGCGGTGTCACTTGGTGGCGTCGTTGGTATTCGTGGCGTGGTGTTGGACGCTGCTCGTAGCTCTGCCATGCTGCGCGCAACTGTGGAAACACCTGGTATTAGCCAATGCGCCATGGTTGAGGCTCGTCAACGGCTGTACCGCCTGGCAACTGCTTACGCGCTCACCTCAGACCTGACCGCCATTCTGGGTGATCTCGTTGAGCTGCGCGACGAACTGCATGCCACGTTGACCCGTCAGCACCACCCAACCGACGCGCGAGACCTGTATGTGCTTCTGGGTGCGGTATGCGTGCTGCTGTCCTCTATCAGCCATGACCTATCCGAGCCGCTGGCGGGAATGACTCAAGCGACAACCGCGGAAACGTTCGCTGAACTAGCTGGGCACCGCGGTCTACTAACCTGGACCTATTGCACCAAGGCCATGATCGCAAGTTGGTGGGCTACCCCCGAAGAGGTGTTGTATCACGCTCACAAAGCCCAGGCTATGGGCGCCGTAGGTGTCCCTGCCGTACGGCTAGCGGGATTGCAAGCGCGGGCGCTGGCACAGCTCGGTAAGCGGACTGAGGCCGTCGCTGTGTTGCATGCCGCGCAAGACCAGCGAGAGAAATTGGGCGAACACAATGACCTACAGGAACTTGGCGAAGTATTCACCTTCCCGCTCCCTCGCCAGCACTACTACAAAGCGGCAACCCATCTACACCTGGGCAATTGGGCAGAAGTTGAACGGGAAACCACAACTGTTGGTGACCTCTACGGTACCCCAACCATGGGGCAAGCTTGGCCTGTAACGCTCACTCTGACGCGCATCTACCAGGCCCAGGCCCGGCTCCAGGAGCATGGCCCGGAAGGGGCCTGCGATGCTCTACAGCCTGTGTTTGACATACCAGTCAAGCTACGTCTACCCCAAACAAGTCAGGCCCTAACAACGCTGCGTAACGGACTCCAGTCTAAGCCGTTCGCTACGCTGCCTGCTGCTCGTGACCTCAGCGAGGCTATCGGGTCCTTCCAGTCCTCCACGATGCCCCAATGAGTGCGCTAGAGAAGGCGCATCGATTGCTGGCGCCACGTATCGCCTATCTCGTCGGCACGCGAACATCAGACAACTCACCCAACCTCATCCCGGTATCTAACCTCACCTCGATCTCGACCGAGCCCCAGCAGATCGCCGTAGCGGTATACAAACAATGGGAAACGCACAAGAGTCTACTTACCGCAGGTGGTTTCACGGTGTCGGTGCCACACGTTGAGCAGCTCGAAGGCGTATGGAAACTCGGAGCCAAATACTCCCACTATCCGTACTCCGACAACACCGACAAAATCGTTGCTAGTGGCCTTTCTATCGACCACGGCGTCTGTGACTATGGCCCGATTCTGTCTGACGGAATCGGTTGGGCAGCCTGCCAAATCGTGGAGAAATTAGACTTCGGCGGCAACCACGGGCTATACATCGGGCAAATTGCACACGTACATTTCAATCCAACGTACCTCAACCCCGACGGCACTCCCCGGGGTGACGTACGCCCAGTCATGCAAATAACCGGCAACGCATTCACCACGGCCTCCGACACCCACACAGTCCCCTACTACACACAAAGCGCGACCTAGCGAGAAGTAAGGAACGGTGGCAGTTGGTTAGCCTCGTTACCGGGTCTAGCGGCCTAGTTGGGAGATTGTGGCTGTTTGGCTGCCGCTGCGCAGCGGGCCGGGGGACCACCAGCCGGTGCGGACGGCGGTGCCGGTCTGCAGGGTGGGGGGCTCGGCGTCGGGGACCCGGGGCTGGATGACCATGAGTTTGCCCCAGTCGGTGTCCCAGTTCTCCTTGAGGTAGGTCGGCTGCTCCTGCTGAGTGGCCAGGATCTGCAGCCAGCCGATCGGGCCGCCGGCGTCCCGCGATGACCAGGTCCTGCTGTATTCGGTCAGCAGCTCGTCGGGCAGCAGCCGGTACTGCGGTACCTCGGCGATGCCGTTGCGGATCCCGAACGGGCGCACGCACGGGTGCACGAATCCCACCGGCCAGTCCAGGAACACCGGGGGAGTCGGGGCCACCAGATCGGTCAGTGAGATCAGCACGGGAACCCGCGGGGCGGAGAACGCCAGCCAGCCCTCGTCGGTGACGTCGGCGTCGGTGGCGATCAGGCGCACGGCGTCGGCACCGGTGGCCCGCCCGGTCAGCCCGAGGCGGTAGTCGCGCCATCCGGGGGCATGCGCGGTGGCCCGCCCGCCGATCGGGGTCTGGTCGATCACCTGGAACCCGCGCTCGGTGCGGTGCGCGAACTCGGCGATCAGCGGCGTGGTGGCGGACAGTTTCCCGGCGACGGAGACCACTACCGGTGCCTGGCCCTGGCGAGCCTCCCCGGGCAGGGCGTACCACTCGGTGCGCAGGTTTCCGGTGCCGGGACTGTCGGGGGAGAAGCTGGACCAGATCGGGATCTCGGTGCCACCGAGTCCCGACGGTGGTGTGTCGATGGGGTTGTTGTCGTCGTCGCCCAGCTTGGGCAGGCGGTCACCCCTGCTGCCCTGCCCGGCCGTCTTGTCCGTCCCGGTTCCATCCGAGGCTGAGGCGCTGCGGGGGGGGATCTGGCTGAGCGGGAACCGGTTGACGTCGAAGCCGCGCTGCAACGGGATGTCCGCCAGCAGGGTGCCATGCAGCGGGCGCAGCGCACCGGCGCGCCGGTCCGGCTCCACCGACACCGCGTCGGTGAGATTGCAGCTGTGCCCGGTGATGTGGGCGATGTTGGCCGCGGCCATCGAGTACCCGTCGCGCTGCTTGTGCATGGCCTTGACCATGGCGCCGACCTCGGCGAGCACCAGCAGCCCGCAGAACACCGCGATCGGGGCCGACCCGATCCGCAGGGCCCGCCGGCGGCCGTGGGACGGCACGGGGGGCGGTGGTCCACCCGGCTCGTGCCGGAATCCCTCGATCACCGCGATCAGGGCCGCCAGCACGGCCCCGACGATCAGCAGCGTGCTCGCCTGCACGCCGTGTATCGAGGGCGGTTTGTCGAACCACGGCACCCCGTACTGCGAGACGTACCAGGGCGCGTTGGGCCCGGTCGAGGACATCGCCAGGATCACCAGCAGCCCGGAGAGGAACCACCACCGGTTGCGCGCCGAGCGCAGCACACTCGAGCTGGTCGTCAGCGCGGTGAGCGCGGCCAGCGCCGCGCCGATCGAGGCCAGCGCGCCGAAGTGGTGCGTCCACTTGGTGGGAGTCAACGCCAGCAGCGCCAGCGACGCCCCCGCGGTGGCCATCAGCCGCCGGCTCGGGCCCAGCCCGGCGCCCGGGATGCAGCCGCGGCGCAGCAGCACCACGACGCTGGTGCCCAGGCACAGCAGCAACATCAGCACCGGGAACCGGCGGGCCAGCGCTCCGTCCGGCACGTCACTGAACAACCACTGATACCGCAGGGGTTCCTGGAACCACGACAGGCTCGGCCCGATCTCGGTGCGGACCCGGGTGGCTTCCAGCACCCCGGCCAGCGTCTGATCGGCAAAGATCACCACCAGGACCAGCAGGCCGGCGCCGAGCACCGGACCCAGCACGGCCGCTTTGCCGGAGACCTCGGCGTGCTGGCGCAGCAGCCGCACCAGCGGTCGCACCGCCACCAGGAACGGGGCGACGGCGATGAATCCGGTCGGTGTCGCGGCGACGGTGAAGGCGGCCACCAGCAGCCCCAGCGCCAGCGGCAGCACCCGCCGGGTGGCCACCGCGCGTTCCACCGCGCACAGCACCAGCAGCGAGCCGATGGCCACCACCGGCTCGAGTCGCAGCCCGTTGTTGTAGGGCAGCCAGAAGGCCAGGAACACCGCTGCAGCGGCCCACCCAGCAGCAGCACTACGGCGCACTTCCCGGCCCAGCCGGGGCAGCACCTCGCGGCTGATCAGCATCCAGCTGACCCCGCCCATCGCGAAGGCGGGCAGCCGCAACCACGGTGGCACCGTGCTGATCTGCGACCAGTACGCGTAGAGCTCATAGGGCCAGCCGAAGGGTGCCTCCGGAACGTTGAACCAGCGGTAGTAGTTGCCGACGTACCCCATCTCCGCGCGGGTGCGGATCATGGTGAGGATGTAGCCGTCGTCGGAGGTGATCCCGCCGATGACCACCCACACCGCCAGCACCGCGAGCACCGTGGCGTCCCGCCCGGTGGGGCGCCACCAGCCCGAGGGCAGCAGCCGGGGAGCCCGGCGGCCGATCCGCACGTCCAGCCGGTGCAGCAGGATCAGGCTGAGCAGGACGGCGGCTAAAGCGCTCGCTATTGCGGCGAGTTTCACCGGATGCGGGACGGACTGATACCGGGTGTCGGGGGTGATCTGCACCGACAGCCCCGTGACCGGGTCCTTTTTGTCATCGAGCACCGTGTAGATGCCGGTCACCTGGGGCCGGACGTCTTGGTCGACCTTGACGAACCGGGTCGCGCCGGCGGTGGCGGTGGTGCCCTTGGCGCTGGAGGTGACCGTGATCAGGCACCGCTGCGCGGTGGGTGGGATGGTGTTCAGCTCGATCTTGCCCAACGCCTGACCCCGGCTGATCAGGGTCAGTTTCCCGTCCACGACCTGCAGCACCATCCCCACCGCCGCCCCGTCGGTCGATCCGGGCGGGGTCGTGGACAGCAAGGCCGCCGGCTGGGTCGAGCGGGCGTCCACCGACGTGGCCGCCGCACACGGGATCGTCGCGGTCAGGTTCTGTGGCTGGAAGGTGACCAGTGGCGCGTTGACCGGGGCGAGATGTCCCGGGCGTGGCCAGGTGATCACGGTGGTGTCCTGGATCACGGGCAGCAGCGGCACCGCGACGGCGAGCAGCGCGCCGAGTAGGCCGAGCACCGCGGCGGCCAGCCGCAGCAGCATCGGGGGCCGATTCCCCCTGCTGGTGCCGCTGGTGCCGGAGTGGTCTTCGGCGGCCTCGTCAGCGCCGTTGGCGGAGCGCGAGGATCGGCGGGCGATCTCGATGTGCCCGGATGTCAGCACCCGCAGGAGGCTAGTCCAATGGGACTAGCGCCGGACGACCTGTCCCACACATTGACCAGAACTTTACCTGCGTTGCGCGCGGGCTTGCCCGCGTTCGGTACCGGTGGAAGCGCTGTACCGGTGGAAACGCTCCGCGCGGCCCTGGCGGAGCAGCGTGAACCACCGCTGGAAGGCCCGCGGGTCTCGCTTGGTGACCAGGAAGTACAGCCCGAACCGGAACACCTCGAGCATCCCGATCCGGCGCATCCCCGGCTGGGACAGCAGGTAGCCGCGATTGCGGTAGGTGTAGTACCGCTTGACGTCGTCGACGGGGTCCTGGGCGTGGAAATGCCCGCGCAGCATCGGCTTGAACTCCGCCGAGCCGTCCGGGTGGGCATAGGAGGCCCGCAAAGTCGTGCCGAAGCGCAGCCCGGAGCGGACCACCCGGCGGTGCACCTCCACCTCGTCGCCCCGGAGGAACAGCCGGTAGTCCGGGACGCCGACGACGTCGAGCGCGTCGGCGCTGAACAGCGCGCCGTTGAAGAAGCTCGCGATCCCGGGCAGGAAGTCGGTCCCCAGTTCGCTGCGCAGCCGCTTCCAGGTCAGCCCCCGGCGCATCGGGAACGCCAGCCGCTCCGGGTCGTCGATGTTGACGACCACCGGGGAGATCACCGCGAGGTCCCGCCGCTTGGCCTCCTCGAGCAGGGTCTGCAGCACCCGGACATCCGCGGGGCGCCCGTCGTCATCGGCGAGCCAGACCCAGTCCGCGCCCAGCGCCAGCGCGTGCAGGATGCCCAGCGCGAACCCCCCCGCACCGCCGAGATTACGCAACGAGGGCAGGTAGGTGGATGGGATCGCGCAGTCCGCGACCACCTCCTCGGCCGGATCCGCCACCCCGTTGTCCACCACCACCAGATGGTCGGGAACCCGAGTCTGCTCGGCGATCACCGCCAACGACTTCCCCAACAACTCCCGCCGGCACCGCGTCACCACCACCGCGATCACCCGCGTCATCGGATCCGCCTCGGGGTCATCGGGCCGCTCCGGTGACACGGGACAGGACGTCCGGGCTCAGCGCGTCGTAGGGGTCCTTGCCCTTGTAGTGGGACAGGACTTCGCGGAGGTCGCCGTGTTCGCGGACCTCGCCGTGGTCCAGCCACAACGCCGTGGTGCACAGCTCGACCAGGAACTCGTCGGAGTGGGAGGCGAAGACCAGGATGCCCGACCGCTCGACCAGCGCGGTGAGCCGAACCCGGGCCTTCTCCAAAAACGCCGCATCCACCGCGCCGATGCCCTCGTCGAGCAGCAGGATCTCCGGGTCGATGCTGGTCACCACGCCTAGCGCGAGGCGCACTCGCATGCCCGTCGAATAGGTGCGCAACGGCATCGCCAGGTAGTCGCCGAGTTCGGTGAACTCGGCGATCTCCTCGGTCCGGGCCTCCATCTGCTTGCGGGTCATGCCCAGAAACAGTCCCCGGATGATGATGTTCTCGAAGCCGGAGATCTCCGGGTCCATGCCGACGCCGAGGTCGAAGACGGGCGCGACCTTCCCCACGATCCGCGAGCTGCCCCGGGTCGGTTCGTAGATTCCGGACAGCAGCCGCAGCAGGGTCGATTTCCCGGCCCCGTTGTGCCCGACCAGGCCCACCCGGTCGCCGTGGCGCAGCGAGATGGTGATGTCCCGGAGCGCCTCGATGATCGGCACCTTGGAGTCGATCCCGATCTTGCCGCCGGCCCGTCCCACCGTGCCCAGCAGGGCCTTCTTCAGCGATCTGGTTTTCGCGTCGAAGATGGGGAAGTCGACGCAGGCGCCGCGCACGTCGATCGAGACCATGGTCGTTATCACACCCAGTAAGAGACACGGGCCCGGTAGTTGCGCAGGACCACCAGCGCTGCTACCCACCCCACCACAGTGATGGCCAGGGTCACCACCCAGTGTCTGAGTTCGAAGGATTCACCGATCATCGGCCGCCGCAGGATCTCGACGAAGTGCAGGAACGGGTTGAGCTCGGCCAGCCTGGCGCGCTCCGCGACGGCGCCACCGGCCCGTCGGAGCTGCTCGTAATCCCACACGATCGGCGTCATGAAGAACATCAAGGTGACGATGCTGCTAGTCACCGGGGGAACGTCGCGGTACCTGGTGGCGATGACCCCGATCAGGATCGCCACCCAGGTCCCGTTGAGCACGATCAGCGCCAGCGCGGGAAGCGCCAGCAGGCTGCTCCACCCGAGGGGCCGCGGGAAGATCAGGATCAGGGCGAGCCAGACCAGCGCGTTGTGCCCGAAGAACAGCAGTTGCCGCCAGACCAGCCGGTAGACGTGCACGCTCAACGGCGCGGGCAGGTGCTTGATCAGTCCCTCGTTGCGGATGAAAACCTCGGCACCCTCATTGATGCAGGCCGCCATGAACTGCCAGATGATCAGCCCGACGGCCAGGTAAGGTAGGAAGAAGTGCAGTTGTTGGTTGAACAGTGCCGCGTAGAGGATCCCCATCCCCAGCGCCTGGATGGCCAGACTGATCGTGATCCAGATCGGGCCGATCACCGAGCGCCGGTAACCCTGCTTGATATCCTGCCAACCCAGGTGCCCCCACAATCGGCGCTGCCGCCACCCGGCCTGCAGGTCACCGACGGCCCGGGTCCAGCTCCGGGATGCCGGTGCCGGGGCCTGGGTGATCTCGGGTGCCGTCGCGGTGTGCCGCATGATCTGCGAGGGTACTAGGGCGGTGCGCGGTCCCACGGGTTGCCGTGTCGCTTTACTGTTTGCTGAGCACGTAGGAGCGATGCTCGTCGAGTGTCACCGAGACGTTGACGCCTTCGCCCAACATCGTCTCCGGTCTCGGCGCGCTGACGACGAGGGTCCCGGTGCTGGTCTCGATGTCGTATTCGGCCGTGGCGCCGTGAAAGACCGCGTTCAGGATCGTTCCCTCGGCGTTGTCGTGGGTCGGGACGAGCGTCACCGATTCTGGACGTACCACCAGCCATGCCGGCTCGCCGGCTCGGACGGATTCGTGGCATGCCGTGTCCAACTCTTGACCGAACGCGTTCACCCGGGCCCGGCCAGCGGCTACCCGCTGTGGCACGACCTCAAGGAAGTTCGCGCGGCCAACAAAGTCGGCGACGAACACGCTGGCTGGTCGCAGGTAGATGTCGTCAGGATGCCCCACCTGTTCGATCCTGCCTTGGTTCATGACCACGATACGGTCGGACAGGCTCATCGCTTCGTCCTGATCGTGGGTGACGTAAAGACTCGTGATGGCGAGTCTCCGTTGAATGCGGCGAATCTCGGCGCGCATCGAGCAGCGCAACTTTGCATCGAGATTGCTCAGCGGTTCGTCGAACAGCAGCACGGCCGGATGCACGGCCAGCGCGCGAGCCAATGCGACCCGCTGCTGCTGGCCTCCGGAGAGTTCGTGCGGGCTGCGCTCCCCAAGACCGACCAGGTTCATGTTGGTCAAGGCGAACTGCACCGCCTCATCGATGTCGCGGCGGCTGTACCGCTGCACCTGGAGCCCGTAGGCAATGTTGTCTCGCACGCTCAGGTGCGGGAACAACGCGAAACTCTGGAAGACCATCGCCATCCGGCGCTTTTGTGGCGGCACTGCATTCAGTGTCTGGCCGTCCAGACGAACATGGCCCCCGCTGGCGTGCTCCAACCCGGCGACTATCCGCAGCGTGGTGGTCTTGCCGCAGCCGGAGGGCCCGAGGAGCGTGATGAACTCACCGGCCTCTACCTGCAGGCAGACGTCGTCGACCGCGACGACCTGCTCACCCTGGTTGGTGAAAATCTTGCGCAGCCGTTCCAGTCTCAGCTCCCCAGTGCCGGTGTCTGCCACCTCAGCTCCCTCCCGACGGTGTGGTCGCGACCCGGTTCAGTGGTGCGGTGCGGCCGGTGATCAATCGGATTAACCCAAAGCTGAGCAACACGATGATGATCAGGGCGGTGCAGTAGGCGAAGGCCACCCCGTACCGGGAGGTGTTCTCGGCATCAAGGATCTGCGAAGTCATGATCTTCATCCCCGGGGTGACCAGGAACACCACTGCGGACACCGAGGTCATGGACCGTGCGAAGCTGTAGCACAGCCCGGTCAGCACCGCCGGGCGGATCATCGGGAGGACAACCCGGCGGAAGGTGATCGCGGAGCTCGCGCCGAGGTTGGCGGAGGCTTCCTCCAGGGATGGGTGCACTTGTGCGAGGGCGCCGATGGCGGTGCGCTGCCCGCCGGGCATGCTGCGGATGACGTAGGACAACACGATGGCCAGTGCACCACCAGCGATGGCGGTCCCACCGACCAGGGCGGGAAAGATGGTGACGTTGCCGATCGTGATGCCGGTGCGGTAAGCGAGCAGGTATGCGATGCCGAACACGGTGCCGGGAATCGCGACGCCGAGCATCCCCGCGAAATCCAGCCACGGGGCGGTGTAGCGCAGTTGCCGGACCACCAACCAGGCGATGACCACGCCGAGCAGGTCAGCCAGGGGGGTGGCGATCGTGGCGAGCATCGCGGTATCGAGGACCGCCTCCCGGCCGGCGCCGAAGAACACCTCGCGGAAATGGTCCAGGGTCAGCGTGTTGTCCACCCCGAACACCCTGGTCATCGCGCCCAGCAGGACCGTCGCGTACAAGCTCACGATGACTGCACCGATCAGCGCGGCGGCACCGAAGATCGGCCACCGGGTCCAGCCAGTGATCAGGTGCACGCTGCCGGAGGGGTTACCAGTCACCGTCGCGCGCACTTTGCGGGCGAGCCAGTATCGCTGGATCATGAACAAGCCGATCGAGGGAAACAGCAGGATCACGCAGTAGACCGCGGCGGAGGTGGTGTCGAACTCGCCGATGACAGCGAGGTAGGCGCGGCTGGCCAGCACGCTGTAGTCGCCGCCAAGAACCAAGGGGTTCGCCAGATCGGAGATGGCTTCCATGAACAGCAGCAGGAAAGGGCCGATCAGACCCGGGGCAAGCAACGGCAGCACGACTGTGCGGAAGATCCGCCCACGGCTCGCGCCGAGATTCATCGCCGCCTCTTCGAGGGCCGGATCCAGCGCCTGCAGCATGCCGCGCAGTCCGAGGTAGGCGAGCGGGGAGAAGGACAGGGACAGCACGATCACCAGGCCGTCCAAGCCGTAGATGTCGTACTCCACCCCGAGCAAGCCATGGCTGATCAGCCCGTTACGCCCATACAGCACGATCATCGCGGTAGCCACCGCAAACGGCGGGCTGATGATCGGGATGAGCGCGAGAACGTGCAGGGTTCGTTTGAACGGCACGGCTAGGCGGGTCTGCACAAACGCGAAAAGGAAACCGATCGCGGTGCCGCACAGCCCGACCAGCAGCCCGAGCACCAGCGTGTTGCGCAGCACCCCGAGATCGGCCGCGGAGGTGATGAATTCCAGGTAATGCGGCAGCGCCCCGGCGCCCAGAGCGATCCGCAGGATGGCTGAGAGCGGGTATAGCGAACCCAGGACCACCAGCGTGACGGTGACTCCCACCGCTACCCGGGTCCACCCGTCGCGGCTGCTCACCCGGGCTCTATCGCGGAGGATTGCTGCCATCGCTGCCGCCTCGGGATGTCGGTGCGGGGACTACCTCGGTGTCGAATCTCCGCACCAACTCTGGCTTCGCTGCACCGCTGGCGGCGAAGTCATAATTGATCAATTTGAGCGTCTCGAGCCGAACTGCCTGCTCCGGGACCTTCGCCACCGGGTTCGTCGGGACCTGGTATGACTTCACGGTGGGGCCGATCTGCTGCGCCGGCGCGCCGAGCGCCCAGTCGACGTAGGCACTGGCGCCCGCGGGGTTGCGCGCACCCCTGATCACGGCCACGCCGCCTACCTCGTATCCGGTGCCCTCGCGCGGGAAGGTGACCTCGAGGTCGGAGTATCCCTCCTCGCGTGCGGCTACGCAGTCATGGGAAAACACGATGCCGGTGGCGACCTCTCCGCGACCCACCTGCGCCACCGGACCGATTCCGGACTTGGTGAACGCCAGGACATTGCGGCGAAGGGCGGCCTCGTAGGACAGGGCCTTGTTCTGGTCACCGCCAGCGAGTGTCACCTGGGTCCAGAGCGTGGTGTAGCCGGTACCGGAGGTCGCTGGGTGCGCGAGCGAGATGTTGCCGGCGTAGCGCGGGTTGAGTAGATCTGCCCAGGATGTTGGTGTGGGCAGGCCCTTACCGGCGAGCACCTTCCGGTTCGAGCAGAATCCCAGGGCCCCGACGTAGACACCGGTCCAGGCGCCGTTGGCGGCTTTCCACGCCGGCCTGATCTGGCTTGCGTTCGGCGATACGTACGGCTGCAGCAGTCCTTGGTCGGCGGCGGCGACGTAGCCGTCGGCGGGGCCACCGTGCCAGACATCGAACTCGGGGCTCGCCCGCCCGGCTTTGAGCCGGGCAACGGTCTCACCGCTGGATAACCGGACGTAGCTGGCGTTGATGCCGGTCTGCTGGGTGAAGGCCGCGGTGTTCGCGGCGCACCAGTCCTCGGTGGCCCCACACGCGACGGTGATCTCCCCGCTGTCCGGTCCGCCCGCACAGCTGGTGATCAGCGTCGCGACCGTCAAGGCGGCCGCGACGCACAGGTACCGCCATGACATGGCCATGAGAGCTGGCACCTCATCTCGAACTCAGACGGTTCCTTCCCTGACACAGCTGAGATTAGGCACTGCCGTCCCGCTTGGCGGTGATGCTGTGGTGAGACATGGTGACGGTTCAGTCACCGGACGGGGGCAGGTCTGGCATGAGGTAGCCGGCACCCCGCAGGGTCAGGATGTAGTCGGTGTCGCTATCAGCCTCGGCGAGCCGGGACCGCAACCGGTACACTGCAGCTTTCACCATGCCAGCACCACCAGCGGTGTCTTTCGCTCCCCAGACCTCACCGAGCAGCACCCGCCAGCCCTGCGGTGTGCCGCGGTGTGCCGCGAGATACGCCAGGAGCTTGAAGTCGGTGAATCCCAGCTCGATCCGCTGGCCGGCGACGTGTGCCAGATGGCGGGCGGGGTCGATCCGCAGTCGGTGAACGTGCACCACGTGCTGGCCGGGATTGCCGGCACTCCGGCGGATCAGCGCCTGCGCCCGCAGGGCGACCTCGCGCGGATGGAACGGCTTGCTCACGTAATCGTCGGCACCGTGCTCCAGGCCGGTGATCACTTCTTCGGGCTGGCTCAGGCACGTCACCATCATGACCGGTATCTCGGACTGCTCGCGGATCAGGCGGCACAGCGTCAGTCCATCCATCACTGGCATGACCAGGTCGAGCAGGACAAGATCGATTTTCCGGGTGCGGAGCAGGGTGAGTGCGGTAGCACCGCCATGCGCGACGAGCACGGCAAAGCCCTGGGTCTCCAGCGCGAAACTGAGGACCATCCGCATCTGCGGTTCGTCCTCGACTACCAGAACTGTGGGTTGCCGGGTCATGGGGGTTCCTTCCCTGGCAGCCTGACCAGGAACGTGGTGCCCTTCTGAGCTGTGGTGTCGACCAGGATTGATCCACCGTGCAGCTCGACGATCTGTTTCGTGATCACCAGGCCGAGCCCGGTTCCATCTTCCAGTGGTCGCCCGGTGGCGAATCTGCGGAAAAGGCGGTGTAGTTGCTCCGGGGTCATCCCGGCGCCATCGTCGGTGACGTAGACGGCGACGCCATCATCGATCTCCATGACCCGGACGCTGATACTGCCGCCCTCGGAGGTAAACCGGCTGGCATTGGAGAGCAGGTTGGTCAGCACCTGCAATATCAGCGTCGGATCGGCGGGGATGCTGTGGATGACCTGGGGTGTGTCCAGGCTGATCCGCTGGTCGCGCTGCGCGCAGAGCAGGCGCATTGCCTGCACGCCGTCCCGAGCCAGTGCGGAGATGTCAACGGGCTGCCGCCGTAAGAAGAACGATCCGTTTTCCATCCTGGCCTGGATCAGCAGTCCCTCACAGAGCGTTATCACCTGAGCGCACTGCTGATCGATGACTCCCAAGAACCGCTCCTGCCCAGCCGTCAGAGGGCCGGGAGTTTGCTCCAGCAGCAGATCTGCGGAGGCCTTGATCATGCTCAGCGGAGTACGGAGCTCATGGCTTAGCGCCATCATCTGTTCGGCCCGCCGGTCCACTAGCTGCTTGAGCCGGGATAGTTCAGCTTGGTGCTGGCGGCGCGTTCGCCGGCCACAAGCCAGCCAGGTTTGTGCCAGCCAGCGACGGAGCGTCCCGAGCCGGACCAATGCGCCCGCCACACCGAGTATCATGACGTGCTCGGCCGGTTTATCCCAACACCTCTGGGCCGGGATCCGCCGACTAGAGGTACTGGCCGGTGCCGCGGGTTCCGGGTTCGGCTGGCTGGCCGTCCGGGGTCATACCGGGGGGGATCGTGCCGGCGGGCAGGCCGCGGCGCATCTGCTCCAGTTGCACGCGGGCGGCCATCTGCTGGGCGAACAGGGCGGTCTGGATGCCGTGGAACAGGCCTTCCAACCAGCCGACCAGCTGGGCCTGCGCGATCCGCAGTTCGGCGTCGCTGGGGGTGGTGTTCTGATCAAAGGGCAGCGAGAGCCGTTCCAGCTCCTCGCGCAGCTCGGGGGCCAGGCCCTGCTCCAGCTCGCGGATCGAGGACTGGTGGATCTCGCGGAGCCGGTTGCGGCTGGCCTCATCCAACGGTGCGGCGCGCACCTCCTCCAGCAGCTGTTTGATCATGCTGCCGATCCGCATCACCTTCGCGGGCTGCTCGACCTGCTCAGCGACTTCCATCCCGCGCTGGTCCTCAGCGTCCCCCCTGGGCACCGTCATGGCGTGCACTGGCCTGCCATCCGGCCCGACCACGATGACCTGCTGCTCATCCGGTTCACTCATGGCCCCCATCATCCGCTCCCACCTCCGGCGTGTCGCGCGCTCCTGCCCAGTATGTCGCGCCCCTGTGCGCTGTATGTCGCGCGCTCAAGCACACCAGCGAGATCAGTCTCCGGTGGTCAGCAGGATCTTGCCGAACAGGCCACCGGCCTCCATCATCTGGTGCGCCCGGGCAGCCTGCGCCAGCGGGAGACTCGCGTGCACCACCGGCCTGACCCGGCCATCGCCGAACATCGGCCATAGCCGGGCGACGACGTCGGCGCACAAGGCGGCCTTGCCGTGCGGGCCCGGCACGGGCCGGCCGCGCAGCCCGATGACTGCGATGCTGGCTCGCTTGGGCAGCAGAGCGCCGAGATTGAGCTCCGCGGAGGTACCGCCCTGAAAGCCGATCACCACCAGCCGGCCGTCCGGGGCGAGGGCGGTGATGTTGCGGGTCAGGTACTTGGCGCCCATGTTGTCCAGGATCACGTCGGCGCGGCCCCGAAGCTGCTCGGCGAAGTCCTGCTCGCGGTAGTCGATCAAGATCTCGGCGCCCAGCTCGGCGCAGCGCGCCAGCCGCGGTGCCGCTGCCGTGACCGCGACCTGAGCGCCGAGCGCCCGGCCGACCTGGATCGCGTGCGTGCCCACACCGCCTGACCCACCGTGCACCAGCAGCAACTCCCCGGCAGCCAGCCCAGCGTGGCGCACCACCGTCGACCACACCGTGGCGGCCACCTCAGGCACCCCGCCCGCCGTCACCAGATCGACCCCGGGTGGCAGCGGCATCACCTGCCCGGCGGGCGCGACGACCCGCTCGGCGTAGCCCCCGCCGGCCAGCAGTGCGCACACCGAGTCGCCGACGGTGCACCCGGACACCCCCTCACCGAGCTCGGCCACCACCCCGGCACATTCCAGCCCGACGATCTCGCTGGCCCCGGGCGGCGGGGGATACCGGCCCTGCCGCTGCGCCAGGTCAGCCCGGTTGACCGCCGTCGAGGCGACGTTGATCATTATCTCGCCGTGACCCGGCTGGGGATCGGGCTGCTCGGTAAGTGTCAATACCTCGGGCCCGCCGAACTCGGTGATCGTGATCGCACGCACGGTGCCCGACGGTAGTCGCCGCCCCGTGGGACCGTTGCACCCATGGGCTATTTCGGTGATCTGTCGAAAGAGATCTGCCGGCGGGGACTCGCCGGGGTACGGCCGGATCTGCCCATGACGGCCCACGGGCTGGAGGTCGCGGCGCGGGAGGCGATGCCGGCTGAGGCGTTCAGTTATGTGGCCGGTGGGGCCTCCACCGAGCGCACCATGGCGGCGAACCGGGAGGCGTTCGCCCGCTGGCGGATCGTGCCGCGGATGCTGCGCGGAATCACCCACCGCGATCTGTCCACCACCGTGCTCGGCACGTCGATGACTGCCCCGGTGCTCACCGCACCGGTCGGGGCCCTCGGCCTCGTGCACCCGGACGCGGACCTCGCCGTGGCGCGAGCCGCCGCTGCGCTGGGAGTGACCAGCGTGCTGTCCACCGCGTCGTCGACCACGATCGAGGATGTCGCGGCGGCGACACCGGATGCGACCCGCTGGTTCCAGCTGTACTGGCCGCGAGATCCGGAACTGGCCGAGTCGCTGGTCCGCCGCGCCGAGCAGGCCGGCAACCGGGCTATCGTGCTGACCGTGGACACCTGGTCGCTGGGCTGGCGGCCGCGGGATCTCGAGCATGCGCACCTGCCGTTCCTGCACGGCACGGGGATCGCGAACTACCTGTCCGATCCGGTGTTCCGGTCCCGGTTGGCCGCGCCACCCGAGGAGTCGGCGCACGCCATGCGGATGGCTGTCGATCTCTGCGTAGAGCTGTTCGGCAACCCCGCCCTGAGCTGGGCGGACCTGTCGCTGCTGCGGCAGTGGACCCACCTGCCGGTGCTGGTCAAGGGAATCTGCCACCCCGATGACGCCCGAGCCGCCCTGGACCGGGGCGTCGACGCCCTGGTGGTGTCCAATCACGGCGGCCGGCAGGTCGACGGTGCCCGGGCGGCGCTGGACTGCCTGCCCGACGTGGTGGCCACCGTCGGCGGACGCGTTCCGGTATTGCTGGACTCCGGGATCCGGTGCGGCGCCGACGTGCTGATCGCGCTGGCCCTGGGCGCGCAGGCGGTGCTGCTGGGACGGCCCTGGGTCTACGGACTGGGCCTGGCCGGGCAACGCGGAGTGGACCACGCGCTGCGCATGGTCCTCGGCGATCTCGACCTCACCCTTGCGCTGGCCGGCTACGCCAGCCCGTCCGAACTGGGCGCATCCAGCGTTGTCCGGGAAGTGGTCGGATAACGTGCATAGCGTGAGCGGGGAGGCACGCTGGCTCGACGCCGAGGAGATGCGCGCCTGGCGCGCCTACGTGGTCGGCAAGGCACTGCTGGATGCCCAGCTCAACCGCGATCTCCAGGACGAACATCAACTGACACTGGGTGACTACGAACTGCTGGTCCGGCTCTCTGAGACGCCCGGCGGGCAGCTCCGGATGAGCACCCTGGCTGAGCAGGTCGCCTCGTCGAAGAGCCGGATCTCACACCAGATCGCCCGGATGGAGAAGGCGGGGCTGGTCCGGCGCCAGGAGTGTCCCGGTGATCGGCGGGGAGTGTTCGCGGTACTCACCAGTCACGGCCTGGAGGTGCTGCGCTGCGCCGCTCCGACACACGTCCGCGGCGTCCGCGACAACCTGGTGGACTTGTTGTCCGCCGAGGAGCGGCTGGTGCTGACGGGGGTGTTCGAACGGGTGGTGCACCACCTGCGTGAGCAGTGATCCCGGCTGTTCCGGCGCACCGCCGACCCGTTGGCGTGGGCTATCAAACCTCTCCGGCGGCCGGCCGACCCCCTCCCGTCGCGGTTGCGCCGAATGGCGTAGTAGGTTCCCGGGACCCAGCCTGGCGCTGGAGCGCGGACGGGCATCCCGGCGGCGAGTGGTGGAGCTGATGACAGATCCAGTTGCAGGGGTAGGCGCCAATGGGTTGGGACCCGACAGTGGCCTGAGGCGCGGCCTGGAATCGGGTGCGGTGCGTGGGCCGGTGAGCGGCACCGTGCTCGGCGCCAACCGGCCAGACCGCGTCGCTCCGGCGCCGCCGAGGCTGAGAGTGCCCGGTCAGACGCCTGCCCTCAATCCCGATACCGCAATGCAGAAGATCTTGCTGCCGGGATTGGTGGAGCTGACGCTGGGCAATGTGGTGGTGCCAGGGCGGTTCGATCCGCACCGCATCGCCGGTTTCGTGACGCGGCTGGAAGACGTTCCGGCGAGTTCGTCCACCGACCTTGTCCGGCGGTACGGGCTGGATCAGGTGGCCGGCTGGCCGTCCACCGATGACCTGCACGTGCTGCGCTTCTATGCGCACAGCCCACAGCTCTACATCGCGCCCTTCGGGATCAGCGTCTACCAGGTGGACCTGATGGAGCTGCCGGCCGGCACCGAGCTGTGGCGGATTGATTCCCAAGGTGACGAACAACGCGTGGCCGCCTACCTCAACCGGCAGGTCGGATGGGTTGCCACCGGGCCGGTCATGCTGGGCCCGGCGGGGTGGAACCGGCCACCGGCACCGTTGCGGCCCACCCTGCGGCGCGGCCTGGTCGCGCAGTACCACGGTGGTGACTACGACGCCGACTTCGGTCCCTGCCCCGGCGAGGTGACCCTGCACCCGCTGCCCGGCAGGCCTCCCACCGAGGAGTTCTCGGAGCAGGCCGGTATCTGGACACTGCCGGTGATGATCGACGATCTCGACTCGCTCGAGGTGGTGCGCTGGTGCGGTGGGTGGCACGGCCTGCCGATCGAGCTGGTGGAATCCGGCCCGGAACAGGCTGTGATTCACTACATCGGTGAGAACGGTCGCCGGGCAGCTGACCTCGGCCTCGCGGAGGTCGACTACCGGGTCTGGCGCGGCTGCGTCCCGTCCACTGACCTGGCCGACGTCGCCATGCACCGCGACCCCCTGCACGGGGCGCTCTCCAGCGCGAAAACCGATCCCCAGGATCACTGACTCGCGCTCGCCCTCAAGCTCCCGAACTCAACAGCAGGGTTATTTGATCAAGGGACTGACAGCCCTGCCGTCGAGTTCGGGAGGAGAAGCGCTGACGGTAAGATCAGTTAGGGCACGATGGGGGTACTGAACGGCACGTACTAGCGTGGTGGTCTCGGGAAGCGTGGCAGAGCGGTCTAATGCACTCGCCTTGAAAGCGAGCGTGCCGCAAGGCACCGTGGGTTCGAATCCCTCCGCTTCCGCAACCGCTGACCAGGCACGATGCTGGTGGACACCGTTGCTCGGTGGGCCACTTTTGCTCCTCGATGTAGCAGTGGTGTAGCAACGGCGTCTCACTCGCACCCCAATCGATCTTGTCGAGGGCCTCGCGCATGGTGTCGAGGTTGGTGTGCGCGTAGATCCGCATGGTTACGTCCAGGTCGGCATGTCGAGCGATTGCCTGGACCACATGCGGAGGTGTACCG
>JBOHFK010000074.1:0-28147 GCA_050699635.1 Pseudonocardiaceae bacterium | reverse complement strand
CGATGCGCAGTGGGTGGTCACGGCATACGCGTTGGCGCTGGGCGTGGTGGTGCCGTGCACCGCGTGGCTGGGGGAGCGCTTCGGGATGACCCGGGTGTACAACATCGCGCTGCTGACCTTCGCCGGCACGCACAAATGCCAGGACCATGTCCGGCGGGCAGTCGGCCGGCTCATCCCGTTTCCGGGAGTGCGTTCGGCGGAGAGCTGGTCGGCCAGTTCGACGCCCGACTCCGTGCCGGGGATCACAAAGCTGACCCCATACTTACGCAGCGCGGACGCCGTGGCACCTGATGTTCGCCCCGTAGTTGCGCTAGCCGAATGGCCCACACACTTCCCGTATATGGAGCCGTACATAAGCGCTCTCGCTAGGCGCTGGAGAGCTCACGGGCTGGACGTGTATCCGTGTCACCTTGGGCAGCTTAAAAGGCGGGGCGCAATCTATGGCTAGAGAATCGCCCCATCGACATCGTCTACCGTCAATTCTTGCTGGAGAACCCACTCGAGGATAATGAGGATAATTCTGACGCAGTGATGGAACCCTTGCTCGGGGCGCTGGAAGCCGGTGAGGTCCGCATGTTCACCTCACTGGAGCCGGAACGCCCGAGAATCTAACGCGGTTGGTAATCCGCCTTTGTGTCGACCATTCCGGCGCTGAGAGTTGCTCCGTCCTGTGGATCGATGAGTAGGAACGAGCCGGTGCGTCTGTTCTCGACGTAGTCGTCAACGGCAAGCGGCTCAGCGGTGAGGATCTGCACGCCGCCGATGTCGTTGGCAGAAAGGCCGTCTGGACACGGCAAGTGGCGGGCGATGGTGACATCCATGCGGTAGCCGATGTGCTCCACCACGGCCGGGACCGTCCGGGTGGTGTGCTTGAGCAGCACGCGCTGTCCCGCGCGCAGGGGGCGATCGTCGAGATGGCATACGGTGGCGGTGAGGTGCCGCAAGGGCGTGGGGGCGGGATCCGCGGAGATGACGTCTCCTCTGGAGATGTCGATGTCGTCGGCGAGGCGGACGGCCACCGACTGCGGTGCCCACGCGATGTCGGTCTCCTTGCCGAGCACACTGAGGCCGACGACCGTACTGGTCGCCCCATCCGGTTGCACGACAACGGGGTCGCCGACCCTGAGCAGGCCGGAAGCGAGTTGCCCGGCCAGCCAGCGTTCCACCGTCCGCCGGTCGCCGGAGGGATGCCGGATCACGTACTGCACCGGCAGCCGCAGCGGATTCTCGGTCGCGTCCGCGCCGGCCGGCACGCTTTCCAGGTGGGACAACAGCGTCTCGCCGTCGTACCAGTCCATCTTCGTCGACGGTTTGACCACGTTGTCGCCCACCAGCGCCGACATCGGGATGGCGACGACGTCGGTGAGACCCAGCTCGCCCGCTCGCTCGGCGAACTCACTCGCGATCGCGGTGAAGGTGGACTCCTGGTAGCCGACGGCGTCCATCGTGTTGACCGCCAGCACGACGTGGGGCACCCGCAGCAACGCCGTGATCGCGCAATGCCGCATGGTCTGTGCCACCACGCCTCGGCGTGCGTCGACCAGGATCACCGCCAGATCCGCGGTGGAAGCGCCGGTCACCATGTTCCGCGTGTACTGGACGTGGCCCGGCGTGTCCGCGACGATGAACCGGCGCCGATGCGTTGCGAAATAACGGTATGCCACGTCGATGGTGATGCCCTGCTCCCGTTCAGCCCGGAGGCCGTCGGTGAGCAGAGCCAGGTCGGGGCCCTCTTGCCCGCGACGGCGGGACACCTCTTCGATGGCCGCCATCTGGTCGGCGAGCACGGACTTGGTGTCGTACAGCAGCCGTCCGACCAAAGTGGACTTGCCGTCGTCGACCGATCCGCAGGTGGCCAGTCGCAACAAACCGCCCGGGAGCGCTCGAGACGAGCCGGACCGGCCTTCCGCTTCCGAAACGTCCGTTGACATGTCTAGAAGTACCCTTCTCGCTTGCGGTCTTCCATGGCGGCCTCGGACAACCGGTCGTCGGCCCTGCTCGCGCCGCGCTCGGTGACGCGGCTCGCCGCGATCTCACCGATCACCGCCTCCACCGTCGAAGCCGACGAGTCGACCGCGCCGGTGCAGGACATGTCGCCGACCGTGCGGTACCGGATCAGCCGCTCACACAAGGCTTCGTCGTCCTGAGGACCACCCCACTCGCCGGGCGTCAGCCACATGCCACCGCGCTGGAACACCTTCCGCCGGTGCGCGAAGTAGATCTCGGGCAGTTCGATGCTTTCGTGCTTGATGTACTGCCAGACATCCAGTTCGGTCCAATTGGACAGCGGGAACACGCGGACGTGTTCACCCGGCTCGTGGCGGCCGTTGTACAGCTGCCACAGCTCGGGCCGTTGCCTGCGCGGATCCCATGCGCCGAACCCGTCCCGCAAGCTGAACACGCGTTCCTTCGCGCGCGCCTTTTCCTCGTCGCGCCTGCCGCCGCCGAACACCGCGCCGAAGCGGCCGTCCCGGATCGCGTCCAGCAGCGGCACGGTCTGCAGCGGATTGCGGGTACCGTCCAAACGCTCGCGGAGCGTTCCCTTGTCGATGTAGGACTGCACGGACGCCACGTCGAGACGGAGGCCGTGCCGCTCGACGATCCGGTCCCGGTAGGCGATCACCTCGGGGAAATTGTGCCCGGTGTCCACATGCAACAGCGGGAACGGCAGCGGCGTCGGCGCGAACGCCTTGAGCGCGACGTGCAGCATGACGATCGAGTCCTTGCCGGCGGAGAACAGCAGCGTCGACCGGTCGAACTCGCCCGCCACCTCGCGGAGGATGTGCGCCGCCTCGGTTTCCAGCATCTCGAGGTGGCTCAGCGGGGACACCGCTGGGTGGGGCCGCGGGCCGACGCGTCCGGGCGGGTCGTTGACCACAGCCCGGGCTACGGCGGTCATGCCAGCCCGCGTGCCGTGAGCAGCGCACGCAGTTGCTGGATGGACTCCTCGACCGTCTGGTCCTGGGTGGGGATTCGCAGATCGGGGTCGATCGGTGCCTCGTAAGGATCGTCCACGCCGGTGAGGCCCCTGAGTTCGCCCGCCGCCTGCTTGGCGTACAGGCCCTTCACATCCCTGGTGGCGCACAACTCCACCGGAGTCGCCACGTGCACCTCCAGATAAGGGACGTCGCGCTCGGTGTGCAGTTCTCGCACAGCCGCGCGTGATGCCGCGTACGGGGCGATGACCGGCACCAGCACGGTGACCCCGTGAACGGCGAGCATCCCGGCCACGAAGCCGACCCGTCGCACGTTGGTGCCCCTGTCCTCCTTCGAGAATCCCAGTTCCGCGGACAGTGCCGCGCGGACCTCGTCGCCGTCGAGCACCTGGACCCGATGCCCGTCGGCCCGCAGTCGCTCGCCGAGGCCCAGCGCGACGGTGGTCTTGCCCGCGCTCGGCAGTCCGGTCAGCCAGACGGTGCCGCCCTGCCACCCGGCCGGTTCGCCGTTCGGTTCGGTCATGTTCGGTTCCCCCTTTCGCGGGGGCTGCCGGTCGACGGCCCCGCGCTGGTCATGGTTACCGCGGTGCCGGATCCGGCCAGTGCCCGGCTGACCGGGTCGGATACCCGCCCGTCCGCGATGCGTACCGACGCCACTCCGCCGGCCAGTGCTTCCCGTGCCGAGACGAGTTTGAGCGCCATGCCGCCACCGGCGAACCGGCCGGGCGCGCCGGTCGCGGGCACCTCGTAGGTACTCAGCACGCTGGTGTCGTCGTCGGGATCGGCGAGTACTCCCGGCGCGCCGGTCAGCAGCACCAGCCGTTCGGCGCCGAGTGCCGCCGCGAGCGCTGCCGCGACGCGGTCGGCGTCGACGTTCACCGGGTGGTCGTGCTCGTCGATCGCGGGCGGTGAGACCACCGGCACGAAGCCGGACCGCAGCAGGGTTTCGGCCAGTTCGGTGCGCACCTCGCCGAGCCGGCCGCTGAGGTTGTCCCGGATCACTATCGTCCGACCATCCACAATGGACCGGACGGCGGACTTGCGGCGGGCGCGCAGCATGCTGCCGTCCAGGCCGGTGAGACCGACCGAGGGCACCCCGAGCCGGGACAGCTCCGCGACGATCTTCGGTTTGACCCCGCCGGCCAGCGCGAGGATGACCACTTCGAGTGTCGCCGGGTCGGTGTACCTGGTGGACACGTTGTCCGGGGCGACCAGGGTGCGTTGCGGGACACCGAGTTTCCCGGCCAGTCGTGCGATTTCCCCGGAGCCTCCGTGCACCAAGAGGACCGACTGTCCTTCACCGGCGAGCCTGGCGACGTCGGCGCAGATGCCCGCGGCGTCGACGGCCGGGTTGCCGCCGCACTTGATGACTGTCAGCGGTCTGGTGGTCACGGTTTCTCCAGTTCGCCGGGGATCACGACCGGCCCCCGGTGGGGTCGACTATTACTGCAAAGAGTGAACTTGCTCCTTCGCAGTGGACGGATCACCCGGCCAAAGCCGAATTGCCCCCAGATTTGGGCGTAGTATCACTGCCGCAACGGTCCGCTCGCGTCGGATGTCGCCGTTGTCTGGCACGAAGATCGGTGGCGTCGAGAGGAGCCGGTGATGGCTCGCAGTATCGCTCGCATTCGGGATGCCCGCCTCTCGAACTGCCTCCAGACGTCGCCCCGATGAGTTCTTGGCGAAGATGTTGATCTCGTCTCTTTCGGCGAAATTCGAGTCCAGGAAGTGGTTAGTATGCGCCAGATCATCACCTTCAAGAATGCTTCGTTCCGAGCCCAGAGCTTCGACGCACACGGCCCGCTCCTCGCCGCATATCATGAACGATCGCGAGCTGGCCAGCGGGAGCTCGCACAGTATCTCGACGGCCTGGTCGACATTGTCAGCACTGTCCAGCACATGCCGGATCGCCAGGTATGGCGGCACTCCCGGCTCCCATTCACCGCCGAGAACGAGGTTGAGGCCTATGGCGATTCCAGCGTCGTTGACACCGAGGTAGCCCAAGAGTCCGGCGAAGCTGAGCACTAGGGAGCGGTGGCGCGGTCCAGAGACCGCCAGGAGGGCGATCTGATCGTCGAGGTTCCCGTTCAAGTCGACTGTCTGTGCCAGCACCGGCTGGCTCCGGACCGAGGCATAGGTGGTGCAGTCCCCTCCGGTGACACGGCTGTAACCCAGAAGCTCGCGGCGCAGTTGCAGCAGCCAGGCCGCGTCGCGGTCGACTCCGACGCCGGCGGCGAGGCCGTTGACCTCGTCGGCGAGGTCTGGCAACGCGGTGGCGATGACATCACGGTGGGCGGCGATGCTTGGTCGCAGCGAGTCGAGGTCCATCGGCCGGTCGTTGAGGTGGCCGAGGCGGGCGAGCGAGTCGTCGAGAAAGCCGCGGAGCCGTCCGGCCAGCGCGCGCCCGTGGGTGAACCCACGGGCGCGCGGCGGGCCGGACAACTCAAGGAGCGGCACGCTGTTCATGCGCACGGGTTGACAGCCTTGCCGAGTCGGCTGAGCTGATTCTGGAGCGAGGGCCATTCGGCACGGAGAACCGAATAGTAGATCGCGTCGCGTCTCCTGCCTTCGGGCATGGGGTTGAAGCTGCGTAGAACGCCTTCTTCGTATGCGCCGATGTTACGCAGTCCGGCTCGAGCCTGAGCGTTGAGGACGTCGGTCTTGAATTCGACACGTTCAGCGCCCATAACTTCGAATGCATGCTTCAGAAGTAGGTACTTGGCCCACCGGTTGATACCCTTTCCCTGGAAGTTGACACCGAGCCATGACCATCCGATCTCAAGGCGCCCGTCAGCTTCGGCGAGGTTGCCGTAGCTAGAGCTTCCAGCGATCCGTCCGGTGCCTTTGTCGACGATGACGTAGACCGCACGTTTGCCACTGTTCTGGTCAGCGAGCATGGCGTCGAAGAACTCGTCAAAGTCAGTGTCATTCTCGACACGGGAAACGAAGTACGTCCAGATTCGATGATCGAATGCGATCCTGCGCAGTGGTTCACGGTCGCCCTCCGAGATTGGATGGAGTTCGACATGCCCGTTCTCGAGGAGGGTGGAAGCGCTCTGGCTCCAGGCAGTGTGACTCAAGAATCTCATCCCTTCTGGGGGGCGTGGGGCCGGAGGGCGTCAACAACATTACCGAGGGTGCGCATGCGATCGAGGTCATCTTCGGTGAAGTTGTCGAGACCGACTTCGGCCGCTTTACACAGGGAGGTCAGGAACAGAACCTTGTTGAGGGAGGTGATCCCATAGGTCTCGACGAGGTCCTCGTTGGGGTCAAGGGCCACGGGGTCAGGATGGTGGTGGAGTACCTGGGAGAGCCGTTCGCGGGCCAGGGTGTCAAGGTCAGTGGGCATTGATACCTGCCTTTGGGTTGTCGATGTGGTCGCGGTAACGGTCAGCGATGCGCTTGCGAATCGGTTTGAATTGAGAAGTGAGGAGCCCGTTGTCGACAGTGAACCGTTCGTCGGCGACAATTACGCGGGAGATACGCTCATCGGGTTCGGATGCGGCGTTGACCAAGACGAGAGTCCGGGCGATCGCGGTGGTGTCGATCGGGCCAGGGTGGGGAGAGACGACGGCGACCAGTCCGGCTTGGCTAGGGCAGTAGAGGACGCATTCGGCCACCGCACCAGTGTCACGGAAACGAGTCTCGACGGGCCTGACGATGATCTTCTTGCCGTTGTCGAGGACGATGACATCGTCGGCGCGTCCAAGGATGTACAAGAATCCATCTTCGTCAAGGCGGCCAAGGTCCCCGGTACGGACGATACCGCTAGATCTGAACATTCGTTCACTATCACCGGGAGCAGCGTATGTGTAGGCGGTGTTGACCGGGTGGTCGCTGCGGACACAGACCACACCTTCATCGTCGATGACGATCTCCTTGCCGGGGAGAGGCCGGCCCACGCTACCTTCACGATGAGCGCCAGGGTGGTTCTTGGTGGTGATACAGGTTTCGTTGAGGCCATAGCCTTCGTAGATGGGAAGGCCGACTTCGCTGTAGAACCTGAGCGTTGTCGAGTCGGCGGGAGCCGAGCCCGTCCACAGGTAGCGGATGCGGTCACCGAAGAGTTCGGTGACCGCATTGGCGGGTTCGATACCGTCAGCGAGACTGCTTTCGAGGTGTCGCTTGGCGGTATCGAAGAAGGCGGGGACACCCATGACGACTGTGGGGCGGACAGTCGACATCACAGCGAAGACAGACTGGTAGGTCGTGATAGTGATGTCGTGCCCCCAATACAGCGCCGAATAGAGCCAGTAGCGTTGTTGGAGAAGCGAGAGGGGCAGAAAAGTAAGAATATCGTCACCCGGACGATGGTTGAACAGGCTTTGAACAGCGCGCAGCGAGGAGTCGATACTGCTGACGGTGGCTTCAAGTCCCTTGGGGGCTCCAGTGGAGCCGGAGGTGAACTTGACGGTGGTGCATTCCGTGGCGCCCCATTCGTCCGAGTCGAGAGCCGCGGTAGCTTCCTCAGCATGGCTGGCGATGGTCGAGATCGACGTTGCTCGGGACGGGGCATCGTCGGACAGCGAAGCGTCGGTGTAGAGAAGGTCGAGGCCGTAGCGCTCGATCAGTTCGGTGTCGGGACTGAACTTACCAGGCTCGAAACCGGCGGTCTGCGCCTTGATCATGAGGGCGGCAAGGTCGAGCAGCACCCATTCGAGACGGTTGGCCGAGAGGATGCCGATGCGGTCGCCCGCGCCAATGCCTCGGCGGCGCAGGGCTCCGGCGACGGCCCTGGCCCGGTCGTAGAACTCGGCCAGCGGCATGGTGGTGCGGTGGCCGAGGCCGGTGACGGTGATGGCACCGTCGTGGTGGGGCCTGGTGGCGATGATGCGGTTGATGATCGATTCGGTCATTGCTGCTACCGATCCTTCGCGGGTCCGTCGGTACTGAAGAAGCGGGTGCCCGAGAGGGTGCAGCGACTGCCGGGCTCGACCAGGTCGGCCGTGTCAGGCCAGGTTTCGATCGCCGGGATGCCGAGGGCGGCGGCCAGTTTGGCCGAGAAGCGCGGCATCAAGGGAGCTGAGGCGGTGGCGAGGAGCCGGGCTGCGGCCAGTTCGAGAGCGATGGCGGTGCGGGCCTCGGAGCTCCATCGGTCAACCTGGGCCAAGGCGGACTGCTGACGGGAGAAGGCACGGACATCGGTGACAATGCCGTCGAGTGCGGTCGCGGCGGACCTCAGCGAGAACCCTTCGGGATTGAGTGCGGCGGTGATCTCGTCAAGCCGTAGCGACAGACGGGCCAGGAAGGCGGTGTGCTCGCTGGTCCAGGTGCCTGCGTCAGGGACAACGCCGCTGAAGTGACTGTCGATACGATCGCCTAGGCCGATGAGCCACTCCTCCCACTGGCCAACGAGAGTGTCGGCACAGGCGCGGTCGAATTCGGTGCGACGGAAATCAGTGCGTTCGCCTTCGGGGCGGGTGCGGGAGAGGTAGTAGCGGACGGCGTCAACGGTGTCGGGAGTAAGAATCTCCTTGCCCCCGATCGCGTGCCGCCTGCTGGTGGAGAACTTCTGGCCTTCGAGCAGGTAGAACTCGTTGAGGTGGTAGTCGACGTCGGGGTTCCACTCCGGGAAGGCCAGCCGGTACAGGACCGGGTAGAGAATCGAGTGGTAAAAGCTGTTGTCGTAGCCGAAGAAGTGCACGATCTTCCAGTCGGGGGAAGGCACCTCACTCGACCAGCCCTCACCCAGATCGGCGCCGAGCCGTTCGATGCCGTGGAGGA
Organism: Pseudonocardiaceae bacterium; assembly: GCA_050699635.1. Taxonomy (GTDB): domain Bacteria; phylum Actinomycetota; class Actinomycetes; order Mycobacteriales; family Pseudonocardiaceae. Next base: position 19,487 of record JBOHFK010000074.1, on the reverse strand, counting down.
AGCCGTAGCTCATCTCCGGCCAGACCCAGATGACCTGGCCGTCCAGGTCATCATCGGCGGGCCTCACTCCCCAGTCGGAAGGATGGGAGACCGGCAGGTCGAGCGTCTCGCGGGCAAAGACTCGCTGGGCCAGTTCGCGCAGGCGGACCGGGACACGGCCGAGCCGGTGGTGGTCGGCGACGGCGTCGGCGAACTCGTGCAGCGGCAGCGTATAGCGCTCGAGATCAGCGTGTTTCGGTGCGGTGCTGCTGATGTGAGAGGTCGGATCAGCAAGGTCGGCGACAAGGTTGGGCTCGCCGCATTCTTCGCAGATGTTGCCACCGGCGGGCTGGGAACAGCCGGGGCAGGTGCCGCCGACGTTGACTTCGTAGAGGTACTCGCCTGTCTCGGAGTCGAAAAGGGCAGGCGTTGCCTTGGGGCTGACGTGTCCAGAATCAACCAGACGGGTGAAGAAGCGCTGGAGGCCTTCGGGGTAGCCCTCATCCACGCTGGTGACGTAGTACTGGTCGACCTCGATGTCCATCGCCTTGAGAGTCGCGGCGATCTCAGCCGAGTAGTGCGCAGCGACCTCGACGGGGGTGGAGTTCTCGCGAGCGGCAACGGCCTCGACGTAGCTCTGGAAGTCGTCACTGCCGGTCAGGTGCCAGGCCCGGTTGCCGCTGAGGCGCTGGTATCGGACGTAGACGTCAGCACCGAGGTAGGGGCCGGAGAGGTGACCGAGATGAAGGTCGCCGTTGGGAGTCGGAGGAGTGGAGAACACGAACTGGGGACGGTCGGTGTGGTTCGCGCGAGTACGCGACAGCGCTGAGGCGCGAGTGCGGGCCGAGTCGCGCCAGTACTGGGTAAAGAAGATCAGGTCCGTCTCGCCAGTGTTGGTGATGGTGTGCGATTCGAACGGCTCGAACAGAACCACGGTGCCGGGCCGGGCCGGGTGGGTCCGACCGTCGACGGTCAGCTCGCCTGTACCGGCGACGATGACGACGAACTCGGTCTCGTCGTGCTGGTGGCTGAGAGAGGCGACGCCGGGGGCGACACGGCCCCAGCCGGCACCGACATCGAGGCCCTCGACCGTGGACATGTCGATGCCGAAGGCTTCGGACAGTCCGGATTCGCGGTAGTAGTTGAGGATCATGACTGCCTCCGTCGTGGCTGGGAGAGGTTTCGGGTCGGTGTGAGATCCAGGGCGGCGACGGTCTCGGCAGCGATGGCGGGGGCCAGGCGGTAGCCGGAGCCGCTAGCGGCTCCGGCGAAGACCAGGCCGGGCCTCAGTTCGGCGACGACGGGTTCCCGGCGGGGGCTGTAGGCGTCGCAGAAGACCCGGCCTGAGTTGCACCGAGCCACCAGGTCAGGCGCGAAGAGGCCCAGAACGGCTCGGGCATCGTCGAGGTCGGACCGCTCCAGGACGAGTTCGACGTCGTCGGGGGCGACGTCCCAGCGATCGCATGTGTAGCTGAACAGGAAGTGGCCGCGCCCGTGGAGTGGCAGGAGGAAGGCATCCTCGTCATGGAAGATCGTGAGCGGATCGTCGGGCGCGGGAGACGATTCGAGATGGGTGGCGACGACCTTCTTGACGCGCAGGCCGAGCGGGGCGACCAGGTCGGCCCAGGCGGGGTGCGCGATCCACGGACCGGGGACCAGGCCGACCCGGCGAGCAAGCAACTCCCGCCCCTGGCCGAGGGTGAGTCGGTGTTCGCCATCGGAGGAGAGTTCCGTGACCTCGGTTCCCTCCAGAACAGTCACGTGGTCGCGCAGCCTGGCCAGAACGCGACCGGCGACTCCTTGGACGTCGGCGTAGTGGCACCCGTGCAGGGTCCAGGCACGGGCGCCCGGCGGAGCTGCCCAGCCGCGAGCCGGGTCGGCCGGGGCGGTCTCGTCACCGAGTCGTAGGTAGGTGGTGGAGATCGCGTCGGCGTCACCAGTAGCGACGACCGTCGCGTCCACTTCACGGATCGGCAGGTCGAGTTCGGTGGCCAGGCGTTCCCAGACGCGGTGGGAGTGCTCGGTCATGGACCTGACGCGCGCGGTCGCACCGCGCGGGAAATGGACACCGGCCGAGCGGCTGGAGGCGCCCTGGCCGATCAGGCCGCGTTCCAGGACGGCGATGGTCGCGTCAGGGAAAGCCGCGACCGCTTCGTGGGCGACGAGCGCACCGATAACTCCGCCGCCGACGATAGCGAGGTCTACGGTGTCCACTGAGTGCCCCGTCCGTATTTGGCCGACCAGTCGATGAATGACATCGCCAGTTCGGGTGCACTGCTGTCCCGCAGGCGGTTGGCGATACGCTGGGCCCGCCAGGCGTTCAGACTCAGGTTCACGTCAGGCAGGCCTCGCTGGCCGCGCACCGCGTTCTGCATGAATATGTTCCGGTCCGGGGGGCCGTCCCAGGCGATCGCGAAGTCCTCGTTGACACGGACCTCACCGTTCTCGGTCTCAATGCGGTCCATCAGGGGCTGCAGGAAGGTCTTGGGAGCGGGGCGGAAGCCGGTTGCCCACACCACCGCATCGACCGGAAGACACTGGCTCTGGCCGGACTCGTCGTTATGACGCAGCGTCACTTCAAAGCCCCCGCTGCGAGTGCGGTCGGCGGCCACAATGGTCCGGTTGGGCAGGAGCCCGAATCGGTGCTCGTCCCGCTCGATGAACTGGAGCCGGTACAACTCTTGGTAGATCGCCCGGAGGGTCGACTCGGAGATCCCGTCCGAGCTCAGCAGGTGGGCCGAGTTGAGCTCGGCACGTTTGGACCCGGACAGCCGATAGAAATAGTCGGAGTACTCCGGCATGTAGAAGTCGTTGGTGAATGTCGAGTCGTCGATCGGGAAGTAGTTGCGGCGTCTGGAGACCCATGAGACCCAGGCCGGGCGCTCGGATTCGGGTCGCGAGATCAGGTCCAGGAATGCCTCGGCCCCGGACTGGCCACCGCCGACTATGGCGACCCGCTTGCCCGCCAGTTCCTTCGCGTGGCTCAGATACTGGCTGACGTGGAAGTGGCCCGCGCCCAGGTGCGGGACAGCGAACTCGGGCACCCATGGAACGGTGCCGACGCCCACAGCGATGTTGTCAGCGGTGACCTGACGAAGATCGGTGGTGACGCGGAAGACTCCGTCGAAGTCAACCCGTTCGACGGTTTCGGAGAAGACCACGTTCTCGTTGCTCTCAGCCGCCCAGGCCAGGTAGTTGCGGAACTCGGAGCGCGGCACCTCGGTGAACTGGGCGTTGAGGAAGTGATACATCCGGCCGTGCTCGTGCAGATAGGACAGGAACGAGAACCGGTTGGTCGGGTCGGACAGGCTCACCAGATCCTTGAAGATCGACACCTGGAGTGTCGCGCCGGTGATGAGTTGGTCGTCGTGCCAGGTGAAGCTCGGCTTGCGGTCGAGGAAGAGGTTCGGCTGCTCCGGATCGCCGTGCAGCAGTGCGGCCAGACCCAGGTTGGCTGGGCCTGCGCCGATGCCGACGAGCCGGAGGTGACCGGTCTGCTCGGCGGAACCGGACGCCGTCATTGGCTTCGGTACAGGTCCCACGTCAAGTCCTTACTGTGGAGGTGCAGGCTGTTGAGCCCGTTTCACGACGCCTTGGCGGGGTCTGGCGTGGTCGCCGGCGGGTGATCGGTGTCTGGTCGTAGGTCGGGATCAGTGCTGTCGTTCCTGGTCGGTTGATTGGAGAGTGCAGGGCAGGTTGGCTCGGGCGAGCTGGTCGAGCCAGTGGCTCGCCTCCCCGGTGTCGACGGCGGCCCGATGCAGGCCAGGCGGCAAGGCTGCGGCAAGGACGCGTTCGACGCCGGAGGCGACGGTGGTCGAGACGCACCGGGCCATCGCGGTGTCGGTGTCGTCGCCGGTCACATCGAGCCGATAGCGGCCGGACCAGTGCTGGCCGTCGCGTTCGACCTCCAGGCCGACGGTGAGGACGACACGGTCGCGGTCGGTGTCGGTGGTCGGATACCGCTCAGCCAGTTCGTCGGCGAGGGCAGCGAGGCGGACGTGATCGCCGGAGGCGACGGTGTCGAACACGCTCTTCCATGCCGCCCTCCACCCCTGTGGACGGAGAGTGCCGCGGACGAAGGCGTCGGTGCACCAGCCTTCGGGGAAGCCGTACTGGTCGATGAAGCCGACGCTGTCGCGGTTGGGATAGACCTCGAAGACCTCACTCTCGAGCACGAGCTCTTCGGTGTCCTCCCAGGGCCGCTCGACTTCGCGTACCTGGCCGTCACGCACGTACCGGGCAGGGGCGGTGAGGGCGGTCAGCACTCCCAACGGGGCCCAGCTGAACTGGTAGCGAAACTCGTTCGGTTCGGCAGGGATACCCCCGCAGTAGGAGGCCAGCGAGATGCGGTCGGCGCGGTCGCCGACCGCATCTCGCGCCTGGGCGACAAGCAGGTGAGTCATGAGGTGGTCGATGCCGGGGTCGAGTCCGGCTTCGGTGAGGACCACCAGGCGCTGCGCCGTCGCCTCTTTCGACAGTTCCTCGATCTCGGGTGAGGTGTAGCTGGTGCAGGCGAAGTGGGCTCCGGCGTCGATGGCGGTGCGCAACAGGTCGGGGTGGTGGCTGGCCGGGAGCATTGAGACGAGAACGTCACCGGGATGCAGCGCGGTTGCGAGGTCGTCGCGGTCAAGACCGCGTGCCTGCACCGGGGCTTGTGGGGCGAGAGTTTTAAGGCGGGCGCTGGCGCGTTCACGAGTGCGGCCCCACAGGGCGACCTCGGCTTCTTGGCCAAGAAGGTCGAGTCCGGTGCGGCCGGTCGACAGACCGGTGCCGACCCAATGAACGGTCCCGGTGGGTTGGATGGGAAGGTCAGACATCATGGAGATCCGTCTCGCTCAGGGCGGTGTAAAAGGCTCGGCGGCTGCGTTCCCAGCAATCGCCGTCGGGCAGCTGCGGTAGATACGAGGCCAGTTGGGCGGAGAAGTCGTCGCTGGCTTCGCGCGGCAGCCGGGCGGGAAGGTTGGCGTCACTGGTGTCTTCCCTTGTCGAGCATGGGGATACGGGCGTTCGGGGCCAGGCCATCCTCGGTACGGGTCGTGGTCGTTCATAGGGCGTCAGCGATCGTCATTTCGATCACTTCGGACGATCCCTCATAGATGCGCAGGGAACGGATCTGGCGGTAGAGCCGCTCCATCGCGCTGCCGGAGACGAGCCCGGCAGCGCCGAAGATCTGGACGGCGCTGTCGACGATCTCGCCAGCAGCCTCGGTGCCATAGAGCTTGGCGGTCGAGGAGTGCTTGGCATGGTCGAGGTCAGCGTCCATCGCCCAGGCGGCGCGGGCGGTCAGCAGAGAGGCGGCTGAGAGTTTGACGTCCATACCCGCGAGAGAGGACCTGACGAGTTGAAGGTCTGCGAGCCGACCGCCGTAAGCCTTGCGGGTACGGGCATGGTCGAGTGCGAGCCGGAAGGCGCGCCTGGCGAAGCCGATCGCGGCGGCGGCTACGGTCGCACGAGCTCGTTCGAGCACGTCGAGAGCGACCACGAGGCCTTGGCCGCGTTCGCCGAGCACGGCCTCAGGGCCCACGCGGAAGTCCGTGAACGTCAGTTCGGCCCACGATCGGGGCGCGATCGCACCGATGGGCTCAGCTTCGAAGCCGGGGCCGCTGCAATCAGCGAGGAAGGTGGTCAGGCCCAGCGGGCCAGGTCCGTCTCCGGTGCGGGCCAGGACGACGCACACGTCGGCGATGTCGCCTTGCGCGATCCATGTCTTGGTTCCGTTGAGGACGAATCCGTCCCCGTCGGGGGTCGCTTCGAGCACCACAGCGGCGAGGTCGGAGCCTGCGCCGGGCTCGGAGACAGCCAGCGCCCCTGCACTGGTCCCGGTGGCCAGGCCGGGCAGGTAGCGGCGACGCTGCTGGTCGGTGCCGTGGCGGGCGATCGCGGCGGCGGTGAGCTCCTGGATCGAGTAGGTGAAGTCGGCCAGGTCCTCGTAGTACGCCAGGGCCTGGCGTCTGAGACACAGGGACCTAAGGTCGGAGTCGGGCTGGTCGGGGTCGAGGTGACGTAGCCAACCCGACTGGCCGAGTTCGGCGAGCATGGCTCGGCCGGTGGCGGCCGGATCGGTGGTGTCCAGGCTCACCCATGCCTCGGCCCGGTCTCCGCACCATTGCTCGATCTCGTCGGTGAGGGTGCGGTGAGCATCGTCGAACAGTGGCAGGGCGAGGACGTCGGGATCGAACGCTTCGGAGAGACTCATCGTGATCCTCACTCAGATGGTCAGCTCAGCAAAATGTGGTCTGCCGCGTCGAAAGGGACGCTACGGGCACGCCGACACCATGCGCGTCAGTGACAAGTTCATCCTCGAGGACGCATTGCGTTGACTTTTCTCCCGCAGCTGCGTATTTCGCTTACCCCGCCCGTGCCACTCTTGACGCCAGTGGGATGTTTCTTGATACCGGCAAAGCCGGTGGCCAGGCGTGGGCAGCCCGGCAAGCATGGTATTGATCACTGAGGGGCTCACCTTGGGCCTCGCTCCGCGGTCGGCCTACGTACGTCGATCAGCGTGGCGATATCCGCAATGTGCGAACCGCCGACCAGCTCGTCCATCTCTACATTGACCGAGGTCTCCTGCAGAATGCGGAACTGCAGGGCGACTACCTGCAGCGAGCGAGCGCCGAGCTCGCGCAGTGTCCACATATCGACATCTTCGGACTCGGGCAACTGCAAGACCTCCCGGACCATGGTCCGCAGCCATAGCAGCGTGGTTGGGCCGACGCCGTCGCCGACGATCCAGTACTGGCCTGATGCGGAGCTCACTGCGACCGGCCCTGGTCGACACAAGCCGCAATGATCATTTTCTGCATTTCGGTGACTCCTTCATAGATTCGCGACGACCTGATCTGTCGGTAAAGCCGTTCAGTCACGCTGCCTTCGACTGGGCCGGGCTCACTCGCCGTGCCGCAGAGTCGGCACGTAGCAGGACGCACACCCGCAGCCCGGATACGCTCGATGCCAGCAGGTAGAGCCCGCCCGCCCGGATAGTGCCGGCAGACCACCGATCGACGAGGTTGATCAACGGGTCTGCGGCAAAGCAGTGCCCGACCCTGGCGATATTCGATGTGTCCAACTGGGATTGATCGAAACCGGCCTGCACTTCCTTCATCGTCACGATCGGTAGATATATGTTGTTGTGCAGCAGGCCGTCGATCGCCTCAATGCCAATGCCAGCCTCGGCGAACAGTCGCTGGTTAGCCGTTCTGGCCAGATCAGCGCTGATCTCGTTGCCTCGGCCGAGCGCAGCCGGGTCCTGAGCGTACGCGTCGGCGACCCATTGGTAGGCTTCCGAAGCGCCGTCCGACTGTTGCGTGACCAGGCAACTGGCTGCACCGTCGCTGAACAGTGCGAAGTCAGTGATCCGCGCGGATTCGGCGGCCACCCGATCCGCTGTGATCACCAGCACAGTCCGATGACGGCCCCCAGCAACCATCGCGGCGGCAACGTGCAGTCCGGCAAGCATGTTCGCGCACCGGTTCAGCGTGATCCCAGTAACCGAAACACACCCGAGCTCCAGCCCACGGAGGACCGACGCAATCAGCTCACCATGCGCCGCAACTTCGGCGGGAAATATGGTGGAGCACAACACAAGCGCGTCAACTTTGCCCGGCTCGACGGCTGCCGCGCGCAATGTCTGGCGGCCAGTTCGTACTGCGAGGGTGGCCGTGTCGAGTGCCGTACAGTGAACCGCGCCCCATCCCCACATCCGGGCGTCGGGCACCATCCGCCGTTGGTCGACGAAATCGGCGAATCCCTCGATTTCGGTGTGGTTTATCGAAGTCTCGCCGAGCACGTACCTAGGCGCACGGAGAACCACGCCCGCACTTCCATCCAATTTTATTCCACCGCCAACCGCTTGTGCAGAAAATCGGCGATCAAGCCCAGTGCATCTCTGGCAGTTTCGAGTACTGCCGCCACGGCCAGAAAACCGTGCGGCAAGCCCGCATATCGGTGATACTCCACCGGCACACCCGCGAGCGCGAGCGAATCCGCGTAGGCTTCGCCCTCGTCATGCAGCGGACAGAACTCGGCTGTGATCACCATGGCCGCAGGAAGTCCACTGTGGTCGGCCGCGTTGAGTGGTGAGGCGTAGGGGGAATCACCGTCGGCAGGCTCGGCGAGGTACTGGCTCCAGAACCAGGCGGACGAGGTAGCGTTGAAGAACATCGGATCGTTGTTGTCGCGCATGGACTTCGTCGCTGCGCTGCTGCTCAGCGCCGGGTAGGTGAGTACCTGGGCGGAGATCGACGGTCCGTCGTTGTCCCTGGCCATCAGGGTCATCGCCGCAGCCAGGTTGCCGCCAGAGCTGTCTCCTGCTACAGCAATGCGTTCACTGTCGGCACCGAGCTCAGACGCATGGTCCGCTACCCATTTCACGGCGGCGTAGCAGTCGTCGATAGCTGCCGGAAACGGGTGCTCGGGCGCCAGTCGGTAGCCCGCAGACACGATCACACAGGGAACCATGCTGGCCAGCGCACGGCAGATCGAGTCCGACGTGTCCAGGGAGCCAACGACCCAGCCGCCGCCGAAGAAGTACAACAGCACTGGAAGCGGGCCGTCGCTCCGCGGGCGGTACACCCTGATCGACTGTTGGCCGGCCGGACCAGTGAACTCTAGATCGAATACTTCTTCAGGTTGTTTGATCCAATCCCAGATCGTGGCTTCGGTTTCCCGATCCGCTCGCCGGGCCTGGTCCACCGACATTGTGTAGAGCGGTGTGAACCCGGTTGCAACACGATAGTCCCTGATTCCCACGTAGGTTGGATCAAGCGGCATTCAAACTCCCCGGTTGTTCGGCACCAACGGTCTGTTCTGGACGCTCATCGGCCGATGAGGTGCTGCTGGGCCGGCGGCCGCATTCGCAGGCCGTGAATGCCGCCGTCCACGGCGAGCACCGTGCCCACGGAAGCGCCCGACAACGGGCTCGCCAGGTAGGCGATCGCGCCTGCGATCTCGTCGGTCGACACCAGACGACCCATCGGCAGGGTCGCGTTCATCGCCTCCTTTGCGGCCGCCGGATCCGCTGTTCGGCTGAGTTGCCTTTCCACCCAAGGTGAGTCCGCTGCACCAGGAGCGACGCAATTGACCCGGATGCCCTCGCGGACATGGTCCGCCGCCATGGCCAGCGTCAGTGCGTACACCGCGCCCTTACTGGTCGAATACAGCGCCCGCTGCTGCAGTCCGGCCCATGCGACGATCGAGCACGTGTTGACGATCGCCGCGGCCGGCGAGCGCCGCAGGTGCGGCAACGCGTGCCGGGCGACCCTGACCATCCCGACCACGTTGACGTCCAGTACTCGCAGCCACTCGTCGTCGCTGTTCTCGGCGACATCCCCGACCGCGGGAATTCCGACGTTGTTCACCACCACGTCCAGCCTGCCGAACCGCTCGACCACAGCATCCACAGCGGACTTGACCTGGGCATCGCCGGTGACGTCGGCCTCGATGCCCATGATGTCGTCCGGGAGCCCGTCCGGTTTGAGATCGAGTACGGCGACCCGAGCTCCCCTGCTGTTCAGCAGTTTCGCCGTGGCCAGACCGATTCCCGACGCACCGCCGGTAACGATCGCGACCAGTCCCTTGAAGTCACTCACTAGTTCTCTCCTGTTCATTTCGGACCATTAGGGGCACAGAAACGACGCAACGTGGCGTCGTGAATCCGTGCGGATATGCCAGGTTTGTGTGGCGGGAAGTCTGCCGCCGCGGGTTTGCGGTCGGGCGTGGTTGGCCACCTAAGCGTCGCTGTTCTCGCGTACCTCGGCGGCCGGTGACGTCGCGTGTGCATCGTTCCACCCCCAGGTCAGGAATTCGGTTCGTTCGCTGTAGAGGCCGGGCGGCGGAGCCGCAGACTAAGCTGGGCGCTCAGCAGCCCTAGCACGCCGGTCAGGGTCCACAGCGCCCATGGGCCGATCGCGTACACGGCACCGCCGATGACCGGTCCGGCGCCCGTACCGACCGTGTATGCGGCGCCGTACAACCCCTGGTAACGCCCGACCATCCCCGGCGGAGTCAGACTTACCAGGTGGGCCTGGACAATGGAGGAGGACACCATCTCGCCGAACGTCCAGATCAGCACCGTCGCCGCCAGCAGGCCCATTCCGGTCGTGAACCCGGTCAGCGCGAGACCGACACAAGTGAACAGGTTGCCGATGGCCAGTACGTACTCCGGCCGGTACCGGCCGACCACGCTGATGATGGGCAGCTCCAGCAGCACCACCAGCAGACCGTTGAGCCCCATGAGGAGACCGAAGTCGCGCGCGCTCAGACCCACGTCGTTGACGTGCAGGGGCAGGCCGACGGTGGTCTGGATGTAGACGAACATGGCGAACACGGTCATCAGCAGGAATCGCACCAGGGTACGATCGGTGAGCGCCTGCCGGTACCCGACCGTCAGGTCCGCCCGCGTTTCCGCGTTGTCGGGGTCGGACCGCGGCTGGGGTGTATCCCGCAGCAGCACCGCCACGATCATGCCGAACGGCAGGAGCGCGGCAGCCTCTCCCAGGAAGAGCCCCACATAGGAGATGCTGGCCACCACGCCGCCGAGGACGCCGCCTAGGGCAGCGCCGACGTTCTGCGCGAACCGGAGCACCCCGAAGGCGGCGAGCCGTTGCTGGGGTGACGCCACGGAGTCGACCAGCACCGCGGCCATGGCCGGCCGGTAGATCTGCGACATCACGCCGATGAGACCGACCACAACGATGATGGTCGGGAGCGGTCCGAGAAACGGCACGGTCGCTGTCAACCCGGAGGTGGTCACGATGGACAGCAAGATGGCCGGTCGTCGGCCGATAGTGTCGGTGAGGTAGCCACCGATGACGTTGCCGAGCACTCTACCCAGACCGGACGCGCCCAGCACGAGCCCCGCGGCCCCGGCGGAATGGCCGCGCTGGGTCAGGTAGAACACGATGAACACGGGCAGAAAGCTGCCGACCTGGAGGATCAGGCTGCCGAGACTGATGATCCAGACCCGGCGGGGCAGGCCGCGCAGAGTGTCACGGAATCGCGGCTCGTCGACGCTCGACCGGTCCGACGCCGCGGTACTCACGCGACTGACTCGGTGTGCACGTGGATCGCCGCGGCCAGCTGTCCACCGTGGGCGATCGCTTCGGCGGCGGTGGCGCCCCAGGCGACCGCCGAGGACCGTTGGCTGGTGGGTACGACATTGCTGGACAACGTGGCTCCTTGTCTTACTTATCCTCCCGACGGCTCGCCAGGAGCGGGGATTCCCCCTCCACGCTGGAGGAGGATCAACCCGGCTCCTCCGTGCGGTGCGCCGCACTGAGACTCAGCGGCTTCATGTTGGGGCTGTTGGCGTAGAGGTGGTCACGTTCGATTTCTCGCAGCTTCTGATAGTCAGCACGAAGCTCTGCCGGATCATCGGAGATGAGAATTACGTACCCCGGCTGGGTCGCGACGTCGATCGTTCGAGGAAGCAGGTGCCCTTCCGGTTGCGTCATGAGGGTGTGGGCGTAGGACGGGAGCGCGCGGATGGCGGCCATCGTCTCGTGGGATGGGGCCACGCCGTGGTCCCTTGGGTTGATGAGATGCACGAAACGCAAACGTTGCAGCAACTGGTATGCGGTGGTGGGCAGTCGGTCGAACTCGGCCGGGTTCGCCACGGACAGGGCGAGGAGGTCGATCTGGTTGGTGCCGAAGCAGCGATTGCTGTTCTCCGGAACCTGACCCCCGCCGAGGCGTGCGGCACACTCGACGAGCACCGGTCCTCTGGCGGTCAGCATGACCTCGGTGTGGCCGGCCCAGTGCCGGACCTCCAGGGCATCAAGCACTCGGTGGGTATAGGACTCCACCTTCTTGGCGTCCGGATCGTCCGGTGACAGGGGCTCGTTGTAGTCGTAGATGATGTTGCCGCCGGGGAGCCGGATCTTGTAGTACCGCCAGATCTCGACGGTGTGGTGCCTGCCGTCACGGCTGACCGTGTTGACGAAGTACTCGTCCCCGTCCAGGAACTCCTGCGCGAGCACCACCGTGTTGGGCTTGGCGTGGCGGTCGGCACTGGTCATGATCTTCTCGTGGACGGCGCGAACCTGCTCGGCGGACGAACATGCCACGACGTTGTCGGTGCCGGAGCTGGCGACCGGTTTCAGGACGATCGGGTAGCCTGCGGTCGTCTCGGCCCATTCGATGATCTCGTCGGCATCGGACGAGACGATGGTGGCCGCGTGCTCCAGTCCGGCATCGCGCAGTGCCAGGACCATGTCGTACTTGTTGCGGCGGGACATCGGCCGGCTCATCCCGTTGCCGGGAGTGCCGAGTTCGGCGGAGAGCCGGTCGGCCAGCTCGACGCCCGACTCCCCGCCGGCGATCACCCAGCCGACCCCGTGCTCGCGCAGCGCGGACGCCGTGGCCGCGACGTCACCGTCATGCCGAACGTTGTCCACGAAACCCTCGGGGAACGGCAGCCGAGCCATGTGGACGTCGGGGCTCGGCGACTGGACGTGCACGCACTCCATGCCGAGCCGGTGCAGCGCGGGCAGGAGGTGGCGTCCCATCGAGAACGCGTCGACGAACGCCACTCGCTTCGTTCGCGCGCGGGAACTGGTTGGCATCGTCAGCTACTTCCCTTGTGAGTTGCCGCCGCACTTGACGACTGTCAGCGGTCTGGTGGTCACGGTCTCTCCAGTTCGCCGGGGATCAGATGGGATGCAGGCCGGGGAAGGACAGGCCGAGTGCTTCCGGCCAGCCCATGCGGATGTTCAGGCACTGGACCGCATTGCCCGCGCCGCCCTTCATGAGGTTGTCCAGTGCCGCGATGGTCACCAGCCGCCCGGCCTCCTCGTCGACGGCGAACCCGACGTCGCAGTAGTTCGATCCCAGCAGGATCTTCGGCTCCGGATAACGGAAAGTGCCACGCTGGTGGGCGACCACCCGGACGAACGGCTCGTCCCGGTACTGCTCGCGGAACGCCCTGCGCACCGCCGATGTGTCCACACTGGGGCGCAGCGTGGCGTGACCGATCGTCTGCACGCCACGCACCGCCTCCACTCCGGTCGCGGTCATGGTGGCCGGAATGCCGAGGTGCCGGGAGATCTCAGCCTCGTGCCGGTGCCCGGTCGGCGCGAACACCCGCATCGCCCCGCTGCGTTCGGCATGCAGATTCGCCTCGCCCGCGGTGGCACCGGAACCACTCGAGCCGGTGCGCGCGTCGAACCGGGCCATCGGCTCGACCAAGCCCCGTGCCACGAGCGGATGAAGCGCGAGCACGCCCGCCACCGCCATGCAGCCGGGCACGCTGACCAGGTCGGCGGAGGCCAGGTTGTCCCGGTGCAGTTCGGGGATCCCGGGGACGAAGTCGCCGAGCAGGTGCGGCGCGGCGTGCGCTGTCCCGTAGTAGCGCTCGAAGACTTCGGTGTCGTCCAGCCGGAAGTCGCCGGTGAGGTCGATGACCTGCTTGGCCTGTCCGATCCAGTGGTCGATCTGCGTCATGGCGGCGCGGTGCGGCGTGGCGAGGAAGACCACGTCGCACTCCTCCACCTCGTCGGCCGAACAGAACAGCAGGTCGGTGGCGGACCGCAGGTTCGGATGCACACCGTCGACCCGCTTGCCGGGGAACCGGGAGGACACCGCGCCGACCACCTCGACCTCGGGATGGCCGACGAGCAGTCGCAGCAGTTCACCGCCGATGTAGCCGGTCGCGCCGACCACGGCTACGCGGATCACGACCGGGACCCGGTGAATGTCGCGTGCTTGCGCACGACCGCTACTCTCCCCAGTCTTCTTCGACCTCGGGCGCGAGGGCGAGCACCGCCGGACTCAACGCCACGATCTCCAGTTCGCTCCGGCAGCCGGCGCACTCGACGATCTCGTTGAGCCGCACCGATTCGCCGATCTGCACCTCGTCCTCGCACTCCGGGCAGGCCTGCGCTGTGGTCATGGGATGGTGTCCTTTCAATCGGTTGTTCCGGAGCGGACCGCCGTATCGAGGGCGGTACGGACCGGTCCTCACCACCCGCTCCGGTGGTGTCCCCGGCCCGGTACCGGTCGATGAGTTCCCGAGCGAACTCGTCGTATCCGGCGAGACCGGTGCGAGCCGAGGTGGCCGCGGTGCAGGCGTCGACGTCGGTGCGCGGGGAACCGCCGAGCAGCTCGGGAGTCAGTGGCGGGGACGGGGCGTCAAGCCGGACGTCTGTGTCGAGCAGTCGTTTCTCGTCCGCGCCGACCCTGCTGGCGAGTACGGCGATCCTGCCGTCACCCGGGTGCACTGGTGTCGCTGACACGTGACCTCCGTATTAGGACCATTGGTTGACCGGACGGCACAACCGATCTGCCGCGTCGAAAAGGATGGTACGACCGCGCCGACGTCATGTGCGTCCGCGACAAGTTCATTCGCGGGGACACATTGCGTTGACCTTTCTCTCCTGCGACTAAGCATCTCGCTTACCCCGGCGCGGCCCCCGCCCGTGCCACTCTAGGATGTTGGTCCGGATGTTTCTTGATGCCAGCCCTGAAACTCAGCCCTGGAGGTCGCGGCGTGAAATCCGTGCTCATCCTCTCCAAATGGAATGCCGGCGGCGTGGCCCTTGCTGTCGAACAGCTGCGAGCCCGCGGCCTGCGGTCGGTACTGATCTCCGAACGTCCCGACAATCGCAACCGCGACAAATGTGATGACCATGTCCTGTTGGATTGGGACAGCGAGGACCTGCCCACGCTCATCACCCGGCTTGACCAGCGCGACATCGTCCCCATCGCTGTCGTCAACATGATCGAACCGTTGATCCCCTGGCAGGACGCCATAGCCGCGCACTACGACCTTCCGGGTGTTGGCGCCGGCCTCAATGTGCTGGCCAGCAAGGCGCTGGTCCGAGACCATATGCGGGCCCTGGGGCTGTCCGCCATCCGCTTCTGCGGCGACCCGGCGGAGGTGGACTTCTTCCCCGCCATCGTCAAGCCCTCACGTGAAAGTGCGGCCTCGTGGCTGGTTCGTCGAGTGGACAGCCCGGCCGAGCTCCTTGCCTACCAGCGCCACCTGGCCGAACTCGGCGTCGCCGACACAGAGCTGATCATCGAGGAATATCTGCCCGGTACTGAGTTCTCCGTGGACGGCCCCGTCGCGGGTGGCCGCTTCCATCCAGTCCTGGCGGTCGAGAGGCCTGAGCACGACGACACCAGGCACCACAACGCGGGGCTTCAGATCCATCCACCTCAGCAAGATCACGTGCGTGATGGTGTGCGTGCCCTGAGCGAGATGATTGACACGCTCTGCACAGACCTCCACATCGACCAGCTCTGGCTGCACGTTGAGGGCCGGGTCGATGAAGACGGCCGGACGGAGATTATAGAGATCAATCCCCGGCCTGCCGGCGGCATGTATTCCGCGGTGATCCACGAGACCAGTGGGATCGACCCGATCGAGGCGTTTATCTCCATGTCGCTAGGCGAATTCACATTCACACCGGAGCGACTGGGCCCGCTTCGCGACCGGCCGATTATTGGCTTGTTCGATGTGGAAGCCGACGAGCTCGGCATTGTCGAGATCAGTACCACAGAGGACGACCTGCGTGCACTACCCGACGTAATCAACGCGGAGGTCATCAACGGCTACCAGATCAGCAGCCTGGAAAAGGAGAATTTCTTCATCCGTTTCGCGATCACCGCCGATTCTGTGAGCCAGTTGCGTGCCCGCACGGCGACCATCCTGAGCACGCTCGATTACCGCATCACAGCACAACCCTAGGTAGGAAATGTTTTCTGAATCGAGGAGCACGCAACCCATTGCGACTTGGCTGGTTCGTCGTACTCGCCTTCCGGTAGTCCGACGGCGTTGTCCAGCCTGCGGCAGCGACACATCCGAGGCATCCGGGAAATTTCGGGTCAACGCCAACGGGAAGCTACTCGACGTCTGGTTGTTGCTGCAGTGCACGCGCTGTGATCGAACATCCAAAGCAACAGTCATCGAACGATCGGCATCAATCGATCACAATCTCCTGCGTCGCTTCGAAAAAAATGACTCTGACCTAGTCGCTGAAGTGCTACTCGACTCGGCCACAGCCCGGAAGAATCACTTCACCCTCGACTGGGAAGGCTCGTGGGAGATCATCTCTGATCCGGATATGCCATGTCGTCAGTATCCCTGCTCAGTCCGCGTCACGTTCGCCGACCCCATCCCAT
Organism: Pseudonocardiaceae bacterium; assembly: GCA_050699635.1. GTDB lineage: Bacteria > Actinomycetota > Actinomycetes > Mycobacteriales > Pseudonocardiaceae. Next base: position 3,389 of record JBOHFK010000074.1, on the reverse strand, counting down.
TGCGGCCCGCTCAACTGATTGCCCACGGCCTTGGCGTCTCTCGGAGTAAAATCAAACAGATGATAGATACTCGACTAATCGAGCTGTCTGGCAAGGTTGGAGTCAAGACATGCGCCACCTTTGAGTTCACTATCATGGCAGAGGGCACATAAATCCTGTTCGCACCAGCCTCGATCCTTCGTGATGTTGGTTGAGCCGACCGGGCAACCCTAGATCAGTGGCTTCGCCTCCACGCGAAACGCCGCCGCGGTGCGCTGGATGGCCTCCTCCACGGCGACCGTGGACGCGCCTCGGAAGCGGAACCTGCCGCCCACGTGTTCGTAGTAGGAGTCGGCCTCCGGCAGCACATCGCCGGGTTCCAGCACCGCCTCCGCGTACGGGCCGGGCGATCGCCCGACCATTGACGTCACCGCAGTGATCCGGCACGGCCTGCGCTCCGGGGCCGGGACGAGCAACCAGCCGCCGACCTCATCGGTGCGCAGTGGAGGTATCGCCAGCGGTGGCAGGGCAAGCTGATTGCGGAAGGCGACCTCCACCAGGTCGAGACGGTGGACCTCGCGCCACAGCAGCGGGATCTCCGCACCCCCGACGCGGGCTCCGATCTCGAGGAAGGTGCACGTTCCAGCCGTACGGTCGACGAACACCTCCAGGTGGAACACGGTGGGCCGATCCGTGAGCGCGTGCAGTACCCGTTCGGCGAAGTCGGCGGCGAGCCGCTGTATCGCCGGATCGCTCTCCTCCACAGAGCCCAGGACGGTGCCGCCGCGGAAGTCCATGCAGTTGTTGAGATAGCGGGACGTCCGGACGACGGACACCGTGTCGCCGTCACAGGAACCGTCGACGTGGTAGATCGGGTGGGGGTTGAACGTCTGCACCAGGTACGGCCCGTCGTCAAAGCGCAGTTCGGTCACGTCCTCAGGAGCGTCGACACGGACGACACCGAAACTGGAGCTGCCGATCGTTGGCTTGACGACCACAGGCCATCCGGTGGTCTCCGCGAAGGCCAGTACACTGTCGGCATCCGAGGCCGGAGCGAAGGTCGGGACCGGCAGTCCCGCCCGAGCGACCCTGGCGACCATCACCAGCTTGTCCCGGAACGGCAGCAACTGATCGGTTTGAGGGCCGGGGACCTTCCACCGTTCACGCAGCGCGGCCCCGACCAGAAGATCGTCCTCTTTGAGCGCGACGATCCTCTCGGGTTCCCCGTGACGGCGGACCAGATCGTCGACGGCCGCGGTGACCTCGTCCAGATCGTCGGTCGCCTTCACCACGGCGACGCCGGTCGCCGATTTCGGCACGGCGGCGAGCCCCACCTCGGTACTCACATACGTCACACGATGCCGTTGGTGGTCGATGTAGTCGGCGTATTCCGCGTATCGCTCGCGCCAGCGGTTGACCACGATGACGTGTGACGACGGTGGCAGCTCAATCCCGGACGTCGTGGGTCTCGCCTCCTGCACTGTGGTCACGTGGTGACGTCCTTTCGATCGGGCCTCCCGGAACCGGCAGCCGTGTCGAGGGCGGTACGGACCGTCCTCACGACCCGCTCCGCGGTGAGGTCGTAGTGCGTGACGAGATGTTCCTGGTCGCCGACCGTGTCGACGAACCGATCCGGCATCCCCAGCCTCAACACCCTCGTGGGCGCCGCCTCCGCCAGCGCTTCGGCCACCGCGCCACCGAGGCCGCCGTTGCGCCAGTGCTCTTCGAGAGTCACTACGAGCGAGGCCGGTCGCGCCGCGGCCACCAGCGTCTCCGTGTCGAACGGCCGCAGCGTGTGCAGGTTCAGCACGGTGGCCTCGATGCCTTGTCCGGCAAGGACATCCGCCGCGTCGAGGCAGGCGAGCACCGGGTACGGACCGCAGCACACGAGCACCACGTCACCGCCCTGCCGCAGCGTCTGCGCCTGCCCGATGACCGGAGGAGGGGCCGCGGGCAGCGGCGGTGACGGTTTGCGGCCGAGCCGGACATAGAGCGGTCCATCCAGACCCAGGCTCTGCTCCACGAACGCTTCCGTGGCGGCGGCGTCGGCAGGCACCACCACAGTCATTCCCGGCAGCACCCGGAACACGGCGAGGTCTTCCAGCGCCTGGTGAGTCGGACCGAGGTGGCCCGCGGCGAGACCGCCGTGGGTGGCCATGATGCGGACCGGCAACCGGTTGTAAGCGATGTCGATCTTGACCGCTTCCAGCGCGCGGGACGTGGCGAAGGCGGCCATCGTGTTGACGAACGGAATCCGCCCGCACGCGGCCATCCCGGCGGCCATGCACATCAAGTTGTGCTCGGCGATACCGAGGTTGAGGTACTGCTCGCCGGCCGCTGCGGCGTGCTCCGCGCTGAACAGGCCGGTGTCGGAGTCCAGGCAGATCAGGTCGGGATGCCGATTCAGCAACGGAAGCAGACAGTCCCGGTAGGCCTCTCGGGTCGCGCGGCTCATCCGGCGGTATCCGTGGTCCGTAGCGCGCCGATTGCCCGTGCGTGGTTGCGCTTCGACAGCGTCACGTAGTGGCTGGCTGCCCGGCCGGCGAGGAACGGGAGCCCATGGCCCTTGACTGTGCGGGCGATCAGCACGCTTGGCTTGCCCGGTTCCCAGGGCGCGGCGGCGAGGTGGTCGGCCAGTTGGGTTGCGTCGTGGCCGTCCACGTCGCGGACCGCCCAGCCGAAACTGCGCCAGCGGTCGGCCAGTGGTTCCATCGGCGCGATTTGCTCGGTGGAACCGGTCAACTGCAGCCCGTTGCGGTCCACCACGGCGACCAGCCGGTCCAGCCGTAGCGACGCGGCCGCGATGGCCGCCTCCCATACCGACCCTTCCTGGAGTTCGCCGTCGCCGAGCAGCACGAAGCTGCGCGAGTCACGGCCGGCGTACCGGGTGGCCAGCGCGAATCCGCAGGCCAGTGCGAGACCGTGGCCGAGCGACCCGGTGGGCAGTTCCACGCCGGGCACCGCGCGTACCGGATGGCCCATCAGGCTGCTGCCGGGGCGTCCGTATCCGGTGAGTTCCTCGACCGGCAGGAAACCCCGTTCGGCCAGCGTCGCGTACAGGCCGACGGCGGCGTGTCCCTTGCTGAGCAGGAAGCGGTCGCGTGCCGGGTCGTCCGGCCGCGCCGGGTCCACGTTCAGCACCGAGAAGTACAACGCGGTGAGCACCTCGACGCTGGAGAACGTGCCGCCGAGATGACCGCCTTCGGGCCCCGCGCACATGTCGACTACGTGCGAGCGGATGCGTGCGGCGACCGATTCCAGCGTGTCCCGCGTCAGGGCCTGGGTGGCGGTCATGACGCCGCCGCCGCGAGGGTGGTCACCATGTCGGTGTTGGCCCACACCTTCTCGAAGGCGTCCGCGTAGAGGCGGAGCAGATCGCCCGACCCGGGATGGAGATGACGCTTCTGCAG